>CAXSHL010000039.1:0-31835 GCA_964237315.1 uncultured Nocardioidaceae bacterium
CACCGAGCGGATCTCCTCGGCGATCTACGACCGGACCTGCCGGATCTCGATGGACTACCAGACTGCGGCGACCGAGTCCGAGATCGTCGCGCTCCGAGTGGACGGCAGCGGCCACGGCGACCCTCGGTGGCGGGCCCAGGTGGTCGACCTGGTCCGACGTACCCGGTCACACCCGGACGTGCGGATCGGCTCGTCGGTGCGCGGCGCCATCGACCTGGTGGCGATCGCCTCGCGGCTCGCGGTGATGCGCTCGGTGCCGGCCGACGACTGGCACGCCGGCCTGGACGCGGCACTCGTCTCGCTCTCGGGGAGGATCCGGCTCCACGAGTCGGCGGCGCAGCGTCCGGAGGAGATCGTGCGCGGGCTCTACGAGTCGGTGTTCGGTCCACCGCCGGACGCAGACCCGAGCCCGACGCCCGAGGGGGGCGGTTCGGGGGAAGCCTGAGCCCGCCACGCGCGGGCGACCCCCAGCAGCGCAGGAACCCCAAGGCGGACGCAGCGCGCAACCGGACCGTCGGTCGCTCGACGCTGGCCAAGCATGCGCGGTTCGCCGAGATCTCCCCCGAGGTCGGCATCCTGGACGAGCAGGCGCTGGAGCGGGCGCTGTCCTCGGACCCGGACGCGACGCTCGCCATGGTCGCGGACCTGGTGCACGCCACCGACGAGACGCTGCGGGCCCACGCCCGGCGGCTCGCGGCCCGGCTCGTGCTCGACCGGGTCCGCACCGGACGTCCCACCCGCAGCGGCACGGCGCGGCCGCGACTGGTCCCGGCCAGCCGCGGGGGTGACCTGGACATCGACGCGTCGCTCGACGCGATCGTCACCGCGCGAGGGGAGCGACGACCCGAGGACCTCGACGAGCTCACCGCCCGCGACTGGGGGCGGCAGGACCTGGCGGTCTGCCTGCTCCTCGACACGTCGGGCTCGATGAACGGCGAACGGCTCGCCGTCGCCGCGACGGTGACGGCCGCCTGCGTCATGAGGGCGCCCGCCCAGCACGCGGTCGTGGCGTTCGCCGGCGACGTACGCGTCCTGGAGCCGTTGTACGGCGCCGCACCCGCCGGCGCCGTCGTGGACCAGGTGCTGCGACTCAGGGGGCACGGCGTCACCCGGCTCGCGGAGGCCCTCCGGGTCGCCGTCGAGCAGCTCGCCGCCGCCCGTGCCAGGCGCCGGGTGGTCATCCTGCTCTCCGACTGCCGGCACACCGACGAGGACCCGGTCCGGGTCGGGCAGGCGGTCCCCGAGCTCGTCGTGCTGGCTCCCCGGGAGGACAGCGAGCAGGCCGCGGTCTTCGCGAGCGCAGCGGGTGCGCGCTGGGCCGAGCTCGCGGGAGCCGACAGCGCGCCCGCGCTGCTCCGCCGGCTGCTGGGATAGCGGGGTCAGAGGTCAGGCGTCGGCCAGGTAGGGATCGGCCCAGGCGCTGATGATGCGTGCCGCCCGCTTGGCCTGGTTGCGACCGGTGAGCAGGTGGTCGGCGCCCTCCAGCGACACGAAGCTGCGCGGGTGCCGTGCGGCCCGGAAGATCGCGCTCGCGTTCTTGATGCCGACCGTGTTGTCGGTCGGGGAGTGCATCACCAGCAGCGCCCGCTGCAGCGTGCGGATCTGCTCGTGCAGGTTCGCGGTCCGCACGTCCTCGATGAAGTGCCGGCGCAGCGTCAGGGCCTTGCCACCCACCGGGAACGGCGCCTCCCCTTCGGCGAGGATGCGCTCGACGAGCGCGTCGTAGTTGTGCTCGACGTGACCCGGTTCGTACGGCGCCCCGACGCTCGCCACCGCCCGGACCGACTCGAGCTTGTGGGCGGCCGCGATCACGGCGGCGCCGCCGAAGGAGTGGCCGACCAGCAGCCGCACCTCGCGGCCCGACCCGTCCATGAACCGCACCGCCTGAGCGGTGTCGGCGACCTTGTGGGAGAAGGACCCGTCACCCCAGTCGCCCTCGGAGTCGCCGAGTCCGAGGTTGTCGAACCGCAGCATCCCGATGCCCTCGCCGGCCAGCTGCTTGCAGATCCGGCTCGCCGCCGGGCTGCTCTTCCCGAGGGTGAAGCCGTGGGAGAACACTCCCCAGCCCCGCACCGGACCCTCGGGCAGGTCGATCAGGCCGGCCAGCCGTGGACCGCTCGTGCTCGGGAACCACACCCTCTCGGCCATGGCGCCCATCCTGTCGGCCGCGCGGCGGATCAGCAAAAGCGGCCCCCGGTCGTGGGGCTCAGCGTGCGCTGGAGCGCACGCTGGCCTCACGACCCCAGGGGGTGCTGCGGTGTCACCAGATCCGCCAGCACCCCGAAGTGGTCGCTGGCCCACACGCCGTCGACGGGCTGGTCCAGCACTCGGCGGCACGCGACCACCTGCAGGGTGGGCCCGTGCAGGCCGCTGCGCACGAGGACGTGGTCGATCTTGCGAGACACGGCGGTGCTGACCTCGCCGGCCATCACCAAGGGGTTGGCCGTGTCGAAGGTGAGGCCGGGCTCGCCGGGATGGGCATACTCCCAGGCGTCCTGGTAGCACACGCTCATCCCGCGTGCGGGACGCCGACCGCGCCAGAACTGCATGCTGGCCGAGTCGGGCGTGGCGTCGAAGTCACCGAGCACGACGGCATGGATCGCCCGGTCGCCGACCCGCTCCTCGATCGCACTCGCGACCAGCACGGCCTGCTCCTCGCGTTCCAGCTCGAAGGGGAACGGCCAGCTGGGCTTGTGGTGCGTCACCAGCATCCGTCCGACCGGCGTGTCCAGCTCGACGAGCAGGGCGGCGCACCAGGGCAGGGTCGGCCGGCTGCGGTCGCTGATCCGCAGGTCGATCTCCTCCACCACCTCGTGCGGCCACCGGGTGGCCAGGGTGCCGGCGACCCCGTCGTCGGATCGCCGAGAGAAGTGCGTGAGGTGGTGGTCGTCGCCCAGCAGTGACACCAGCGCGTCCGGTGCGTCGACGGGCACCTCCTGCAGGGCGACCACGTCGGGGTCCAGAGCACGGAGGGTCCGACCGATCAGCCGCTGTCTGCGGTCCCAGTCCGGGTTGGCGGGACCGTAGACGTTCATGGTCAGCACCCGCACCGAGTCCGACGGCCTCTGCCGCGACGCGCTCGCCATCGGCTGATCATGCCAGCCGGGACCCCTGCCGCTCGGGTCGTGGTCCCAGCGTGCGCTGGGGCGCACGCCGGGACCCACGACCTGGCAGGGCTGGTTGAATGCGCCCCATGAGTGCTCCAGCGGTCCGTGGTCGCCTGCAGTGGTCGGTCGCCGTTCCGGTCCTCGCCCTGCTGGTCCTGGCGGTGGCATGGTTCCGCCACGACCACTGGGCGGTGCTGGTGGTGGTGGCGCTGGCGCTCGTGGGGTCGGTCATCGCCGCCGTACACCATGCAGAGGTGGTGGCGCACAAGGTGGGTGAGCCGTTCGGCTCGCTGATCCTGGCCGTGGCGGTCACCGTCATCGAGGTGGGCCTGATCGTGATGCTGATGACCAGTGGCGGCAAGGGCACCAGCAGCTACGCCCGGGACACCGTCTTCGCGGCGGTGATGATCACGCTCAACGGCATCGTGGGCATCTCGCTGCTGGTGGGCGCGCTCAAGCACCACCTGGTCAGCTTCAACGCCTCGGGCACCGGCTCTGCCGTCGCCACGGTGATCGCCCTGGCGGGGGTCACCATGGTGCTGCCCAGCTTCACCACGTCGGCCCGGGGACGGGAGTTCTCCCCTCCGCAGCTGGCCTTCGCGGCGGTGGCCTCCCTGACGCTGTACGCCGCCTTCGTCTTCACCCAGACCATCCGTCACCAGGACTTCTTCCTGCCGGTCTCCAGCGACGAGCAGGGCCGGGTCACCGGCCTGCTCGACCTCGACGGCGACGACCACGCCGACCCGCCGGAAGCGCGCGAGGCGTGGCTCAGCCTCGGGCTGCTGGTCGCCGCACTGGTCTCGGTGGTCGGGCTGGCCAAGCTGCTGTCGCCGACGATCGAGGACGCCGTCGAGGACCTCGGCTTCCCGTACGCCGTGGTGGGCGTCGTCATCGCTCTGCTGGTCCTCGCCCCCGAGTCGATCTCAGCGGTGCGCAACGCCCAGCGGGACCGCGTGCAGACCAGCCTGAACCTGGCCTACGGCTCGGCCATGGCCTCCATCGGTCTCACCATCCCGACCATCGCCCTGGCGGTGGTGTGGCTGACCGGCCCGCTCGAGCTCGGACTCGAGCCCACGCAGATGGTCCTGCTGGCGATCACCGTCGCGGTCACGGCCTTCACCGTCGTCCAGGGTCGCGCCTACGCGCTGCAGGGAGTGGTCCACCTGGTGCTGCTGGCTGCGTTCCTGTTCGTCTCGGTGCAGCCCTGAGGTGTGGTGTCTGGACCCGGTGCGGACGGGTACGCATCCAGACATGCAGAGGCTGACCGAACAACCCACCACCATGGGGCCCGCCGAGATGTTCACCGGCGACGTCTACTTCAACGTCATCACGCGCGGCGAGGGTGAGTCGCGGATGCGCGCCAACAACGTGCGGTTCGCGCCGGGTGCACGGACGGCGTGGCACAGCCACAGCCTGGGCCAGACCCTCCACGTCACCGAGGGCGTCGGCATCGTCGCCACCCGGGACCAGGTCATCATCATGCGCGCCGGGGACACCGTGCACACCCCGCCCGACGAGGAGCACTGGCACGGCGCGCTTCCCGACCGGTTCATGGTGCACCTGGCCATGTGGGAGGACGACGACGCCACCTGGGGTGCGCAGGTCACCGACGAGGAGTACACCGCAGCGGCGGCGCAGCGGCAGTAGCCCGTGCGAGCACTCGTCTTCACGTCGTACGACGGCCCGGACCGCCTGCACGTCACCGACGTCCCGGAGCCGGAGTCGTCGGGCAAGGTGCTCATCGAGGTGGCTGCTGCCGGGCTGGGCTTCGCCGACCTGCTGGTCAGCCGCGGCGGCTATCAGGTCCGCCCGGCCGTTCCGTTCGTTCCCGGCATGGAGGTCGTCGGGACGGTCCTGGCCGCGCCGCAGCCCGACTGGGTCGGCCGGCGGGTGCTGGCTGTCACGGGGGTGACGGGAGGGTGCGCCGAACGGGTGGCCGTGGCGCCCGAGCTCGTCTACCGCGCACCCGACTCCCTGTCGACGGAGGTGGCGGGCGGGTTCGTCGTCAACTTCCACACCGCGTGGTTCGCCCTGGTGACGCGGGCGGCCCTCCGACCGGGAGAGACCGTGCTCGTGCACGGTGCCGGTGGAGGGCTCGGCCAAGCGGTCTGCAGCGTGGCGGCCGCGCTGGGTGCCCGCGTGGCTGCCGTCGTCAGCACCGATGCCAAGGCCCGGGCTGCCCGCAGCGCCGGAGCCGACGTCGTGGTCCTCACCCACGACCCCGGCGGATCGGGCGACGTCGGTTCCGCGACCTGGCCGGCGCAGGTCCGTGCCGAGGTCGGAGATGTCGATGTCGTCGTCGACCCGGTCGGTGGCCGTCGGGTCGAGGACAGCATCCGCCTGCTCGCACCGCTGGGCCGGCTCGTGGTCGTCGGCTTCACCTCGGGTGACGTTGCCAGCGTCCGCACCCATCGCCTGCTGCTCGGCAACGTCGATGTGATCGGCGCCGCCTGGAGGGAGTACGTCGAGAGCCACCCGGCTCACGGAGCGCAGATCGCTCGGCATCTCGACGGGCTCCTGGACACCGGCCGTCTCCGGCCCTCGATAGGGCGGGCCTACGACTGGGAGGACGCCGTGTCGGCGGTCGATGACCTGGCCGCGGGTCGCGTGCTGGGCCGCGTCGTGATCAGTCGTCCAGGCTTCCGAGGGTGAGGTTGACGGACGTGCCCGTCATGCCGCTGGCCCGGTCCGATGCCATGAAGACCGCTACGTCGGACATCTCCCGGAGCGTGAGCAGTCGTCGAGGGTGCGTCCTGGCAGCGAGAGCCACCTGGAACTGCTCCCAGGTCATCCCCGAGGCGGCGGCGCGGGACTCATAGAAGCGCCTCCTCGAGCCGACCGACTCGGGCATCGCCTGGGGCCGCAGCCCCACGACGCGCACGCCGTGGGGGGAGAGCTCGGCCGACAGCTGACGCGTGAGTGCCTCCTTGGCGGCCTGAGCCGGACCGTAGCCTCCGGCGAGAGGCAGACCAGTGCGCGAGTGCAGGGTGGTCACCGTCATGATCACGCCCGACTCGTGAGGAACCATCCGTCGAGCGGCCAGCCGCGCGGTCAGGAAGTAGGACCTCGCGTAGCCGGTGATCGGGAGCAGGAACTGCTCGACGGGTTGCTCGAGCAAGGGCACGCCCATGATGCTCGGGTCCGTGCTCCCGATGGCGTTGAACGAGATGTCGAGGTGCCCTACCCGATCCACGACGTACCCGAGGTGGTCGTCGATCTGCCGTTCCTCGAGGGCGTCGACTGTCGCAGCCTCGCAGGTCCCGCCGGCCGAGCGGATGCTCTCGGCGACCGCGTCGACCGGGGCCCGGTCACGTCCGGTGACGAAGACGTGCGCGCCCTCGGCCGCGAAGGCACGTGCCACGGAGCTGCCGATCGCACCCCCCGCGCCGTAGATCACGGCAGTCTTGTCTGTGAGCATCATCGTGGTTCCACCTCTTCGTCGTCGGAGTCGTGGGGAGGTAGACACCGCAGCCGGGTGGAACCGGGCGCAGGAGGAGCGCCCGGTTCGGCCCTCGAGCGGTGTCAGTAGTGCAGGCGGGCCGGCCGACGGCGTACGGGAGGGAGAAGGCGATGGGGACCACCGAGACCGACGAGCTGCTCACCCGGGCGCGGGCAGGCGACGGTGCCGCCTTCCAGGAGCTGACGGAGCCCCACCGCCGCGAGCTGCACGTGCACTGCTACCGGATGCTCGGGTCGCTCCAGGACGCGGAGGACGCCCTCCAGGACACCCTGCTCGCGGCCTGGCAGAGCCTTGACGGCTTCGAGGGCCGTGCGTCACTTCGCACCTGGCTCTACCGGATCGCCACGAACAGGTGCCTGAACGCTCGGCGCTCGGCACGCCGACGATCGGCCAGGGAGTGGGACGTTCCGCACGTCGAACCGCCGGATCCGACGCGACTCGGAGAGGTGGTCTGGCTGCAACCGTTCCCGGACGCCCTGCTGGGGGATGCTGTCGGCGCAGCGCTCGGCCCGGAGGCACGCTACGAGCAGATCGAGTCCATCTCGCTGGCGTTCGTCACCGCCCTTCAGGCGCTTCCACCCCGCCAGCTCGCGGTCCTGATCCTGCGTGATGTCGTCGGGCTGAGCGCCCTCGAGGTCGCCGAGATGCTGGACTCGACCGTGGACGCGGTCGAGAGTGCCCTGAAGCGGGCGCGATCGGGCCTGCAGCGCCGACGGCGGCTCACGGGAGGCCCGGCGGGAAGGTCCGAGTCGGCTGACGAAGCGCTGGTAGCCCGGTTCGTCCGCGCCTACGAGGCCGCCGACCTCGACGCGGTGGTGGCTCTCCTCACCGACGACGTGTTCGTCTCGATGCCGCCGATGCCTTTCGAGTACGAAGGCAGAGAGGCGGTGGCGCGCTTCTGCGCCAGCATCCTCGGTGCCGGCCGCCGGTTCCTCCTGGTGCCGACCCGGGCCAACCATCAACCTGCGTTCGGGGCCTACCTGCGCGGTGCCGACGGCGTCGCACATGGGACCGGCCTGCTGGTGCTGACTCTCTCGGCCGACCGGATCTGCGCCATCACCCGATTCGAGAGCGGAGTGCTCCCCTGGTTCGGACTCCCGCGCTCACTGCCGTGACCAGGCGGCCTAGCCTGCCCGCCGCAGCCTCGGCGTGTAGACGACCAGCGATGCCGCGACGAGGCCGGCGCCGACCCAGCCGAGTCCAGGCACTGCTACGACGCCCAGCAGCGCCGAGCCGAGCAGTGCACCCCCCGCGATGCCGATGTTGGTCGTCGCGTTGACCAGAGCGGCGGCGCTGTCGGTGGCGTCTCCGGCCGCGCGCAGCATCACCGTCTGGGTCAGCGTCGGGAAGGCGCCGAACGCCACGCCCCACACCGCGACTACCGCGACCATGCCGGTCGTCGAGGCCACCACTGCGGCGAGCACCAGGCTGACACCCATCACGACGATGTCGGCCGCGAGCGCCTCCTCCGGGCGTCGAGCAACCACCACGCCGGCGACCGCCAGCCCGAGCAGACCACCACAGCCGTAGCCGAACAGCACGACGCCGACATCGGCGCGGGCCACACCGGAGTGCAGCAGCAGCGGGCTGACGTAGGTGTACAGCGTGAAGTGCCCCAGCGCGAGCAGGGTGATCACGGTGGCCATGACCAGCACCGCGGGACGTCGGACCCCGGCCAGCACCGACGTGGACGAGGTCGTCGCAGAGCTCGATCGGACGGGCGACTGCGCCGGCAGCACCCGCACCACCGCCAGGGCGAGCCCACCGAGCGCTGCGGCGAGGACGACGAACGCCCACCGCCAGCCGAGGGCGGTGCCCAGCACCGTGCCGAGCGGGACGCCGAACACGAGGGCCAGCGCGTTGCCGATCATCACGACCGTGATCGCACGTCCCGAGCGGGCGACGTCGACGAGCGACACAGCCGCGGCGACGGCCACGGCGAAGAAGCCGGCGTGCGCGAGGCCACCGATCGTCCTGGCCACCATCGCGACGGCGTAGTCGGGGGCGACGGCGAACACCACGTTGCTGACCGTGTAGGCGCCGAGCAGGACCGCCAGCACCGTCCGTCGTGGCCACCGCTCGGCGACCGCCGCGATCGGGACGGACATCACCGCGACCAGGACGGCGTACAGCGACACGAGGACACCCGCCGACGACGGCGACACACCCAACCCGCGACCGATCTCGGGCAGCAGGCCGACCGGCAGCATCTCGGTGCAGATCGCGAAGAACACGCAGACCGAGAGCAGCACGAGCGGCGCTCGCCGCGTGTCCGTCACGCCTGGATCATCCACCACGGAAGGGGCTCGCCGGTGCAGCGGTCTCGCCGCCGCCGGTCATAAGTATTGATTTCCGCCACCTTGGCGACTCGGCTGCACCTGTGACTGCAGTCACGCGCATGCTTGCCACCGAAGCGTGCGCCCGACCGGGTGCGTCTCAGCAGGGGAGTGCAGATGAAGCTACGTCGTACCGGGGTGCTCGCCGTCGTCGGGCTCTCGTCACTGTCACTGGCGGCCTGCGGCGGTGGCGTCGGCGGGGGTGGCGGCGGCGGTGGCGGGAGCGACTCCCACACGTTCACCATCGGCTTCGTCACCACCGACACCGGCTCCCTCGCCGAGTTCGGTGCCGCCAACAAGTTCGTGGTCAAGCAGATGACGTCCTACTTCAAGGACCACCCGATCAAGGCGGGAGACAAGACCTACAAGGTCAAGATCGTCACCGCCGACTCCCAGTCCGACACCTCCCGAGCCGGCGAGGTCGCCTCCGACCTCATCAACAAGGACGGCGCGGACCTGCTGTTCGCCGCCGGCACGCCGACGATCGACAACCCCGTCTCGGAGCAGTGCGAGGCGAACTCGGTGCCCTGCCTGACCAGTGTCAGCCCGTGGCAGCCGTTCGCGATCCGCTCGGGCAGCAAGCCGGCAGACCTCAAGTACAGCCACCACTTCTTCTGGGGTCTCGAGGACGTCGCCAAGATCTACTCGAACATCTGGAAGGCCATCCCCAACAACGGCAAGGCGGCCGGCCTCTTCCCGAACGACCCCGACGGGTCCGCGTGGGCGGCGAACTTCCCCGCGCTGACCAAGGCGTCCGGCGTCACCATCAACAACCCGGGGCTCTACACCGACGGGACCAAGGACTTCTCGGCCCAGATCGCGAAGTTCAAGGGCGACGACGTCATCGTCGGTCTGCCGATCCCTCCCGACTTCACCACCTTCTGGAAGCAGGCCGCGCAGCAGGGCTTCAAGCCCAAGGTCGCGACGATCGGCAAGGCGGTGCTCTTCCCGTCCTCGGTCGAGTCGGTGGGCAGCATCGGCAGCAACATCGGCACCGAGGTCTGGTGGCACCCGACCTCGAAGTTCACCAGCTCGCTGACCGGGCAGACCTCGAAGCAGCTCGCGGACGCGTTCGAGTCGGGCACCGGCAAGCAGTGGACCCAGCCGCTCGGCTTCGCCGAGGCGCTGTTCGAGGTCGCGAGCGCCGGCCTGGCGAAGGCCCAGTCAACCGACCCCGCCGCTCTGAACAAGGCCTTCGACAGCCTCTCTGTCGACACCATCGTCGGCAAGGTCTCGTGGGGCACCGACTCGAGCGTTCCGCCGTACGTCGCGAAGACTCCGGTGGCCGGTGGTCAGTGGCGCAAGACGTCCGGCGGCAAGTACCCCTACAACCTCGTCGTGGTCGAGAACTCGCTCGACCCCTCCACGCCCGTGACCGGCAAACCAGAAGCGCTCACCTGGTGACGAGCATGCTGCTGGCCGTGTCGGACCTCTCCAAGAGGTTCGGGGCGGTCGTCACCGCGGACGGCATCTCCTTCGAGGTGCCGTCCGGCACGGCACTCGCCATCCTCGGTCCCAACGGCGCCGGCAAGTCGACACTGCTCTCGATGATCAGCGGAGCGCTGCCGGTCGACGGCGGAGCCATCACCTACGACGGCCACGACATCACCCACGTGCCCGCCGCCGAGCGCAGCGCGCGGGGCATCGCTCGGACCTTCCAGGTGCCTCGGCCGTTCTCCGGCATGTCCGTCTTCGAGAACGTGCTGGTCGCCGCGAGCTTCGGCGGTGGCCAGCGCCGACAACACGCCTACGACGTCGCCGCGGCTGCGTTGGAGCGAGCCGGCATGAGCCGGCTGGCCAACGACAAGGCCGGTGCCCTGCGCCTGCTCGACCGCAAGCGCCTCGAGCTCGCGCGTGCCCTCGCGACCGCTCCCAAGCTGATCCTGCTCGACGAGATCGCGGGCGGCCTGAGCGAGCACGAGCTGCCCCAGCTGGTGGAGGTGCTGCAGGACCTCAAGGCGTCCGGGGTGACGATCGTGTGGATCGAGCACGTCGTGCACGCCCTCAACGACGTCGCCGACGAGGCGATGTGCCTCGCGGGCGGCCGGATCATCGCTCGGGGTCGGCTGCGCGAGGTGATGGCGCACCCGGAGGTCGTGGAGGTCTACCTCGGCGCGCTGGCAGGTGCGGGCGAGGTGACATGAACGCCCTGCTGAGGCTCGACCAGGTCGACACGCACTACGGTGACTTCAGGGCGCTGTACGCCCTCGACCTGGTGCTCGCCGAAGGTGAGACGCTGGCCGTCATCGGGGCGAACGGCGCGGGGAAGTCGACGCTGCTGAAGACCATCGCGGGCCTGCTGCCGGTGACCGGCGGGACCCTCCAGTTCGACGGCGCGGACATCTCGAGGATGCCGTCGTTCAAGCGCGTCTCCGCCGGCATCGCCCTCACGCCCGAGGGACGCAGGATCTTCCGCAACCTGACGATCGAGGAGAACCTCCTGGTCGGCGCCTACCGCAAGCGCCCCGGACCGTGGAACCTGGCGAAGGTCTACGACACCTTCCCGCTGGTGAGCGACCGCCGAGCCCGGTTCGGTGCCCATCTGTCCGGCGGCGAGCAGCAAGCGGCGGCGATCGCGCGTGCTCTGATGAGCAATCCCAAGCTGCTGCTCCTCGACGAGGTCTCCCTCGGACTGGCGCCGCTGGTGGTGGCTGACATCTACGCCGCCCTGCCTGCGATCACGGCCGAGGGCACCACGGTGCTGGTCGTCGAGCAGGACCTCACCCAGGCGCTGAAGGTGGCGGGCCGGGTGCAGTGCCTGTTGGAAGGACGCACGGTGCTGGAGGCCAAGGCGGCCGACGTCACCCGCGACCAGGTGGCGGCTGCCTACTTCGGACTGCAGGAGCGCACGTGACCTGGGTGAACGCAGTGGTGCAGGGCGTCCTGCTCGGCGGTCAGTACGCGCTCCTCGCGTGCGGCCTCTCGTTCATGTTCGGCGTGATGCGCATCGTCAACCTCGCCCACGGCACGATCGCGGTCTCGGCGGCCTACCTCGCCTACTGGCTGAGTGGCTCCGTCGGCCTGCCGACCGCGGTCGCTCTGGTGCTGACCATCCCCGTGTTCGCGGGCATCGGCTACCTCCTGCAGCGCGGACTGTTCAACCGGGCGCTGAGCGAAGGGGAGCTCGAGCCACTGCTGGTCTCCTTCGGCCTCAGCATCGTCGTGGTCAACCTGCTCCAGGAGGGCTTCAGCGCGGACTCCCGCCACATCTCGGCGGGGAGCCTCGAGACGGCGTCGCTCAAGGTCACCGACGACATCTCGGTGGGCTGGTTCTCGCTGCTCATCCTGCTGCTGGCCGTGCTCGTGATCGCCGGCATCGAGCTGTTCCTGCGCCGGAGCGCGCCGGGCCGTGCCATGCGCGCGACCAGCGACGATCCGGAGACCGCCCGCGTGATGGGCATCAACAACGCGCACATGTACGGACTCGCCACGGCGATCGCGATCGCCACGGTGGCGCTCGCGGGCGTCGTGATCGGCATGAGCACCCTCTTCACGCCCGGCTACGGTGACCTCGTCCTGATCTTCGCCTTCGAGGCCGTCATCATCGGAGGGCTGGGGTCGCTGTGGGGCACCCTCGCGGGAGCGGTCGTGCTCGGCGTCGCGCAGACGGTCGGCGCTCAGGTCGACCCGGCGTGGGGCATCCTCGCGGGGCACGTCGCGTTCCTCGCCGTACTGCTGGTCAGACCGCAGGGGCTCATGTCCAGAGTGCTGGTGCCTGCCCAGTGAGTGCCCAGTGACTGCCCAGGTCAGCGACCCGGTGCCGGCGTCGGCGAAGGTCGCTCGCGGTGACCTCAAGGGAGCCGTCGCGTTCGGTGTCCTCGCACTGGCCGTGGTGCTGCTGGCGGTCGTCGTGCCGTACACGGTGTCGCTCGGTCAGCTCTCCGACCTGGTGGGACTGTTCGCCCTGGTCATCCTCGGGACGACGTGGAACCTGCTCGCGGGCTACGGCGGCATGGTCTCGGTCGGACAACAGGCCTTCATCGGCGTCGGTGGATACAGCACGTTCTACGTCGCCGACACCGTCGGCCTGCCGCTCGTCGCGGCCGTGATCATGTCCTCCCTGGTCTGTGTGGTGGTCGCGTACGCCGCCTCGTTCCTCGTGTTCCGACTCTCAGGCGGCTACTTCGCCATCGGCACCTGGGTCGTCGCCGAGGTCATCAAGCTGCTCACCACGCAGTTCGACGCACTGGGAGCGGGCGGTGGGTTGTCCCTCCACGCCTTCGAAGGGGTCGACCGGG
The DNA here is from genome assembly GCA_964237315.1 of uncultured Nocardioidaceae bacterium. Classification (GTDB taxonomy): domain Bacteria; phylum Actinomycetota; class Actinomycetes; order Propionibacteriales; family Nocardioidaceae; genus Nocardioides_B. The sequence goes on from CAXSHL010000039.1 coordinate 13,142, forward strand.
TCACGCGCGTCGCGACGGTCTACTGGCTCGGGCTCACCCTCACTGTCGTCGTCGTGGTCGGCACCTATCTCCTGATGCGCAGCCGGGTCGGCCTCGGCCTGACCGCCATCCGGGACGAGCCCGTCGCCGCCGCCAACATCGGTGTCCGGGTCCAGCGCGGCCGGCTCATCGTCTACCTCGCAGCGGCGGCCGGAGCAGGACTCGCGGGTGCTCTGATCGCCATCAACAACCTCCGAGTAGCGCCGGACTCGAACTACTCGGTCAGCTACACCGCAGCGATGATCTTCGTCGTCATCATCGGGGGCATCGGCACCGCCGAGGGTCCGATCGTCGGCGCCGTCGTCTACTGGCTGCTGCAGAACCAGCTGTCCAGCCTCGGCACGTGGTACATGGTGGTGCTCGGCGCGGTCGCCGTCCTGGTCGTGCTGGTGGCGCCCCAGGGTCTGTGGGGGCTGCTCACCCGCGGGAGGCTGCACGTGTTCCCTGTGCACTACCGCCTCAAGGCGTGAGCGCAGGGACGGTCTCAGTCGGCCGAGCCCAGGAGTGACATCGAGTCGGCGAGCTTGGCGACCAGGGTGTTCACCTCGCCGCCCGCGGCGGTCGCGGCGACGTAGTAGTCCGGGCGCACGATGATGTGGTCCGCGCCGGCGTCCTCGAACCAGGCCGCATAGGTGCCGTCGAGGTCGATGACGTCGGCACCGCTGTCCGGTGGGCCGACGGTCAGGACGACGGCGCCGATCCCCCGCAAGGTCGCCCTGGTCGCGTCGTTCACCGTCCCAGCGGCCTGCGGTCGGCTGATGAGGGCCCAGGAACGCCCGACGACGTCGTCCCACCGACCCGTCAGGCCCTGGTAGCCAACGGTTCCCTGCCGCGACGGCAGGCCCCCGAACTCGTCACCCTCGATCCAGGCGCCCGGCCCGAGCGGGTTGTCACGGGGCCAGATCGGACCGTCCTTCGACTGCTCCGCCCACTCCGCGAGCATCCGCTCGTCGCGCTCGGCCGCCGCGGCCGGGTCGGTGACGCAGATGATCTCGCCCATGCCGACGGAGAACTCGATGAAGCCCTTGGCGTGCGGTTGTCTCTCCGAGCCGTAGCCGTCGAGGATGGCGTCGTCGGCCCGGCCGTCGAGCACCAGCTCCAGCCGCCACGTGAGGTTCATCGCGTCGCGGAGACCGGCACACATGCCCTCGCCGGCGAAGGGAGGCATGAGATGCGCCGCGTCACCGGCGATGGACCACCGGCCCTGCCGCCAGCTGTCGGCGTACCGTGCCTGGAACCGCCACACGACCGACCGGTGTATCTCGGCGTTCTCCGGGGTGATGTCGAACGGCTCGAGCAGTGGCCACACGGTCGCGGGATCGGCCCACTGCTCCCGTGTCTCGCCGGGGAGCAGCATGAACTCCCAGCGACGGCGACGCGGACCGCCACCTGGAACGACGGTGGTCGGGCGGACCGGGTCGCAGATCTGGTAGTGGGCCGGGTCGTACTCGCGGTCCTCGTTGAGGATCATGTCGGTGACGATCCAGTCGTAGTAGAACTGCAGGTCCGTCGTCGTGATGCCCAGGGATCTGCGCACGAAGCTGTTCGCGCCGTCTGCGCCGATGCCGTAGCGCGCAGTGACGAAGAGTGCCTCGGCCCCGTCGAGGCGTCTCTCGCCCGTCTCGTCCTTGGCGCTCTTGTGGAACTCCGCGCTCACTCCCCCGTCGGTCTGGGCGATCTCGACGGCCTCGTAGCCCGCGACGAGCGTGACCCCCGGAACGGCTGCGGCGATGTCCCGCAGCAGGTCCTCGAGCAGCGGCTGGTAGAACCAGTACCGGTTGCGGAACCCGTCCGCCGCCCGGTTGATCCAGTCGACCTCCATGAGCACCCGGCCGTCCACGGTGAGCAGTGGATACCGGTCCTCGTACCAGATGATGGCCGGATCCGTCTCCGGGTCGATGCCGACACCGTTCAGGGTCCGGGCGATCTCGTGGTCGAAGGTCACCGCCCGGGGCAGCGGGTAGGGGTGCGGGTGGCGCTCGACGCCCACGACCGTGAACCCCTTCCGGCCGAGGTTGACGGCAGCCAGCAGGCCGACGGGGCCCAGGCCCACGATCACCACGTCGGCGTCGAGGCGGGTGGCGGCGGCAACTTCGGCGTCCGTGGCGTGCGAGGTCATGAACTTCCCGTCATCTATGAATTGTGATTCACTAGTAACGCGTGTCACATGATGAACCATGGTTCAGTCCGAGTGCAAGTCCCGACCGGAGGGAGCGAGCAGTGACTGTGATGCCCGGCGTGACGGACCGTCGTTCTCGCAGGAGCGAAGCCACGCGTGCCCGACTGCTCCGGGGCGCCCGGCAGGCGATCATCGACCACGGCCCGGATGCGGTGACCGTCGTGCAGATCACGACCGCCGCGGACCTGGGCACCGGGACCTTCTACAACTACTTCACGACCCGCGACGCCATCGTGACGGCCGTCCTCTACGACACGGTGGAGGCTCTCGGACGCCGGCTGGACGCCATGACGCGGGACATGCCGGACCCCGCCGAGGTGTTCGCCTCCTCGCTGCGGCACCTGATGGGGATGGCGATCACCGACCCCCTCTGGGGCTGGTTCGTCGTCCGCATCGGCGCCGCCCATCCCGCCCTGGTCGAGACCCTCGGACCGCGGGCGACCCGGGACCTCAGACGAGGCATCGAGGAGGGCCGCTTCGACATCGCCAACCTGCACATGACCGCCGACGTGGTGTTCGGGTCGTTGCTGGCCGCCATCCACTCCTACCTCGCCGGTGACCGGGCCGGTGACCAGCCCGCGGAGTATGCCGAGCTGAACCTCCGCATGGTCGGTCTGAGCACAGCGGACGCCGCAGAGGTCTGCGCCCGGCCGCTGCCCGAGCTTCCTGCGCTGACCGAGGAGGACTGAGGACGTGATCGTGACTCAGCCAACGGCCCAACGGTTCTCGACCACGGAGCTGCCGGAGGAGGAGCGCGTCGCGCTGTGGGAGGACCACAACGAGAGCGAGCTCATCGACCTTCGCTGCCGCACGCTCGGCGGAGCGCCGCTCGAGGCCTCCATGGTGAACCTCGACCTGAGCCGCATCAGCCTGGCCCGGGTCCAGGGCAACCCCCATGTCGTCGAGCGCACCGCGGAGCTCGTCCGGCACCGACCCTCGGACTCCATCGCGGTCTACCTGACGCTGGTCGGGGAGGCCTTCTTCTACCACGACGACGCCGTGCGCACGGTCCGCCCCGGTCAGCTCCTGGTCTGCGACGCGGACCGTCCGTTCATGCGAGGGTTCTCCCAGGGCCTCGAGGAGCTGGCGGTCAAGGTGCCGCGGGACACCTTCCGTGACCTCACCGGCCTCGCGATGCTGGCGAACCCGGTCGTCCTGGACTTCGCGAACGGTCCGCTGGAGGCCCGGACGCTGGCCCGTCTGGTCGGGCGCGCCGTACGCATCGAGAAGGCCCACCCGGTCGACGAGGAGACCGTTCTCGAGCTGATGACCCAGGTCGTCGCAGGCCGGCCGGGCAGCGTCGCGACCGTTCATCTGGTGACCGCGAAGGCCTTCATCGAGGAGCGGCTCACCGACCCCAACCTCACCGCCGCTCGGGTCGCGGACGGCGTCGGGATCTCCGAGCGACACCTGTCCCGCGTGTTCTCGTCGTCTGGATGCAGCCTCCCGCAGTACATCTTGATGAGGAGACTGGACCGGGCTCGGATGCTCCTCGAGCGCACGCCGGATCTGGGCGTCGCCGAGCTGGCTGTCCGGTTGGGGTTCGGATCCGCCACCTACTTCTCGCACGCGTTCCGTGACCGGTTCGGCGAGCGGGCCACCGACGTCCGCCGCCGGACGAGGATGGCCCGCACCGCCTGAGACGAGGGGATGTGCGGATTTCCGCCACATCTTCACCTGGAGCGGCGTTTCGGTGAGCCGGATCACATACTTGTCGCGAGAGCGGGCGGTGCCGGCCCGCGGGAACGAGGAGCGCTCATGCCGGTGTTCGACGACGGGTTGGCCGAGACAGAGATGCCGCAGACCGAGGACGTCGTGCGGACCGACGTCGTCGTCGTCGGATCCGGTCCCGCCGGCGCGTCCGCCGCACTGTTCCTGAGCGAGCTCGGCGTCGACAACATCATGATCACCAAGTACCGCTGGACCGCCAACACGCCGCGTGCCCACATCACCAACCAGCGCGCGATGGAGATCTTCCGTGACCTGGGCATCGAGGACCAGGTGCTCGCGGACGCGACCCCCCACGAGCTGGTCGGCGACACCGTGTTCTGCACCTCCATCGCCGGCGAGGAGATCGGCCGGATCCTCACCTGGGGCACCCGCCCCGACCGGGAGGCCGACTACCGGCTCGCCAGCCCCTGCCTGACCGTCGACATCCCGCAGACCTACCTGGAGCCGATCCTGGTCAAGAACGCCACCGTGCGCGGCACTCAGACCCGGTTCTCCACGGAGTACCTCTCCCACTCCCAGGACGACGAGGGCGTGCGCGTCCAGGTCCGCGACCGGCTCACCGGCCACGAGTACACGATCCGGGCGTCGTACCTGATCGGCGCCGACGGCGCCCGCTCGAAGGTCGCCGCTGACATCGACCTCCCCTACGAGGGCGCGATGGACATCGCCGGGTCCATGAACATCACGTTCGAAGCAGACATCTCCGCGCTGGTCGACCACCGCCCGTCGGTCCTCTACTGGGTCATCCAGCCCGGCTCGAACGTGGGCGGGATCGGCACCGGGCTCGTCCGGATGGTCCGCCCCTGGAACGAGTGGCTGATCGTGTGGGGCTACGACATCAGCTCCCCTCCACCGAACCTCGACGAGGAGATGGCCAAGGGGATCGTCCGGGACATGCTGGGCATGCACGACCTCGAGCTGGACATCACCGGGTTCTCGCTGTGGGGTGTCAACGAGATGTACGCGACCCACCTGCAGCGTGGACGGGTCTTCTGCGTCGGTGACGCGGTCCACCGGCATCCACCGTCGAACGGGCTCGGATCCAACACCAGCGTGCAGGACTCCTACAACCTCGCCTGGAAGATCGCCGCCGTGCTGCAGGGGTACGCCGGCCCCGCCCTGCTGGACTCCTACACCGCCGAGCGGGCACCGGTGGCCAAGCGGATCGTGACCCGCGCCAACAAGAGCGCCCGCGAGTTCGTGGACATCTTCGAGGCGCTCGGGGTGGTGGGTCTCAGCGGCGAGGAGATGGCCGCCGCGATCGAGGAGCGCAAGGCCAACACGTCCGAGGGCGCGGCGAAGCGGGCCGCGCTGGTGCGGGCGATGGACCAGAAGAACTACGAGTTCAACGCGCACGGCGTCGAGCTCGGCCAGTTCTACGAGTCCGACGCCATCGTCTCCGACGGCAGCCGGCCGGCGCCGTCGAGCGACGACGACCTCTACCACGTCATGTCGACCTCGCCCGGTGCTCACCTCCCGCACGCATGGGTCGGCGACAACGTCGCGAAGCAGGCGATGATGGACCTCGCGCCGTACTCCCGATGGACGCTCTTCACCGGCGTGGCCGGCGAGTCGTGGGCAAGCGCCGCGGACAAGGTCGCACACGAGCTCGGGGTGCCTCTCCAGACGGTCGTCATCGGCCCCGGCCGCGAGGTCACCGACCTCTACTACGACTGGGCCAAGCTGCGGGAGGTGGAGGAGTCGGGGGCCGTCCTGGTCCGGCCGGACAAGCACATCGCCTGGCGTGCGATGACGCTGCTCGCCGACCCGGATGCGGCCCTGCGCGAAGCTCTCGGTCAGATCCTGGGGCTCGGCCAGGCCACCGGAGTCGACCAGGAGGCATGAGGTGACGCAGATGAGGTTCACCCACGAGACGCTCCAGCAGCGCATCGTCTTCTCGACGGGCGACGCCGCGGACGCGGTCGCGGCGGAGGTCGAGGCGCTCGGCGCCTCCAGGGTCATGCTGATCGCCTCCGAGCGCGAGGCAGCTCTCGCCGACCCGATCGCCGATCGCGTCCCTGTTGCGGTGCGTCACGAGGAGGTCGTGATGCACGTCCCGGTGGAGGTGGCCGGTCGCGCCCGCGCGGTCGCCGCCACCCACGAGGTGGACGTCCTGGTCTGCGTCGGTGGGGGGTCGACGACGGGGCTGGCCAAGGCGGTCGCACTGACGACAGGCCTGCCCATCGTGGCGGTGCCGACGACGTACGCCGGCTCGGAGGCGACCAACGTGTGGGGTCTCACCGAGGCCGGCAGGAAGTCGACCGGCGTCGACCCACTTGTGCTGCCGGCCTCGATCGTCTATGACGCGAGCCTGTTGACCAGCCTGCCCGCGGACCTGACGGTCGCGTCCGGCCTCAATGCGATGGCGCACTGCGTGGACGCGATGTGGGGCCCACGGGTGGATCCCATCGACCAGGTGCTCGCAGGCGAGGGCATCCGCGCCCTGGCCACCGGACTGAAGGCGGTCGCCGACGACGGGTCGTCTGTCGAGGGCATCGAGCAGACGCTGTACGGCGCCTACCTCGCTGCAGTGTCGTTCGCGTCCGCCGGCTCGGGGATGCACCACAAGATCTGCCACGTGCTGGGTGGGATGTTCGACCTGCCCCATGCGCAGACCCACGCGGTCGTGCTGCCGCACGTGCTTGCCTTCAACGCGCCGAACGCCGCGCCTGCCGAGCGGCGCATCGCCGACGCGTTCAGCACCGAGACAGCGGTGAACGGCCTGGCGCAGCTGCGGCGGACGCTCAAGGCGCCCCAAGCCCTGCGTGACTACGGCATGCGCCAGGAGGACATCGGGCAGGCCGTCGAGCCCATCCTGGCCGCCGTGCCGGCCAGCAACCCCACCCCCGTGACCGCCGAGAACATCACCGCGCTGCTGCAGGCAGCCTGGGCCGGAGAGGAGCCCGCATGACCACCCAGCTCACCAACGCCGAGGCATCGACTTCGGTCAGCCCCGAGCAGACAGCCCGCGAAGAGGACCTCATCGAGAAGGTCGTCGCCTCCTTCGAGGGTTGCGAGAACCCTCGCCTGAGCCGGCTGATGGTCGCCCTGACCCGGCACATCCACTCCTTCATCCGCGAGACCCGGTTGACGGAGGCCGAGTGGGGAGCCGCCATCGAGTTCCTCACCCAGGCGGGCCACATCACGGATGACAGACGGCAGGAGTTCATCCTGCTCTCGGACATCTTCGGCGCGTCCATGCAGACGATCGCGGTCAACAACGAGGCCCACGCCAACGCGACGGAAGCCACCGTGTGGGGTCCGTTCTTCGTCGAAGGATCGCCGGAGATCTCGCTGGGCGGTGACATGTCCTTCGGCGCGGCCGGTCAGCCCTGTTGGGTCGAGGGCACGGTCACCGACACCGACGGAAAGCCGTTGGCGGGCGCGTTGGTCGAGGTGTGGGAGGCCGACGAGGACGGGCTGTACGACGTCCAGTACACCGACGACCGCACAGCCGCGCGAGCCCACTTCCACACCGACGAGGACGGCACCTTCCGGTTCTGGGGGATCACGCCGACGCCGTACCCGATCCCTCAAGACGGACCGGTGGGCAGGCTGCTCGAAGCCGTCGGCCGATCGCCCTACCGCGCGTCCCACCTGCACTTCCTGGTGCGGGTCCCCGGCTACCGGGAGCTGGTCACGCACATCTTCGTGGCGGGTGACGAGCTGCTCGACAAGGACAGCGTCTTCGGCGTCAAGGACTCGCTGGTCAAGGAGTTCGCCGAGCAGCCGGCAGGCACCCCCACCCCGGATGGTCGGGCCGTCGAGGGGGCTTGGACGCGCACGCGGTTCGACATCGTGCTGGCCCCGTCCGGCGTGTAGGCGATACGCGACCCTCATCAAGTTCCGCGACCTTGCACGAGATCGTCACGAAGGACCGCAACGACAGGGAGTGCGCATGTTCGACGTCAGGACGTTCATCGCCAGCGAGAACGGCCACGAGGTCAAGCTGGAGTTCGACAACAGGCTGGCCTTCATCAACCGCATCCGTCTCTATGTCGACGGTGCGCTGCTCGACTCGGACATGGTCTGGTACGGCACCAAGGAGCTCCGGGCGAAGCTCGACGGCGCTGAGGTGGAGCTGAGGGTCCACTCCGGCATGGTCGGCGAGCCCGACCGTCCGCAGATCAAGCGGACCGACGGATCATGGGCAGACATGGCTGAGCAAGAGGTGGGGCAGAGCTAGGCGGGTTGCCGGCGCTAGCCTGCGGCGTAGAGGTCGGCAGCGGTGACCATGTGCTCGTCGACGATCCGTCGCGCGGCCTCGACGTCGCCCTCCTCGATGGCGTCGACGATGGTCGCGTGCCGGTTCTCGGACATGATCCCCGGCAGCTGGGTGGCGTCGTGGCTCATGATGGAGACGCGGATCCGGCCTTCGAGATGGCGCCAGCTCTCGACCAGCATCGGGTTGTCGGCCAGCTCGCACAGCAGCAGGTGGAACGCCAGGTCGGCCTCGACCTTGGTGCGGAAGTCCGACTCCCCGCCGGCCAGCCGGACGAGTGCTGCGCGCAGGGCGGCGACCGACTCACCGCGTCGTGGTGACCTGATGATGTTGCTGGCGGCGAGTCCTTCCAGCGCCGCGCGCACCTGGTAGAGCCCCCGGATCTCCTCGGCAGTGAGCCGGTTGACCCGCAGGCGTCCACGGGATCCGGCCTCGACCAGTCCTTCCTGTTCGAGGTGCCGCAGCGCCTCGCGCACCGTGCCGCGGCTGATGCCCAGGTGCTTGGCGAGCTCCACCTCCCCGAGGTGGTCCCCGGGACGGTACTGACCGCTGGTGATCGCGGCTCGCAACGCCACCAGCGCACGCTCCCGGAGGGTGGTCCGGTCGAGGCTGACCAGCGGCTCAAGAGTCGTCAACGTTTGCTCCCGGTGATGGCGGTGGAGTACCCATCCTACAACGCTGTCGCCTGTCAACATCCGAACGTTGACACATGGAGAAGCTCCATCCCAAACGAGATGTTGACAGTTGATGATTGTAAAACACCTGTTGACATTTCCCGTGACAGCCGTCACGCTTCATGTTGAGTGTTAACACTCACCCATCCCGGAGGCCGCCGCCTCCTCGACGTACGGAGCTGGACATGGCCGAAGCACGATCGCTGCACGATCCTCATGTCGCCGAGGTGGCGCAGTGGCACCCGGTGGACGGCACCCCGATGAAGAAGAGGGTCGCTGTCGGCACCTCGGTCGGTGCAGTCATCGAGACCTACGACTTCATCGGGTTCGGCACGGCTGCCGCCCTCTACTTCAACCACGCCTTCTTCCCGGCGAGCGACCCGTTGTCCGGGACCCTGTTGTCCTTCGCCACCTTGGGGATCGGGTTCGCAGTCCGTCCGCTGGGCGGGATCGTCGGCGGCATCCTCGGCGACAAGATCGGTCGCAAGCCGGTGCTCGTCGGGTCGCTGCTGTTGATGGGCATCGCGACGGTGGCGATCGGGCTGCTGCCGACCTACCAGCAGGTGGGCATCTGGGCGGGCATCCTCCTGGTCCTGGTCCGCGTCATCCAGGGGCTGGCGTTCGGGGCCGAGTGGGGCGGGGCGATCCTGATGTGCTTCGAGCACGCTCCCTGGCGCAAACGCGGCCTGTACACCGGCCTCACGCAGGCCGGGTTCCCGGTGGGGCTGCTGTTGGCCAACCTGGCATTCCTGGCCAGCGTTCCGCTCGGCGGCTCGTGGTCCTGGCGGGTGCCGTTCCTGCTCAGCGCGATCCTCGTCGGCGTGGGCATCTTCATCCGTCTCAAGGTCGAGGAGTCGCCGGAGTTCGAGGAGCTCAAGGAAGAGGGCGACATCGCCAAGAACCCGCTGCTCGAGGTGCTCCGCAACGACTGGCGCACCATCGTGCGCGCGTTCTGCCTCCGGGTGGCCGAGACCGCCGGCTACGCCGTGTCGGTCACCTTCATGCTGTCCTACCTGGCCAGCGAGGATCTCGCGGGCCGGTCGGTCAGCCTCACCGGTCTTCTCATCGCCGCCGCACTGGGCATCTTCGCGACCGTCGGGTGGGGCGCGCTCAGCGACCGGATCGGCCGTCGATCGGTATACATTCTCGGCACCGCACTGACGCTGATCTGGGCTATCCCGCTGTTCCTGATCATGAACACCGGCGCAGCGACCGCGATCGTCCTGGCCTTCGTCGTCAGCTACGCCGTCTGCCAGAACTGCCTGGCCGGCGTCCAGGGCGCCTGGTTCTCCGAGCTTTTCCACGCCCGCACCCGGACCACCGGCGCCTCCCTGGCCTACCAGATGTCGGCCGTCGTCTCCGGGTTCACCCCGTTGGTCGCGACCGCCCTCTACGCCTCCGTCGGCTGGGTCGGCCCGGCGATCCTGATGGCCGGCTACGGCCTCCTCGGACTGCTCGCCTCGTTCGCCACCAGGGAGACCTGGGGCCCCACCGAGCGTGAGGACGTCGCGGTCATCGAGCGCGAGGCCCGCACCGCCACGGGCGCCAGCCGCAACCAGCACGACAGGAAGCACGACAACGCGTCGGCCGATCAGACGGCCGACGCCTCCATCCCGGCTCAGGCCGACGGCTCGACCTCCGACTCCTCGTCGAGGTCCACGTCGTCGCACTGACCGGCAGCCCGAGCAACCAGCATTACGAAAGGACAATCATCGTGACATCGTCAACCAGCACTCAAGACCGCGCTGTGAGCGCAGTCGAGGACGACCGGGTGGCCCGCCTGAGGGCCGCCTCGCAACGCATCCGCGGCTACGCCCTCCACATGGGGGAGGTGCAGGGCCAGGGCTACATCGGGCAGGCGCTCGGCGTCGCCGACATCCTGGCCGTCGCGTACGGCGACCAGCTGCGGTTCCGGCCCGAGGACCCGCATTGGGAGGACCGGGACCGGTTCCTGCTCTCGATCGGGCACTACGCCATCGCGATCTACGCAGCCCTCGCCGAGGCCGGCACCATCGGTCTCGACGAGCTCGACACCTACGGGTCCGACGACTCCCGGCTGCCGATGTCGGCCATGGCGTCCTACACCCCCGGCGTGGAGATCTCCGGCGGCTCGCTGGGTCACGGCCTCACCGTGGCCACCGGGATGGCGCTCGGACTGCGGCACCAGGGCAACCCGGCCCGAGTGTTCAACCTGCTCTCCGACGGCGAGCTCGACGAGGGCTCGACCTGGGAGGCCGCCATGGCCGGCGCCCACCACGGGCTCGACAACATCACCGCCATCGTCGACGTCAACGCCCTGCAGGCCGACGGCCCGACCGCCGGCGTGCTGCGCACCGAGCCGGTGCTCGACAAGTGGCAGGCATTCGGATGGCACGCACTGCGCGTCGACGGGAACGACATCGCCGCGCTGGTGGCCGCCTTCGACGAGATCGCCGAGCACCGCGGCTCCCCGTCGGTGCTGATCTGCGACACCCGCATCGGCTACGGCGTCCCCCTGCTCATGGAGCGCGAGAAGGCGCACTTCATGCGCGTCGAGGAACACGAATGGCAGATCGCCCGCATCCAGCTCGAGGAAGGAACCTCCCGATGACCACCACGCACCCCAACCCCACTCAGGCTCGCAAGCCGAAGCTCAAGACGTCGGCGATGATCGCCTCGTTCGCCGACCCGGGCCAGAAGACCACCCCGGCCCCGTTCGGGCACGCGCTGAACGCGCTGGCCGAGGAGCGTCCCGAGATCGTCGGACTGTCCGCGGACCTGGCGAAGTACACCGACATGCACATCTTCCGCGACAAGTTCCCCGACCGGTTCTTCCAGATGGGCATGTCCGAGCAGTCGCTGCTCGGCACGGCCGCGGGCCTCGCCGAGGTCGGGCTGGTCCCGTTCGCCTCGACGTACTCGGTGTTCGCGACCAGGCGGGCCTATGACTTCCTGTGCCTCGACATCGCCGAGCCGGGCCTGAACGTCAACGTGGTCGGTGCGCTGCCGGGCCTCACCACCGGCTACGGGCCCAGCCACCAGGCCACCGAGGACCTGGCGATCCTGCGGGGCTGCCCCGGTCTGACCATCGTCGACCCGTGCGACGCCGTCGACATCGAGCAGGCGGTGCCCGCCCTCGCTGAGCATGACGGACCGACGTACCTGCGGCTGCTGCGCGGGGCCGTCCCCCGGGTCCTCGACGAGTACGACTACCGGTTCCAGCTCGGCAAGGCCGCCGAGCTCCGCACCGGCCGCGACGTCGTGCTCATCTCCACCGGCCTGATGACCATGCGCGCCCTGCAGGCAGCAGAGCGGCTGGAGGCCGACCACGTCGACGTCGCCGTCCTGCACGTGCCGACCATCAAGCCTCTCGACACCGAGGCGATCCTCGCCGCCACCCGCACGGACCGGCTCGTGCTCACCTGCGAGAACCACACGGTCGTCGGCGGGCTCGCAGAATCCGTCGCCTCCACCCTGGCGTTCGCCGGCGTCGGCAACCGCATCGTCCCGATCGCGCTCCCGGACGAGTTCCTGGCTGCCGGCGCACTGCCCACCCTGCACGACCGCTACGGCCTGTCCAGGGACTCCATCGTCTCTCGGGTCAAGGCCGAGCTCTACGCCGGCAGCGACAACGCCGGCGACGTCGGCGAGCCGCCCTCGCTGTGACCCCCGCACCAGCCACCACCACCCGCAACCAACACGAACAGCCGCCACATCCGGAAGGAAACACCATGTCCCACTCCGACCTGACCGCCGTCGTCACCGGCGCCGCTTCCACCCGCGGCATCGGCCGCGCCACCGCCCACACGCTAGCCGCCGACGGCTGGAACGTCGCCATCCTCGACCTCGACGAAGGCGGCGCCAAGGAGGCCGCCGACGACATCGCCGACCGCGCCGGCGTGCAGGCCTTCGGCCTGGCCTGCGACGTCACCGACGAAGCATCCGTGGAGAGCGCACTCGCCTCGCTCGACGCCTCTGCCCCACCGATCGGTGCGCTGGTGAACAACGCCGGCATCACCTCGCCCACCCGCTTCCACGACGTCACCGGCGCCGAGTGGGACCGGATCTTCGCCGTCAACGTCCGCGGCGCCTACAACATCACCCGCCGCGTCACCCCGGGGATGGCGGACCGCGGCTTCGGCAGGGTCGTGTTCCTCTCCTCGGTCTCCGCCGAGCGAGGAGGCGGCGTCTTCGGAGGCGTCGCGTATTCCGCCGCCAAGGCCGCCCAGCTCGGCTTCGCCCGCGCACTCGCCCGCGAGGTCGGCCCGAACGGCATCACCGTCAACTGCGTCGCACCCGGCCTGATCGACACCGACATCACCGGCGGCGCCCTCGAGGGCGACACCAAGACCCAGCTCGTCGCGGGGATCCCCGTCGGCCGCAACGGCCGGGTCAGCGACGTCGCAGACCTGATCACCTTCCTGTGCAGAGACCAGACCGGCTACATCACCGGAGCGACGTACGACGTCAACGGCGGCTCGCACATCCACTGACCCGCTCCACGACGACAACACATGCCGGTGGCGCCGCGGGACGACCATCCCCCGCGGCGCCGCCCACGTGTAGGGCGATAGCGGACCCACGACAGGGGCACGTCCAGCACGGGTCAGGGCATTCCTGCGTGCGGTACGTCGACCCGCACCGATCGCAGCTGCGCCTCCCGGGCCGCGCTGCGGGCCTGCTCGTCGAAGTCGGGTGCGCAGCACAAGAACAGGGTGCGTCCGTCGGATCCGCCGAGCATGCAGGCGAAGACGCCGGTGCCGACGGCGATCTCCTCGAGGACCTCGCCGCCCTCGCGCACCCGCAGCACGCGGCCGTTGACCGCGTCGGCCAGCCACAGGCACCCTTCGGCGTCGAGGCCGCAGCCATCGGGGGCAACCGCCAGAGCCGGGATGACCTCGCCCAGGACCGACGAGGTCGGCAGCTCGGCGAACTTCGCCCAGGTCCGCCGGTTCGAGAGCGAGCCGTCGGGGTCGATGTCGAACGCCGTGACCCGATTGCCGAAGGTCTCGTCGACGAGGAGGACGCCGTCCTCGGTGATCACACTGCCATTGGGGAACCACAGATCGTCGGCGACCTGGGTCACCGTCCCGTCGGGGTCGACCCGCAGCAGCCCGGTCGACGCGACGTCGGCGCCGGCCATCAGGTCGAAGCCGAAGTTTCCGACGTACGCTCGGCCCTGCTCGTCGACCACCATGTCGTTGGGGTGCCCTGCTACGTGAGACGACAGGTCGGCGTGTACGACGAGCTCCCCTCCCACCTCACGACGCAGCAGGGTGGAGTCGCGCATGGAGACCACCAGCAGCCGACCGTCGGGGAGCCAGCCGAGGCCCGAGGGCTGCTCGGGCACGGTTGCCTCGACCCGCAGGTCGGACCCGTCCTCGGCCAGCGACAGCACCTCGTAGGTGTAGAAGTCCACGACCCACAGCCGGCCGTCGTGCCAGCGCGGGCACTCGAGGTAGGCGCGCTCGGACAAGACAGTGGTCAGCTCTCGTGTCATGGCGGGATCGTAACGTGATGCTCTACCGGATCCGTGCGGGCAGCTCTTCGCTCGTCCCGAGAGCCCACCACTCCGCGGGATGGCTCACGTCCCGTCAGTGGTGGAAGCCAGGGGGCCCACTGGCGGTGTGGGAACGAACGTCGTGGTCCAGCTGCTCGACCGCGGCGCGGAGATGGCCCAGGAAGACCTCGGCCAGGTCGTGACCGAAGCCGTTGCGGCAGACGATCCGCAACACCGCGAGGTCCTGGCGGTCGGCGGGGAAGAAGTAGGCGGGCACCTGCCAACCCCGTTCACGCAGGCTCCGCGAGAGGGCGAAGACATCCCAGCCGTCGACCTGCTCGGTGAGGGTGAAGGCGAAGACGGGCAGCTGGTCACCTCTCGAGATCAGTCGGAACTCGGGCATGTCACCGATCCGGTCGGCCATGAACGTGGCGACATCGCGGGAGGCATGCTGCACGGCGCGGAAGCCGGCGTGGCCAAGTCGGAAGAACGTGTAGTACTGGGCCACCACCTCGGCGCCGGGTCGCGAGAAGTTGAGCGCGAAGGTGGGCATGTGCCCGCCCAGGTAGTCGACGTCGAAGATCAGCTCGCGGGGCAGCGCGTCCGGTTCTCGCCACAGCACCCAGCCCACACCGGGGTAGACCAGGCCGTACTTGTGCCCGGATGTGTTGATCGACGCCACGCGGGGCAGTCGGAAGTCCCAGATGATGTCGGGATCCAGGAACGGCGCGACCATCGCGCCGGAGGCGCCGTCGACGTGGATGGGGACGTCGGGTCCGTCGAGGGCCAACCGGTCGAGGGCGGCCGCGATCTCGGCCACCGGCTCATAGCTGCCGTCGAAGGTCGAACCGAGGATGGCCACCACCCCGATGGTGTCCTCGTCACACAGCGCGACGGCCTGCTCGGCATCCAGGTGGAATCGCTCGCCGCTCATGGGCACGATGCGCGGCTCCACGTCCCAGTAGCGGCAGAACTTCTCCCAGCACACCTGCACGTTCGCACCCATCACCAGGTTCGGCCGTCGCCGGGGATCGTCGACGCGTGTCGACCAGCGCCGCTTCAGCGCCAGACCGGCCAGCATGCAGGCCTCGCTGGATCCGGTGGTCGAGCACCCCGTGGCCTGCTCCGGCTTCGGGGCGTGCCACAGGTCCGCGAGGATGGCGACGCAGCGGCGTTCCAGCTCGGCAGTCTGGGGATACTCGTCCTTGTCGATCATGTTCTTGTCCACACAGTCAGCCATCAGCTGCCGGGCCTGCGGCTCCATCCACGTCGTGACGAAGGTGGCGAGGTTCAGCCGGGCGTTGCCGTCGAGCAACAGCTCGTCATGGATCAGCTGGTAGGCCACGTCTGCGGGAACCGACCCAGCCGCGAGGCTGTTCTTCGGCGGCTCCAGTCGCTCACCCAGCGCCGGGTTCGCGTCGGTGAGGAACGGGTTCGAGCTGCGCTGTTCGGACGGCGACGACGTGGAACCATGGTGAAGGGCCATGGTGACAACTATGCCGCCCGCAGGTCGACCGTCGCCGACTCCGCGAAGACCACACCGGGAGACGCTCTGGAGCATCCCGACCGGGTGCGACGGAAGGCATCGCTCATCGAGTCGGCGCGGTTCCGAAGGGTCCGACGGGCTTGTCGCCGGCGAGAGTGATCCGGTGCATGATCCGGGTCTCGGAGTAGTCGCGGTTCGCGTAGTGCGACGTGCTCCGGTTGTCCCAGATCCCGACGTCCCCGGCCTGCCAGCGGTGCCGGATCGTGTGCTCGGGCTTGGTGAGGTGGGCATAGAGCAGGTCGAGGATGCCACGGCTCTCCGCCTCGGAGACGCCGACCACATGAGAGGTGAAGCCCGGGTTCACGAACAGGCCCTTGCGGCCGGACTCAGGGTGCACCCGAACGACGGGATGTTCCACCGGCGTCAGCTCGGTGACCTGCTTGCCGTCCCAGATGTTGCCCTGCCCGTGGCGGCGACGCAGGTACTGCCCCCACTCGCGGTTGCCGTCGTGGACCGCGCTCAGCCCGTCGACGAGCGCCTTCACCGGTTCGGAGAGCGAGTCGTAGGCCAGCTGGCTGTCGACCCAGCTGGTGTCTCCGCCGTACGCCGGCAGCTGCACCGCCCGCAGGATGGAGCCCAGCGGGGGCCTCTCCATGAACGTCACATCGGTGTGCCAGACGTCGGAGAAGGAGAACTCCGGGTCGGCACTGTCGATGCTGTAGATCTCCGGGTGCTCCACCTCGGAGCTGCTCGCCACCGGGTGACCGGCCGTGAGCTCACCGAGCCGGCGGCCGAGGTCGACCTGGTCGTCGTCGTCGAGGTGCTGTCCGCGGAAGAACAGCACCTTGTGCTCGACGAGCACCTGGCGGATCGCCGCGATGTGCTCGTCGCTGATCAAGGACAGGTCGAGGCCGATGACTTCGGCGCCGAACGACGGGCCGAGCTTGTCGAGGGTCAGCGTCGCAGCTCGGGTCGGGGACTGGGTCATCGGGTTTCTCCTTCGTGGACGGCGTGTATGGGCACGGGAGTCAGCGTCACGCCAGTAACCCATAATTCTATCAACTTACATTACATTGGGACTGGGTCTCGTCCACTGATCGCGTGGCGGCCCGTGCTCACCGGTCGGACCGAGTCGATCCCATGGCTTCTCAGCTCTTCGCGACCTGCCGCGACTGGTGGCCGTGCAGGCGACCGGCTGCGCCCGATCATCGCCGCCGCACCGACCCTGCCGAAAGGACGGCGCCATTCCTCTCCGGTGACAGGTCGCCCGGGATCGTCGCGAGTGCACGAGGCGGGGCGTCGGCGCTGGTCGATGAGTTCTGAGCAAGAGAAGAGTCGACATGTCGGACTGGCACCCGTGAAAGGAGAGCGACGTGCGTGTTGTAGTGGTGAACCACCTCAGCCTTGACGGCGTCCTACAGGCTCCAGCTCGACCCGATGAAGACCCCCGGGACGGATTCCGCCGGGGCGGCTGGGCAGCTGCGCGAGCCGCAGATCCGGCCATCGGCGCCGCGATGGGAGAGCGCATGGGTCAGGACTTCTTCTGGCTGTTCGGGCACCGCAGCTACGACGACATGCTGACCCACTGGAACCAGGCCGGCGGGCCGTTCAAGGAAGGCCTGAACAACCGACGAAAGTACGTCGCCTCCTCCGACCCGGACGCTGCGTTGCCATGGCCGAACTCCGCACTCCTGACCGGTGACGTCCCAGCCGCGGTGGCCGAGCTGCGCCGCCGACCCGGCGGCAACCTCGTCGTCATGGGGAGCGGCCACCTTGTCCGGTCGCTGCTTGCTCGCGGCTTGGTCGACGAGTTGTTCCTCATGATCCACCCGCTCGTTCTCGGTTCGGGACACCGCCTGTTCGGTCCGGATGATCAGGCCCACTCACTGGACTTGGTGGATGCGACGTCTACCGGGTCCGGCGTGCTGCTGGCGACGTACCAACTCGGGCCCGGCTGGTCGTAGGCGGCGAGCCGCTGTTCTCGAGTGTGCTGCGCGTCGGGTCTCGAGCTGTGGGCGGCCGGCTATGACCGGTGTCTGGCCGGGCGCGGTGGTCGTAGTACGGCGAACGGGTCGGTGACCTGGAGGGTGCGTTCCCGGAAGCGGTAGAGCGCTGCAGGGCGTCCTCCGGACTGGCCGGGTGCACTGCGGGCCCCGGTGGGTTCGATCATGGCGCGACGGCTCATCACGCGGTGGAGGTTGGTCGCCCCGACGTCATACCCGAGCGCCGCGCTGACCACCTCCCGCAGTTGCTGGATGGTGAACTCCCGGGGCGCGAGGGCGAAGCCGATGTTGGTGTAGCTGAGCTTCGCGCGGAGCCGGTCGACGGCGGCGTCGACGAAGAAGCGGTGGTCGAAGGCGGTCGGCGGCAGCTGTGACGCAGGGAACCAGGCGGTGTCAGCCGGCAGGGCCGGCTCGACATCGGGTGGCACCAGAGCCAGGTAGCCGGTGGCGAGCACCCGACCGCGTGGGTCGCGGTCCACGCGACTGTGGGTCGCGACCTGTTCGAGCCAGGCGATCTCGCGCACGTCCACCTTGGCGGAGAGGTGGTCGCTGACTGCCTCGCGGAGGCGCTGGTCGGGCTGCACACCGCCGCCGGGCAGCGCCCAAGCGCCGGCGGACGGCTGCTGCTCCCGACGCCAGAGCAGCACCTGCAGGGTGTCCTCGCGCACCGAGAGGACGACGGCAAGGACCTCGTGCGGATAGCTGGGGTACGGGACAGTCGCGGGGGTCACGCGAAGCATGGTAGCGTCGCGACATCAGTTATCGACTGTGAGACGAAAACGAGGTCGCGATGAGTCTGACCGCATCGAGGCGTCGCCCGCCGACGCAGGATGCTGGGGAAAGCTGGCAGGAGGAGGTGCGCCGGCTGGCGCGGGAGCGCG
>CAXSHL010000039.1:31845-37696 GCA_964237315.1 uncultured Nocardioidaceae bacterium
GTCGCGGACCACGTCGGCGGCTCGCTGGCCCTCTCCCGGATCGCCGCCACGACGGACGCCTCGACCATCGTGTTCTGCGGGGTGCACTTCATGGCCGAGACCGCGAAGATCCTGAGCCCCGAGAAGACGGTCCTGATCCCGACGGCTGAGGCGGGCTGCTCCCTGGCCGACACCGTCGACGCGCAGGCGGTCCGTTCCTGGAAGGCCGAGCACCCGGGCGCCGTCGTCGTCGCCTACGTCAACACCAGCGCCGAGGTGAAGGCGGAGGCCGACGTCTGCTGCACCTCCTCCAACGCGGTGCAGGTCGTCGAGTCGGTCCCGGCGGACGTGCCCGTGCTGTTCCTGCCCGACCAGTTCCTCGGCGCCCACGTGCGCCGGCAGACCGGCCGGGACAACATCTCGGTGTGGCTCGGGGAGTGTCACGTCCACGCCGGCATCAGTCCCGCAGACGTACGACGCCAGGTCGCCGAGCACCCCGACGCCGAGCTGCTGGTGCATCCGGAGTGCGGCTGCGCCACGTCGGCCCTGTGGCTGGCCGGAGAGGGCGACCTGCCCGCCGGACGGACCCAGATCCTGTCCACCGGCGGGATGCTCACCGCGGCCCGCGCGACCAGGGCCTCGACGGTTCTGGTGGCCACCGAGGTCGGCATGCTCCACCAGCTGCGCAAGGTCAACGCCACCACCGAGTTCCTCGCCATGAACCCATCCGCCTCGTGCCGCTACATGAAGATGAACACCCCGCAGCTGCTGCTGCGCTGCCTGCGTGAGGGGCGCGACGAGGTCCGGGTTCCGCCGGAGGTGGCCGCCCGGGCCCGGCGGGCCGTGGAGGCCATGGTGGCCCTCGGGGAGCCGGGGGCCGGCGAGTGAGCGCGACTGGCACGCCGCGCCTCGGCCCCTCGTCGACCGGTGAACGGGTCTACGACGTCGACGTGGTGGTCGTCGGCAGCGGCGTGGCCGGGATGTCGACGGCGCTCGGCCTGGTGCGGACCCGCCGAGTCCTCGTGGTCGAGGACGGCGACGGCTCGACCCGCTGGGCCCAGGGCGGCATCGCGGTCGCACTCGACAGTGAGGACCCCGTCAAGCACGCCCGCGACACCCAGGACGCAGGTGGTGGGCTCTGCGACCCTCGGGCGTTGGACCGGCTCGTCGAGGAGGGGCCGTTGCGGGTCGCCGACCTGGTCGCGGGCGGGGCGCGCCTGGACCGCGACGACCAAGGCGCACTGTCGCGATCCCTCGAGGGCGGGCACCGCCGCCGCCGAGTCGTCCACGCGGGCGGCGACGCGACCGGCGCCGAGGTGTGGCGGGCGCTGCACGCTCAGGCCGAGCAGGCCGGGGTGCACAGGCTGCGGGACACGCGGGTCACCGCGCTGACCCGGGTCCAGGCACCCGGCGGCCCCGCGGTCACGGGGCTGCTGGCGACCGGACCGGCAGGAGCGGTGCGCGTGCGCGCCAGGGCGGTCGTGCTGGCCACCGGCGGGATCGGGCACGCCTACGGGGCCAGCACCAACCCGGTCGGCGTGCGTGGCGAGGGCCTGGCTCTGGCGCTGCTGGCCGGCGGAACCCTTCGCGACATGGAGTTCGTGCAGTTCCACCCCACGGCGCTGGCCGTCGGGGACGGGCATCGCCGCCTGCCGCTGGTGTCCGAGGCGCTGCGTGGCGAAGGTGCGGTGCTACGTGACCGATCCGGCCAGCCGTTGATGGGAGGAGTGCACCCGCTGGGCGACCTGGCGCCGCGTGACGTGGTGGCCGCTGCTGTCGACCGGGCGATCCGCGACCAGGGCACCGACCACGTGTGGCTGGACGCGCGCGGCGTGGACGACGTACGCCGCCGGTTCCCGACCGTCACCGCCGCGTGCGACGACATCGGTGTCGACCCTGCCCGCGACCTGGTGCCGGTGCGTCCCGCCCAACACTTCCTGTGCGGCGGGATCGCGACCGATGCCTGGGGCGCCACCGACGTCGCGGGCCTCTACGCGGTCGGCGAGGTGGCCGCCACTGGCGTTCACGGCGCCAACCGGCTGGCGTCCAACAGCCTGCTCGAGGGGCTCGTGTACGGCGCCCGGGTGGCCGCCGGGCTCACCCTCCAGCTGCCCGGACCAGCCACCGGGCCGCAGCTGCCGACCGCCGACACCAGTCTCGTCGACGACCCCACGGTCGCGGCACGTGCCCGGGCGCTGCTGGACCGCCACGCCGGCATCGTCCGCGACGGCAGCGGCCTCGACGTCGCGAGCTCGAGCCTGCGGTCGATGACGGGCCGGGACCCGGTGTGGCTGGTCGCCTCTGCCGTCATCGCCGCAGCCGCGTGCCGCACCCACAGCCTGGGATGCCACCTGCGGTCCGACACGCCCCCGTGGACCGGTCCACGGACCGGCGCAGCCGTCGGTCGGACCTTGGTGCGATGCGACGCGAACGGTGTCCCCACCGCCGGCGCGCCCCTCGGGGGAGCCGACCTCGTCCCGGCTGGAAGTGCCGCGTGAGCACGACGACGTTCGGCGCCTCGACGCTCACTGAGCCGACCCGCGAGGCGTTGCGGAAGGCGGGGCTCCACCCCGAGGACGTGGTCGCGCTGGTCCGGGCCGCCCTGGCCGAGGACCTCTCCGACGTCGGCGACCTCACCTCGAACGCCACCGTTCCCGCCGAGACGCGGCTCGCCGTCGCATTCGTCTCGCGCACCGCGGGGGTGGTCTGCGGCATGCCCGTGCTCGCCGCGGTCGTCGACGTCGTCGTCGGCGCCGATGCCTCCCTGACGTTGCTGGTCGATGACGGCGACCAGGTGCAACCGGGCCAGCAGCTCGCCACCCTGGACGCACCGGCTCGCGCCGTGCTGGCGCTGGAGCGGACCTCGCTGAACCTCCTCGGCCATCTCAGCGGCATCGCGACCGCCACGCGGGCGTGGGTCGACGCCCTCGCCGGCACCGGGGCCCGAGTTCGCGACACGCGCAAGACGATGCCGCTGCTGCGCTCGCTGGAGAAGCACGCTGTGCGCTGCGCCGGCGGGACCAACCACCGGTCCGGCCTCTTCGACGCCATCCTCATCAAGGACAACCACGTCGCGGCCGCCGGAGGCGTCGGCGCAGCCCTGGACGCGGCCTACGCCGCCCATCCCCGCGGCAGCGTGCCGGTGCAGGTCGAGGTCGACTCCCTGCAGCAGCTCGACGAAGCCCTCACCCACGGCGCTGAGCAGGTGCTGCTCGACAACTTCGACCTCGCCACCCTGGCCGCCGCCGTCCAACGCGCACGCGCCGTCGCACCGGGCACCGTGCTGGAGGCAAGTGGAGGGCTGCGGCTCGACGACGCCCGCGCCGTGGCGGAGACCGGGGTGGACCTGATCGCCGTCGGCGCGA
Source organism: uncultured Nocardioidaceae bacterium (assembly GCA_964237315.1). Taxonomy (GTDB): domain Bacteria; phylum Actinomycetota; class Actinomycetes; order Propionibacteriales; family Nocardioidaceae; genus Nocardioides_B. Next base: position 35,190 of record CAXSHL010000039.1, read on the forward strand.
TCACCCACTCGGCACCCGTCCTCGACATCGGCCTCGACATCGGTCCCGACCCCCAGGCGGACCGCTCGCAGATGCTGTGACCTCACTCCGATCCTGTGACGCAGGTGACCTTTGACTTCAAGTACTTGAAGTTCCTAGGGTCGTAGAAGTGAGCACGACAACGACCGGAGACAGCTACACGATCAAGGAAGCAGCCGCGCTGACCGGGCTGCCGGCCAGCACCCTGCGCTACTACGAGTCGATCGGCGTGATCAGGCCGATCAGCCGCGGGGCGAGCAGCAAGCACCGTGTCTACGACGAGGACGACCTCGACCAGCTGATGTGGATAGCGTGCCTCGCCGCGACCGGGATGTCGGTGAACGACATGCGCCAGTATGTCGCCAACGGCGTCCTCGGTCCGTCAGCCGCCGCAGACCAGGTCGAGCTCCTCGCTGCCCAGGAGCGCCGGCTGGCGCTCGAGGCCGAGCACGTCGCCCTGCGCCAGCAGTACGTCCTGCTCAAGATCGCCTACTGGAAGGCGGTCGGCTCCGGTGACACTGCCTTGGCAGAGGAGATCTCTGCCAAGGCCAGGACGCTGGCCGATGCACTGAAGGGAACACCGAAGCACTAGCAGTCGACGCCGTACGACCGACTCGTGTCGGCCGCAGACGGCGTGCGCCCGCACCCCGAACCGTCCACATCTTCAAGTACACCAAGGAGAACCACCCTCATGCGCGTGAATGCCTACGCTGCTCCCTCCGCCGGCGCCCCGCTGGCCCTGACCACCATCGAGCGTCGCGAGGTCGGGCCGAACGACGTCCTCATCGAGATCGAGTACGCCGGCATCTGCCACTCCGACATCCACACCGTCAGGGGTGACTGGGGACCGCAGCCGTTCCCGGTCGTGCCAGGCCACGAGATAGTCGGCGTCGTCACCGAGACCGGCACCGGCGTGACCCGCCACCAGGTCGGTGACCGAGTCGGGGTCGGCTGCATGGTCAACTCGTGCGGCGAGTGCGCCAACTGTGCCAACGGCGATGAGCAGTACTGCCTCAACGGCATGGTCGGGACCTACGCCGCCACAGACCGCGACGGCACCACCACCCAAGGTGGCTACTCCACCCACGTGGTCGTCGACGCCGACTTCGTGCTCTCGGTGCCCGAGGGTCTCGAGCCCGCGGCGGTCGCTCCGCTGCTGTGCGCCGGCATCACGACGTACTCCCCGCTGCGGCACTGGGGAGCCGGGCCGGGCAGAAGGGTCGCGATCGTGGGACTCGGAGGACTGGGCCACATGGGCGTCAAGATCGCCCACGCGCTGGGCGCCGAGGTCACCGTCCTGTCGCAGTCGCTGAAGAAGCAGGAGGACGGGCTCCGGCTCGGCGCGGACCACTACCACGCCACCTCGGACCCCGACACCTTCCAGGCACTCGCTGGCAGTTTCGACCTGATCATCAACACCGTCAGCGCCAGTATCGACGTCAACGCCTACCTCGGCCTGCTCGCGGTCAACGGCACCCTGGTCAACGTGGGAGCACCGCCCGAGCCGCTCCCCGTCAACGCCATGTCCCTCATCGGCGGTCGCCGGTCCTTCGCCGGATCGATGATCGGTGGAATCGCGCAGACCCAGGAGATGCTCGACTTCTGCGCCGAGAACCGCATCGGCGCCGAGGTCGAGGTCATCTCCGCCGACCAGGTCAACGAGGCCTACGAACGCGTGCTGGCCTCCGACGTCCGTTACCGATTCGTCATCGACGTCGCCACGCTCGCCTGACGACAAGCCCGCCGATGATGCGTCCAATCCGCCGTCAGTGACGTCAGGACGCGAAGAACTCCAGTAGCACTGGGGCTGTCGCCTTGCCTCGGACGATGTGGGTCTGGCCGGGCAGTTCGACCATCGTGGCGTGCGGGAGCTGCGCGGTGAGAGCCGTCTGTGCGTTCTTCATGTAGGTCGGGCTCTTGCCGCCAGCGATGACGAGGGTCGGCGCCGTCACGTCGGCGTAGTAGCCGGTGGGTAGTGGCCGGCCCTGTTGGTGCGGCAGCACGATCTGGAGGTCGTAGGGCAGTGTGTGCGCGACTGCGGTCAACTTCCTCCACACGGGCAGCACACGCATCACCGCGAGACCGACGGCAGGAACGCCGACGGTGCGCAGGAACAGCGCGACGGCGTCCCCTCGTCGGCCGGCGTCGACGAGCTCCCGTGCGCGCTGACCCAGCAGCGGGTCGTTGGGCGCGTGCGTGTCGTCCACGATGAAGGGGCTCTCGTAGAGGGCGAGCTTGCGCATCGGCACCCCGGCGCGCGCAGCTTCCAGGACCAGCACGGCGCCGGACGAGGCGCCGACCACGAACGCGTCGGGGCCGGCCGCCTCGAGCACCGCGGCGAGGTCCTCGACCTCGCGCTCCACCGCGTACGTCGAGGCGCCCGGCCCGCTCTGGCCCCGACCGCGCCGGTCATAGGCGTGCACGCCGTAGTGCCGCGACAGCAGCGGGGTCAGGGCCTTGCCGGTGCCCATCGACCGCTGGCACAGCGC
>CAXSHL010000040.1:0-37042 GCA_964237315.1 uncultured Nocardioidaceae bacterium
CGGTCCACGGCTCGGCCCCGAAGATGCCGATCTCCAGCGAGGTGGACCGCGGGTCCACGCCCTGGCTCTCCATCTCGTCCAGGATGGCGAGGAAGTACGACGGGGTCACCATGATCACCCGCGGCTCGAAGTCGAGGATCAGCTGCACCTGCCGCGGCGTCATCCCACCGGACACCGGCACCACCGTGCACCCGAGCCGCTCGGCGCCGTAGTGCGCCCCCAGCCCGCCGGTGAACAGGCCGTAGCCGTAGGCGACGTGCACGATGTCACCGGGTCGGCCGTCGGCGGCGTAGATGGAGCGGGCCATCAGGTCCGCCCAGGTGTCCAGGTCGGCGCGGGTGGAGCCCACGACGGTGGGTCGGCCCGTGGTGCCGGACGAGGCATGGACGCGGGAGACCTCCTCCCGGGGCACGGCGAACATCCCGAACGGGTAGCCGGCGCGGAGGTCCTCCTTCGTGGTGAACGGGAACCTCGCGAGGTCCCCGAGCGACTCCAGGTCGGTCGGACGGACACCGGCGTCGTCGAACGCGCGGCGGTAGTGCGGCACGCGCTCGTAGACGCGGGCGAGGGTCTCGCGCAGCAGCTGGAGCTGGCGCTCGCGCAGCTGCTCGATCGTGAGACCGGGCATCTCGAACGGAGGGAGGCTCACGACCCCTCCTCGAACAGCACGCCCCGGATCTCCCGGCTGTGCCCGACCAGCTCGGCGACCACCGTCTCCCCGACCCGCACCGAGACGTCGTAGACCCCGTCCCGGCCCTCGCGGCTGCGCTCGACCGCCGTGGCGACCAGGACGTCCCCGAGACGGGTGGGCGCCAGGAACGAGATCTCGCAGCGTGCGGCGACCGTGCTGCGGTTGTAGGAGTTGCAGGCGAACGCGAACGCCGTGTCGGCCACGGTGAAGGTCAGGCCGCCGTGCCCGATGGCGTGGCCGTTGACCATGTCCTCGCGCACCGTCATCCGCACCGTCGCCCGGCCCGGCGCGACTTCGGTGACCTTCATGCCCAGCGCCCGGCTCGCGGCGTCCCCGGCCCATAGCGCCTCGGCGGCCCGGGTCGCGACCTGCTGCTCCGACGCCGTCGTCACAGGGTCTTCTCCATCATCGAGACCAGGTGGTCCTCGTCGCCGAGCCGACCCACCTCGACGTACCCCCGACCCTCGTGGAAGGCCAGCGAGGCGTCGTTGCGGGGCACCAGGTTGACCTCGAGCGCGAGCCGGCCGTACGGCGCCGCGACCCGCTCGATCTCGTCGTAGACGAAGGTGCCGAGCCCGCGGCGCCGGAACCTCTCGTGCAGCGCGATCCGGTCGAGGTAGTAGAACCTCCGGTGCCGGGCGCTGAACCAGCGGTAGTTCTCCGAGTCGTACGGCGCACCCTGCGCGAAGGTGATCACGAACCCGCCGAAGGCGCCGTCCACGTCGAGGACGTCGAAGCGGTCGGCCATGTCGCGCAGCTCGTGCAGCCGGGCCTCGTCCATGCTGGCCAGCTTCGACACGTTCGCCTCGTTGAGCGCCAGCACGTCGGACACGTCGGTGTCACGCAGGGGTCGCAGGTCGGCCACCCCGACACCCTAGCCACCAGCACCCCCGCCCATGCGCCGCGGTGGAGCGGGTAGAAGTGCTGCGACCGATGTTGCGCCGCGAGAGAGGACCGACGATGGCACCCACGGACGAGCAGGCCGGACTGAGAGCCCGGGTCAGGCGCGCACCCGCCGGCTCTCCGGGTCGTACGGCGCCCGCAGACCGACCGTGACCGGGTGCACCGAGCCCCCGACGTTCACGGCGTAGCTGCCGGCGCGGACCCAGTCCGTCGAGGTCACGCCGGCCGGGTCCGCGACGTAGGCGAGCCCGACGCACGCCCCGAGGGCCTCGCCCCACGCGGCGCTGGTGACCTGGCCGACGGCGGCCCCGTCGCGCAGCACCAGCTCACCGCCCCACAGCATCGGCTCGGCGTCGCCGACCGTGAAGGACACCAGCCGTCGTCTCGGCCCGGTGGCCCGGGCGGCCTCCAGCGCCGTACGCCCCAGGAAGTCGATGCCGGACCCGAGCTTGCAGGCGAACAGCAGCCCGGCCTCGACGGGCGTGTGGTCCCCGGTGAGCTCGCGGCCGAAGGCCCGGTAGCCCTTCTCCAGCCGCATCGACTCGATCGCGTAGTAGCCCGCGTCCACGACACCCAGCGAGGCGCCGGCCCGCACCAGCTCGTCGTACACCCCGGCGGCCGTCTCGGTGGGGACGTAGAGCTCCCAGCCCAGCTCGCCGACGTAGGTGATCCGGCTGGCGCGGACCGTGGCGTAGCCGATGCGGACCTCGCGCGAGGTGCCGAACGCGAAGTCCGCCAAGGACTCGTCGGTCATCGCCGTCAGCAGCTCGCGGGAGGCCGGGCCCATCACCCCGAGCACGGCGTACGACGACGTCACGTCCACCACCCGGGTGTCGTGCGCGGCCGGCACGTGGCGCCGCAGCCAGTCCAGGTCGCGCACCGTGGTGGCCGAGCTGCTGACCAGCAGGAACTCGTCGTCGGTGAGCCGGGTGACCGTGAGGTCGGACTCGTAGGTGCCGTGCGCGTTCAGCAGGGCGGTGTAGGTGACCGTGCCGACCGGCCCGGAGACGTCGTTGGTGCACAGCCACTGCAGGCTCGCCTCGGCGTCGCGGCCGGTGACGAGGTACTTCGAGAACGACGTCTGGTCGAACACGGCCACCGCCGAGCGGGTCGCGCGCTGCTCCGCCGCCGACCACGGGAGCCACGACGGCTTGTCCCAGGAGTAGTCGAGCCGCGCATCGCTGCTGGTGGGGGCGAAGAACAGCGGCCGCTCCCAGCCCATCCGGGACCCGAAGCAGGCGTTGCGCTGCGCCAGCCGCTCGTGCATCGGTGAGACCCGGAGCGGACGGGCGCTGTCCAGCTCGCGGTTCGGCCACGGCACGTCGTAGTGCAGCCCGAGGATCTCCACCACCCGCTCCCGCAGCCACCGCTCCCCTGCGTGGAACGGCGCGAAGCGGCGGATGTCCACGGCGGCCAGGTCGCCGGTCGGCTCGCCTTCGACGACCCACTCGGCCAGTGCCTGCCCGGCGCCGCCGGCGGACGCGATGCCGACGGAGTTGAAGCCGGCGCCGACGAAGAAGCCGCGCACCTCCGGGGCCTCGCCCAGCAGGAACTGGTTGTCTGGGGTGAAGCTCTCCGGACCGTTGTAGAACGTGCGGATGCCGGTGTCCTGGAGCACTGGTATCCGCAGCAGGGCGCTGTCCATCAGCACCTCGAAGTGCTCCCAGTCCTCGTCCAGCAACGAGAACTCGAACGGGTGCGGGATGTCGTGCGGGCCGACCCACGGCTTGGCCTGCGGCTCGAAGCCGCCGACGACGAGCCCGCCGACCTCCTCCTTGAAGTAGGTCCAGCCGTCCGGGTCGCGCAGGATCGGCAGGCTCCCTCGCAGCTCGCGCACGCCCTCGATCTGGTCGGTGACGACGTAGAAGTGCTCGCACGAGTGCAGCGGCACGCTGACCCCGGCCACCCGCCCCACCTGCGCGGCCCACTGGCCCGCGCAGTTCACCACCACCTCGGCCTCGATGTCGCCCCGGTCGGTGCGTACGCCGGTCACGGCCCCGTCGGCGGTGAGCACGTCGACCACGCGGGTGTGCTCGAGGACGCGGGCCCCGCGCATCCGGGCGCCCTTCGCGAGTGCCATGGTGAGGTCGGTCGGGTTCGCGGTGCCGTCGCCTGGCAGCCAGATCGCCCCGAGCAGGTCCTCGACCTGCATCACCGGCCACCGCTCGAGCGCCTCGGCCGGCGTCATCATCGAGCACTCCAGGCCGAACGCCTCGGCGGTCGCCGCCGTGCGTCGCAGCTGGGTCATCCGCTCGGGCGTGCGGGCCACGATCACGCCGCCGCACTGCTGGTAGCCCGCGGACAGCCCGGTCTCCTCCTCGAGCCGGGCGTAGAGCTCGCCGCTGCGCTGCACGAGCCGGGTGCCGCTCTCCGAGGCGCGCAGCTGGCCGACCAGACCGGCCGCGTGCCAGGTGGTGCCGCACGACAGGGTGCCCTGCTCGAGCAGCACCACGTCTGTCCAGCCCAGGGCGGTCAGGTGGTAGGCGGTGCTGGTGCCGATCACCCCTCCGCCTATCACCACGACGCGGGCGCGGGTCGGCAGCCCGGCCGGCAGCCCGGCCGACGGTCCGCCCGACGGCTCAGTCGCCACGGGTCGCGTGCTCCAGCAGCGTCTGCAGCCCGTCGCCGGTCAGCCCGAGCGCCGCCTTCTCGAAGCGCTCGCGTCCCCACGTGTCGAAGTCGAAGTCCAGGCTGCTGGCAGCGGACTGGATCGCGCCCCACAGGGACCAGCCGTAGGCGGAGACCAGTGCCTGCAGGCGCACCCGGGCCAGCTTGCCGGGACTCCCTGCACCGAAGTAGGCGGTGACCAGCTCGTCGACCTGGTCGTCGTCGAGGTCGCACTCCGTGCAGGTGTTCCCGAGCTCGAAGCAGGCGTCGTTGTTGCCGGAGTACTCGTAGTCGATCAGCCACAGCCGGTCACCGTCGTCGACGAAGTTGCCGGCCAGCAGGTCGTTGTTGCAGGGCACCGTCGGCTCCGCACGCACGGCCAGCGCCCTCCCCACCTGGTGGAACTGCTCGTCCAGGTCGACGTACTCCTCGTGCAGGGGGTAGCCCCGCTCGCGCACGGTGCTCAGGTAGCGCTGCTGCCGGTCGACCATGTCGAAGTCGCCGACGAACCGCGGACCCTCGTGCAGCCGGCGGATCGCCTCGCCGGCACGCGCCGGCACGCCCGGCTCGGCGAACGTGGCGTTGTCGTAGGTGCGTCCGCCCAGGAACCCGATCACCAGCACCCCCAGCTCCGGCAGGTAGTCGACGACCGGTGCGCCGACGCCCGCCTGCGCTGCGGCGACCGAGTTGGCGTGCTCGGCGTCCCGGTCGATGCCGAGCAGCTCGGAGTCGCCACGGAAGCGTCGTACGACGTAGTCGCCGTCGGTCGTGGTGACCCGGAGGTTCTGGTTGGTCAGGCCGCCGTGCAGCTCGACGACGGACCGCTCCCGGCCCGCCAGGACCGGGATGCGGTCCAGCAGCGTCCGGAGCTCGACGTCACCCGTCAGGTCGTGACCCACCTCAGTCTTCGAACGCCTCGATGACATCGGTGTCGATGGTGTGCTTGGGTCCGGTGAACCAGTGCTTCGCGGAGACCTGCCACCAGATGGCCAGCACGAGCAGCGTGCCGATGGTGAGCACGGGCGCGTAGTTGACGGACTTGAGCGAGAACTCGTCGTTCCACGGCACCGCAGCCGGGCTGAACGGCATGATGAAGTAGATGCAGATGAAGGCGATCTCGGCGACCGCGAGCAGGTTCATCCACTTGTACTTCTGCCCGAGCGTCCAGCTGCCGACCTCGAACTCGTCACCGAGCCGCCAGCGCAGGAAGATCGGGATGGCGAAGGCGAGGTACAGCCCGATCACCGCCACGGACGTGACCGCGTAGAACGCGATCGGGACCGGGGCGCCGTTGATGTCCACCTCGATGAGGGCGGGCAGGGTGATGATCGCGCCGATGACCGCCACGAAGATGACCGCGTTCGCCGGGATCTTCGTCGTCTTGTTCACCTTGGACAGCCAGCCCGAGCCGGGGATGGCCCGGTCCCGGCTGAACGCGAAGGTCATCCGGGAGGCGCTCGTCAGGCACGCGGTCGTGCAGAACAGCTGGCCCGCGGTCGAGATCAGCAGCACCAGGAAGTGCCAGCCGTCGGGCAGGGACTGGCCGAAGATCAGGTCGACCGCGCCACCCCCCTTGGTGATGGCGTTGGGGTCCTGCACCGCGAAGACGAACGCCAGCAGCAGCACGTAGCCGCCGACCGCCGAGTAGAAGATCGAGCGCCAGATGCCCTTGGCCGCCCCGTCCGCAGCACCCTGGGTCTCCTCCGACAGGTGTGCGGAGGCGTCGAAGCCCGTGATCGTGTACTGGGTGAGGAGGAACCCGAGGGGCAGCACCAGGAACCAGTAGAAGCCGTTGCTGTATCCCGAGTTGTTGATGCGCTCGGTGAACACGAAGTTGGCGCTCTGGTGGGTCTTGGGCACGATGATGAGCACCAGGATCACGACGGCGGCTCCGAAGACGTGCCACCACACCGAGATGTTGTTGATGACCGCCAGCAGGTGCCCGCTGAAGATGTTGGCGAGCGAGGCAAGGATCAGGATCACCACGAAGATGGCGAACACCCGGGTGAGGGAGTAGCCGTCGGCCCAGCCGCTGCTGATGGTGCTGAGCGTGAGGTCGAAGAAGGTCGCGGCGCCGTAGGCCACCGACGCGGTCACCGCCAGCAGCCCGATCAGGTTGAGCCACCCGGTGAAGAACCCCGCGGCAGGACCGCCGAGCTTGGAGGCCCACCAGTAGATGCCGCCCGAGGTCGGGTAGGCCGACACCAGCTCGGACATCGTGAAGCCGATGATCAAGATGAACAGCGAGATGACCGGCCAGCCCCAGGAGATCGCCACCGGTCCGCCGTTGTTCCAGGCCTGACCGAAGGTCGTGAAGCAGCCCGCCAGGATCGAGATGATGGAGAACGAGATGGCGAAGTTGGAGAAGCCGGACCAGGAGCGGTTCAGCTCCTGGCTGTAGCCCAGCTTCGCCAGGAGCTTGTCGTCCTCGGACAGTTCGGTCGAGTCGGTCATGTCATCTCCGATGCAGGGACGAGGTCCGGCTCAAAGTAGCGTTGCGGAGAAGCGACCGTCTAGACGTGGCAGATAAAGGTTTGAAGTCAAACCAATGACGAGTAGCCGTGGGTGTACCTCGATACCGGCCCCATTCACGACATCTCGTTCACTGCAGATCGTTCACTGCAGATCGTTCACTGCAGATCGGACTCCGCGTCGCTGATCTGGTCGAACTCCTCCTCGGGCGCCGAGCCCACGAGGTGGTGCCGGCTGTAGAACCAGAAGTACGCGAGCGCCGCGGCGAACACCGCCGCCGTGATCCCGGCCGCCCGGATGTCGACGAAGAACGTGGCGACGACTGCCACGAGGCTCAGCACCAGGGCCAGGCCGGTGGTCGCGACGCCACCCGGTGTGCGATACGCGCGCTCGAGGTCGGGCTCGCGGCGGCGCAGCATGATGTGGCTGAGGTTGAGCAGCACGTAGGACACCGTCGCGCCGAACACGGCGATGTTGATCAGCAGCGCCCCGTCCTTGGTCAGGGCGGCCAGCAGGAAGCCAATGGTCCCCGGCACGATCAGGGCGACGTACGGCGTGCTCCGGCCGCTGGTCAGGGACAGCACCCGCGGCAGGTAGCCGGCGCGAGAGAGCGCGAACAGCTGACGGGAGTAGGCGTAGATGATGGAGAAGAAGCTGGCGACCAGTCCGGCCAGCCCGGCATAGTTCACGACCTCGGCGAGCAGGGAGTCCTTGCCGTAGACGGCGCGGATCGCCTCGGGCAGGGGGTTGTCGGAGGCGCGGACCGCCTGGGCGCCGGCCGACCCGGGCACCAGGAGCAGCATCAGGGTGGCGGTGACGAGCAGCACGGACACCGCGACGATGATGCCGCGGGGCATGTCGCGGCCGGGGTCCGCCGTCTCCTCGGCTGCCAGAGGCACCCCTTCGACGGCGAGGAAGAACCAGATGCCGTAGACCAGCGCAGCGACGACCCCGGAGATGCCGAAGGGCAGGAAGCTGCTCGACATCGCCGAGCCGTCCGGGGTGATGTCGAACAGGTTGCCGCCCGAGAACTTCGGGGCCAGCCCGACCACGGCGGCGAGCAGGGCGACCAGGGCGACGGCCGTGATCCCGAACATCAGCTTCAGCGCCTCGCCGACGCCGTAGAGGTGGACGCCGACGAAGATGACGTACGCCGCCAGGTAGACCGGCCAGCCGTTGGTGAGGCCGAACAGCCCCAGCGCCTCGACGTAGCCGCCGATGAACACGGCGATCGCCGCGGGCGCCACGGCGTACTCGATCAGGACGGCCATCCCGGTGGCGAAGCCGCCCAGCGTGCCGAGCGCTCGACGTGCGAAGCCGTAGCCGGCTCCCGCGACGGGCAGCGCGGAGGACATCTCCGCCAGGCCGAAGACCATGCAGGTGTACATCACGCCCATCAGCAGGGCGGCGATCATCAGGCCGCCCCAGCCGCCCTCGTCGAGCCCGAAGTTCCAGCCGGCGAAGTCCCCGGAGATCACATAGCTGACGCCCAGCCCGGCGAGGAGCACCCACCCGGCGGCGCCCTTCTTCAGGGAGCGCTGCGAGTGGTAGTCCTCGTCCTGCTGGTCGCCGTGGTCGTGCTCGGGCGTGGCCATGGGGCCGCCTTCCGCGGTCGTGGTGTCCCAGGGTGAGCGCGAGTCTGCGGGGAGCGCGTGAGGTCCGTCAAGACGACCGGGTGCTGGTCTAAAGGTTTGAAGTCGAACCATTGACGGCCGGTCGTCCAGTCACGAGACTGGCCCCGTGTCCGCCTCTCCCAGTCTCGAGCCGCACCTGGAAGTCGGTCGGGAGCTCAGTGAGACGGTCCTGCGCGCCGTGCGCGGGCACCACGCCTTCGAGGGGTGCGTGGAGCAGCTGGCGACGGCCATCCGGCTGGGCGTCTACCCGCGCGGCACCGTCCTGCCGCCGGAGCGTGAGCTGGCGGAACGGCTCGGCGTCTCCCGCGCCACCCTGCGCGAGGCGATCGCGGCACTGCGCGCCGCTGACTTCGTGAACACGACCCGCGGGCGCGGCGGCGGCACGGTGGTGGGCTACCGGCCCCGCAAGCCGTCGTCGCGCGGCGCTCGAGCCCTGGTGCCCCGCAGCGAGCACCTGCGCGACACCCTGGTGTTCCGGCGCGTGGTCGAGCCCGGGGCGGCGCACCTGGCAGCCTCGCGTGCCCTGTCCGCGGGACAGCGGGACCTCCTGGTGGGAGCGCACGAGGAGGTCGCCGCTGCCCGTGACCCGGCCGAGCACCGGCAGGCCGACGCTCGCTTCCACCTCGCGGTGGCGGCGGTCACCGAGTCGCCGCTGACCGTGCGCGCGGTGACCGCGGTCCACTCGGACCTGCACGACATGCTCAACGCCATCCCGGTGCTGGAGGTCAACATCGACCACTCCGACAAGCAGCACCGGCTGATCCTGAACGCCGTCCTGCGCGGTGAGGCGACCCGGGCCCGCCGGGTCATGGAGAGCCACTGCGACGACACCGCCGCCCTGCTCCGCGGGCTGCTGAGCTGACCCCGCCTCACCCACCCCTCATCGACTGGAGAGTCCATGCCCCTGCCTTCACTGCCTCAGCGCAACCCCCGGCTGCTGGACCTCGAGCGCCTGCAGACGCTGATCGGCACGGGTGAGGTGGACACGGTCGTCATCGCGTTCACCGACATGCAGGGCCGGCTGCAGGGCAAGCGCCTGCACGCGTCGTACTTCATCGACTTCGTGCTGGACAACGGCGTCGAGGGGTGCAACTACCTGCTCGGTGTCGACGTGGACATGAACACGGTCGACGGCTACGCGATGACGTCGTGGGAGAAGGGCTACGGGGACATGGAGTTCGTCCTCGACTACGACACCATCCGGCTGCTGCCGCACCTGCCGGCCACGGCGATGATCCAGTGCGACCTGGTCGCCTCCGACCACGCCCCGGTCGAGCCCTCGCCGCGGACGATCCTCAAGCACCAGCTGAAGCGGGCTGCCGACGCCGGCTACGTCGCGCTGGCCGGGACCGAGCTCGAGTTCATCATGTTCGAGGACACCTACGAGAGTGCCTGGGACGCCGGCTACAAGGGGCTCACGCCCAGCAACCAGTACAACATCGACTACTCCATCCTGGGTACGGCGCGGGTGGAGCCCGTGCTGCGTGACATCCGGAACTCCATGCACGCAACGGGCGTGAACGTCGAGGGCGCCAAGGGTGAGTGCAACCTCGGGCAGCAGGAGATCGGCTTCCTCTACGACGAGGCGCTGGTGACCGCCGACAACCACGCCGTCTACAAGACGGTCGCCAAGGAGATCGCCTCGGCGCACGGCAAGTCGCTGACGTTCATGGCGAAGTTCAACGAGCGCGAGGGGAACTCCTGCCACATCCACCTCTCGCTGCGCGGCAGCGACGGGGAGACGGTGTTCTGGGACGACGGTGCCCGCACGCCGCTCTACGACCACTTCATCGCCGGCGTGCTGGCCACCATGGTCGACTTCACGCTGCTGTACGCCCCGAACGTCAACTCCTACAAGCGGTTCGCCGCCGGCTCCTTCGCGCCGACCGCGGTGGCCTGGGGTCTCGACAACCGCACCTGCGCGGTCCGGCTCGTCGGTCATGGTGCGTCCGCCCGGATGGAGAACCGACTGCCCGGTGGTGACGTGAACCCCTACCTCGCCCTCGCAGCAATGCTCGCGGGCGGCCTGCACGGCATCGAGAACGAGCTGGAGCTCGAGCCCGAGCAGGTCGGCAACGCCTACGACTCCGACAAGCCCAAGGTGCCCACGACCCTGCGCGACGCCCGCGACGCCTTCACGACCTCCGAGGTCGCGCGCGCGGTGCTGGGCGACGAGGTCGTCGACCACTACACGAACATGGCCGACGTCGAGCTCCGGTCGTTCGGCGCCGCGGTCACCGACTGGGAGCTGCGCCGCAGCTTCGAGAGGATGTGACCGCCGTGGCTGTGTTCACCGTGGTCAACCCGGCGACCGAGCAGCCGGTCACCGACGTGTCGCTGGCGTCGGTCGAGGAGACCGACCGGCTGGTCGAGCGGGCACACGCCGCGTTCCCCGCCTGGCGTGACGTCGCGCCCGGCGATCGGGCGACCTTGCTGCGCCGCTTCGCCAGCGTCGTCGACGCCCATGTCGAGGAGCTCGCCGAGATCGAGGTCCGCAATGCCGGCCACACCTGGGGGAACGCCACGTGGGAGGCCGGCAACGTCCGGGACTGCCTGAATTACTACTCCGCGGCGCCCGAGCGGATGTTCGGCCGGCAGATCCCGGTGCCCGGCGGCGTCGACATCACCTTCCACGAGCCGCTCGGCGTGGTCGGGATCGTCGTGCCCTGGAACTTCCCGATGCCGATCCTGGCCTGGGGGATGGCGCCGGCCCTGGCGGCGGGGAACACGGTGGTCGTCAAGCCGGCCGAGCTCACGCCGCTGACCGCCGTACGCATCGGGGAGCTGGCTCTCGAGGCGGGCCTGCCCGAGGGCGTGCTCACGGTGATCCCCGGCAAGGGCTCGGTGGTCGGTGAGCGGTTCGTGACCCATCCCCTGGTGCGCAAGGTGTGCTTCACCGGTTCCACCGAGGTCGGCAAGCACGTCATGGCGGGCTGCGCGGACCAGGTGAAGCGGTGCACGCTCGAGCTGGGAGGCAAGAGCGCGAACGTGATCTTCGCTGACGCGGACCTTGCTGCGGCAGCTGCTGCGGCGCCGTACGCCGTGTTCGACAACGCCGGCCAGGACTGCTGCGCACGCTCGCGGATCCTGGTCGAGCGCACGGCGTACGACGAGTTCCTCGGCCTGCTCGAGCCGGCCGTCAAGGCGATGGCCGTGCTCGACCCGTCGGACCGCAGCAGCGAGATGGGACCGCTGATCTCCGCGCACCAGCGCTCCAGCGTCCAGGCGTACGTCGACGAGGTGGACGTCGCCTTCACCGGACCCGCGCCTGAAGGCCCCGGCTTCTGGATGCCGCCGACCGTGGTGCTGGCGGGCTCCACCGACCAGCGCATCTGGCGGGAGGAGGTCTTCGGTCCGGTGGTCGCGGTGCTGCCGTTCGACGACGAGGCGGACGCCGTCGACAAGGCCAACGACACCGACTACGGACTGTCCGGGTCGATCTTCACCAGGGACGTGGGACGCGCGCTGCGGGTGGCGCGGGGGATCCAGGCGGGCAACCTGTCGGTGAACTCGAACTCGGCCGTGCGCTACTGGACGCCGTTCGGCGGCTACAAGCAGTCCGGCCTCGGCCGGGAGCTCGGACCGGACGCGCCGAACGCGTTCACCGAGGAGAAGAACGTCTTCCTGGCCCACTAGGGCCGGCGCAGCGAACCACGAGGCACGGAGGAACACATGGCTGGACGGCTCGCCGGCAAGGTCGCGGTCGTCACCGGGGGATGCTCAGGCATCGGTCTGGCGACGGTGCTGCGCTTCGCCGAGGAGGGGGCGCAGGTGGTCATCGGGGACCTCGACGACGTCCGCGGCAAGGAGGTCGTCGACGGCATCGCGGGGCTCTTCGTGCACTGCGACGTCACGGACAAGGCACAGGTGGAGGCGCTCTTCGCGACCGCCAAGGACACCTACGGGTCGGTGGACGTCGCGTTCAACAACGCGGGCATCTCACCGCCGGAGGACGACTCGATCCTGGACACCGACCTCGAGGCCTGGCGCCGGGTGCAAGAGGTGAACCTGACCAGCGTCTTCCTGTGCTGCAAGGCCGTACTGCCCTACATGCTCGAGCAGGGCAGCGGCTCGATCATCAACACCGCCTCGTTCGTCGCAGTGATGGGTGCGGCGACGTCGCAGATCTCCTACTCGGCGTCCAAGGGCGGGGTGCTGTCGATGTCGCGCGAGCTCGGGGTGCAGTTCGCGCGCGAGG
Organism: uncultured Nocardioidaceae bacterium; assembly: GCA_964237315.1. Lineage (GTDB taxonomy): Bacteria > Actinomycetota > Actinomycetes > Propionibacteriales > Nocardioidaceae > Nocardioides_B. The sequence goes on from CAXSHL010000040.1 coordinate 12,506, forward strand.
GAGTGCGCGTCAACGCGCTGTGCCCGGGGCCGGTGAACACGCCGATGCTGCAGGAGCTGTTCGCCAAGGACCAGGACCGCGCCCAGCGGCGGCTGGTGCACGTGCCGATGGGTCGCTTCGCGGAGCCGGTGGAGATCGCCAACGCCGTGGTCTTCCTGGCCTCGGACGAGTCCAGCTTCATCACGGCCAACGCGTTCCTGGTCGACGGGGGGATCTCCGGTGCCTACGTCACCCCCCTCTGACGCCGACCCGTCGCGTCTGCACGCCGGGTGAGCTGACGTGCGACCGCTGATCGGGCTGAGCACCTACCGCGAGCAGGCGCGGTGGGGCGTGTGGGACCAGCCGGCCGACCTGCTGCCGACGACGTACGCCGACGCCGTCGTGCGGGCCGGTGGGATCCCGGTCCTGCTACCCGCGGTCGAGCCGGCTGCGGCGCCGGACGCCGTCGCCCGGCTGGATGGACTCGTCGTCACAGGCGGTGCCGACGTGGATCCCGGCAGGTACGACGCCCAGCCGCACGCGCGCACGGTGACCTGGCGCTCCGACCGGGACGCGTGGGAGCTCGCGCTCCTCGCCGCAGCCGACACCAGGGATCTCCCGGTGCTCGGCATCTGCCGCGGCATGCAGGTGATGGCCGTCCACGGGGGCGGCACCCTGGAGCAGCACCTGCCCGACGCGGTGGGTCACGAGTCGCACTCGCCCGAGGGGCCCGTGTTCGGCGACACGGAGGTCGAGACGTGTCCGGGCACCCGCCTGAGGATGCTCGTGGGCGACCGGAGCATCGTCGGCTGTCATCATCACCAGGCGGTGCGAGAGCACCCGGGCTTCACGGCTGCGGCATACGCCGAGGACGGCACGATGGAGGCGATGGAGTCTCCGGGCGACCGGTTCCTGGTGGCCGTGCAGTGGCACCCGGAGACGCGTGCTGACGCCGGGCTCTTCGCCGGCCTGGTGGCGGCGGCCGCGTCGGCCCGTTCGCTCTAGCAGCTCGTCGAGTCGGCAGGGTTCGGCGGATCAGGCAGGGTCAGGTTCCAGCAGGGACTCCACCTCGTGGGCGTAGAGGGCGGCCGGGTCCACGGGCATGGTGTCGAAGTGGCCGGCCAGCTCCAGGCCGAGGACCCCGTGCAACCGGGTCCAGAGCCGGACGGTGAGCTCGAGGGCCTGCTGCTCCGGCTTCGGGAGCACGGCTGCGAACGCCGACTGCACCGGCGCCGCGATGCGCCGGGCGAGGTCGGTGGCCTCCGGAGGGGCCGCGTAGCCCGGCACCGGCGTGCCGTAGAGCAGCAGGTAGCGCTGCGGTGCGCTCACTGCCCAGCCTCGGAGCGCGTGAGCGAACGCCTGGATCTGCCCTGCGGGGTCGTCGCTTCGGGCCGCTGCCTCCTCGACGGTCTCTGCGAGGTCGAGGTAGGCCGACAGGATCAGCTCCGTCAGCAGGTCGTCCCGGCTCGCGAAGTAGCGGTAGAGCGCGGGCGCGGTCATCCCCATCCGCTGGGCGATCGCCTTGAGGGACAGCGCGGACGCCCCCGCCTCGGCGATCTGGCTCCAGGCGTGCTCGCGGACCTCGGCGCGCACCTGCTCTCGGTAGCGCGCTCGTGGTCCGGCACTCGCGTCCACCATCCGGGACCTCCTCGAGAAAGTGATAGACAGTCTAAGCAGTAATAGGTTATAACTAAAGCAAGAGTCAGTCACTAGTCACAGGAGCACAGCATGGAACTCACGCAGGAGAACCAGGCCATCCCCACCACGCAGGTCGTGCTGCCCGGGGTCGTCGAGCCGTCCGGGCTGCAGGTCCGCGAGCAGAGCATCGACGGGCCGGGGTCGGGACAGGCACTCGTCCGGGTCGAGGCGACCGGGGTGTCGTTCGCCGAGAAGGGCATGCGGCGGGGCCGCTACCCCGGACAGCCGGCGTTCCCGTTCGTGCCGGGCTACGACCTGGTGGGCACCGTCACCGAGGTGGGGCCGGGCGTGGACGAGGCACTGGTCGGGCGCCGGGTCGCGGCGCTGACGAAGACCGGCGGCTGGTCGACGTACGTCGTCCTGGAGGCGGCCGACCTCGTCGACGTGCCCGACGGGATCGACCCGGCGGACGCGGAGTCGATGATCGTCAACGGGGTGACGGCCTGGCAGATGCTGCACCGGGACGCCAGGGTGCAGGCCGGCCACACCGTGCTCGTGCGCGGCGCCAACGGAGGCGTCGGGACCGTCCTGGTCCAGCTCGCGAAGCTCGCTGGCGCCACCGTCGTGGGGACCGCCGCGCCGCAGCACCACGAACGGCTGAGGCAGCTCGGTGTGCAGCCGGTCGACTACCGCGCCCCCGACCTGGACCAGAAGCTGCGGGCCCTCGCGCCCCAGGGCTTCGACGCGGTCTTCGACCACCTCGGTCCGGAGAGCTTCCGGCGCTCGTTCGCGATGCTGGCTCCGCGGGGCACTCTGGTGGCCTACGGCACCGCTACGCAGATCAACGCCAAGGGGTCAGTGCTGGTGCTGTTCGCGCGGGTGCTCATCCCCATCCTGATGTGGAACGCGCTGCCCAACGGACACCGCGCGACGTTCTACAACCTCTGGGCCGGCAAGCTGCGCAAGCAGGCCTTCCGCAACCGGCTGCGCACCGACCTCGGCAAGGTCTTCGCTCTGCTCCGCGACGGCGACCTGTCGGCCTATGTCGCGGCCCGTTTCCCTCTCGCCGAGGCGACCCAGGCCATGGAGCTCGCGGAGTCCCGGACCGTGATGGGCAAGGTCGTCCTGGTGCCCTGACCCGGCGGCCATCCAGCTCGGGCGATCAGCCCTTCGAGACCCGGACCAGCTTCTTGTTCACGAACTCCTCCATGCCCCACGGCCCGAGCTCGCGGCCGAACCCGGACCGCTTGACGCCACCGAAGGGCAGCGCGGGAAGCGTGGTCCCGTGCTCGTTGACGAACGCCATCCCCACGTCGAGGCGCTCGGCGACCTCGCGGGCCCGGTCCAGGTCGGTGCTCCACACCGAGCCGCTGAGCCCGAACGACGAGGAGTTGGTGAGCTCGACCGCCTCGTCCGCGGACGACACCTTGTAGACCACCCCGACAGGACCGAACAGCTCCTCGGAGTAGGCGCGCATCCCGGGCTTCACGTCCGCGAGCAGCGTGGGCTCGACGAAGGCGCCCGGCCCGTCGATCCGCCCGCCACCGGTGAGCACGGTGGCCCCCTCGGCCACGGCGTTCTCGACCTGCTCGGTCAGTGTGTCGGCGGCGGTCTGCGAGGAGAGCGGGCCGATGGCGGTCTTCGGGTCGGACGGGTCGCCGGGGACCATCGCGGCGAACGACTTGGTCAGCTTCGCCACGAACTCGTCGTAGTACGGCTCCAGCACCACGAACCGCTTGGCGGCGTTGCAAGCCTGACCGGTGTTCGACATCCGCCCGCGGGTCGCGGACTTCACCGTCGCGTCCATGTCCGCGGAGTCGAGCACGATGAAGGCGTCGGACCCGCCGAGCTCGAGGACCACCTTCTTCAGGTTGCGACCCGCGACCTCGGCGACGGCGGCGCCGGCCCGCTCGCTGCCGGTCAGGGACACCCCCTGGATCCGGGGATCGGCGATGATGTCGGCGATCTGCTCGTTGCTCGCGAAGATGTTGACGTAGGCGTCCGCGGGCAGCCCGGCCTCCACGAACAGCTCCTCCATGCGCAGCGCGGACCGGGGGCAGCTGGGGGCGTGCTTGAGCAGCACCGTGTTGCCCAGCATCAGGTTGGGCGCCGCGAACCGCGCCACCTGGTAGTAGGGGAAGTTCCACGGCATGATCCCGAGCAGCGGCCCGACCGGCAGCTTGCGGACCACGGTCTCCTCGGCTCCGGGCACGTCCAGCCGCTCGTCCTCGAGGAAGCCCGGGCCCAGCTCGGCGTAGTAGGCGTAGATCATCGAGGAGATCTTCACCTCGCCCTTGGCCTCGCGCACCGGCTTGCCCATCTCCAGCGAGATCAGCTCGGCGAGCTCGTCCGCCCACTCGGCGTACAGCGACGCGACCTTGGACAGTACGGCGGAGCGGTCGGCCACCGACGTCGTACGCCACTGGTCGAAGCCGGAGCGGACCCGGGTCAGCGCCGTCTCGACGCCCTGCTCCTCGAGGGTCGGGAACTCCTCGAGGGTCTCGCCGGTTGCGGGGTTCACGGATGCGTAGGTGGTCACGATCCCGACCGTACCCGCACCCACCGACAGCCTGCAGACGGGTCTGGAGACGGGCCGAGAACGGGTCAGTCGATGACCCGGACTCGGACGGTCTCGGGCACCGAGCGCAGGGCAGCGACCACGGCCGAGGACAGCCCCGAGCCGGTGTCGGTCACCACGTAGCCGGTCTGGCCCCGCGTCGCGAGCACCTGCCCGCCGATGTTGACGTCGTGCTCGGCGAGCACCTGGTTGACGTGCGCGAGCACGCCTGGAGTGTTGACGTGGATGTGCGCGATCCGCTGCGCGTGCACGTTGCGCATCGGCGTCAGCGTCGGCAGGTTCACCGACAGCGCCGTGCTCCCGGTGCGCACGTAGTCGCGCAGCTTCGTGCCCACGAACCGCCCGATGTCCTCCTGCGCCTCCTCGGTGGAGCCGCCGACGTGCGGGGTCAAGATGACGTTCGGCAGCCCCCGCAGCGGCGAGTCGAAGGCGTCACCGCGGTTCCTCGGCTCGAGCGGGAACACGTCCACGGCGGCCCCGGCGACCTGGCCGGCGACGATCGCGTCCCGCAGCGCCTCGTAGTCGACCACGAAGCCGCGGGAGAGGTTCAAGAACAGCGACCGCGGCCGCATCCGGGCGAACTGCTCGCGACCGAAGATGCCGGCGTTGCCGCCGCGGCCGTCCACGTGCAGGGTCACGGTCTCGACGCTGTCGATGAGCTCCTCGAGCGAGGAGCACCGGCGGGCGTTGCCCAGCGCCAGCTTCTCGTCGGTGTCGTAGAAGTAGACCTGCATCCCGAGCATCTCGGCGACCACGGACAGCTGCGAGCCGATGTTGCCGTAGCCCACGATGCCCAGCCGGCGGCCCCGCACCTCGTGGCTGCCCTCCGAGGACTTGTCCCAGACGCCGGCGTGCAGCGCCTTGTCGCGCTCGGTCAGCCGACGGGCCATCGCGATGATGTTGGCGACGGCGAGCTCGACCACCGAGCGGGTGTTGGAGTAGGGCGCGTTGAAGGCGGCGATGCCGTGCCGGGTGGCGGCATCGAGGTCGATCTGGTTGGTGCCGATGCAGAAGGCGCCGATCGCCACCAGGTGCGGATGGGCGTCCAGCACCCGAGAGGTGACCTCCGTCTTCGACCGGATCCCGAGCAGGTCGTAGCGGTCCAGGCAGCCGACCAGCTCGTCCTCGCTCAGTGCGCCTCGGCGGCTCTCCACCTCGATCCCGGCGTCTGTCAGGATCGAGGACGCCAGGGGGTGCAGGTTCTCCAGCAGCAGTGCTCTCACGCCGTCCACTGTCCCAGGCCACCTGGTGAGAGGCGGCTAGGGGTAGCTCACCGCGGTCGCCCGCTCGGCCAGCTCCCACAGCCGGCGGGCGGCCTGCGGATCGCGGGCCAGCCGGCTGCTGCCGACGATCCCCGGTGCGCCCCGGGTCTCCCCGGGACCACTCGGACCGACGTAGGTCCCGCCCGGCAGGTCCGCGGTGGCCGCCATCAGCAGCGGCAGCGCACCTTGGGACGGCGCCTGACCGAGCAGGCTGAACGCGGCGTCCAGGATCGTCCCGCCGGCATGGCCGCGCTGCCCCGAGGCCATCAGCCCGGTCGAGGCGAGCCCGGGGTGCGCGGCGACGGCCGTCAGCGGGAGCCCGGCGGCCCGCGCGCGGCGGTCCAGCTCGTAGGTGAACAGCAGGTTGGCCAGCTTGGTCTGCCCGTAGACGGTCCACCGGCGGTAGCGGCCCACCTGCACCCGTGGGTCCGACAGGGGCGCGGTCCGCGCCATCCGATGTCCCTGCGAGGACACCGAGACGACGCGCGCCCTGCCCGCCACGAGCTGGGGCAGCAGCAGGCCGGTCAGGGCGAAGTGCCCGAAGAAGTTGGTCGCCATCTGCAGCTCGAACCCGTCGACCGTGCGGGCGTACGGCGTGGCCATCACCCCCGCGTTGTTGACCAGGAGATGCACCGGGCCGTACGTCGCAGCCTCCGCGGCTGCCCGTCGTACCGACGACTGGTCAGCGAGGTCGAGGAGCAGCGGACGCACCAGCGGGTCCTCGACGCGCTCACGGAGCTCGTGCACCGCCGCGGCCAGCTTCCGCTCGTCGCGTGCCGCCATCACCACCTCGGCGCTGTGGGCGGCCAGCGCCTCCACGACGGCGGCGCCGAGACCGCTCGTGACGCCGGTGACGAGCGCCCGCACACCGGACAGGTCCCCGATGTCGGCGTACTCCCAGGCGTCCTCGCTCATGGGGGAACCCTAGACGGGGCAGCGACTGCCCCGCCTCACCTGCGGGCACTATCCTCGACGCCATGCTGCTCGCCGAGGATCTCCTGCTGCTGCTCACCGACGACGCGACAGGCAGGCTCGTGGTCTCCGGCACCGAGACGGACGTGGCGCTCGCCGGTGCGCAGCTCGTCGAGCTCGCGCTGGCCGGCCGTGCCGACGTGAACGAGAGGAAGCGGCTCGTCGTCGTGGACGCGTCACCGACCGGGGACGACGTGCTCGACCGGGCTCTCGAGGTCGTGCAGCGACGGGAGGGCAAGAAGCCGTCGGCGGCGATCAGCGAGCTGGGCAAGGGCCTTCGCGACACTCTCTACGCGCGGCTGAGCGACGCAGGCTTCGTGCGCTCGGAGCAGGGAAAGGTGCTGGGCCTGTTCCCGCGCACGAGCTGGCCGGCCGGGTCCGTGGACCACGAGGCGGCAGTCCGCCGTGCACTCACCGCCGTTCTGGTGCAGGGCGTCTCGCCGGAGCCGCGGGACGCCGCCCTGATCTCCCTCCTGCACGCCCTGCGGTCCACGCACAAGGTGGTCGACCCCAAGCAGCACGATCTCAAGCGACGGGACCTGGACCGCCGCGCGAAGGAGATCGCCGAGGGCAGCTGGGGATCCGACGCCGTCCGCGAGACCGTCGACGCGATGACCGCCGCGGTGATGGTCTCGGTGATGGCGGCGACGGCGGCCACCTCCGCGGCCAGCTGAGCGTGACCAGGACGGCGCACGACCCCGGCCGTCGGCCACGCGTCCGGGCCCCCGAGCTGCGGGGCCGGGGCTGGCTGAACACCGGCGGACGCGAGCTCACCCTGACGGACCTGCGGGGGCGGTTCGTGCTCCTGGACTTCTGGTCCTTCTGCTGCGTCAACTGCCTGCACGTGATCGAGGAGCTGCGCCCGCTGGAGGCGCGGCACGCCGAGGAGCTCGTGGTGGTCGGCGTGCACTCGCCCAAGTTCGTGCACGAGGCCGACGCCGACGCGCTGGTCGCGGCGGTCGAGAGGTACGGCGTCCAGCACCCGGTCCTCGACGACCCCGAGCTGGTGACCTGGCAGGCCTACACCGCACGCGCCTGGCCGACCCTGGTGCTCGTCGACCCCGAGGGCTACGTCGTGGCGCACTACGCCGGCGAGGGTCACGCGCACGCGGTCGACGCCCTGGTCTCGGAGCTGCGCACCGACCACCTGGCCCGAGGCACGCTGCAGCCTGGCGACTCGCCCTACGTGCCACCGCCCGTGCAGCCCGGCGACCTCCGGTTCCCGGCCAAGGTCATCGCCCTGCCCGGCAAGGGTTTCCTCGTCTCGGACGCAGGACACCACAGCCTGGTGGAGCTCGAGGCCGACGCCCGGACCGTCGTACGACGGATCGGGGAGGGGTCGCGCGGACTGGTCGACGGCACGTCGCCACTCTTCGACGAGCCGAACGGGCTCTGCCTGCTGCCCACCGACGTGGCGGCCTCGGTCGGCTTCGACGTGGTCGTCGCGGACACCGTCAACCACGCGCTGCGAGGTGTCCGCCTCGCCGACGGGCACGTCAGGACGCTTGCCGGCAACGGGAAGCAGCATCTGGCAGGAGACGACACGACCACCCTGTCGAGCCCCTGGGACGTCGCGTGGTGGCAGGACCGGGTCTGGGTCGCGATGGCCGGCATCCACCAGCTGTGGACCTTCGACCCGCGCACCGGGGCGGTCGAGGCGGTGGCGGGGACGACGAACGAGGGCCTGCTCGACGGCCCGCTGGACACGGCCTGGCTGGCGCAGACGTCCGGGCTCTCCCCCGACGGGGACCGCCTCTGGCTCGCGGACAGCGAGACGTCCAGCCTGCGCTACGTCGAGGCGGGCCAGCTGCACACGGTCGTGGGCACCGGGTTGTTCGACTTCGGGCTTCGCGACGGTCCTGCCGAGCAGGCGCTGCTGCAGCACCCGCTCGGGGTCACCGCGCTCGCCGACGGGTCGGTCGCGGTCTGCGACACCTACAACGGCGCGGTCCGGCGCTACGCGGACGGTCAGGTGAGCACCCTGGCCACCGGCCTCGCCGAGCCCAGCGGGGCCGTCGTGGACGGTGAGCACCTGGTGGTCGTGGAATCCACGGCCCACCGGCTGACCAGGGTCCCGCTGGCGGGGCACGTGCCGGTGCAGGGGTTCGCGCACTCGACCCAGCGGCCGGTCACCGACATCGCGGCCGGTGAGGTCGAGCTGGTCGTGTCGTTCGAGCCGCCGCCCGGGCAGGAGGTCGACGACCGCTTCGGCCCGGCGTCCCAGCTCCTCGTCTCCGCGACACCTGCAGCGCTGATCAGGGCGGGGGACGGCCGCGGCACCGACCTGACCCGCGTGCTGAGCGTCGACGCCGCTGTCGGGGACGGGGTGCTGCACGTCGCGGCGCGGGCGGCCTCCTGCGACACCGGGGGTGGAGCGGGAGCTGCCTGCCACCTGCACCAGCAGGACTGGGGGATCCCGGTCCGCGTCACCGAGGGCGGCACGCACAGGCTCGTGCTCCCGCTCTCCGCTGCGGCGCAGGGCTGATCCGTCGGCAGGGCGCCGGCCGGGAGTGGTCCACGTCTCCCCGCCCGGCCCGCCGACTGGTCGGGCGTGGACGGTTGCACTGGTAGAATCGTCAACAGCCAAGGCCCTTGCGGCCTTTCTTTGTAGCCCGGTGTGGTGCGCTCCTCGCGCAGGACCAGTGATCGGGCACGAACTGCGTCTCGCAGGCTCGCCGGACCACGCCGTGGCACCCGGGCAGGGACGCGTCTGACCAGCTCCTGAGGAAACCCCACGTTGTCCAGCTCCGCCCCTGCCCTGCCCTCCCCCGACCAGACCTCCCCGGCCGGCCCTTCGTTCGCCGACCTCGGCCTCTCCGCCAAGGTCATCGACGCCCTCGCGCGCGTCGACATCACCTCCCCGACACCTGTGCAGGCGGCGGTGATCCCCGACGCGATGAGCGGCAAGGACCTGCTCGGCCGCGCCCAGACCGGGTCTGGCAAGACGCTCGCGTTCGGCCTGCCGATCCTGGCCCGCCTCGCCGGGCAGCGCAGCCGTCCCAAGCAGCCGCGCGCCCTGATCGTCGTCCCCACCCGCGAGCTCGCGACCCAGGTGCGCCGGGCCATCGAGCCGCTCGCCTTCGCGGTCCAGCTCAAGCTGGTCACGGTCTACGGCGGCACGCCGTACGACCGGCAGACCAAGCAGCTGCGCGCCGGCGCCGACATCGTGGTGGCCACCCCCGGCCGGCTCCAGGACCTCGTGGACCGCGGCCACTGCCGCTTCGACGACATCGAGGTGACCGTCCTCGACGAGGCCGACCACCTGTGCGACCTGGGGTTCTACCCCGCGGTCGACGCACTGCTCAAGCAGACCCCGGCCACCGGCCAGCGGATGCTCCTGTCGGCCACCCTCGACGGTGACGTGGACCGGCTGGTCCGGGCGCACCTGCGCTCACCGGTGAAGCACGAGCTGGACCCCAACAAGGGCTCGGTGACCAGCATGGACCACCACGTCCTGGTGGTCGGCGGGTTCCGCGACAAGGTCGCTGCCGCCACGGCGCTGATCGAGGCGAACCCCCGCTCGATCGTCTTCACCCGCACTCGTGAGGGCGCGACCGAGCTGTCCGAGGCCTTCATCGCCGCCGGCATCGAGGCCGTCGACCTGCACGGCAACCTCTCCCAGCGGGTCCGCGAGCGCAACCTCCACAAGTTCTCCTCCGGCCGGGCGCAGGTCGTGGTCGCCACCGACGTCGCGGCCCGCGGCATCCACGTCGACAACGTCGGCCTGGTGGTGCACTTCGACCCGCCGGCCGACGCCAAGGCCTACCTGCACCGCTCGGGGCGTACGGCGCGCGCCGGTGAGCTCGGCGCCGTCGTCACGATCACCACGCCGCGTCAGGTCGACGAGATCGTCCGCATGCAGGTGCGCGCGGGCGTCGAGGCCCGTCACCACGACCTGCGCACGACGCCGCGTCCGATGACCCGCGAGACCCTCGCGGTCGCGGGGACCACGGCTCCGAAGGCCCAGCCGGGTCGCAGCAGCACCAGTGGCTACCAGGGCGGCCGGGGCCGCAGCTCGAGCGGCTACCAGGGCAACCGCACCGGCGGCCCGCGCAGCAGCGGCCCTCGTGGCTACCGGGGCAGCCGCGACGAGCGGCCCTCCCACGCCGGGTATGCCGGCCGGGGCGGACGCCCGAGCCAGACAGCGCGCTGAGACAGCTTCAGCGCGGGGGCGGCCCGTCGTACCGCTGCTCCTCGACGTGCGTGGTGCGCGTGCGCTGCTGGTTGAGGTAGAGCGCGAGACCGATCGCCAGGACCCCGACCAGCAGCAGGATCCAGCCGAGCGCGTTGTCGTCGACGAAGCTGATGTCGACGTTCACCACGCCGAGGACCAGGATCAGCCCGGCCAGCACGAGAACGACGCCGAGTCCGATGCCCATGTGTGACTCCCTGCGATGGGGACGCCGGTGGGCGCCGGCAGGGCGAGGTGCCCCGCCCCTGAGTTATACAGCGGTGCCCGGGCACAGACATCGGTTATCGGACATCGGTCATCGGCGAGCAGGGGTCAGAAGGCGCTCTCGTCGAGGTCCATCACGGACAGGTCGGTCGCCTCGGCGATGGCGCGCTCCGCGGTGACCTTCGGCAGCACGGTGCGGGCGAAGAACTGGGCCGCCGCCACCTTGCCCTCGTAGAACGCCTGGTCCTTCTTCGACACCTCGCCACCGAGCTTCGCCAGCGCCACCTCGGCCTGCCGCAGCAGCAGCCACGAGCACACGACGTCGCCGAGCACCATCAACAGCCGCGACGTGTTCAGGCCCACCTTGTAGACGTTGCGGGCGTCACCACCCTCGGCGGACGGGTCGGCCGACATCAGGTCACCGACGAGTGCACCGACGATGGCCTGGGCGTCCGCGAGGCCGGTGCCCAGCAGCTCACGCTCGTTCTTGAGGCGGCCGTTGCCCGCCTCGCCGGCCACGAACGCCTCGATCTCGCCGGCGAGGTGGCCGAGCGCCTGCGCCTGGTCACGGACGATCTTGCGGAAGAACAGGTCCTGGCCCTGGATCGCGGTGGTGCCCTCGTAGAGCGTGTCGATCTTGGCGTCCCGGACGTACTGCTCGACCGGGTAGTCGCTCAGGAACCCCGAGCCACCGAAGGTCTGCAGCGACTCGGTGCCCAGGAGCACCCAGGAGCGCTCGGACCCGTAGCCCTTCACGATCGGCAGCAGCAGGTCGTTGACGCGCTCGGCGAGCTCGTCCCGCTCGCCCGCGTGCTCGGCCATCAGCACCTGGTCCTGCCAGGTGGCGGTGTAGAGGACCAGGGCCCGCAGGGCCTCCGCGTGCGACTTCTGCGTCATCAGCGACCGGCGTACGTCGGGGTGGTGGGTGATCGTCACCCGGGGGGCGGTCTTGTCCGACGCCTGCGTGAGGTCCGGGCCCTGCACGCGGGTCTTCGCGTAGTCCAGGGCGTTGAGGTAGCCGGTCGACAAGGTGGCGATCGCCTTGGTGCCCACGAGCATCCGGGCATTCTCGATCACCTGGAACATCTGCGCGATGCCGTTGTGCACCTCGCCGAGCAGCCACCCCCTGGCCGGCTGCCCGTTGCCGGTCGCCGGGTCGCCGAAGGTGAGCTCGCAGGTGGTGGAGGCCTTGATGCCCATCTTCTTCTCGACACCGGTGACGTGCGCGCCGTTGCGCTCCCCGGTCAGCTCACCGGTCTCGAGGTCGAAGTGGTCCTTGGGCACGATGAACAGCGACAGGCCCTTGGTCCCGGGACCACCCTTTCCCTCGACGCCCACCGGACGCGCGAGCACCAGGTGGATGATGTTCTCGCTCATGTCGTGCTCGCCGGAGGTGATGAACCGCTTGACGCCCTCGAGGTGCCAGGAGCCGTCCGGCTGCGGCACGGCCCGGGTCCGGCCCGCGCCCACGTCCGAGCCCGCGTCCGGCTCGGTGAGCACCATGGTGGCGCCCCACCTGCGCTCGATCATGTGCCGGGCGATCTGCTTGTCCCGGTCGTTGCCGTTGCGGTGCACGATGGCGCCGAAGTTGGGGCCGGCGGAGTAGAGCCACACCGGGGGGTTCGCGCCCAGCACCAGCTCGGCCGTCGCCCACACCAGGGACGCGGGGGCCGGGGTGCCGCCCAGCTCCGCCGGAAGCTGGAGGCGCCAGAACTCCGCGTCCATGAACGCCTGGTAGCTCGCGGTGAAGGCCGGGTTCATCCGCACCGAGTGCGTCGCCGGGTCGAACTCCGGCGGGTGCCGGTCGGCGTCGGCGAACGAGGCCGCGATCTCCTCGCGGGACAGCCGGTCCACCTCGGCGAGGATGGACCGCGCGGTGTCGGTGTCGATGTCCGCGAACAGGCCCTGGCCCAGGATCCTCTCGCGCCCGAGCACCTCGAAGAGGTTGAACTCGATGTCCCGGATGTTGCTCTTGTAGTGGCTCACTGGCCGCACCCTCTGGCGTTCGGACTGGTCGGTACTCGTCGGTAACATTATCCTACCCACCAGTAGCCGAAGCAAGGCGCCTTCTAGGAAGGCGGCTCCCCGACGTCCACCCGTGGCTCCACGGTCACGGCGCCGTCGACCGCGAAGCGGTAGATCTGGTAGCCGGTGACCAGGCCCGAGGTCTTGTCGAGGAACAGCACCGGGAACGACGCCTCCTGCTCCGGGGTGGACCACGGCGTCGAGAAGTGTCCGATGGTCGGGGTGTCGATGGCACCACCCGAGGTGTCGAGCTCCATCACGAGCGTCCAGGTGCCGTCCGAGTTCCACACCACCCGCGGAGCGATGCTCCGGTGCCAGTGGCCGTAGAGCACTGCCGAGGCCGGTACGTCGCGCACCCCGTCGTCGTACCGGACGGTGGGGTCGGTGCGCGCGCGCAGGAACGCCGTCATGTCGCTGACGCCGAGGAACGCCTGCGCGGCGTACGCCTCGTGCACCACGAGCAGGTCGGGACGGTCGGCCCGGGCGGTGTCGTGGAGCCGCTCGCCCATGTCGGCCTCCGTGTCCTTGCCGCGCAGGTGCGTGGCGCCGAAGAGCTCCGAGCGCTCCGGGTCGCCGGCGCCGAGGGCGGAGATCCCCGCCACCGTGGTGGTCTTGCCGGACAGCACGGTCATCGACGCGCTCTCCATCTGCTTCACGCTGGTCTCCGACTCGTGGTTGCCGGTGACCGCGACGACAGGTGCGCCGTGGGCGATGGCGGCCTCGTTCTTGATGCACTGGCCCTCGGCGGTGGTGCCGTTGGTCGTCAGGTCGCCGGCGATGGCCATCAGCGCGGGTACGTCGTCGCCGTACCGCTCGCGCAGCATCGTGTCGACCCGCTTCTGCAAGGTGATCATCGTGGCGTTGCAGTGCATGTCCGACTGCACGAGCACGGCCCGCTCACCGTCGCGGGGGCCCGCCATCGACCCGGCCTGGCGGCGCAGGCCGGCCTGCGCGAGCTCGCGGTAGCTGCGGACGTCGGCGTCCTGCCGCCTGATCATCGCCTGGACCTTGGGCACCGCGCCGCCGAGCAGGAGGCGCACCACGGGGCTGTTCGTGGTGGTGCCCGCCGCCGGGGTCCCCGCCAGCGAGGGCAGGTCGTAGACACCGCCCCCCGGGACCCCCTCGGCCTGGCTGCTGTCGGCCGGCCACATGGCGACCACCGCGAGGGTGGTGCTGGCCACCATGGCGACGCCGAGCGCGGCTGCCGTGCGGGCGGGTGAGGCGGCGCGGCCCCGGAACAGCAGCCGCAGGGCGAACAGCGTCAGCCCGCCGCCGGCGGCCAGCAGCAGCTCGGCGGAGAGCAGCCCGTGCCACAGCGCACGCGACAGCACGTCGATGTACTCCTCCAGGGCGGGCTCGGGGTCGTGGAAGAGGCCGGTGTAGAGCTGGAGCATGTCGGGGGAGACGTAGGAGGCCAGGTCGCCGCCGCCGACGTCCTGCGCGGTGGGACCCTCGACCGTCGCGACCACCCCGAGCGGGCCGGTGGAGCGGGGGAGGTAGAGGGTTCCGGCGACCCCGAGCCGCAGCTCACTGTGACCGGCGGTGGTCAGCGAGAAGCTGGTCGGGGTGACCCCGACGGTCTGCTGCACCTGGGTGCGGGTGACCGTCCAGGCCACCGCCAGGGGAGCGGCGACGACCGCCGCCACCACGGTCGCGAGGACGAGCTGGAGGACCAGGTCACGGGCGACGCGCAGCCGCTCCGGACCGCCCCCGATCCGAGGTCTCGCCACCCCAGGAACCTACCGGGTCAGGCACGACGCCGGGCGGTCCCGGCCCGGTTCGCCGGACTTTGTGTAGTTGTCTGACAGACTTAGCGCATGCGTGTCTCCGCGAAGTCCGACTACGCCCTGCGGGCGTTGATCGAGCTGGCCTCCCGGCAGGACGGCTCGCCGGTCAGCGCGGAGGAGCTGGGCCGCCTGCAGGAGATCCCGCACGGCTTCCTGCAGGCCATCCTCGCCGACCTCCGCCGGGCCGGCGTGGTGATGAGCCAGCGAGGCCAGTCCGGCGGCTGGCGGATGGCGAGGGACTCGGCCACCGTCAGCGTGGCCGACGTGATCCGCGCCGTGGACGGACCGCTGGTCAGCGTCTACGGGCTGCGTCCCGAGGCGGTGTCCTACAACGCGTCCGCCGACGTGCTGCAGCACGTCTGGATCGCGGCGCGCAGCAGCCTGCGTGACGTCTTCGAGCAGGTCAGCATCCGGGCCCTGGCCGACGGCACCCTGCCGGTCGCGGTCACCTCCCGCACCCAGTCCGAGGACGCCTGGCAGCCGCACTGACCGGAGCAGTGACGGCCTCACCGACAGGCGCACTGACAGGGGGTCAGACGCCGGCGTGCTCCCGGATCCACTCCACGAACGGCCGCCCCGCGCGCCAGTCCGCCCGGACCTGGTCGAGCAGCTCAGGACCGTGGATCAGCGGCTCGAACCCGTAGGACCTGCCCAGCGTCATCGACCGGTGCCGCAGCAGCTCGATGCGCGGGTGGTCGGCGTCGTACCCGCGCGGGGTGGTCTTGAGCGTGTCCCCGCCGAGCTCCCAGCCTGTGCGGACCAGCCGGTCGACGATCCGGCGCAGCTGCCGGCCGCGGCGCTCGTCGGCGACGGCCGTCCGGATCGCGGCCAGCCGTGGAGAGCTCGCCTCGTAGAAGCCAACCCCGACCCGGACACCCGGAGCGCCCACCTGGACGTACCACCCGGTCGCGGGCCCGGCGGGGACGAAGGCGCCCTGGTGGGTCTTGTACGGCGTCTTGTCCTTGGCGAAGCGGACGTCGCGGTAGGGACGGAACACCTTGGCCGTGCCGAACTCCGGCTCGAGGGCGGCGACGAGCGCGGCCATCGGCGCCTTGACCGCCGCCTCGTAGATCTCCTTGTGGGCGGTCCAGAACGTCCTGGTGTTGTCCATCTCCAGGTCGTCGTAGAAGTCCAGGGCCGCGACCGGGAAGCCGTTGAAGTCGGTCACCTCGCGAGGATAGCCAGGGCCTCAGGACACGAAGCGGGTGACCGGGTCGTCGGCGAGGACGCAGGCGATGCGCTCGGCGTACGACGGCATGGGTGGCAGGTCGTCGACCGGGCACCACCGCACGTCCAGCGACTCGTCGTCGGCGACGTGGGCCTCCCCGGAGACGTAGGTGCACGCGAACGTGTGGTCGAGGTAGCTGGCCAGGTCGCCGTTGACGTGCGTGAGCGGGGGCAGCGCCTGCACCGAGGCCAGCCGGTCGACGTGGGCGACCACCCCGGTCTCCTCCAGGACCTCGCGACGGGCCGCCACGCCGGGGTTCTCGCCGGGGTCGACGATGCCGGTCACCGGTGACCACTGCCGGTTGTCGGCCCGCTGGACGAGCAGCACCTCGGGTCCGCGACGCACGACGGCCGTGACCCCGGGCAGCCAGAGCTCGGCCGTGCCGATGTGCCGGCGCAGCTCGCGGACGAAGTCGGGGATGGGCATGGCGGCAGGGTAGTCCGCAACGGTGCGGCGCTGGCAGGATCAGGGCTCTCGCCGTCAGGGAAGGGGAGCCGCGTGCAGCAGGGGGGCCCGGAGCGGGGCCAGGACGCCGGAGGCGGCTGGCTGCCCGGCGACTTCGAGCATCCGGTGCGGGTCGAGCTGTCCACCGGCCACCACCTGCGCCCGATCGGCCCTCGGGACACGGAGGTCGACATGGTGACCGTGATGAGCTCGCAGGAGCGGCTCTTCTCGGTCTACGGCCGGGCGTGGGGATGGCCACCGGCGACGATGACCGCGGAGCAGGACCGCGCCGACCTGCAGCACCATGCCGACGAGATCGAGGCGCACGAGTCGTTCAACTACGCAGTGTTCGACGCCGACGAGACGGTGCTGGTGGGGTGCGTCTACATCGACCCTCCCGAGCGGGCCGGCGGTGCGGACGCGGAGATCTCGTGGTGGGTGGGCGACGCGTTCCTCGGCACGGAGGTGGAGGCGGCGCTCGACGAGCTGGTCCCCCGGTGGATCGCCGAGCAGTGGCCGCTGGAGCGCCCGCGGTACGTCGGGCGCGACCTGTCCTGGGACGAGTGGCTGGCCCTCGACGAGCTGCCCTGAGGAGCTGCCTCGCACCGGTCAGGGCAGGGTCAGCGTCGCGCGCATCATGTTGTGGTCCGAGGGCATGACGCCCTGCACCTGCAGGGTGGCCGGGTCGAAGTCGCTGACCACCTTGACCTCCTGCACGGGCAGCGAGTTCGAGGCGAAGATCCAGTCGATGCTGTTGCCGGTCCTGTTCTGGTTGTTGAAGTAGGAGTAGGTGCGCACGTCGCGGTTGTAGCGGTTCAGCGAGTTGACCCACCCGTTCACGGTGGCCCGCGCCCGCGGGTCGGCCACCGTGTTCTGGCCGTAGGACTGGTTGAGCACGTCGCCGTACCCCGCGTCCTTCATGGCGGGCAGCATCGTCTGGGCGATCTCGTCCATCTTCTGGGTGTTGTAGTCCCCGACGTCGACCACCGGGAGTGAGCCCTTGAGCTGGTTGACCTCGGCGATCAGCTCGTGCCACTGCGCGACGCGCACGCTGCGGCTCGGCGGGTCGAGGTGCGTGCTGGTGAAGAGGAACCGCGCACCCGTCGCCTTGACCGAGAAGTACGCGTAGGCGAGCGCGTAGGTGACCGACGGGGTCGCGGGGTTCTGGGTCGGGTAGGCATAGCTGCCCGCCGAGAGCATCGTGAGCCTCGACGTGTCGTAGTAGATCCGGTCCCCGCCGGAGGCGCCGCGATACTCGTAGCGGCACCCGCGTGACGTCTTGGGGTTGACGCAGTTGTAGGAGTTCTCGTTCGTCAGGGCGAAGGTGCCGCCGGCGCTGTTCAGCCCGTCGCGCAGGTCGAGGAACTGGTTGGCGCCACTGACCATCCGGTCGGGGATGCTGTTGGTCTGGGTGACCTCCTGGACCCCGACGACGTCCACCTGCTCGCCCAGGATCTGCCGGACGACGGCGGCGCGTCGCTGTGCCCACGGCAGGCGGTTGCCCTCCGTGCGGTCACCGGTCGCGGTCATCACGTTGAAGCTGCCGACCCGGATGTCACCGGGACCGGTCGACGTGGTCAGGGCCGGTGGGGTGGTGGCCGGGGCCGTCGAGGTCCGGGCGGGCACGGCGGCCGAGAAGGGCGTGAGGGCAGCACCGCTGCGGGTGACCGCCTGCACCCGGAAGTAGGAGGGGGCGTCGGCGGACAGGCCGGCCATCGTGACCGAGGCCCTCGAGGTCCGGGAGTAGGTGCTGGCCGCGAAGCCAGGGGTGCTCGACCGGGCCACCCGGTAGCCGGCAGCCCCGCCGGAGGCGGCCCAGGCGAGGCGCACCGAGGAGGGGGAGACGTCCACCACGCGAACCCGACCGGGGGTCCGCACCGACCTGGTGACGCGCGAGGGGGTGCCCTGCGTGTAGGCGCTGATCCGTGCGTGCGTCCGGGGGTTGATGACCGCCACCCGGAAGAAGTAGCGACGGCCGGGGACGAGCCCGACCACCGATCCGGCGCTGCGGGTGAATCGTGCGTTCCGGGCCGAGGCCATCGACCGCCGGGAGGAGACCTGCACCTGGTAGGCGCGTGCCGTGGACACCGCGCCCCAGGCCAGGTGGATCGAGGTGGTGCCGCTGGAGAGGGCGTGCACCCGGCCCGGGGTCTGCACCGCCGTCTGCACTGCCGCCTGCGCAGGCGCCGCCAGCATGGTCGCCGACACCGCTCCGGCCGCAGCAACAGCCATCGTCGTCCTGAGCATCGCCGAACCGCCCCTTCCGGGGGGAATCTCGCTCGTGGCGGGTGGCGTCCGGCCACCCGCTCGTACTCAAGGAGGTTCGGCACAGGTGGCACGTCACTTGAGCGTCTGCCCTGGGGCTTGGGCCCAGCGGCAGGGTTGGGGAGTTCTTCGACGGTAACGGGAAAAGTAAAGTTTTGGAGCGGATGACGAGATTCGAACTCGCGACATCGACCTTGGGAAGGTCGCGCTCTACCAGCTGAGCTACATCCGCAGGTCCCGGGCGGGACGAGGCAGATAGTACCGAACCGAGGGGCCCGGGCCGGCCCGCGGGTAGGTTACGGCTCGTGCTGCTCTCCGACCGCGACATCCTCGCCGAGATCGACGCCCGGCGCATCGCCCTCGAGCCGTTCGACGACGAGATGGTGCAGCCCTCCAGCGTGGACGTCCGGCTGGACCGGTTCTTCCGTGTCTTCGAGAACCACCGCTACCCCCACATCGACCCGGCGGCCGACCAGCCGGACCTGACCCGCGAGGTGCAGCCCGACGGCGAGGAGCCGTTCATCCTGCACCCGGGCGAGCTCGTGCTGGGGTCGACGTACGAGGTGGTCAGCCTGCCCGACGACGTCGCGGCCCGGCTGGAGGGCAAGTCCTCGTTGGGCCGGCTGGGGCTGCTGACGCACTCGACGGCAGGCTTCATCGACCCGGGGTTCTCCGGGCACGTGACGCTGGAGCTGTCGAACGTCGCGACGCTGCCGATCAAGTTGTGGCCGGGCATGAAGATCGGGCAGCTGTGCTTCTTCAGGCTGTCGTCGCCCTCGGAGCATCCCTACGGCTCTGCGAAGTACGGCTCCCGCTACCAGGGGCAACGGGGTCCCACTCCGTCCCGCTCGCACCTGAACTTCCACCGCACGAAGATCTGAGCGCACGGCACCACGTCGGCCCAGGGCCGAGGTGCCGGATGGGTACGACGGTGATCACCGGTCGACCCGGTCCGCGAGGCGGTGCAGGCGCTGGGAGAAGGCGTGCCGTCCGCGCGCACGGCGCTCGCCGGGATATCGGGAGCGCTCGGCGGCGACGGCGCGGTCGGCGAGCTGCTGGGCGATGAGCTCGTCGGTGAGGAAGCAGAACTCGGACATGGTGGTTCCTTTCCGGACGGGGGCGGAGGGTCAGAGCTGTTCGAGGGTCACGTCGCCGCTCACGCTGGTCGCGCGCAGCTCGATGAAGTCCTGGTCGTCCTCCGGCTGGCCTGCGCCCTGGAGGTTCGAGCGGACCCTGCCGGTCATGGTGGTCACGTCGGTCCAGACCGGGACGCCTGCGGGCACGCCGACGGAGATGTCGCCGGAGACGTTCTTCGCGGTCAGCTGACCACGGTGCACGCGGTCCACGGCCAGGTCCCCCGACGCGGTGCTCAGCGTGACGTCCTCCAGCGCGTCGCGGACCCGCAGGTCGCCGGACCCGGACTTGACCACCACCGCCTGCTGGGCCGCGGCGACCAGCACGTCCCCGGAGCCGGTCGAGACCTCGGCCTGGCCGCCGATGCGGTCCAGGACGACGTCGCCGGACCCGGACTTGGCCAGGAGCCGCCCGGCGACCGCCCCCACGCGGATGGTGCCGGTCCCGGTCTCGATGCGGGCGTCGGCGCTGATCTCGTCGATCTCGACGTCGCCGGACCCGGTCTTCACGACGGTGTCCCCGATCCGGCCCTCGACGCGGACGCCGGCAGAGCCGAGCTTGGTCGAGAGCCGACTGTCGGTGGGCACGGACACGCGAACCGACGCGTGCTGGGAGGAGCCGAAGAAGCCGCCCTGGCTGGCGATGACGACGATCTCGTCGCCGTGCTGGTCGACGGTCATGCCGTCCTCGTCCTTGGTCGTCACCTCCACGACGCTCTCGGCGGAGTCGCCGGCCCGGACGACGAGATCGCCGGTGCGCAGCTCGACGAAGAGGGAGACGGGGTGCGGGGTGCTGAAGCGTCGTTCCATGTCTGCTCCTGGTTCCAGGTGCCCGGGTGTTCCGGGTGTCGTGTCGGGGTGTGCGGGACCGCCGAGCCGGCGCTCGCGCCGGTCGGGTGCTGGTGGTGGGTGCTGGTGGTGGGTGCTGGTGCTGGTGGGCGCTGGCGGGTGCCGGGCCTCAGACCCAGCCGGTCATCCGTCTGGGGCCGCGATTGCGGCCCGGGGAGGCGTTCCGGTGGTCCAGGAACGGGACGCTGGACAGGTCGATGTCCACGGTGACGGCGCGGTCCCGGGTGGCGGCGCGGACGACGTTGACGATCCAGCTGTTCAGCGAGTGGCCGCCCTTGGCGGCGAGCTCCTCCGCCTTGTACTTCACCGACTCGGGGATCCGCAGAGTGATGCGGGCCTGCGCGCCGTCGTCCTCGTCGTCGGGCTCCGGGTCCTCCTCGGGCGCCCGCGTCGCCGAGGGTGCCTCCGCGACGTGCATCGGCGCGGTGGGTACGTCGACCACGAACTGGGGCTCGCGGCCCCGCAGCCGGACGTCCACTGAGCCGGCCGGCAGCTCGGCGGTGATCTCGGCGGCCGCCTGCGAGAGCGCGTCCATCAGTGCGAGCCGAACGGCCGGGTCCAGTGCGAGGGCCAGCCGCTGAGCGGAGACCTTCGCCTCAGGCCCGCCTGCCTCGGCGGCTGCGGCCAAGTCGTGCCGGAGGCTCTCGACGTACGGCGTGATGTCCATGTGCACCACCTTGACACCATCGTGGTGTCACGTCAACACCACAGTGACGTCAAACTGGCGCTGGATGCGGCTGCGATCATGGCGTCGTGGTCATCGCTGCGCTGTGCCCTGGTGCTGCCCGACGGTCCCACCGCCGATGAGCGGCTGGTCCGCGCGGCTGCAGGACGACCGGGACGTCGACGTCTGGCAGTCCCTGCTCGGACTGCTGGTCGTCGTGCTGTCCTTCGCCACCGTGCGACCTCTGGGCCTGCACGGTGACGGCCTGCTCGTCCTGGGGCTGCTCCTCGTCAACGCGGCCCTGCTTGCACAGCGGGTGATCCCCGAGCGGCTGTTCCCGGGGCGGTGGCGGCTGTGGCTGCTGGTGCTCGGCGCCGTCAGCTCGGCGGCCCTGCTGGGTGTCGCCTCGCTGAGCATCGCGACGGTGTTCCCCTACTTCCTCACCGGACACGCCGGCTTCCGGCTGCCGGGACGCCAGGCCTGGGGCATCGCGGCGCTGACCACCGTGTGCAGCGTGGTGGCGCTGCTGATCGCTGCAGGAGCGGGCCGCGACGCGCAGGATTGGTGGTTCGGGCTGCTGGTGGGCCTGCCGGTGCTGATCGGCCAGTCCAACCGTGAGCACGACGAGGCCACCCAGGCCGCACGCGCCCTGGCGGAGCAGACCCGCCGGACTGCGGCGGCCCAGGCCGAGGCGCAGGCACTGGCTGAGCGGGGCCGGATCGCCCGCGATGTGCACGACGTGCTGGCGCACTCGCTGGCGGCCGTGAACATGCAGCTCGAGGTCGCCGACGCGCTCCTTGAAGGCGGTCGGTCGGTGGAGGCACGCGAGGCCACCCGGAGGGCCCAGAGCCTGGTCCGCGAGGGGTTGAGCGAGGTGCAGCGCACGGTGCACACCCTGCGCGAGGACGTGCTCTCGGTGTCCGAGGCCCTCGAGCGCCTGGTCACATCGAGCGGCGGGGGCGAAAGCGCGTTCTCGGTCGTCGGGCCGCCGCGCCCAGTGGCCACCGAGGTGACCCAGACCCTGGTGCGGTGCGCGCAGGAGGGGCTCACCAACGCCCGCAGGCACGCCGGCAACGCGCAGGTCTGGGTGCAGCTGGGCTACGAACCGCACCAGGTCTCGCTCGAGGTGCTGAACGCTGCCGGTGCGCGGCCCGCGGGTGCGACGGAGGGCAGCGGCCTCGGACTGGTGGGGATGCGTGAGCGGGTGGCGCTCGCCGGCGGCACCGTGAGCACCGGCCACGTCGGCGACGGGCCGGTGGCCGGAGGCTGGAGAATCTGTGTGGTGATCCCGACATGAGCGCCACCTCCGAGGCCGCCGACGACAGCGGGCCCGCTGTCCGGGTCGTGGTCGCGGACGACCAGACCGTCATCCGCGAGGCACTGGCCACGCTGCTCGACCTGATGCCGGGCATCGATGTCGTCGGCACCGCGGCCAACGGCCAGCAGGCCGTCGAGGAGGCCGCGCGCACCGCCCCCGACGTGGTGCTCATGGACCTGCACATGCCGGTGCTGGACGGCACGGAGGCGACGCGGCGGATCACCGCCGACCACCCGGCCGTGGCGGTGGTGGTCCTCACCACCCTGGCCGACGATGCCTCCATCCTGGGCGCGCTCGGTGCCGGTGCCCGCGGCTACCTGACCAAGGAGGCCGGTCGCGCCGACATCGCCCGGGCGATCAGGACGGCCGCCGCCGGCCAGGCGGTGCTCGACCCCGCCGTGCAGCAGCGGCTGATCGCCGCGGCCTCGCGGCCGGCCGCCTCGGCGGCTCCGATGCCCACCCCGGTCGGGACTCCGGCGCCTGACGGTCTGACCCCCCGGGAGACTGAGGTGCTGCGGCTGATCGCGGCCGGCCTGAGCAACCAGGACATCTCCGAGCGGCTGTTCGTCAGCGAGGCCACGATCAAGACCCACATCAACAACCTCTTCGCCAAGGCCCGGCTGCGCGACCGTGCCCAGGCGGTGGCCTACGCCTTCCAGCACGGCCTGGCCGGCCACGGCGACTGACGCGACCGCTGGACAGCGGCCGCGCAGAGCACGAAGCCCCGCCCTGACGGGCGGGGCTTCGAGATGTCGTCCGACCTGCGGCTCAGGCGACGAGGACCGGAGTGGCCGCGGGGGCTGCGGTCAGGGAGTGGACGCGGGCGGCCACCAGGGCGACCCGCGTCAGCACCATGGCCAGCGCCATCAGGACGAAGAAGGGTGCGATGGCCGACTCGAGGATCTGGTGGGCCATCATGAAGGAGCCGAGGTGGGCCCGGAAGACGGCGTCGTGCTCGGCCAGGCTGATGAAGACCACCCGCACGGCCACCGCTGCGACCCAGATGCCGACGAAGCCGACGCCACACACGGTGCGCACCGTGCCGGCGGCGTCCCGCTCGAGGCGTGTGGTGGCGGTGGCGACCAGGCCGAAGGCCACCCCGATCAGCGCTCCGACGGCGTAGACGACGTAGTCGACGTGCATCATCGGGGCGTCCTTGAGGTAGAAGAACCCGAAGCCGGCACTCATCAGCAGCGGCTTGGCCAGGTCCTTGACGGCGTACTCGCGGCGTCCCAGCTGGGAGGCCATCACGACCAGGAAGATCGATCCACTGACCACGAGTGACTGCTGCAGAGGGGACATGAGGTGCTCCTTGGCTTGGGGGCCGCCACTGTGGCGACAAGGACGACTCTCGTCGTCGCGGCCTGGAAGCGGATCGACCCACGGCTGGAGATCGGGGTGGAGACAGCGGCGGCCTCCACCCAGGGGTGGAGGCCGCCGTCTCACCTGCATGCGCTGGCTCAGGGCGTGCGGCAGTGAGTGGTGGGGGAGCCGGTAGGCGGGTCAGGCGGGTTGGTCGAGCGGTGTCGTTGCGGCCGGACCGGTGTCGTCGGGGCTGATCTCGTCGGGGCTGATCTCGTCGGGGCCGGTTTCGATGGTGGCGGTGTCGAGGTTGGTGGTGCCGGTGTGGTCGACGAGGTAGCGGTGTCCGGCCGGTGAGCGCCAGAGGTAGATGCCGGGTTCGGGCATGGTGTAGGTCCATGCGCTGTGGGTGCGGTAGCGGTGGTGGCGTCGGCACAGGGGGGCGAGGAGGTGGGGGCCGGTCTGGCCGGGTGGTCCGCCGTCCTCGGGTGGGAGGTAGGGCACCAGGTGGTCGAGGTCCTTGCGGCGGGAGAGGTTGGTGCACCAGGGGAACGGGCAGCAGGGGTTGCGGAGCAGGACGGTCTCCCGCATCTGGGTGGGGGTCTCATACGCGTCCACGGTGGTCCGGTCGTCGAGGTCGAGGACGGGTCGCAGGGTGATGTCGCTGCGGCCGAGCCAGTCCGCGACGGTGGCCAGG
>CAXSHL010000041.1:0-1259 GCA_964237315.1 uncultured Nocardioidaceae bacterium
GCTGACGATCGAGATGATGCCGCCGAAGATCAGGAACTGCGAGACCTGGTCGACGTCGCTCGTCACCCGGGAGACCAGCGCGCCGCGGCGCTCGGTGTTCTGGGTGAGCAGCGGCAGGTCGTGCACGTGCCGGAACGCCTTGACCCGCAGGGTGGCCAGGCCGCGCTCGGCGCTGGTGAACAGCCGGTAGGTCATCTGGTACGACGCCAGCGCGGTGACCAGCACGGCGACGCAGGCGACGACCGCGACCAGGCCCATGAAGCCCAGGTCCGGGCCGCCCGGCGCGTTGATCCCCCGGTCGAGCGTCTGCTGCACCGAGACGGGCACCACGATCCGGCCCAGGGTGGCGAGCACCGCGAAGCCCATCGTGCCGCGGAAGCCCTCCTTCAGCTCCGGGGACAGCTCGATCCCCCGGGCGATGGTGCGCATCGCCGAGATCGACTCGCCGGTGTCCATCCGGCTGGTCGTGCTGGTGCCGGTGCTCGTGCTCACGGGACGGTCACCTCGGCGTCCTGGCCGCTGCCACCCTCGGGCTGCTCCTGCTCGTAGGCGTTGACCAGGTCGGCGTAGCCCGGGCTGCGGGCGAGCAGCTCGGCATGGGTGCCCTGGTCGGCGACCCGGCCGTCGGCGAGGTAGACGACCTCGTCCGCGAGCGCGATCGTCGCCTTGCGGTAGGCCACCACGAGCACGGTCGCGTCCCGGCCCGCACCGGCGGCCGACCGGCGCAGCGCTGCCAGGATGCGTGCCTCGACCTCGGGATCCACCGCGGAGGTGGCGTCGTCCATGACCAGCAGCCGAGGGTGCCGGACCAGGGCGCGGGCCAGCGACAGCCGCTGCCGCTGGCCACCGGACAGGGTGGTGCCCCGCTCACCGAGCCGGGTGTCGAGACCGGCGGGCAGCGCCGCGACGAACCCGTCTGCCTGGGCGGTCCGCAGCGCCTCCCACACCGCTTCGTCGGGTACGTCGGACCCCAGCGCCACGTTGCCGCGCACGGTGTCGTCGAACAGGAACGCCTGCTGCGGCACCAGGGCGACGTGCTCGGCCAGCACACCGGGCGCGAGGTCACGGACGTCCTCACCGTCGACGCGGACCTGCCCCGCCACGGGGTCGACAAGCCGCAGCAGGAGCGAGGTGAGGGTGCTCTTGCCGCTGGCGGTGGCGCCGACCACCGCGACCGATGACTGCTGCAACGATCCTGCGCGGTCGAGCGCGACCGAGACGACCGACGCACCGGCGTGGTCGATGGCGGTCTCGGTGTG
>CAXSHL010000041.1:1269-10224 GCA_964237315.1 uncultured Nocardioidaceae bacterium
CGACCGTGAAGGTCACGTCCGAGAGCACGAGCGGGCCACCGGTGTAGCCGAACGCCAGGTGCTCCACGTCGAGACGCGCGCCGCTGGCTCCTCGCGCGGGGGTGCGGTCGCCGTACGCCATCTCGCCGGTGGCGTCGAGCACGGCCTGCACCCGGTCGAACCCGACCACGCTGCGGGGGAACTCGCCGACCAGCCAGCCGAGGGACCGGATCGGGAAGGAGACGATAGTGAGCAGGTAGGCGACGGTGACGACGTTGCCGGGGTCGGTGAGGCCGTGCTCGACCCGGACCACCCCGGCGGCGAGGACGGCGAGGACCCCGAGGTTGGGCAGCGCCTCGAGCACCGGGTCGAACGCGGCCCGGATCCGCCCGGCCTTGATGTTGACGTCGCGGAGCCGGCGGGCCTTGACGGCGAACCGCTCGGTCTCCTCGGTCTCCCGCCCGAGGCTCTTGACCACCAGCGCGCCGTCGAACGACTCGTGCGCCACCTCGCTGAGCTCGGCCCGCAACGCCTGGGCGCGCGTCATCAGCGGTGACTGGAGGCGCTGGTAGATCACGTTGGTGGCGATCACCAGCGGGAAGACCAGCAGGCCGACGACGGCCAGCACCAGGTCGGTGAAGAACATCTGCCCCACGGCGATGACCATCATGGCGACCGTGCCGACCGCCATCGGGAGCGGTGCGATCGGGGCCCAGGCGGCCTCCACGTCGGAGTTCGCGTTGGACAGCAGCTGCCCGGTCGGGTGCTGCTGGTGCCAGGCCATCGGCAGCCGGAGGTACTGGCGGGTGACGGCGCGCCGGTAGTGCGCCTGCATGCGGTACTGCATCACCCCGGCCCCCAGCCGGCGGGCGACGATGCCGACCGCGCGCAGGATCGCCACTCCCAGGAAGAGCGCCAGGATGGTCAGCAGACCACCCGGCCGGATGTCACCGTCCTTGAACGCCGGCAGCACGACGTGGTCGGTCGACCAGCCCAGCACCCAGGCGTCCGCGACGGTCAGCGCGCCGAACAGCACGCTGCCCAGGGCCGAGAGGGTGAAGATCCAGGGCTCGCGACGGATCGCGACACCGATGACGGCGAACCCGTCGCGAAGCGTCCCGCGCTCCTTCGACGGGTTCTTCGAGGGTCGCCTGCTCACTGCCCCACCCTACGATCGAGGCATGACACGACTCGCGCGAACCGAACGCGCCGCCCTGTGCGACACCGCTCTCCGGGTCGGGGAGGACCAGCCGACGCTCAGCGGAGAGTGGACCGTCAAGGACCTGGTCGTGCACCTGTTGGTGCGGGAGGGCAGTCCCGCCTCGATCGGCACGATGGTGCCTCCCCTGGCGGGTCTGACCGCGGCCGCGTCCCGCCGGGTCGGGCGCCACCCGTTCACCGAGCTCGTCGAGCGGCTCCGCAGCGGCCCGCCCCGTCTCTCCCCCTTCTCGATCCCCAAGGTCGACGAGCTGGCGAACACGGCGGAGTACTTCATCCACCACGAGGACATCCGCCGCGCCCAGCCGACCTGGTCCCCGCGCATCCTCGGTGACGACGCCGAGGCGCAGCTGTGGTCGACGATCGCCACGATGGGCAGGATGCTGACCCGCAAGGTGCCGGTCGGGGTGCGCATCGAGCGTGGCACCACCGGCGAGACCAGGACCCTGAGGAAGGGCTCCCCGACCGCCACCGTGAGAGGGCTGCCGAGCGAGGTGACGCTCTACCTCTCCGGGCGCTCGGACCACGCCCAGGTCGAGCTCCTCGGTGACGCCGACGCCGTGGCGCGTCTCAAGGCCACCGCTCTCGGCATCTGAGCGGCTCACTGCTCCTAGGCTGGTGACGTGAGCCACCACCTCGAGCTGCTGCCGGCCGTCGACGTAGCCGGAGGTCAGGCCGTCCAGCTCGTGCAGGGCGTGGCGGGCTCCGAGAAGCGGTTCGGCGACCCGCTGGAGGCCGCCCTGAACTGGCAGGCGCGCGGGGCCGAGTGGATCCACCTGGTCGACCTCGACGCGGCCTTCGGGCGCGGTCACAACCGCGACCTGCTGGCGAAGATCGTCGGCACGGTGGACGTGCACGTCGAGATGAGCGGCGGCATCCGGGACGACGAGTCGCTCTCGGCCGCGATGGCGACCGGCTGCCGGCGGGTGAACATCGGGACCGCGGCGCTCGAGCAGCCGGCGTGGTGCGCGTCGGCCATCGCGCAGCACGGCGACCGCGTGGCGGTCGGGCTCGACGTACGGGGTCGCACGCTGGCCGCCCGCGGCTGGACCGAGGAGGGCGGTGACCTCTACGACGTGCTGGCCCGCCTGGACGGCGAGGGCTGCGCCCGCTACGTCGTCACCGACGTCAACAAGGACGGCATGCTGGCCGGCCCGAACCTCGACCTGCTGCGCTCGGTGTGCGCCGCGACGGAGCGGCCGGTGGTCGCCTCCGGCGGCATCACCGAGCTGTCCGACCTGGCAGCGCTGCTCGACCTGGTCCCCGAGGGCGTCGAGGGCGCGATCATCGGGACCGCGCTCTACGAGGGCCGGTTCACCCTCGAGGACGCGCTCGCGCTCACCGGCGGCCGCTGATGACCCTGGCCGTGCGGGTGATCCCGTGCCTCGACGTGGACGCCGGGCGGGTGGTCAAGGGCGTCAACTTCCAGCAGCTGCGCGACGCCGGCGACCCGGTCGAGCTGGCCAGGCTGTACGACGCGGAGGGCGCCGACGAGCTCACGTTCCTCGACATCTCGGCCTCGCACCAGGGCCGCGACACCACGATGGAGATCGTGTCCGCCACCGCGGAGCAGGTGTTCATCCCATTGACGGTCGGTGGCGGGATCAGCGACGTGACGCACGTTGACTCGCTCCTGCGCGCGGGCGCCGACAAGGTCGCGGTGAACACCGCCGCGATCCGCCGACCCGAGCTCGTCGCGGAGATCGCCGACCGGTTCGGCAACCAGGTGCTGGTGCTCTCCGTCGACGCCCGCCGGGCTCCGGGGCCGGGCACCGACAGCGGCTTCGAGGTCACCACGCACGGCGGCCGGCGCAGCGCGGGCCTCGACGCGGTCGCATGGGCGGCCCGCGCCGCCGAGCTCGGAGCGGGCGAGATCCTGCTCAACGCGATGGACGCCGACGGCACCGAGGACGGCTTCGACCTCGAGCTGATCCGGCTGGTCCGCGCGGAGGTGTCCATCCCGGTGATCGCCTCGGGCGGTGCGGGTCGCGTCGAGCACTTCGCGCCGGCGGTGGACGCCGGCGCGGACGCCGTACTGGCTGCGACGGTGTTCCACTTCGGCACCCTGCGGATCGCGGACGTCAAGAAGTCGCTCGCCGAGGCCGGTCACCCGGTGAGGTGAGCGGGGCTGCTCTTCGGTCGTGGGGCCGAGCGCGCACCATACCGCGCGCTGAGACCCACGACCGCGCACCGAGGGGACGCGGGGGTCAGCGGCGGCGCGGGACCAGGAGCGTCGCCAGCACCGGAGCCGCCAGCAGGGAGACGACGAGTGCAGCCAGCCGGCTGGCCCAGTCCGGACGGAGGAACCAGACCAGCGCGTTGAGTACCACCAGCGCCGAGAGCAGCATCGAGGTCTGCATCCGGCGGCGCCGGGCCAGCGTGCCCGTGGGGCGACCTCGCGGAGACAACGAAGGCAGCCGGCCGGTGGTCGCCCGACGCAACGACCGGGCCCGTGCCGTGCGCCGCTCCCGCCGCTCCGCCTCCGCCGCGCGGGCCGACGCCTTGAGCGCGGCCTCGTGCTCGCGTGCCGCGCGGCGCCGGGCGCGCTCCTTGCTCATCTGGTCATCGAGTCACGGCCGGGAGCCCGACCCGACACGCTTCCGCGCTCGGCCGGAGGCGGCGGTCCGACCGGACCGGGTAAGGGACCTCACCCAGTTGCGCAGCAGCGCCGCGCCGGCGTCACCGGACTTCTCGGGGTGGAACTGCGTGGCGGTCAACGGGCCGTTCTCGACCGCAGCCACGAACCGGTCGCCGCCGTGCGAGGCCCAGGTGACCAGCGGCGCGGCGGTGCGGCCGCTCGTCACCAGTCGCCAGTCCCGCACGCCGTAGGAGTGCACGAAGTAGAAGCGCTCCTCCTCGATCCCGTCGAACAGCATGCTGCCGGCGGGTGCGTCGACGGTGTTCCACCCCATGTGGGGTACGACGGGCGCCTGCAGCCGCTCCACGACGCCGGGCCACTCCTCGAGGCCGGGGGTGTCGACGCCGTGCTCGACGCCGTGCTCGAACAGCACCTGCATCCCGACGCAGATGCCCAGCACGGGACGCCCACCGGCGAGACGACGGCCGATCACCTCGTGCCCCTTCACGGCCCGGATGCCCTGCACGCACGAGGCGAAGGCCCCGACCCCGGGCACCACCAGCCCGTCGGCGTCCATCGCCGCGGACCGGTCGGCGGTCAGGGTCACCGACGCCCCGGCCCGCTCGAGCGCCCGCACGGCGGAGCGGAGGTTGCCCGAGCCGTAGTCCAGGACGACGACGCTGGGCGCCTCGGAGGACGGGTCAGCCACCGAGGGACCCCTTCGTGCTCGGCACCCCGGTCTCCCGGGGGTCGAAGGCGACGGCGTCGCGCAGCGCCCGGGCGACGGACTTGAACTGCGCCTCCACGAGGTGGTGCGGGTCGCGACCGGACAGCACCCGCACGTGCAGGGCGATCTGGGCGTGGAACGCCAGGGTCTCGAAGACGTGCCGGGTCAGCGAGCCTAGATAGCCGGCACCGGTGCCGCTGCCGCCGCCGATGGTCACGAACGCCTGCGCCTCCGGCTCCCCGGAGTGCACGCAGTAGGGACGTCCGGAGACGTCGACCGCGCACTGCACGAGGGCCTCGTCCAGCGGCACCAGGGAGTCTCCGAAGCGCCGGATGCCGGACTTGTCGCCGAGCGCCTCGCGCAGCGCGTCCCCCAGGACGATCGCGGTGTCCTCGACGGTGTGGTGCGCGTCGATGTGGGTGTCGCCATCGGTGTGCACCGTCAGGTCGATGAGCGAGTGCCGGGAGAACGCTGTCAGCATGTGGTCGTAGAAGCCCACGCCGGTGGAGATGTCGTTGCGTCCGCTGCCGTCGAGGTCGAGCTCGACGAGCACCTTGGACTCCTTGGTCGCCCGCTCGATCCGGGCGCTTCGTTGGCTCATCGGAGCACCTCTCCTAGGGCTGACTTGAACGCTTCCATCTCCTCGGGCGTGCCGACGGACACCCGCAGCCAGCCGTCGGGCCCGGTCTCCCGGATCAGCACGCCGCGGTCCAGCAGGCCCTGCCAGACCGCGTGCCGGTCCTCGAAGACGCCGAACAGCGCGTAGTTGGCGTCGCTGTCCGCGACGCGCAGCCCCTGTCCGCGCAGCCAGGACACGATGCGGTCGCGCTCGTCGCGCAGGTCGTCGACGCGGGCCAGCAGCTCCTCAGCGTGCCGCAGCGCGACCCTCGCGACGGCCTGGGTGACGGCAGACAGGTGGTAGGGCAGCCGCACCACCCGCAGGGCGTCGGTGATCTCGGTCGAGGCGGCGAGGTAGCCGAGCCGCGCCCCGGCGAGGGCGAACGCCTTGCTCATCGTCCTGCTGACGATCAGGTTGGGCGTCTCGTGCAGCAGCTCGAGAGCGCTCGGCGTGCCCGCGCGGCGGAACTCCCCGTAGGCCTCGTCGATGACGACCACCCCGCCCACCTCGGCGACGGCCGCGCACACCGCGGTGACGGTCTCGGTCGGCAGGGCGGTGCCGGTCGGGTTGTTCGGGGAGGGCAGCAGCACGACGCTCGGCTGGTGCTCCTTGACGACTGCGACGGCATGGGCGACGTCGAGGGAGAAGTCGTCCTCGCGGTGCCCCACGACCCAGCCGGTCATCGCGTCGCGTGCGTACTCGGGATACATCGAGTACGTCGGCGCGAACGACACCGCGGTGCGTCCGGGACCGCCGAAGGCCTGCAGGATCTGCAGCATCACCTCGTTGGACCCGTTGGCGGCCCACACCTGCTCGGGTGTCACGCCGTGCCCGAGGTAGGTCGCGAGGTCCTCCCGCAGAGCGGTGAGCTCGCGGTCCGGGTAGCGGTTGAGGGTGCGTGCGACCTCCGCCACCGCGGCTGCCACGTCCGCGACGACGGCCTCGCTGGGCGGATAGGGGTTCTCGTTGACGTTGAGGGCGACGGGCACATCGAGCTGCGGAGCGCCGTACGGCTCGATGCCCCGGAGCTCCTCACGCAGAGGAAGCATTCAGGCCCCCTGCACGCGCAGGGTGACCGCGGCGCCGTGGCCGGGCAGGTCCTCGGCCTCCGCGAGGTGCACGACGTGCGCGGCGACGTCGCGCAGCGCCTGCTCGTCGTACTCGATCACGTGCACGGCCTTGCGGAACGTCCGCACCGACAGTCCCGAGCTGTGGCAGGCGCAGCCGCCGGTGGGCAGCACGTGGTTGGAGCCGGCGCAGTAGTCGCCGAGCGAGACCGGCGCGAACGCCCCCACGAACACGGCGCCGGCGTTGCGCACCCGCCTGGCCAGCGTGGCCGCGTCGCGGGTCTGGATCTCCAGGTGCTCGGCGGCGTAGGCGTTCACGACCGCGAGACCCTGCTCGAGGTCGTCGACGAGCACGATGCCGGACTGCTCGCCGGACAGTGACGTGCGGATGCGCTCGACGTGCCGGGTCACCGACACCTGCTTGTCCAGCTCGGCCTCGACCTCGTCTGCCAGCGCGGTCGAGGGGGTCACCAGGACCGCAGCGGCCATCGGGTCGTGCTCGGCCTGGCTGAGCAGGTCGGCCGCCACGAACGCCGGGTCGGCGGTCTCGTCGGCGAGGATCGCGATCTCGGTCGGCCCGGCCTCCGAGTCGATGCCGACGACGCCCTTGAGCAGCCGCTTGGCCGAGACCGTGTAGATGTTGCCCGGGCCGGTGACCAGGTCGACCCTGCGGCAGGGCCCGGCGCCGTAGGCGAACATCGCGACGGCCTGGGCGCCACCCACGGCGTAGACCTCCTCGATGCCCAACAGGGCGCAGGCAGCCAGGATGGTCGGGTGCGGCAGCCCGCCGTTGTCGGCGCGGGGAGACGAGGTCAGCGCGATGGAACCGACGCCGGCGACCTGTGCCGGGACGACGTTCATCACCACGCTGGACACCAGGGGCGCGATCCCACCGGGCACGTAGAGGCCGACCCGCTCGATCGGCACCAGCATCGCGCTGACGGTCCCGCCCGGCACCACCTGCGTCCTCACGTCCTGCTCGAGCTCGGCCTCGCACGTGAGCCGGAGCCGGCGCACCGACTCCTCCAGACCCGCCCGGACATCGGGGTCCAGCTGGGCCAGCGCCTCGTGCAGGGCCGCCACGGGCACCGCGATGTCGGTCTGCTCGACCTTGTCGAACGCGAGGGTGAACTCGTGGACCGCGTCCACCCCCCGACGGCGTACGGCGTCGCAGATGGGCCGCACCACGTCCAGGGCAGCCTCGACGTCGAAGTCGGCGCGCGGGACCACGGTGCGGTAGTCCTCGGAGCCCTGGCCTCGCAGGTCGACACGGCGGATCATGGCGATGATTCTAGGTGCGATCGCCCCCACTCCCTGTCCGATGCGCGTGGCAGGAGACGCCCCCGCGAGACAGCCGCGTGGTGGCCGGGTGCGATGCGGGGGTGCTGAGTAGGTTGAGGGAGTGCCCGAGCAGCTGCCCGTCTTCCCGCTCAACACCGTGATGTTCCCCGGGGTGACGGTCCCGCTGCACGTCTTCGAGGACCGCTACCGGGCGCTCGTGCACCACCTGCTGACCATCTCCGACACGTCGATGCGCGTGTTCGGCATCGTGGCGATCCGGGAGGGCTACGAGGTCGGTCAGCACGGGGTGCAGTCCCTGCACCGCGTGGGATGCGTGGTGCAGCTCACCTCGGTGGAGTCCTACGAGGACGGCCGCTTCGACATCGAGGTCGTCGGCCGGCAGCGGATGCGGCTCGAGGGGATCGACACCTCCGGCAGCTATCTCGTCGGCGACGTGACCACCATGACCGAGCGCACGCCCAAGGGCAGTGACACCAGCCGGGAGGCGGCCCGCACGCTCGCCGCGTTCGAGGAGTACCGCCGTCGTCTCTCGCAGATGCGCGGCGGCGACGTCCTGGACGGCGTGATGCCGCACGACCCGGAGTACCTCTCCTACAGCCTGGCGGCGACCTGTCTGCTCACGCTCGCCGAGCGCCAGGCGATGCTGGAGGCCGAACACTCGCTGGAGCGGCTGGTGATGCTGCGGTTCGCGCTGCGCGAGGAGATGCGGGCGATGCGGGCGATCCCGTCGCTGCCCGCCACCGAGGTCGCGCGCACCACCTGGTCCCCGAACTGAGCCGCCGATGACCTACGACTTCTTCGTGTTCCCCGCCGAGCTGGCCGAGGACCTCGAGCAGGCGACGACGGTGCACGAGTCCGCGCCACGCACCGGGAGTCCGGTTGCCGGCAGCGCCGTGGGGGAGGTGGTCGTCGCGCTGGAGGAGCTGGGCGTCGCGGTGCGCGGCACCGGTGCCGGCGCCTACGTCTCGACGTCCGCTGAGGACCCGATGGCCCACCTCCGCACTGTCGCCGACGCGGCGGCCGCGCACGGGCTGTCGGTGCTCGACGTGCAGGCGGGTGCGCTGTACGACCCCCGCAACGCCGTCGACGTCGCGCTCGAGACCCAGGGCGGGCCGCGCCTGACGTTCCTGACCCGGGGGATCCTGCGCGAGGTGGTGTCGCACATCGTCGAGGGCCGCTACCACTGGGTGACCCTGAGCCGCGGTGCCGGGCTGTTCGTGCAGACCTACCGCGACGACGACGGCTCGTGGGCGCTCGAGCACCGGGAGGGCCCGGACCGGCACTTCGCGGCCCGCGTCACCGACGCGGGGCTCGTCCAGCAGGTGCTGTGGTCGTGGGCGCGCGACGACGGCCGCTGGCAGGCTCAGGTGGCGTTCTCCCCGGTCCGGCTCTGAGACCCGACGGCGCAGGATCGAGGTCGAGGTGGCGAGGCGGAAGGGCGCCGGAGGAACGCCGGCCACCGTGG
>CAXSHL010000041.1:10234-34332 GCA_964237315.1 uncultured Nocardioidaceae bacterium
CACTGACCACGGCGGGTGTGCCGTTCACCGAGCACGCCTATGAGCACGACCCGGCCGCCCCGTCGTACGGCGTGGAGGCGGCCGAGGCGCTCGGACTGCCAGCCGAGCAGGTCTTCAAGACGCTGCTGACCCGGGTCGACGGGCGCCTGGTGGTCGGGATCGTCCCGGTGACGGGGCACCTCGACCTCAAGGCGGTGGCGGCAGCAGTGGGCGGGAAGCGGGCCACGATGGCCGACCCTGCGGAAGCCGAGCGGGCCACCGGCTACGTCGTCGGGGGCATCTCCCCGGTCGGGCAGCGCCGGCCGCACCCCACCGTGCTCGACGACAGCGCCCTGGCCCTGGAGCGGGTCTACGTCTCCGGCGGCCGCCGTGGCCTGGACCTGGGGCTCTCACCGGCCGACCTGGTCCGGGTGACCGGAGCAGCGGTGGCCGCGATCGGCCGGTGACCGACCGCGCCCCCGCACACGCTCAGCCGGGTCGATCAGCCGGCGATGCCGGAGACCAGCACGCCCCCGACCGTCACGACCACGTTGAGGAGGGCGACGAACGCCCCGACGATCCCGGCGGCCCTGGCGGCGCCACCGAGCGGCCGGCCGCCCCGCGTCAGCCCGGCGAGCCACACTGCGCAGGCGCCGAAGACTCCGGGAGCGCCGGACCAGAACACCGGCAGGGTGACCACCGACAGCGCGGCCAGGAGCAGCGCCCCCACCCTTGCCCGGTCGGGCGTGCGCACCAGCCAGAGCGCGAGGCCCACGCCGAGGACCAGCGCCGCGGTGCCGAACAGGCCGACCCCGATGATCGAGGCGATGGGACCCTCGCTCCGGTGCGGGTCCTTGTCCGAGAGGACGATGTCGCCGACGAAGACGGCGAGCAGGCCGAGGACGCAGATGGCGTAGACGCCGCCCACGAGCACCGGCGCCGACGGGAGTGAGACGGATCTGCGGGCTGCTGTCGAGGTGGTCATGACTGTCTCCGATGTCTTGTGGAGCCGGCCTCTCCGGTCCCTGCAGCAACCGTGACGGCGCCGGCGTCCCGCGCGCCACGGTCGCGGTGTCCCGCCTCGTCCCGAGGGATCCCGCCGATGTCCCGCCGCCGCGCACCGGCCTTCCCGCGGCGCCGGCGGTGGCCCATGCTTCAAGTGTGACGCAGACGGCGACCGAGGGAACCCTCCCTCCGCGGGGGATCAGCGTCGAGGTGCTGCTCGCTGCCGGGTGCTTCGCCCTCAGCGCAGGAGCGGCTGCGATGGCTGCGCTGGTGCGCCAACAGCCACCCAGCCTGTTCCTTCTGGCCGGCTGGCCGGTGTTCGCCCTCGTGGGCGGTGTCCTTCTGGACCAGCGTCCGGCGTCGCTGCCGGGCCGGGCGATGACGCTCCTGGCACTCGTCTCGGTGCTCGACGGCGGCTGGGCCGCCCTGCGGTTCGGCCCGGTGTTGTCGTCGGTCGACCTCGCCCGGGCCGTCTCCGAGCTCGCAGCCGTGCAGGCCGTCGCCGTCGCCCTCACCGTGCCGTGGGCGTTCCGCCGTCCGACTCGACCCCGTCGGGTGGCCGTCCCGAGCGTCCTCGCGGTGGTGGGAGCGGTCGCCGTGACGCTGTCCCGGTCCGGGGGTGCGGGCCCGGCGACGGGCGCCGTCGGTTGGTCGCTGGCCACGGTGGGCTGCGCGGGGGTCTGGGCCCTGGTGGCAGGGGAGGCTCGGAGCGACGACCGCGCCGACCGCAGACGCCTCGGCTGGCTCGTTCTCGTGCTCGCGCTGGCCGGTGTCGCCGTCGTCGTCGTCTGGCTGCCGTCCACCGCCGACGTCGGGTACTACGTCACCGGCCTGGTCGTCGCGGTCACCGCCGTCGCCGCAGGCCGGTTGTCGCTGAGCACGCAGTTCCGGTCCCTCGACGAGCACCTCCTCGACCTGGGCCTGGTCGCGGCGAGCGTGGCCGCTGCGGCACTGACGGCTCTGCTGGTCCGGGTCGGAGCAGGTTGGAGGCAGCTGCCCTCCCCCGACACGCTGGCCGTGTTCACGGCGCTCGTCACGGTCGCGATGGCCGCCCCGGCGGCACTGTGGGTGCGACGTACGACGTTGAACCGGCGCTACGGCAGCGGCATCATCTCCCCGGCCGACGTGGCCGTGATCACGGCCGACCTGCACGTCGACACCGAGCCGCGGGACCTGCTCGACAAGGCCGCACGCATCGTCGCCTCGGCGAGTGGCAGCGCCGAGGCGCACATCGTCCTCGGTGAGGACCCGCCGGCCGTCCCCGAGCACTGGGTCGTGCATCCGCTCGACGTGGGAGGTGACCGGGTCGGCACGCTGGCGATCGCCTCCAGCGACCCCGAGGGACCCGAGCTCCGGCAGCAGCGGGTCGTCGCCCAGCTGCTGCCGACCGTCGCGCTCGTGGCCCGGGCCGTCGGGCTGGCCGTCGAGGCCGAGCACGCGCGCAGGGACGTGGCCCGGGAGCGGGACGCCGAGCGCCGGCGCGTGATGGGTGACCTGCACGACGGTCTGGGGCCGGTCCTGGCCGGGATGAGCATGCGGGTGCAGGCAGCGCTGCGGACGTCTCCCGGCTCGGAGCACGCCGGCCTGCTGGCCGATCTCGCGGCCGGCCTGTCCACCGGGCGCACGGACCTGCGCCGGATCGTGGCCGGCATCACTCCCTCCACCCTGGAGGACGGCGACCTCGAGGGTGCCCTCGACCGGCTGGTCACCTCGTTCCGGGACGCGGCCGGCGGTCCCTGCCTCACCCTGACGGTCGAGCTCGCCGACGTGCTGACCCCCGCGGTCCAGGTGGCGGTCTACCGCTCCGTCGCGGAGGGTCTGACCAACGCCCTGCGGCACGCGGCGGCCACCACGATCGACGTACGCGTGTGCGGCCGCGGAGGTGTCGTGCTGCTCGACGTCGTCGACGACGGCGCCGGCGGCCGGGTGGTCCCCGGGGTCGGACTGTCGTCGCTGGCGCAGCGGGCCGGAACGCTCGGCGGCGCCCTCCGCGTCGTGCCCGCACGGCCCACCGGGACGCACCTGCATCTCGAGCTGCCCGCCGACGCGGACGTGCCGCGATGATCGGCGTGCTGCTCGTGGACGACCACCCGGTCGTGCTGGCCGGGCTGGCCGCCCTGGTCGGGTCGGACCCCCAGCTGACCGTGGTGGCGACAGCCCGCTCCGCCGGCGACGCCCGAGCGCTCGACCCGGACGACGAGCCCTCCGTGGCGGTGCTCGACCTCCAGCTGCCGGACGGGGACGGCATCAGCCTCGGCATCGAGCTCAAGCGCCGGTGGCCGCAGCTCCGGGTGCTGATCCTGACCATGCACGCCGACGAGGCGACGGTGATCGCGAGCCTGGCCGGCGGGTTGGACGGCTACCTCCTCAAGGACGCCGACCCGGAGGACGTGCTCGCAGCCGTGCACTCGGCCGCGAGCGGCTCGATGGTGGTCGGTCGGGGAGTCAGCGCAGTCGTGGTCGCCGCAGCCGCATCCGCGCCTCGCACGGATGCGCTCGCGGACCTGGACGCGCGGGACCTCGAGATCCTGGACCTGATGGTGGCGGGTCTGCCCACCTCCCAGATGGCGGCCCGGCTGTACCTCGCGCCGAAGACGATCCGCAACCGGGTCTCGGAGCTGATGGGCAAGCTCGGCGTGGGCTCGCGCGAGGAGGCGGTGGCCCTGGGCCGTGCCGCCGGGCGGGGTCGGGACCGGTTGCACTAGCCGCTCGGACCGTCGTCGAGTCGGGTCCGCGTCGAGGTACTGCTCAGCGGGAGCCCCAGTTGGGTGCCCCGAAGTTGCCGACGACGCCGGTGTCCTGAGCCGTGGAGCCGTCGTCGGGGAACGGGAGGAGGACCAGCTTCAGGTGGGTCTGGTCGGAGCCCGCGGTGGCGAGGATGCTGCGCCCGTCCGGGGCCCAGGTCGCGTTCAGGTAGGGCCCCTGCGCCACGACCGAGACCTGGTCCCCGCTGACCACGACCACCGTGGAGTCGCCGTCCTTCCCACGGTGCACCATCAACAGCCCGGGAGCTGCCCAGTCCGGCTCGGTGTAGCCGCCGTCCAGCCCGGCCACCGGCTGCGGCTCGGGGTGATCGCTGTCGTCGGAGACCGAGACCGGCCGACCCTTGGTGCCCAAGGGAGCCTCTGGGTCCAGCGGTCGTGGCGCCTGCCAGGTGTAGACGGTGTGTGCGGCAGCGTTCCAGGTGGGGGCGCCCAGCTCGGACCCGTGTTGCCTGGGCACGAGCTTGCGGATGCCGGCACCGTCGCGGGCGTCCACCACCCAGAGGCTCCAGGACTGGTCGGGGAACACGCACACCACTGCCATCCGCAGGCCGTCCGGGCTCCAGGCCGGGCGCTTGGTGTTGTCGCACGGCCGGCGGGAGGAGGTCATCAGCCGGTGAGCATCCGTGCCGTCGTAGTCGGCCACGTAGGGCACCGGCAGGCCGTCCGGCGTTCCCTCCAGGTAGGCGACCAGCCTGCGGTCGGCCGAGGGCGTCGCGCTGAACCGGTCGACGTCCGCCCCGGTGCTGCCGCCTTCGAGCCGGTCGGCTGCGCCCGCCCACGGCTGCAGGTCGTGGGTCCGGGTGTCGAACGTCATCAGCCGCGTGAACTCACCGGTCGGGTCCCGCATCGGCACGAGCGCCACCCGGCTGCTCAGGTGCGGCTGCGTGCCCGCTGCGGCCCCTGCGCCGCCACCGTGCGGCCTGAGCAGAAGGAAGCCGACGACGAGCAGGAGGACGGCGGACGTGCCGAGCATCGCCCAGAGCCAGCGCGGCACGCCCGGGCCCGCCGACGGTGCGGGTTCCTGCGGCTGCCGGCCCGGCGGCGTCGATGTCGGGCCCTGAGGCTCGAAGCGAGGTGTCCCCGTGCGTCTGGTGGCGGGCTCCTCGATCGGCGCGCCTGGGGTCACGCGTTGGGGAGGCACCGCGAAGACCGCCGTGTCCGCCGCGGGCTCGGCCGACACCTGGTGCTCGGCCTCGCGCGGCTGGTCGGCCTCGCGGCTCTCCTGCGCCGCGTCCTGCGCCGCGTCCGCCGCCGCCGCTGGTGCCGCCGCTGGTGCTGGTGCCGGGGAGTCCCGGGCTGCGAGCGGAGCGACCACGAGGGGGTGGGTGGAGTCCCCGCGCAGGTACAGCACCGGCGTGAGCCACTCGAGGCTGCCGGCGGCTCCGAGGATCGCGATCCGGCCGCTGCGCGCAGCCTCGTCGACGCCGCGCGAGTGCGCGACTGCGGTGTAGAACCCCTGCGCGAAGGCGATGGCGGCGTCGTCGCTGACCGCGAACTGCATCGCGGCAACCGCCTCGATGCCGCTGTGCACCAGTGCCGGCGCGGTCGCGGAGAGCATGTCGTTCCCGCCGGACTCGCCACTGGAGCAGGCGTTCAGCACCACCAGCCGCGGAGTGGGGTCCGCCTCGCCGAGCAGATCAGCGAACCGACCAGCCTCGATCATGTCGGCGCGGCCGTCGCTGCCGACGAACGCGAGCACTCCCTCGTCGCGGGTGTCGTCGTAGTCGCCGTGCCCGATGAAGTGCACGACGTGCCAGTGCCCCGAGAGCAGGTGCCGGTGCACGCTGCGCCAGGTGGCCGGCTCCACCCAGGTGATGCTCACCAGGCCGGCAGCAGTGAGCTCCGACAACGCCTCCTCGAGGTTCGCCCTCTCGAGCTCCACGTCCAACGGGACCAGTCCCCGTGGGGATGCCACGATCGCCAACACCTGCAGTGGCGGTGTCACCTGCAGCGGGGCCCGC
This sequence comes from uncultured Nocardioidaceae bacterium, assembly GCA_964237315.1. Classification (GTDB taxonomy): domain Bacteria; phylum Actinomycetota; class Actinomycetes; order Propionibacteriales; family Nocardioidaceae; genus Nocardioides_B. The sequence goes on from CAXSHL010000041.1 coordinate 15,945, forward strand.
GGGTTGAACTGCGCCGGGATCCGACGCACCATCGGCTCCTGGCGGCAGACGTAGGACTGTCGTTCCGGGTCGAACAGTGCCTCCCAGGGCAGTGCCGCCAGCTCGGGCTCGCTGAGTCGTAGCACCACCCTCAGCCGCTCGCCCTGCTGCTGGGCGACCCCCAGACTGGCCCGGTAGGCGCCGTACACCGAACGCGTGAACACGGTCTCGAACAGGTGCTGGCCCACCTCGAGCACCGGCTTCTCGGCGGTCGACATCACGCGTCGAGCACCGATCGCGGAGGAGAGGATGCTCGCTTCCAGCTGGGGCCGGTTCCGCAGCAGCGCGTCGATGTCGAGGACGAACTCCTCGCGCTGGTCGCCTCCGGCGGGTGAGCGGACGACGCGGACCTGGTAGTGGCCACGCTCGCCGTGGCGGCCGATGTCGAGCTCGATGTCAGTGCTCACGCAAGCGCCCCCCGACGCAGTCCTCGTCGACCGCGGAGCGGGACGCACCGCGTCGATGTTGCTGCCTTCCCCCTATGGTCGCGCAATCGATACGACTTTGTCGCCTGTCAGTTCCTCGACGACCCGGTGTGCGGCGGTGGCAACAGGTGGTGGGCACACGTGCCGGGGAGCGCCCGGCCACCACCCGTGGCACTGCGAGCGCGGGAGTCGCTGTTGGTGCCGTCGGGGCACCGGGTGTTGGACCAGGTGACGCCGGTGATGACGGCACCCCGCAGGTCGGCGTCGAACAGGTCGGCGTCGGTCAGGTCGGCACGCGTCAGGTCCGCGTTCCGCAGCGATGCTCCCCGGAGGTCGGCCCCTCGGAGGTCCGTCCCATGCAGGGACGGCGCGGGCTGCACCGGCCGCGGCGCCGGGTTCGCCGCCCACGCGAACAGGATGATTCCGGCCGCACCCAGCAGGACGCCGGCCGCGATCTGGCCCCGCAGGGTCGTGAACCTGCTGTGCAGGTCGACGGTCGAGGCCTTGTCCAGCAGGTCGTCCATCAGGTCGACGAGATCGTCGAGGCCGGCTCGATGGGCACTCGACTGCTCGTACACCGCGGCGATGGCGGCCGGTGAGTCGAAGCCACCCAGGAAGGTGGGATGGTCACGCAGGAAGCGGCCGACGGAGCGGCGTTCGCGCCGGTTCCACCAGCGAGGCGTGGGCGGCTCGGCGCTCGAGGCGTCCCAGGCGGCGACCAGGTCCTCGAAGGCCCACTGGGCAGGCGACAGGACGTCCACGACGCGCCACATCGCCCACAGGATCGCCAGCAGCCCGAGGGCGACACCGGCGATGGCCAGCCAGAAGCGAAGCGTGCCGGGGCTGAGTGCGCCGACGCTCGACAGCTGGCTGCCCGCCACCAGCACCACGCCGATGGCGCCCAGCCCGGCGATGAACCACCGGGCGGCACTGCGGACCAGCTCACGTGACGCGCTCAGGTCAGCCGAACCGCTGACCTGCTCACCGGCCGGCATCGGTCACTCCGGGGATTCGGACTCTTCGTGCTTCCCGGAGCGGAGCCTGGGCGTCCGCTTGACCTCGATCGGCCGCTCCTCGTCCGGGTCAGGGTCGGTGGGCAGGTGGTCGGCGGCGGCGCGGCCGTCCGGGGTCTCCGGCTCGCGGTTCCGTTCCTCGGACATGGGTGCCTCCCGCTCTCTCGGCGCTGCCACGCTCGCTGGTGCGATCCGGAGGGCGCCGACATCACAGTAAAGCCATCGTTGCGTTCCCGGAACCCACGGTGCAGCCGAGGCGTGCTGCCTCGCACGGTGGGACTGCCGGTAGGCCGGAGTGGCTGCACGGGGTCAGCCGGTCACCGGCCCGGGCTGCAGCCCGTCCCAGGACCACCGCGGCATCGGCAGCCCCTCGGGCACGTGGTCCTCCTTGTCCGGATAGGTCAGCACCTGGTCGACCGCCCACTCCATGTAGGCGCGCAGAGCGGCCCGGAACTCGGGATCGGCGGGCAGTCCGGCGTCGTCCGCGGCGAGCACGAAGCACTCGGTGAACCGGCGGCCGAGGTCGCTCATGTCGCCGTTGCCGGCGTGCATCGCGAGCACTCCTGAGTGGTCGCCGCACTCGTCGGAGAAGGTCGGTGGACCGCCCATGACCTCGGCCCAGTAGGCGGCGAGCCGCTGCACGTGCGCGGGATGCTGGTCGGGGTGGGAGAACGGGTGGTTCAGCTCCGGGTCGGCCAGGCAGCGCCGGTGATGGGCCACCGCGAGGTCGACGAACGCAGCCGCACCCCCGGCGTGCTCGAAGAGGCTGGGACGCATGCGCTCACTGTGCCACCGGGCCGCCGGAAGCGGCACCCGCTTTCAGTCGTCGCGCTGCCCCCACGGCGCGCCGTAGGACGTCAGCAGGTCGAGGAACGGCTGGGCGTCGAAGGCCTCCGGACCGAGCACGCCGCTGCCCGACCAGGTCCCCGCGGCCAGGAGCTCCAGCGCGACCACCGGGTTGACGGCGGTCTGCCACACGACGCACTGGTGGCCGTACTCCCGCATCGACCACTCGTTGTCCACGACCTGGTAGAGGTACGTCGCCCGCGGCCGGCCGTCCTTGCCGGTGCCGGTCACGTAGAGCCCGGCGCAGGTCTTGCCCGTCATCGCCCCGCCGAGCGTCGCCGGGTCCGGCAGGCACGCGGCGACGACGTCGCGCGGACTGACCTCGACCCCGCCCACGCGCACCTTGTCGGTGCTGTCCAGCCCGAGCTTGTGCAGCACCTTGAGGACGTCGATGAACTCATCCCCCAGGCCGTACTTGAAGGTCGCCCGCTTCGCGTCCACCCACCGTGGCATCAGCAGCACTTCCTCGTGCTCCACGTTGACGCACTCGACCGGCCCGATGCCGTCGGGGAACTCGAACACCTCGGGCTCGCTGAACGGCTCGGTGGTGAACCAGCCGCCGTCCACGTCGGACCGGGCCCGCTCCCAGACCACCGGCGGGTTCAGGCACTCCTCGATGGTGGTCCAGATGGAGAAGCTCGGTGCGAACTCGTATCCCTCGACGGCCAGGTTCGCCCCGTCCCGCACCCCCAGCTCGTCGATCTCGGCGAACAGGTGGTCGGCGGCGTAGCGCGCGAAGACGTCGGACAGCCCCGGCTCGACGCCCATGCCGCACAGCGCCAGCCTGCCGGCGTCCCGCCACGCGTCGCCCCGGGCGAACTGCTCGTCCCCCAGCTTCACCCCCACCTGCTGGTACGGCGCCTGGGGATGCGGCTTGGACAGGCTCATCGCCATGTCCAGGTAGTCGGCCCCTCCGGCGTACGCCCCGTCGAAGATCGGCATCACGAACCGCGGGTCCACGGCGTTCATCACGTGGGTGATGCCGTGCTCGCGGACCAGCGCCGTCACCGACTCGGCAGACGAGGCGTCGACCTGGGCCGCCACGAACCGAGGGTCGGTCGCCGCCGCCTTCTCCGCACGAGCGAGGTCGTAGTCGGTGACCACGATCGTCTCGAAGAAGTCGCGGCGCGCTGCGATGGCGGCGAACGCCGCGCCGACGCCACCGGCGCCGACCAGCAGGATCCTCACCTCAGAGTCCGATGTAGGACATCACGTGCTTGATGCGGGTGTAGTCCTCGAGGCCGTACATCGAGAGGTCCTTGCCGTAGCCGGAGTGCTTGAAGCCGCCGTGCGGCATCTCCGCGACGATCGGGATGTGGGTGTTGATCCACACGCAGCCGAAGTCGAGGTGCTTGGCCATCCGCATCGCTCGGCCGTGGTCCTTGGTCCATACCGAGGAGGCCAGGCCGTACTCCACGCCGTTGGCCCAGCGCAGCGCCTCCCCCTCGTCGGTGAAGCGCTGCACGGTGATGACCGGGCCGAAGATCTCGTTCTGGATCACCTCGTCGTCCTGGTGCAGACCGGACACGACGGTGGGCGTGTAGAAGAACCCCTTGTCGCCCTGCCGGGAGCCGCCGGTGTCGACGGTGGCGTGCTCCGGCAGCCGGTCCATCATGCCGGTGACCCGGTCGAGCTGGTTGGCGTTGTTGAGGGCGCCGTACAGCACGTCCTCGTCCGGCGCTCCGGTCTTCGTGTTCCTGGCCTGCTCGGTGAGCGCGGCCACGAAGTCCTGGTGGACGCCGGGTCCGGCGAGCACCCGGGTCGCGGCGGTGCAGTCCTGGCCGGCGTTGAAGTAGCCGGCCGCCGCGATGCCCTCCGCGGCCGCCTCGACGTCGGCGTCGTCGAAGACGATCACGGGCGCCTTGCCGCCGAGCTCGAGGTGGGCGCGCTTGAGCTGCTTGGCGGCGGAGCCGGCGACCTCCATGCCCGCGCGGACCGAGCCGGTGATGGACACCATCTGCGGGACCGGGTGCTCGACGAGGGCGCGGCCGGTGTCCCGGTCACCGCAGACGATGTTGAACACCCCGGGCGGCAGGAACTCCTGGGCCAGCTCCGCGAACAGCGAGGTGGACGCCGGCGTGGTGTCCGAGGGCTTGAGGACCACGCAGTTGCCCGCTGCCAGCGCCGGCGCGATCTTCCAGACCATCATCATCAGCGGGTAGTTCCACGGCGTCACCTGCGCGACGACGCCGATCGGCTCGCGACGGATGCTGGAGGTGTGGTCCTTGAGGTACTCACCGCTGGCGCGGCCCTCGAGCACCCGGGCGGCCCCGGCGAAGAACCGGATCTGGTCCACGCAGGGCGGGAGCTCCTCCTCGGCCGTCATCGCGATCGGCTTGCCGGTGTTCTCCGACTCGACGTGCACGAACTCGTCGGCCCGCGACTCGAGGGCGTCCGCGATCCTCAGCAGCGCCCTCTGTCGCTCGGTCGGGGTGGTGTCACCCCAGGCCTCGAACGCCGCGTCGGCGGCCTTCATCGCCCGGTCCACGTCCTCGGCCTTCGAGGCAGGAGCTGCGGCGTAGACCTCACCGGTCGTGGGGTTGACGAGGTCGTAGGTGGCGCCGTCGACGGCATCCACCGACTCGCCGTTGATGACATTGCGGAATCTCAGGTCGGCCATGGCCGCAGCCTAGAGGAGGAACCCGCGGTCAGTAGCCCGCAGGCTTCTCGGCGACGTAGAGCCAGGTGTGGAACAGCTGGTTGAGGTCGCGTTGCGACACCCGCTCGGCGAGGGTGGTGAAGTCGCGGGTGCTCACCGACCGGCCCCCCTCCAGCGTCGCCCACTGCCGCAGCACCGCGTAGAGCTCCGTGGTGCCGATCTCGCGTCGGAGCGCTTCCAGCGTCATCGCGCCGCGGGTGTAGACCGGGTCCCCGAACAGGTCCGTGGGGTCGGTGAAGTCCGCGGGCGCCGGACGCCAGAGCTTGGCGCCGGGACCGTTCTTGGCATACCTGTCGTCGAACGCGGCCCGGGTGCTCGGTCCGCCGTGCGCGGCCGCCCACAGGTCCTCGGCGTAGGTCGCGAAGCCCTCGTTGAGCCAGATGTCCTCCCACACGCGCGGCGTCACCGAGTCGCCGTACCACTGGTGCGCGAGCTCGTGCACCAGGGTCGTGGTGTCCGGGACGCCGTCGAAGACCGGGCGGTTCTGGGTCTCGAGGGCGTAGCCGACCTTCAGGTCGTCGACGACGATGCCGACGCTGGTCTGCGGGTAGGTCCCGAACCGTCGCTCCTCGAACCGGACGACCTCCGGGATCAACGCGCGGAGGCCGGTGAGCGCGCCGTACTTCGGCTGCACGAAGCTCCACACGGACAGCCGCCTGCCGGCCGTGGTCCGCATCGTCGAGCGGTGCACGTCGTAGCGGCCGATGGAGATGCTGGCGAGGTACGTCGTCATCTGCCGGCTCTGCACCCAGGTCCACGTGGTGCGCCCGGCGTGGCTGCGCCGGCTGCGCAGGTCGCCGTTCGAGGCGACGGCGAGCGCTGAGGGAGCGGTCACCCGCACCGTGTAGGTGGCCTTGTCGCGCGGGGTGTTGTTGTCGGGGAACCAGGTCATCGCCCCGACCGGCTCGCTCAGCACCGTCGCACCGTCGCTGGTCGGCACCCAGCCGTCCTTGGAGCCGTCGGCGTCGATGTGGGTGACCGGCGTGCCGTGGTACTGCACGGAGGTGCGGAAGGTGCCCGCCACCGGTCGCGCCGGGGTGATGACCAGCTTGTGGTCGAGGCGGCGGAACCGCGCGGTGCGACCGTCCACCACGACCCGGTCGACGACGAGCCCCTCGAGGTCGAGGGAGAACGACGAGAGCGGCTCGGGCGCTCGCGCGGTGATCTGCGTGGTCGCCGCCGCGAGCCGTCGCCCCGCCGTCCGGTAGTCCAGGGTGATCGCGTAGTGCGACACGGAGTAGCCGGTGTTGCCGATCGTCGGGAAGAGGCTGTCCCCTGCGGACTCCCCACCGGGGTGGGGGGTGGAGGCCGCGTGGCCGGTGGCCGCGTGGACGGTGGCCGCGGCTCCCGGTCCTGCTCCTGCGCCGGCGAGTCCGGCAGCGGTCAGGGTGAAGGCGGTGGCGGCGACCGCTGCCCTGCGGAGGCTGGTCCGGTGCGGCTGGGTCACGGCGTCGCTCCTCGGTGTGGCGAGGTGGCAGGCTAGCACCGCAGCGGCCCGGTGGACCCGCTGACAGGCGATCCGGTTCTGGTCGCCGTACCCCTGATTTCCTGCGGAATCAGTCGCCGCCACGGTTCTTGGGCCCCGCTTTGCGCAGAATCTCTGCTTGCGGCAACGGATCCGCTTGCCTTGGGCCGGTCCGGAGCGGCACCATGGTCCTACCACCCCACGAGGAGATCCGACCCATGACTGCTGAGTCCGCCCTGCCGTTCGACGACGAGACCTACGCGGGGCTGCAGAAGTCCGCGCGCGAGCACCTGTGGATGCACTTCACCCGCATGTCCAGCTACGACCACGCCGACGTGCCGATCATCGTGCGGGGCGAGGGTGCCTACGTGTACGACGCCAAGGGGCGTCGCTACCTCGACGCGCTGGCGGGGCTGTTCGTCAGCCAGGTCGGGCACGGGCGTCAGGAGCTCGCCGAGGCCGCCGCCAAGCAGGCCGGCGAGCTCGCGTTCTTCCCGCTCTGGTCCTACGCGCACCCGAACGCCATCACCCTCGCGGAGCGGGTCGCCAACTACGCGCCCGGCGACCTCAACCGGGTGTTCTTCACCAGTGGGGGCGGCGAGGCGGTCGAGACCGCCTGGAAGCTCGCGAAGAACTACTTCAAGCTCACCGGCAAGCCGATGAAGCACAAGGTGATCAGCCGCGCGGTCGCCTACCACGGCACCACCCAGGGCGCCCTGTCGATCACCGGCCTGCCGGCCCTCAAGGCGGTCTTCGAGCCGCTGGTGCCCTCCACCTTCCGGGTGCCGAACACGAACTTCTACCGCGCGCCCGAGCCGTTCTCGGAGTCCGGTGACCTCGAGGCGTTCGGGCGGTGGGCCGCAGACCAGATCGAGGTGGCCATCGAGAACGAGGGGGCCGACACCGTCGCCGCCGTCTTCCTCGAGCCGGTGCAGAACGCCGGTGGCTGCTTCCCGCCGCCGCCCGGATACTTCCAGCGGGTCCGGGAGATCTGCGACAAGCACGACGTGCTGCTGGTCAGCGACGAGGTGATCTGCGCGTTCGGCCGGCTCGGGCACATGTTCGGCGCCGAGCGCTACGGCTACCAGCCGGACATGATCACCTGCGCGAAGGGCCTCACCTCCGGCTACGCCCCGCTCGGTGCGATGATCGCCTCCGACCGGCTGATGGAGCCCTTCCTCTCCGGCTCCGCGACCTTCGCCCACGGCTACACCTTCGGCGGCCACCCGGTGTCCACCGCCGTCGCGAACGCGAACCTCGACATCTTCGAGCGCGAGGGCCTGAACCGGCACGTGCTCGCCAACCAGGACGCGTTCCGCACCACGCTGGAGAAGCTCCTGGACCTGCCGATCGTGGGCGACGTGCGAGGCGACGGCTACTTCTACGGCATCGAGATGGTCAAGGACAAGGCAACCAAGGAGACGTTCAGCGACGCCGAGGCCGAGAAGCTGCTGCGCGGCTTCTTGTCCAAGGCGCTCTTCGAAGCAGGCCTGTACTGCCGTGCCGACGACCGCGGCGACCCGGTGATCCAGCTGTCGCCGCCGCTGACCTGCGGCCAGGAGCACTTCGACGAGATCGAGCAGAAGCTCCGCGGGGTGCTCGAGGAGGCCCAGACCCTGCTCTGACCCGGGCCGCAGCCCGGCGCACCGCCGGGCCTCCTTCCCCGCGCCTCCCACACCCGAGGAGCATCTGCACCGTGAGCAGCCGCACCCCCCGCAACGACCCAGGTCCAAAACCCGTCGGGCAGTCCCGCTCGAGGACCAAGGTGGTGCTCGACGACGTCTCGAAGTCGATCATCGAGGAGCTGCAGCAGGACGGTCGCCGCTCGTACGCCGCGATCGGCAAGGTGGTGGGACTCTCCGAGGCGGCCGTCCGCCAGCGGGTGCAGCGGCTCGTGGACAGCGGCGTCATGCAGGTGGTCGCAGTGACCGACCCGCTCGAGCTCGGCTTCGCCCGGCAGGCGATGATCGGCATCCGGGTCAGCGGTGCCCTCGAGCCGATCGCGGACGCCCTGGCCGCGTTGGACGAGGTCGACTACGTGGTCATCACGGCCGGCTCCTTCGACCTGCTGGTCGAGGTGGTCTGCGAGAGCGACGAGGACCTGCTCTCGGTGCTCTCCACGAAGATCCGGTCCCTCGACAACGTGGTGTCGACCGAGACCTTCATGTACCTCCAGCTGCGCAAGCAGACCTACTCCTGGGGTGTGCGCTGAGCCGCGAGCCCGCACCCAGCCACAGCAGCACCGGTCAGGGGCCAGCCGCGTACGCCGACCTGTCCCTGTGGCACGGTACGGCGGGCGAGGACTGGGCTCCCCGACCCGCCCTGCCCGGTGACAGCCAGGTCGACGTGGCCGTCGTCGGCGCCGGCTTCACCGGGCTCTGGACCGCCTACTACCTGCTCGTCGAGGACCCCACGCTGCGGGTCACCGTGCTCGAGGCGGAGACGGCCGGCTTCGGCGCATCAGGGCGCAACGGGGGCTGGTGCTCCGCACTGTTCCCCGCCGGCCTGGCCAAGCTCGCGTCCCTGCCGGGCGCCGACCGCGAGCGGGCCCTCGCCCAGCACCAGGCGATGCGCGCGACGGTCGACGAGGTGCTCGCGGTCGCGGCGGCCGAGGGGATCGACGCGCAGGCGCACAAGGGCGGCACCCTGACACTGGCGCGCAGCCGGTCCCAGCTCCGGCGGGCCCGCGACGAGGTGGCGTCCGCCCGGGCGTGGGGCCTCGGGGACGACGACGTGCGCCTGCTGGACGTGCAGGAGGCCCGGTCCCGGCTGCAGGCGACCCGGGTGCTGGGTGCCACCTTCACCCCGGACTGCGCCGTGGTGAACCCGACCCGGCTGGTGCGCGGGCTGGCCCGGGCGGTGGAGCGACGCGGCGGCCGCATCCACGAGCGGACCCGGGTCCGCGAGCTTCGCCCGGGCGCCGCGGTCACCGAGCACGGCGTGGTCAGCGCCGACGTGGTGGTGCGGGCCACCGAGGGCTACACGGTCTCCCTGTCCGGCATGCGGCGCGAGGTGGCGCCGGTCTACTCCCTCGTGGTGGCCACCGAGCCGCTGTCCGACGCGGTGTGGGAGCAGATCGGGCTGCGGGACCGCGAGACGTTCACCGACCACCGCAACCTGATCATCTACGGACAGCGGTCCGCCGACGGCCGGCTGGTGTTCGGCGGTCGCGGGGCGCCGTACCACTTCGGGTCGGCGATCAAGCCCGGCTACGACCGGGAGGAGCGGGTGTTCGCGATGCTGCGCGCGACGCTCGTGGACCTGTTCCCGGTGCTCGCCGGCACCCGGTTCACCCACGCCTGGGGCGGCGCCCTCGGCATCCCGCGCGACTGGGTCGCCTCGGTCGGCCTGGACCGCGACACCGGCATCGGCTGGGCGGGCGGCTACGTGGGCGACGGCGTGGCGACCACGAACCTCGCCGGGCGGACCCTGCGGGACCTGGTCCTGGACCGCGACACCGACCTCACCCGACTGCCCTGGGTGGGCCATCGCTCACGCCGCTGGGAGCCGGAGCCGCTGCGCTGGCTGGGCGTCAACGCCGGGCTGCGGGCGATGACGCTCGCCGACACCGAGGAGCGGCTGACCCACCGCCCGAGCCTGGTCGCGCGGGCGATGGCGCCGCTCGTCGGCGGGCACTGACCGACCGCTGAACCCCCTGCCCTACTCGTGCAGCAGGGCGGGCCGCAGCCGGTCCAGCACCCCGGGGTCCTCGATGGTCGAGGGCACCTTGGCCTCCTTGCCGTCCGCGATCTCCCGCATCGTCTTGCGCAGGATCTTGCCGCTGCGGGTCTTGGGCAGCCCACCCACGACCGTCACCTCCTTGAAGGCGGCGACCGCACCGATCTCCTCGCGCACCCGGGCGACGAGCTCGCGGCCGATCTCGTCGGGGTCCTGCTCCGCGCCGGCCTTGAGCACCACGAACCCGCGGGGGACCTGGCCCTTCATCGGGTCGGCCACCCCGATGACCGCGCACTCGGCCACCGCGGGATGGGTGGCCATGATGGCCTCCATCGAGCCCGTCGAGAGCCGGTGCCCCGCCACGTTGATCACGTCGTCGGTGCGGCCCATCACGAACAGGTAGCCGTCCTCGTCGAGGTAGCCGCCGTCGCCGGAGAGGTAGTAGCCCTCGAAGGCGGACAGGTAGGAGGACACGAAGCGCTCGTCGTCACGCCACAGCGTCGTCAGCGTGCCGGGCGGCAGCGGCAGCTTCAGGCAGATCGCGCCCTCCTCGTTCGGCCCGACCGGCGTGCCCTGGTCGCCGAGCACCTCCACCTGGTAGCCCGGGACCGGCACCGTCGGCGAGCCCGGCTTGATGTCCATCGGAGCCAGGCCACGCAGGTTCGAGGCGATCGGCCAGCCCGTCTCGGTCTGCCACCAGTTGTCGACGACCGGCACGCCGAGCTGCTCGGTGGCCCACCTGTAGGTCTCCGGGTCCAGCCGCTCCCCCGCCTGGAACAGGGTCCGGAACGAGCCGAGGTCGTAGCCGGCCAGCAGCTTGCCCTCGGGGTCCTCCTTCTTGATGGCCCGGATCGCCGTGGGCGCGGTGAACAGCGCCTCGACGCGGTGCTCCTCGATGACCCGCCAGAACGCGCCGGCGTCCGGCGTACCGACCGGCTTGCCCTCGTAGAGGACGGTGGTGGAGCCGTTGATGAGCGGCGCGTAGACGATGTAGGAGTGCCCGACCACCCAGCCGACGTCGGAGGCCGTCCACCAGACCTGTCCCGGGCGTACGTCGTAGATGTTCGGCATCGACCACGCCAGCGCGACGGCATGACCGCCGTTGTCGCGCACGATGCCCTTCGGCTTGCCGGTCGTGCCCGAGGTGTAGAGCACGTAGAGCGGGTCGGTCGCCTTGACCTCGACGCAGGCTGCGGGGTCGGTCGCGCCGGCCTTGATCGCGTCGTCCCAGTCCAGGTCGCGCGGCTCGTGCATCTCCGCCTGCACCTGCGGCCGCTGCTTGAGGATCACCGCCTCGGGCTGGTGCTCGGCCAGCTCGAGGGCCCGGTCCACCATCGGCTTGTACTCGATCACCCGGGTCGGCTCGATGCCGCAGGACGCCGTGACCACCACCTTGGGGCGGGCGTCGTCGATGCGCACCGCCAGCTCGTGCGGCGCGAAGCCACCGAACACCACCGAGTGCACGGCGCCGATCCGCGCGCAGGCCAGCATCGCGATCACCGCCTCCGGGATCATCGGCATGTAGATCACCACCCGGTCCCCGGGCTGGACGCCCAGCGCCTGGAGGGCACCGGCGAAGGCGGCGGTCCGCTCCAGCAGCTCGGCATAGGTGTACGACGCCCGGGTGTCGGCCACGGCACTGTCGTAGATCAGGGCCGTGCGGTCGCCCGCACCGTGCACCACGTGCCGGTCCAGCGCGTTGAAGCAGGTGTTGAGCGTCGCGTCCGGGAACCACCGGTAGAACGGCGGGTGGTCGTCGTCGAGGATGCGACGGGGCTTCTTGATCCAGTCCACCAGCCGGGCCTGCTCGGCCCAGTAGCCCGCCGGGTCCTCGATGCTCCTGCTGTGCTCGGTGCGGTAGTCAGCCATGCCCCCATCTTGGCGGACCGGAGCCGGATCCAACCAGGGCCGATCGCCCGTATCCCGCTCCGCCCGAGAAAACCCGTTGCGGGCCGGCTGCCGGAGGCCCAGGCTGGGGCGACGACGGCGCTCGGCCGTCGGTGCTCGAGAGGAGGCAGGCCATGACAACGACCGTCCTCGGCATGTCCCGTGCCGTCGCCACCTCTCACCTCTCTCACTCCTGGAGCACCGACACCGATGTCCACGCCTTCCTGGCCGAGCACTGCCCAGCCGAGCACGCCTGAGCTCGACCCCCGCTTCGTCTTCGACTTCCGCACCACCGACGACCCCGACGATCACCAGCGCTTCTCCACCTGGCTCGCCGTCGAGCCGTCCTGCCGCGGGCCCGAGCCCCGTCCCGACTGGGTGGTGACCAGCCAGGCCGCGGTGGACACCGAGCTCGGTGTCCTCAAGACCGGCAAGGAGGCCGACGTCCACCTCCTCGAGCGAGCAGTCCCGGGCGACCCGGGTCAGCAGGTCGTGATGGCGGCCAAGCGCTACCGCGGTGAGGAGCACCGCACCTTCCACCGCAGCTCGGCCTACACCGAGGGCCGGCGCACCCGGAACTCCCGCGACACCCGCGCGCTGGCCCGGAAGTCCGCCCACGGCCGGGCCGTCGCCGCGGGCCAGTGGGCGGCGGCGGAGTTCGAGGCGCTGCGACGGTTCTGGCTCGCCGGCGTGCCGGTCCCCTACCCGGTGCAGATCGACGGCACCGAGATCCTGATGGAGCTGGTCACCGTCGACGGCCGGCCGGCACCCCGGCTCGCGCAGACCCGGCCTCCCGCTGACCTGCTGGCCGGCTACTACCAGCAGCTGCGGGACGCGATGGCCGAGCTGGCCCGGCTCGGCGTCGCGCACGGTGACCTCTCGGCCTACAACGTGCTCGCCGCGGACGACCGCCTGGTGATCATCGACCTGCCGCAGGCCGTGGACATCGTCGCGAACCCGGCCGGTCCGGACTTCCTGATGCGCGACTGCCACAACGTGTGCTCGTGGTTCGCGGCCCGCGGTCTCGACGTCGACGAGCACGACCTCTTCGCGGAGCTGCTCGCCTCGGCGTGGTGACCCGGCCGGTGGACGGGCCGCTAGGTTGGGCCGGTGCAGCGCCCGCGCCGGACCGTCGAGATCGAGAGCCTGGGCGAGCTCGACCGGCACACCGAGGGCGTCACGTCGCTGGCCGGCTGGCGCGTGCAGGACCTGGACCTGCGCGGACGCGGCGACCCGCTGCTCCGCGCCGATCCTCGGGGTGCGCTCTTCCTCGGCTGCCGGTTCGACGCGGGCGTCGAGGACCATCTGCGGGCGGGCGGTGCGCTGGTCTTCCCGGCGGTCCCCGACGTGCCCGTCGACGTCTACCGGTCGCGCCTCTACACCCCTGAGGAGCTGTACGACGGTCTGGCCGCCGGCTCCTACGCCGACACGCTGGACGCTCGCGCCTACGCCTGGAGCGCCCGGTCGCAGACCGACGGGCAGCGCGACCTGCACGACGTGCTGGCCCAGTCGCTGCACGACGTGGCGGTCGACGACGCGCTGGCCGAGCTGGTCGCGCCGCTCCGTGTGGTGGGAATCATGGGAGGTCATGACGTGGGTCGCGGCACCCCGGCCTACCGCGACGCGGCGGAGCTGGGCCGGGCGCTGGCCCGCTCGGGCCTGACCGTCGCCACCGGAGGAGGACCGGGCGCCATGGAGGCCGCCAACCTCGGCGCCCACCTCTGCGGTCATGACGACGCCGCACTGTCCGAGGCGCTCGACCTGCTCAGCACCCAGCCGGCTCCCACGCCGTCGGTGTCCGCGTGGGCACGGCTCGCGTTCGACGTACGACGGAGGTGGCCGCGCACCACGACCTCTCCCGCGTCGATCGGCGTGCCGACGTGGTTCTACGGCCACGAGCCGCCCAACGCCTTCGCCAGCCACCTCGCGAAGTACTTCAAGAACGCGGTCCGCGAGGACGTGCTGCTGCACGTCTGCACGGCGGGGATCGTCTTCCTGCCCGGGCGGGCCGGCACCGTGCAGGAGGTGTTCCAGGACGCGTGCGAGAACTACTACGCCGGTCCCGGCGCGGTCGCCCCGATGGTGCTGGTGGGCGTCGAGCACTGGTCTCGAGACGTGCCGGCGTGGCCGCTGCTGCGCTCGCTGGCGGCCGGTCGGGACATGGATCGCGCTATCCACCTCGTGGACGTGGTGGCCGAGGTGCCCGACCTCCTCGGGGGGTAGCCGAAGCCCCGGCACGACCGTCTCGTGGGCGCACACCGAACTTCGGGTTTCCTGCACACACCCCGGACCTCACTGCCTACGCTGAGACGGCGACTGGTCCCTCCGGTGAGCCGGGCGCCGGTCGCAGTGCCGTACCAACGAGCTGCGGAGGTGATCTCGATGAAGCGCTTCGTCTGCGGAGACGTCGTGCCGGGCTGCGAGACGGCGTTCCTGTCTGCCACCGAGGACGAGATCCTCGTCTCGGCGGCCCAGCACGCCGCCGACGCCCACGGCATCAGCCCGGTCCCGCCCGAGGTGCTCGACCAGGTCCGGTCGCACATCTCGCCGGAGTGACGTAGTGGTCGTGCGACAGGCCGGGCCGACGGACCGGCGGACGGTTCCCGACTGGCCCGCGCTGATCGACGCGGCCGTGCTCGAGGGTGGGATCGAGACGCACTACCAGCCGATCGTCGACCTCGTCCGCGGCTCGGTGGTCGGCTACGAGGGCCTGGCCCGGTTCACCCCGGGCCGCTCGTCCGGCAGCCCTGCCGGCGCCTCGTCCAGCGCTCCCCCGATCGCCTGGTTCGAGGCCGCCATCACCCTGGGACGGGTGGCCGAGCTGGAGGCGGCCGCCGTCCGAACGGCGTTCGCCGGCCGCGCCGCGCTGCCGCGCAACACCTTCCTCACCGTCAACGTCGGACCCGACGTCCTCGAGCACCCGGCGATCCGGGAGGTGCTCAGCGACCAGGGCGACCTGGGCGGGGTGGTGATCGAGCTGACCGAGCACGCTCGGGTCGACAGCTACCTGGCCCTCGAGCCGTCCCTGGAGCGGTGGCGGTCCGCTGGCGCGATGTTCGCCCTCGACGACGCAGGCTCGGGATACGCCGGCTTCCAGCACCTGCTGCAGATCCGCCCGGAGATCATCAAGCTGGACCGGGCGCTGGTCGCGTCGGTCGACCGGGACGAGGGGAAGCGCTCACTGGTCGAGATGCTCGGTGAGTTCGCGAGCCGGATCGACGCGTGGCTGCTGGCCGAGGGGGTGGAGACGCTGCCGGAGCTGGAGACGCTGGCCAGGCTCGGCGTACCGCTGGCGCAGGGGTACTACCTGGCTCGCCCCGGTCCCCCGTGGGCTCGGGTCAGCGGCCGAACGGGCCAACACCTGCGGTCCCTCGCCTCGCCGAGCCGGGAGGCGACGCTCCGCTCGATGATCGAGAGCGCCCGCACGGCCCCGGACGCGGCCTCGGCAGCCGTGGAGTTCGGTGCGGGCGACTGCGACGTCGTGGTGGTGCTCGACGGGCACGGGCGCCCGGTCTCCACCTTCGGGGCGCGAGGTCTGCTGTCCAACGTGCGGGTCACCAGCCTGCAGGTCAGCGCAGACACCCCGGTCGCGGACGCGGCGCGACGAGCCATGCAGCGCCCCGACGAGCACCGCTTCCACCCGATCGTCTGCACCGACGACACCGGTCGGTTCACCGGCCTGGTGCGCATGGAGCGGGTGCTGGACTTCCTGGCGGCGCAGGGCGACTGACCGCTCGTGGCTCCCGCTGCGAAAGTTGTAGCGTCACAACACTTGTGCACCTCCGTGCGGACGGACGACAATCGGGCTCCTTGTCCGGTCAGGAGTGCTGCGCGTGAGCTTCGTCCAAGCCCTGTCCCTCGTGTTCCTCGCCAGCCTGCTCGTGCTCGCGATTTGGCAGCGTCTCAACATCGGCATGCTGGCGTTGGCCGCGGCGTTCCCCATCCTCGCGCTGTCCCACGTCAGCCCCGACACGTTGTACGAGGCCTTCCCCGGCAACCTGTTCGTGCTCATCGCCGGCGTGACGCTGCTCTTCGCGCACCTCGAACGAAGTGGCGGGCTGGCAGTCGTGGTGAGGGCCATCTACGCTGGCGTCGGTGACCGGCACTGGCTGCTGCCGTGGGCGGGGTTCCTGATCGCCAGCGCCATGTCGACGGCCGGCGCGTTCTCGACGGCGCCGATCGCGTTCCTCGTGCCGATGATCGCCGCGGTCAGCGTCAACTATCGCAGCACGTTCCTCGTGTGCGAGCTCGCGGTGGTGATCGGCGCCAACGCATCAGGCTTGTCGCCGCTGAACCCGACCGGTGCGGTCGTCCGGACGGCCGCCGACAAGTTCCACGTCTCGTACTCCGGTTGGGGACTGTGGGCGGTGGGCGTCCTCGTCGCTCTCGTCGTCGTCCTCGGGCTGCAGCAGATCGACCTGCACCAGCGTCGCCGCGGTGGCGGGTACACGGTCACGCCGGCGCCCGCCGCGACGCCGGTCGAGAGCTCCGAGACAGGCACGAACCCGGTGTACATGTGGTCCTCTGGGGTGGCCCTGGCCGCCTTCCTGTTCCTGGTGGTCGTCCCGAAGACCGACGTCGGCGTGACCGCGATGGCCATGGCGGTCATCCTGCAGATCCTCTTCCGGCCCGACGAGAAGGCCCTGCTCGCCCGCATTCCGTGGAACAGCATCCTGCTGCTGTGCGGACTGCTGACCTACCTGGGCCTGCTGCAGCAGATCGGCACCATCACCTCGATCCAGGACGGCCTGAACCACCTCGGGACGGGGTCCCTGCTCATCCTCGTGGTGGCCTACATGACCGCGTTGCTGTGCAACATCGAGAGCTCGACGCTCGGTGTCCTCGGCCTGATCACGCCGCTGGTGTTCGCAGCGTTCGGCAACTCCCCCCAGACCTTCTGGATCGTCGCAGCCGTCTGCGTGCCCGCCACCTTGATGGTCATGAACCCGATCCACGTCGCCGGCACCCTGATCATCGGCAACAGCGCCGAGAAGGACCAGGCCCGGCTGTTCACCCGACTGCTGGCAACGGCGGCCTCGCTGGCCGTCATCGTGCCGGGCCTGCTGGCCCTGGTGCCCATCGCGATCGGGTGAGGTCCCCGCCAGCCGACGCGCTAGAGCTCACCCGGCGTCAGTCGATGGCCGCCAGCTGGCCGCAGGCACCGTCGATCTCGCTGCCCCGGGTGTCGCGGACAGTGGTCGGCACGCCCTTGGCCTCGAGCCGCCGCACGAACTCCCGCTCGACCTCGGGCCGCGACGCCGTCCACTTCGACCCCGGCGTGGGGTTGAGCGGGATCAGGTTGACGTGGACCCAGCCCCAGTCGCCGTACGACGTCAGCAGGTCGCCGAGCAGGTCCGCCCGCCAGGCCTGGTCGTTGATGTCGCACATCATGGCGTACTCGATGCTGACCCGTCGTTTGGTGACCCGGGCGTAGCCCCAGGCCGCCTCGACGGCCTCGTGCACCGACCAGCGCGTGTTGATCGGCACCAGCTCGTTGCGCAGCTCGTCGTCGGGCGCGTGCAGGGACAGCGCCAGCGTCACCGGGATGCCCTCGTCGGCGAGCTGGCGCATCCGGGGCACCAGGCCGACCGTGGACAGCGTGATGCCCCGCGCGGACATGCCGAGCCCGTCGGGGGCTTTGTCAGTGAGCCGGCGGATGGCCCCGATGACCGCCTTGTAGTTGGCCATCGGCTCCCCCATGCCCATGAACACCACGTTGGAGACGCGGCCGGGCCCCCCGGGGACCTCACCTCGGGCCAGCGAGCGGGCACCGGCGACCACCTGCTCCACGATCTCCCCGGTGGACATGTTGCGCTGTAGGCCGCCCTGGCCCGTCGCGCAGAACGGGCAGGCCATCCCGCAGCCGGCCTGGGAGGACACGCACATGGTGACCCGACCCGGGTAGCGCATCAGCACGGACTCGACCAGCGCGCCGTCGAAGAGCCGCCACAGCGTCTTGCGGGTGGTGCCCCGGTCGGCCTCGAGGGTCCGCAGCGGGGTCATCAGCTCGGGCAGCAGCGAGGTCACCAGCTGCTCGCGCTCGGTCGCGGGGAGGTCGGTCATCCGTGCCGGGTCGTCGACGAGCCGGGAGAAGTAGTGGGTAGCCAGCTGCCGGGCCCGGAAGCCGGGCAGGCCGAGCTCGGTGACCAGGGCCTTGCGCTCCTCGGCGGAGAGGTCGGCGAGGTGGCGCGGCGGCTTGCGGCGGCCACGCGGCTCGTCGAACACGAGGGGAAGGGTCTTCGGCTGGTCGGGCATCAGGTCCCCAGTGTCCCACCCGGTGACCCCGCAGCCCCCATCAGCGGCTGGCGACCCCGCTCACACCCGCCCGCCGAGGCGTCCCGTTCTGCGATCCTCCGCCCGCCGAGGCGTCCCGTTC
>CAXSHL010000042.1:0-20903 GCA_964237315.1 uncultured Nocardioidaceae bacterium
CAGGCAGGCTCACCGACACCGACCGGTACAACCTCCCTGGACATCACAGCTAGCCCGGTCCGGTCCGGTCCGTGCTGCACAATGCTCTGCATGACATGGCTGACCACGCCGGCCCACGCGCGCTGGCTCGAGGCGGAGGGTGACCGGCTGCTGGAGTTCGCCCGCGCCTCACGGCGCGCGACCGGTGGCTTCGCCTGGCTCGACGACGACGGCCGCCCAGAGCCCGACCGGCCCGTCGAGCTCTGGGTCACCTGCCGGATGACGCACGTGTTCGCCCTCGGAGACCTGATGGGACGACCTGACTGCGCGTCGTTGGTCGACCACGGAGTCGCCTCGTTGACCGGGCTCATGCACGACTCCGTGCACGGCGGCTGGTACGCCGCGGTGGGACCCGACGGCCCCACCGTGACCGACAAGACCGCCTACGAGCACGCGTTCGTCGTGCTCGCCGGCGCGTCGGCGGCGGCAGCCGGGCGGCCCGGCGGCGTCGAGCTGCTGCAGGAGGCGATCTGGGTGCTGCTCGAGCACTTCTGGGACGACGAGCACGGCATGGTCGTGGAGCAGTGGGACGAGTCGTTCTCGGTGCTTGACGGCTACCGCGGCGTGAACGCCAACATGCACACGGTCGAGGCTCTGCTGTCCGCGGCGGACGTCCTCGAGGACCCGTCGCTGCGGGAGCGCGCCGCCCGCATCGTGACCCGCGTCGTGCACCAGCTCGCCGCCGGCAACTCCTGGCGCATCCCCGAGCACTTCGACGACACCTGGACGCCCGTCCCGGACTACAACGTCGACGAGCCCGCCCACCCCTTCCGGCCCTTCGGCGCGACGATCGGCCACTGGCTGGAGTGGGCCCGCCTGGCGCTGCACCTGCGCGCCGGCCTGCTGGCCGGTTCCCTGACGGGTGTGGGCGACGATGCTCCCGAGTGGCTCCTGCAGGACGCCCGGTCGCTGTTCGCGGCCGCGGTCGCCGAGGGCTGGGCGGTCGACGGCGCCGACGGGTTCGTCTACACGGTCGACTGGGAGGGTGCGCCCGTCGTACGCGAGCGGATGCACTGGGTCGCTGCGGAGGGTACGGCGGTCGCGGCCGCCCTCTACGCCGCCACGGGGGAGCCGGTCTACGCCGGCTGGTACGAGACGTGGTGGCGATACGTCGCCGACCACCTCCGTGACCCGGCGCGCGGTTCCTGGCACCACGAGCTCTCGCCGACCAACGCACCCAGCAGCCACACGTGGAAGGGCAAGCCCGACGTCTACCACGCGTTCCAGGCGACTCTGGTGCCACGCCTGCCGCTCGCACCGATGCTGGCGGCCGCGCTGCGGGACGGACGGCTGGCCTGAGCAGGCCCGTTTCCCGTCGCTCGCGGACGAGGGCGAACTTTTCCCGTCCAGACCTCAAGTCCGGGTGTGCGGCTGCCGAGACTTCTGTCATCGAGGGCACGGGAGGCCGAGATGACCAGCACGTTGGACCACGCCGACACGGTCGGTGAGCAGCTCAGCACCGCGACCACCACGGGGAACACCACTGCGACCACGACTGCGACCACGACTGGGGCGCCGTACCGCTGCGGGGACCGCATCTGTGCGACCAGCCCCGAGGGGGTCCGCTTCCTGGCACGTGTCGAGATGGTCAGGCCCACCCCCAGTGGCGAGTTCACCGTCCTGGCCGCCGTGACCGAGCCGCGCCGCTTCCGCAGCCACCTGCTGACCACGATCGTCGGTGCCGACGGGTTCGGCGTCGCCGTCCGTCCGGCCCCCTGACCCGACCAACCGCTGGGACTCAGCCTCGGTCGGCCACCGCGAGCCGACCGTCCGCCAGCACCGTGAGCGTCGCGACGTGCAGCCGCCGCTGGTTGCAGCCCTGCGCGGTCGCCCGGCAGGCGGTGCTCGTCGGGTAGCCGACCCGCCCGATGTCCCACGCCGCGTAGGCCAGCCGAAGAGCGCCCGCCGCGTCGACGAAGCCCGCCGGCCCGCCAGGCCCGGCCACCGAGCCGCCGGTGGCCAGCAGCGGACCCCCTGACATCCGCCGGCACGGTCCGGACGGACCCGCACAGACCGCATAGCCGGTCGCGTAGGCAGCAGTCGTGTAGCGGTTGGCCGAGTAGAACAGGTAGGTCCGACCGCCGGCCTGCACCATCGAGGGGTTCTCGATGACGTTGCCCTCCCATGCGGCAGCCGTGGTCAGCAGGTTGGTGGCCCGCGAACCCGGAGCGAACGCGGTCGCCGTGCGGTTCATCATCCGGCTCCAGACACGCGTCGGCTGATGGCCGGGGACGCCCTCGTTCTTCCAGACCAGGTACGGGTTCCCCGAGGAGTCCCGGTAGGCGATGTCCGGGTCGATCGCCCCCTGGTCGCGGGGGCAGACGAGCGGCCGCGTCGACCGGTCCACGAACGGCCCGAGCGGGTTCGTGGCGTAGGCCAGGCTCAGGCACATCTTGCGCGGCGCGACCGAGACCGGCGCGACGTACGCAGCGACGTAGCCGCCCTGGACCTGCGCGACCGACGGTGCCCAGGTCGAGACCCGCCACCTGCCGTGGGCCCGGTGCCGCACGGCCCAGCGGGGGGCCGCCTGCAGGGCGTCGTTCTCCCACCACCTGCCGGTGCTGGAGTAGCGCGCGCGCCAGGTGCCGAGGTCGGTCGACGTCATCGCGGGCAGCAGCTTCCCGCCGGTGTTCGTCGCGTAGGCGTAGTAGGTGGAGCCCACCTTGAGCACCGACGGGTCGGGGAAGTCACCGCGGTAGACCTCGCCGGCCCGGAAGTCGTCACTGCCGACGGACGCGGTCGCAGTGCTGACCGTCGCGCTCGCCAGGGCGGCCAGGACGAGAAGGGCGAGCAGGCCGAGGACGGCGACCGGCTGCGAGGTGCGTCTGGGGGGTGACATCGGCGGCTCCAGGGCGGTGGACGCTGGTCGTGGGACGGGTTGGGGAGGAGTATCGAGTATGCGGCGGTCCCGGGTCACCTCGCTCCCGTCCCGTCATCTACGAGCCGCAGGGCAGCATCTGGTACGCCGCGAAGCTGGCTCGGCCACGCGACCACCTCCTGAGCGGGGCGGCCCGTCGGTGCGAGGTCAGTACGCGCCGTTCTTGGACACTACGGCGCGGAACGTGCGGACCACGATGGCGGCGTCCTTGCCGGGTGACCAGTTGTCGACGTAGTCCAGGTCGAACCCGATCGACTCGTCCCAGCTGAGCCTCGAGCGTCCGCTCACCTGCCACAGCCCGGTCATCCCGGGCTTGACGGCCAGCCGCCGCCGCGCGACGTAGTCGTACATCTCCACCTCGAGAGGCAGCGCGGGTCGCGGGCCGATCAGCGACATCTGGCCCTTGAGGACGTTCAGCAGCTGGGGCAGCTCGTCGATCGAGGTCTTGCGCAGCACGTGGCCGACCCGGGTGATCCGTGGGTCCTCCTCCATCTTGAACAGCGGCCGGTCGGCGCCGTGCAGGTTGAGCTCCTGCAGACCGGTCAGCTGCTTCTCGGCATCCACCCCCATGGTCCTGAACTTGTACATCGTGAAGGTCTCCCCCTGCTCACGCACCCGGGTCTGGCGGAACACGGCCGGCCCCTTGGACTCCAGGCGCACCACCACGGCGACCACCAGCAGCAGAGGTGAGGACAGGACCAGCAGCACCGCGGCCACCACCCGGTCGAGCGCACCCTTGACCAGGGCCTGGGTGCCGCGCGGACTCGCGGACCCCACCTTGATCATCAGGCGCCCGTCCTGCTGGACGACGTCGGTCCGGTGCGGGGCGATCCCGTCCAGGTTGGTGCTGATGACCATGTCGATGCCGGTGCCCTCGAGCAGCCAGGACAGCTCGCGCAGCTGCTGCTGGCCCCAGCTGTCACCGGGGACGACGGTCACCCGGTCGGCGCCGTTGTCCAGCGCGGTGCGCACCACCCGCTGCACGAGCCCGGTCGGGCCGTTGAACTCGCGTCGCTGGCGCCGCTCGCCCCCGTCGGTGGCTGCATCTGTGGCTGCGTCAGTGACTGGGTCGGTGGTTGCGCCGCCCGGCGACGCCGTCAGGCTCTCGGGGGCCGGCGCGCGCTCGGCCCGGGTCACCACCAGGATCAGCTCGCCGGACTCCACGGCCGCTGCCCGGCGTACGGCGTTCCGCTCGAGCGCGGCCGGGTCGCCGACGACCAGGCGCCTTCGCCGGCCCAGGGCGTAGTGCGATGCCGTCCACGGCGTACGACGGATGCCGACCCGGACCAGGACGAGGCCGGCACCGACGACCCCGGCACCGAGGACGATGTCTCGTCCGACCGCAGGCGGCCCGACCAGGGCGCCCAGGACGCACGCGGCCCCACCGAGGACCACCACCGCCTTCAGCACCGAACGGACCCCGACGATCGCCCGCGGGCCGTCCGCCGCCCACACGTGGGCGACGACGCCCAGGACCACGAGCAGCGCGGCGGCGGCCGCCACCTCGTGGTGGCCGGCCACGGCGACTGCCGCGACGCAGGCGGTGACCGACACGTCGACCAGCACCACGAGACGTCGCAGCGACAGGATCAGCGATCGCCGGTCCCGCAGCTTGCTCGCCACGTCCGCCGACTTCCTCGCCGGGGTGGCTTGGCCGGCCGGGGGGACCGGGGTCGCGCGGTTCAGCTGGGTTGCCGGAGGAGCCGGGGCCTGGCCCACGAGCACCGTCTCGATCTCTGTGGTCGCCACACATGCTCCTCGGCCGGACTGCTCTGTGGTGAGGGCAGGCCGAGTCCCGGCCTGTCCTGCACGTGTCCCGGAGACCTCTCACACGTGCGGCCGTGCGTGCTTGCGCAGCGCACGACCCAGTGAGACAGTCATCGGCGGCGTCGCGGCCGATCTTGAGCCGCACACGCCGATCTCATCCGAATAGGCGCAATAGTGACCGTTCGGACTAGTCCGGCCAACGGGGTCGATCCGCCCTCGGCTGCGCGGCCTCGGGAGGCGGTGGGTCCGGCGTAGGCTGGGACGTCACCGGGGGCTCAGCTGCCGAGAGTCAGTCCGATGTCTCGTGGCTCCCCGGTGCTGACGGTGAGGTGAGCGGTGTGCCGTTGCTGCGTGCCGTCGAGATCCTGACCGGGCTGCTCGGCGGGTCGACGCCCGTCGTCGACCTCGCCCACGAGCTGGTCACCCGGTGCGCGGCCGCCCTCCCGGTGACCGGGGTCGGGCTGGTGCTGACGACCCGGGCCGGCCCCGCCGGCACCGTGGCGGTCAGCGACGGACCGGCGCACGTCCTCGAGGAGCTGCAGTTCGCCCTGGGCGAGGGGCCGAGCGTGGAGTGCTCGAACACCGGCCGACCGGTGCTGCAGCCCGACCTCGCCCGCACCGGCCCGCTGCGGTGGCCCGGGTTCTGCGCGGGCGCCCTGGAGGCGGGTGTCGGCGCGGTGTTCGCGTTCCCGCTGCGGGTGGGCGGCATCCGGCTGGGCGTCCTGAGCCTCTACCGCGACGGCGCCGGCGAGCTGTCGGAGCCGGACCAGGTCGAGGCCCTGTCCTTCGCGGACGCAGCGACCGCACTGCTCCTGCACCTGCACGCCCAGAGCCCTCCCGACGGGCAGGCGGAAGACGAGCCGGTGACCGACGAGCCGGAGGCAGCGGGTGCGGTGACCATGAGCCTGGGAGCGATCACGGTGCTCGAGGACCGGGCCGAGATCCACCAGGCGACAGGGGTGGTGGCCGTCCAGGCGTCCTGCACGATCGCGGAGGCGCTGGTGCTGCTGCGAGCCAGGGCCTACGCCTCGGATCGTTCGATCCTCGAGCTGTCCCGCGACGTGCTCAATGGGACCACTAGATTTACCACTGGGTATGATGAGGACGAGAGCCAGGCGACCTGAGTCGAGGTGGCCGCTGTCGGCGCCCACCCCCGGACCGCAGGAACGAGACGGTGCATGAACGAGTCGGAGCGGTTGGCACGGGTCTTCGTGGAGCTTGCAGACACCCTCATCGAGGACTTCGACGTCGTCGACTTCCTGCAGACGCTGACCGACCGGTGCGTCGAGCTGCTGCGCGCCGATGCCGCCGGCCTGATGCTCACCGACCAGCAGGGCGGGCTGCAGCTGATGGCAGCGACGCTGGAGCGGGCGAGGGTGCTCGAGGTCTTCGAGCTCCAGGTGCAGGAGGGTCCGTGTCGCGAGTGCTTCGCGACCGGGCTGCCCATCACGAACGTGGACCTGGCCGAGGCCACCAGGAGATGGCCGGTGTTCACCCCCGCGGCCGTGGAGGCCGGCTTCGGTGCCACGCACGCGTTGCCCATGCGACTGCGCGGCCGCGTCATCGGAGCGCTCAACCTGTTCACCGACCAGCCGGTGCACCTCAGTGTCGCCGACCTCGGAATCGGGCAGGCGATGGCCGATGTCGCCACGATCGGCCTGGTGCACCAGCAGAACACCCACGAGCAGACGGTGTTGTCCCAACAGCTGCAGTCGGCTCTGCACAGCCGGGTCCTGGTCGAGCAGGCCAAGGGCGCGCTGGCCGCGCGCACCGGCATCAGCGTCGGCGACGCCTTCCTGCGCCTGCGCAGCTATGCGCGCAACAACCAGCTGACGCTCACCGACGTCGCCGCCGCCATGGTCGCGGGCGAGATCGTCGCGGAGCTGTCCGACCCGTGATCGCCTGACCGGGCCCGACATCGGTGCACCCTTCATCCGGGGGGCCGTTCATCCAGGGGCCGGTCACCCGGGGCCGGTCACCAGCGGCACGAACCGGTAGCTCCCGTGCCTGGTGACCGTGCGGTCGGTGCCCACGCGCTGGAGGAGCAGGACGGTGCCGGCCACCGGTACGACGAGCCGGCCGGGGTCCGCGAGCTGCGCCACCAGGTCCTCGGGCAGCGTGCCCGCCTCCGCCGACACCAGGATGCGGTCGAACGGCGCCCGGTCCGGCAGGCCGAGCACGTCGGGGCGGGCCGGCTCGACGCGCGCCCAGTCGAACCCGGTCGCCTGCACGTTGTCGGCCCCGAAGGCGACCAGCTCCGGGCGCAGCTCCACCCCGAGGACGGTCCCTCCCGGTCCGGTCAGGTGCGCGAGCAGCGCGGTGGTCCAGCCCGATCCGGACCCCACGTCGAGGACCCGTGCACCGGGTCGGACGTCGAGCAGCCTCAGCATGTTCTCCACGGTGCGCGGCTGCGAGTTGGTCTGCCCGTGCCCGATCGGGATGGGTCCGTCGTACGACGCGCGGCGAGCCTCCGAGCGCGGCAGGAAGCCGGCCCGGGGGACGGCAGCGAAGGCAGCGCGCACTGCGTCCACAGCTGCTGAGGTTACTAAGGTGGTGGCCATGACGGGAAGCCGCGACCGCGACCCTGCCGGACGTCCGCGCCAGGCGCGACCTCGCGACGCGCTCGGCCGGCCGCTGCCCTACGGGTCGGTCGGCGTGGAGCCGGTGTCGGAGGAGCCGCTGGAGGCCGGCCCCACCCTGGCGGCAGCCCGCAGCCTGGTCCAGGAGGGTCGCCCGTTCGCGGCGCACGAGGTGCTGGAGAGCCGGTGGAAGACCGGACCCGCGGAGGAGCGGGACCTCTGGCAGGGGCTCGCGCAGCTGTGTGTCGGGCTGACGCACGCCGCCCGTGGCAACCCGGTGGGCGCCGCCCGGCTGCTCGGTCGCGGCGCAGGACGTCTCGAGCAGTACGCCGCCGGCGGTGGTCCCACCTACGGGCTCGACCTGCAGCAGG
Organism: uncultured Nocardioidaceae bacterium; assembly: GCA_964237315.1. Classification (GTDB taxonomy): domain Bacteria; phylum Actinomycetota; class Actinomycetes; order Propionibacteriales; family Nocardioidaceae; genus Nocardioides_B. The sequence continues at coordinate 7,635 of CAXSHL010000042.1, forward strand.
TCGTGCGGTGCGCGACGGAGCAGGCGGCCGGCTGAGCCTGCTCGACTGCCACGACGCCCGGCAGCGGCTGTATCAGGCCGCTGACCGCCCGCTCCTGATGGTCAGGCTCTCGTCGAGCCGATCCCGAGGGGAGCCCGATGATGTCGTCGTCCACCGCCACCGCCACCGCCACCGTGCAGCGACGCAGCCGCGTGTGGGCCCAGGACGTGCGCGTGGGCGCCGACGTGATCGAGGCCAGGCTCGACGTGCTCCGGGCCGGCAGCACCTCCTGGAGCCCGGCCGACCAGGCCCTGGACGACGCGGTCCGCCGCCGCCTCGCGGCCGCGAGCGACGCCGCCCTGGGTCGGGACCCGCTGCCCGGGCGGATCAGCAACTGGTGGCGCGGCACGCTGATCGACGCCGCCTACCAGAACCTGCATGCGGCCGAGTCGCTCGTCGTCGGGCTGTACTCGCAGGAGCAGGTGGAGGCCGAGGTGCCCGAGGCGGTCGCCCGCGTCGAGGCCGGCCTCCGGCGGGACGACCCCCGTCGCTCCGCCGTGCTGGAGCTCCTGCAGGGAGTGCCCGGGGCCCTGGGCCGCCGTGAGCAGCTCGCCAAGGCGGTCGAGGTCGGGTTCGGCGCCTCCGATGCCGAGCACGCGCAGCTCCGCAACTTCCGCAACACGGTCCTCGGCGGCGCGGCGGCCCTCAGCGTCGTGCTCGTGGTCTTCGTCGCCTACGTCTCCCACAACCCTCGCGACGTGCCGTTCTGCTTCTCCCCTGCCGGCAAGGCGATGATCTGCGCATCCGGCGCCGCGTCCCCCTCGGGCCACGACGTCGTCTCGGTGACCCTGCTCGGCGCGCTGGGTGGACTGCTGGCGACCATCCTGGCGCTGAGGAACATCTCGGGGACCTCCGTGCCCTACGACGTGCCCAAGGCGCTGGCGGTGCTGAAGCTGCCCCTCGGGGCGCTGTGCGCCGTCGGCGCGCTGATCGCCATCCGGGGCGGGTTCGTCCCCGGCTTCTCCGACCTCGACTCCCAGCCCCAGATCCTGGCCTACGCGTTCGGCTTCGGCGTCGCGCAGCAGGTCCTCGCGCGACTGATCGACCGGCAGGCCCAGACGCTGCTCAGCAGGGCGCCGGGGAAGGCGACCGTGACCGCGCGGCCCGAGCTGCTCCCTGTGCGCCGGCGGACCTCGGTCATCGGAGCGGGGCATGCCCAGGACGGGCTCCACGCGGTGGCCGGCACCTGACCGGCGCCTGACCCGCCCTGGTCACGACTCGGTCAGGACTCGGTCACGACTCGAGCATCCCGCCGATCCCGGCGGATGCGGATGGGCCATTGCCATCCGCGGATGAAAGCACTTCCATGGAAGCACTCAGAAAGGATCCGCCGTCATGTACCCCTCGACCCACCCGATCTGCTCCATCGCTCCTCCGGACCTGCTGGCCCGGCTGGCCTCCACCGGCACCGCGGAGCAGCGCGCCGCCGCCCTGTCCGCACTGGGTGCCTCGGCGTCCATGCGCACGCAGAGGGCGCTGCTCAACCAGGTCCGCCGGGAGGCCGGCGCCGACCTCGCCAACCTGATCGCCGGGCTGGACGTCACTCCCGAGCATCGCCAGACCGTCTATGACAACCAGCACCAGGGCAGGTTCTTCCTGCCGGGGGTGCGCGTGCGCGGCGACGGTGACGCGCCCTCGACCGACGCGGACGTCAACGGCGCCTACGAAGGCAGCGCCGCCACGCACGACCTCTACCACGACGTGTTCAACCGTGACTCGCTCGACGACCACGGCATGGAGCTCGTCTCCTCGGTGCACTACGGCGTGGACTTCGACAACGCCTTCTGGAACGGCGCCCAGATGGTCTACGGCGACGGCAGCGGCCGGCTGTTCGTCAAGGGCGCCCTTGCCCAGGCCATCGACGTGGTCGGCCACGAGCTCACGCACGGGGTCACCTCGTTCACCGCCGACCTCGCCTACAGCAAGCAGTCCGGGGCGCTGAACGAGAGCTTCTCCGACGTCTTCGGGTCGCTGGTCAAGCAGCGTCACCTCGGCCAGACGGCCGCGGACGCCGACTGGCTGATCGGCGCCGGCACGCTCGTCCCGTCCCTGGGGCGCGCGCTGCGCTCGATGAGCGAGCCCGGGACGGCGTACGACGGGGACCGGCAGCCGGCCCACATGGACGGCTACGTCGACCTGCCCGACGACAACGACCCGGCGAACGACAACGGTGGGGTGCACATCAACTCCGGCATCCCGAACCACGCCTTCTACCTGGTGGCGACCGCCCTCGGCGGCGAGGCGTGGGGCCACGCGGGTGCGATCTGGTTCCACACGCTGACCCAGCGGCTGCAGTCCAACGCCCAGTTCGTGGACGCGGCCGAGCAGTCCATGCAGGTGGCCAAGGAGCTGTTCGGGGACACCGAGCAGGCGGCCGTGGCAAGCGCGTGGCAGCAGGTGGGCGTGCTCACGTGAGGGTGTCCGTCGTGCGCGGTGGCGGGTTGGCCGGGATCTCGACGAGGACCGAGCTGGCCCGCAGCTCCCTGCCGGCCGCCGACGCGGCGACGCTGGACGGACTGGTCGAGGGGGCCGGCCTGCGCGACGCGGCACCGGCCTCCTCGAGGCCCCAGCCCGACCAGACGCTCTACGAGGTCGAGGTCTCCGACGACCACGGCGCCGCCCGGGCCCGGTTCAGCGACGACGACCTGCCCGAGGGCACGCGCCGGCTGATCGAGTGGATCGACTCGCGCTCCGAGAAGTCCCACCGCATCGGCTCCTGACCCGGTCGGACACGATCCGCGGAGGCTGTGGTCGGCCGGGGATATCGTGGTGGCGTGCCGAGCAAGGGCCTGCGTGCGGTGGTGCGCCGCTGTGCCGTCCGCATCAGGGCGCTGCGGATGGAGCGCCGTCATGGCTGGAGGCGTCCCGCAGTCGTCCCCTGGCAGCCGCAGGGCCGGCCCCTCGAGCTGATCGCCGGCGATGTCCGCCGGCTCGGGGTCCGGCTGCACCACCCGCCGCCGGGCACGTCGTTCGCGAAGCTCGAGGGGGCTCGGCGCGCCTACGAGCACGTCCTGGTCGAGGCCTGCGCCGCCCTCGGCGTCGAGCACCTGCTCCGGGTCCTGCCACCCGGCGAGGACCTCGACGCGGAGCGCGCGCGAGTGGAGGGGCTACTGTGGCTGGCCGGTCTGCGGATCGACGAGACAGCCTGACCCGCGAGCCCGCCCGGATCGTCCTGGCAGCAGGTCCTGGCAGAAGGAGACGCACGTGCAGCGTGTCGGTGTCGTGGGGTGTGGCCTGATGGGCGCCGGCATCGCGGAGGTCTGCGCACGGGCCGGGCTGGACGTGGTGGTCGCCGAGTCCGGGTCGAAGGCGGTGGCGGCGGGCCGCGGGCGTCTGGAGGCCTCGCTGACCCGGGCCGAGAGCAAGGGCCGGGTGGCCAGTGCGCAGGAGGTGCTCGACCGGATCCGGGTCGTGGACGGCCTCGAGGACCTCGCCGACCGGGAGCTCGTGGTCGAGGCGATCGTCGAGCGCGAGAGCACGAAGGTGGACCTGTTCGCGACGCTGGACGCCGTGGTCACCTCACCTGAGGCCATCCTGGCGTCGAACACCTCGTCCATCCCGATCATGAAGCTCGCGGTGGCGACGGGACGCCCGACGCAGGTGATCGGCGTGCACTTCTTCAACCCGGTCCCGGTCCTCTCCCTGGTCGAGCTGGTGCCGAGCCTGCTGACCGCGGAGGCCACCACCGAGCGCGCGCGGGCGTTCGTCCAGGACCAGCTGGGCAAGCACGCCATCGACTGCCAGGACCGGGCCGGGTTCGTGGTCAACGCGCTGCTGGTCCCGTTCGTGCTCTCCGCGATCCGGATGCTGGAGTCCGGCTTCGCCACGGCCGCCGACATCGACGAGGGACTGGTGCGCGGTGCGGCCCACCCGCAGGGACCTCTGGCGCTCGCCGACCTGATCGGGCTGGACACCGTCAAGGCGGTCGCCGAGTCGTTGTACGACGAGTTCAAGGAGCCGCTCTACGCGCCTCCGCCGCTGCTCGCACGGATGGTCGACGCCGGGCTGCTCGGCCGCAAGACCGGCCGCGGGTTCCACACCTACTCCTGACCCGGTCTCGACCGTTGCCCGACCATTGCCGGACCATTGCCGGACCGTTCCGGTGAACGCCGTACGACGTGCCGTCCGCCGCGTCACACTGGAGCCGACCGTGCTGCTCGCACCCCGCTGACCTGGTCCGTCCGAGCCCCAGACCCCGGCCCCGTCCCGACAACCGATGGGTCGTGCCCCGGTGAGGACCTATCGTCGGTTGTGGCTGTGCTGGTGGACCTCGCTCGGAGCGCTGGGCGTCCTGATGGGGCTGGCGACCGTGCCCGTCCTGGCCCTGGTCGGCGTCTTCCTGACCGCAGGCATCGTGGCCGGCGCGGTCGCCGTCCTCCCCGTCGCCCTGGACGACCAGCACGTCAGCACGAGAGCACTCATCCGACCTGCGCTCCGACGTGGTCTGCAGGGAGCCCTCGTCGTGGTCACCGTCGTCGTCTCGTCGACCAGCCTGGGGAGCCTCGTCGTGCCGCTGCTGGTGCTGGTCGCGCTGTCCTCGCCGTGGACGCTTCGCTGGTGCATGCGGCTGCTGGGACTTCCGCAGGTCCGGGGGACTCCGGAGCAGCGCCCGGCCCCCGACCCTGGACCGGCGGCGGACCGAGAGGAGCCGCTCGTGTCGGACTGGGCTCCGGCGATCAGGGCGCTCAGTGACGAGGAGCTGTGCTGGTCCTGGCGGGCCAGCTACCCCGCCCTGCTGGCTGCTCCGGCTGCCGCGTCGCTCGAGCTGGTCACGCTCCGTCAGGCCTACCTCGAGGACCTGGAGCGCCGGAACCCCCGGGGGATGCGCGCCTGGCTGGACTCGGGAGCCCGGGCCGCCGGGAACCCGGCGCCCTACCTGGCCCCTGACACCCACCGGCGGTTAAGGAGTCAGTCCGTAGCAGCGCGGATCGGGCCGTGCTCGTCTCGATCGCAGGAACGTGCCGAGCTCCGCGCGGCGTTCGGACCACGCCCATCGGACGGTGGCATGACTCGTCCCGCCTCCACGTAGCAGTGGCAGTGCTAGCACCAGCGTAGGTCTGTCGAGCTGGGTCCGGGCCGCACACGATGGGGACCGTGACCGGCTCCGCAGCACGCACCGGCCGGGCCGCACGCGGTGACCCGCCACCCGCGCGCCCGGGGCCGAGGCGCTCGAGCGGCCTGACGCCGTTCCAGCGGTTCTGGATCGCGCACGGCTTCTCGGTGACGGCGACTGGGGTCGGTGCGTTCGTCCTGCCCATCCTGGCCGTGCTCGAGGTCGACGCCACAGCGGGTCAGGTCGGGCTCATCTCGGCGGCCCAGTGGGTTCCGTTCCTGTTCCTCTCCCTGCCGCTCGGGGTCGTCGTCGACCGCGTCTCCGCGAGGCCGCTGGTCGTGTCGGCCGCTGCGACCAGGGCCGTCCTGGCAGCGGCGATCGCGACCGCCGCGGCCCTCGGGCTGGCCTCCGTCCCCCTGCTCGTGGTGCTGGCGCTGCTAGTCGGCGGTTGCACGGTGGTCTACGAAGTGACCTACCAGGCTTACGTGCCGGTGCTGGTCGAGCGGCTGGACCTCGAGAGGGCGAACGCGCGGCTGCAGACCACGGTGGCCACCGCCCAGATCGGGGCTCCCGGTGTGGGTGGGGCCCTCGTGCGCGCCCTGGGCGCAGCGGCGGTGATCGGCATCGAGGCAGCGCTGCACGCAGTCTCGGCGGTGGTGCTGGCCACCCTGCCGCACCCCGCTGCCACGGCCGGTGCTGCCGCGCCCGTCGACCCAGGCGGGGCGCCCGCCGAGCCGTCCCGCCGACGAAGCCTCGCCTTCTGGCAGCTGCTCCGCGGCGGACTCACGGTCCTCGCCCGCGACCGCTACCTGGTCGCGTTGGCGGGCTACTCCGCGATCTCCAACCTGTTCGAGCAATGGGTCAGCGTCCTCGTCACCGTCTACGCCCTTCGCGAGCTGGGCATCGGCGCTGCCGGCCTGGGTCTGGCCGTCACCATCGGTGCAGCGGGGGCACTCGTGGGCGCGATGTCCGCCTCCCGGGTCGAGCGACGGATCGGGGTCGGGCGCACCCTGGTCGCGTTCACCGCCGTCGACTGCGTGGCCCTGGCGTCGGTCTGCCTCCTCGACCCCCGGCTGAGCCACGGGTCCACGATCGCAGGGCTCAGCGTCCTGTGGTTCTTCAACGGGCTCGGCGCCTCCGCCACGACCGTCATCGCCGTCACCATGCGACAGGTGCGCACCCCGGCGGGCTACCTGGGCCGGGTCAACGCCGGCATCCGCTGGATCTCCTACGGAGCCATCGCCGTCGGTGCCGCTCTCGGTGGTCTCGCCGGCACCGCACTAGGGATCCGCGGTGGGCTCGTCATCGGAGGGTCCGGCTACCTCCTGACCCTCGTGTGGGTGGTCGCGTCACCACTGCGCTCGGTGCACCGCACGGAGGACGTCGACTCGCGTTGAGCCAGGTCGGTCAGGCCGGGACGGGCACGAGCAGCCCGTCGGCGAGCACCTCGAGCAGGGGGCGTACGGCGCTGTCGTCGAGGCCGCCCTGGTCCGCGACGGCCGCGACGCCGCCGACGAGCCGGCAGATCCGCAGGCTGTCGACGTCCGGGCGCAGCGCACCCTCCTCGCGCAGCCGGACGACCACCCGGTCGCTGGCCCGGGCGAGCACCTGGCACTTGTGCATGATCGGCGAGGTGGGGTCGCCCATCGCCGAGGTGATCTTGGCCGGTCCGCCCTTGTGCAGGCTGATCAGCGCGACGTAGGCGGCGAACCAGTCGAGCAGCAGCTCGCGCGGCGGGCCCTCGTGGGCGAGTGCCTTCACGGTGGCCTCGTCGACCTGGTCCACCCAGCTCTGCATGATCGCGTCGACGAGGTTCTCCCGGGTCGGGAAGTGCCGGTAGAGGGTGCCCGCCCCGACGCCCGCCCGCTTGGCCACCTCGTCGAGCGAGGCCTCGTAGCCCTGCTCGCGGAAGACCTCGCGCGCGACCTCGATGATGCGGTCACGGTTGCGCTGCGCGTCCGCTCGCACCTGGCACCTCCTGGGACTGGTCGATGACTGCACTTGCTAAACGGAGATTGTCTCCGTATAGTTCCTAGAGAACCGGAGTCGCTCTCCACATTAGTCTACGTCGGCCGATCCGGCCAGAACAGGACTCCCTCAGTCATGTCGAACACCCTGACCTCCCCTGCCCCCACGGGCAGCCGGACCATCCCGGACACCTCCCCGGAGGCCCCGGCCAGCGACCTCCCCCCGAACGCCGGCCGGGCCGCTGCCGGCATCGCGATCGTCCTGGTGGCCCAGCTGATGCTGATCCTGGACGCGACGGTGGTGAACGTCGCCCTGCCGCACATCGACGACGCCCTGGACTTCGGCCCGGCCGGGCTGTCCTGGGTGCTCAACGCCTACACGCTCGCGTTCGGGGGCCTGCTGCTGCTCGGCGGCCGGCTCGGCGACGTCTACGGTCGCCGCCGTACGTTCGAGCTCGGGCTGGCCGTCTTCACCCTCGCCTCGCTGGCCGGCGGACTGGCCCAGACCCCGGAGTGGCTGGTCGCGGCCCGGGGCGCCCAAGGTTTGGGCGCGGCGCTGGCCGCACCCGGTGTCCTCGCCCTGCTCACCACCAGCGCTCCCGACGAGACCGCCCGCAACCGCGCGCTGGCGCTGTTCGGCGCGGTCTCCTCGGGGGGCATGTCGATCGGGCTGCTGCTCGGCGGCGCCGTGACCGACCTCGGCTCGTGGCGCTGGACCCTCTTCATCAACATCCCGATCGGGCTCGCCGTGCTCGCCATGACCCGGCGGGTGCTCGACGAGACCCCGCTGCGCCCGGGCCGGTTCGACGTGGTCGGCGCGCTCAGCGCGACGGTCGGCGCCGTCTCGATCGTCTGGGCCCTCATCGGCGCACCGGAGGAAGGCTGGGCGTCGGTCCGCACCGTCGGTGGCCTCGGGCTCGGTGCCCTGCTGCTCGTCGTTCTCGCCGTCACCGAGACCCGCGTCTCCCACCCGATGGTGCAGCCCGCCCTGCTGCGCAGCCGTCGTCGTCTCAGCGGCCTGGGACTGATCGCCCTGGTCGTCGGCGGTCAGCTGTCGATGTTCTTCCTCGCCGTGCAGTACCTCGAGAACCAGCTCGGCTTCGGCCCTCTCGCCACCGGCCTGGCGTTCCTTCCCCTGACCCTCGGCATCTTCGCGATGTCCCGGGTGACGCCGCGGCTGCTCGCCCGCGTCGGTCGCACCCCGATGCTGGTGGTCGGCACGATGGGCCTGGCGGCCAGCTTCGCCTGGCTGAGCCAGGTCTCCGCCGGTGACACCTACCTCAGCGGAGCGTTCGGGCCGATGCTGCTCAACGGGATCTCCGCCGGTCTGGTGTTCATGCCCGCCACCTCGGCGATCCTCACCGGGGTCGCACCCGAGCACGCCGGCTCCGCCTCAGGCCTGCTGCAGACCTTCCAGCAGCTCGGCGGCGCGATCGGGCTCGCGGTCATCGTCTCGGTCTACGCAGCAGGTGCGGTGCCCGGCCAGTTCCTGCCCGGCGCCGAGCATGCCTTCCTGACGTCGTCTGCCTTCGCCCTGACGGCCCTCGTGGTCGCCGTGCTCGGGATCAGCCGGACCGCCCGCGCCGCCTACCACCCGGCCCACCGGCTGGCGCGCCGCTAGGTCGACCGACGGGCCGGCCGGCTACGCGTCGGCCGGCCCGAAGGCGCGGCCGAGGGCGAGGTAGCCACCACCCGAGGCCACCTCGACGACGCTCAGGTCCTCGACGAAGTCCTGGAGGAGGGTCCAGGGCCGGTCGAAGCCGTCGAAGGACTCGACGAACGGCTCGTGGACCGACAGCACGCAGAGGTTGAGGGCCGCCTTCCACCGGGGCGCCCACTTGCCGCCGCTGGCGGCGACATAGGCACCGGGGCGGAGATGGCGGAACACGTTCTCCAGCGCCGGGCGGGACTGCAGGATGTCGTGGGTCGCGCAGAACAGGGCAGCGTCGGCCGTGCCGGGGATCTGCGCCTGCTGCACGGGTGACTCGACCAGCGTGACGTTGTCCCAGTCGTGGCTCGTCACCCGCTCCGCCGCCAGCTCGACCATCGGGGCCGAGTCGTCGATGCCGATGATCTGTCCCGTCGGCCCGACCCGGTCCCGCAGGAGACCGAAGCACAGGCCTGTCCCGCACCCCACGTCGAGCACCCGGTCCCCCGGCTGCGTGGGCAGCACGCCGACGGTGTCCCGCCGGTACTTGTGGTAGCGAGCCGTCCGGCTGTCATAGGAGTGCGCGTCGCGGTGGTACGCGGCCTTCGTCGCCACTGTGGTCATCCCCGTGTTCACCCCTGTGACTGTCCTACGACGAGGTTAACCGCGCGTTGCCCCGATGCGGCACCCCTGTGAACGAATTCGGCGGCGGCAGGCGACCACCGGATGCTCGACTAGGATCACCAGGTGACTGACGTGGCGCCCGGTCCCCGACCGCACACCGTCCTGGCGATGGCCGAGGGGGACGCGTTCGGCTCACTGCGCAAGCGCCCGACCTCACGCGGAGAGCGGTTCGCGATCGGGAAGGCGCTGCGCAAGAAGGTGCCGCGCAAGTCTCTCGGTCAGTGGGAGGCGCCGCCCGGAAGGCGTGACCCGCTGGAGCTGATCCGCGAGTCGCACCAGGGCCGGCTCGACGAGCTGGTCCCCATCCGGGTGGGCCGGATGGTCAGCTCGCCGTACGGCTTCCTGCGTGGCACCGCCATCGTGATGGCCGAGGACGTGGCCGGGCTGCCGGCGACCGGCATCACGCCGGTCATCTGCGGGGACGCGCACCTCGGCAACTTCGGGTTCTACGCCTCGCCCGAGGGCGAGCTGGTGATGGACCTCAACGACTTCGACGAGGCGCATCCCGGCGGGTGGGAGTGGGACCTGCGGCGGCTGGTCGCCAGCATCTGGGTCGCCGGGCGCGAGAACTCCTGCAGCGAGAAGCAGTGCGAGGCGGCGGTCACCTCCTGTGTCTCCGCGTATCGGGCGGAGGTCCAGTTCCTGGCGGACCAACCGCTGCTGATGCGCTCCTACAACCGTCTGGACGTCAAGCGCCTGCACGAGAGTGCCACCGAGAAGACGCTCCGGGCGGAGATCTCCCGGTCGGCCAAGCGGGCCCGCAACCGCACCAGTGACCGTGCTCTCCCGAGGTTCACCCGGGAGCATGCGGGCAGCCGGCACATCGTGGACGAGCCGCCGCTGATCACGCACGTCTCGGACCGGGACGGCGAGGAGATCGCGGCAGCGCTCGACGACTACCTGGCGACGCTGGCTCCGCACTGGCGACGGATGCTGGGTGGCTACACGCTGCTCGACCTGGCCCAGAAGGTGGTCGGGGTCGGCAGCGTCGGCCTGCGTGCCTACGTGGCGCTCCTCGAGGGCAGCAGCTCCGACGACGTGCTGTTCCTCCAGCTCAAGCAGGCGCGCCGGTCGGTGCTGGCCCCGTACGTGCACGGCGACTCGGCCTGGCACGCGCACCAGGGCCAGCGGGTGGTGGAGTACCAGCAGGCCCTGCAGACGGTGAGCGACCCTCTCCTGGGGTGGACCACCGTGGGGGAGCGGCAGTACTACGTGCGCCAGTTCCGCAACATGAAGGGCACCATCCCGCTAGACGCGATGGACCCCGCCGCGCTGTCGGACTACGCCGGCATCGTCGGTCACCTGCTTGCCAAGGGCCACGCTCGCACCAGCGGCGCCTCGATGATCGCCGGCTATGTCGGCAAGTCCGACAAGCTGGACCGGGCGATGGTGCGCTTCGCCCGCTCCTATGCCGAGCAGACCGAGGCCGACCACGCGGAGCTCGTCCGAGCCGTGCGGCGGGGCACGATCGCCGCCAGCGAGGGCGCCCTGGACCGGGTCGGCTCCGCCTTCCGCCCCTGACGCCCTTCCGCCCCTGACGCCCTTCCGACCCGGACGCCGATGACCAGGTCAGCCCACCGGCCGGATGCCGGCGCGGTGGCGTTCCATCAGGGTGACGTAGTCCGCGGCGTTGGTCTCCAGCAGTCGGTGCGCGGTCGTGCCGGTCTCGATGTGCTGCGTGACCTTGGCCGGCGTCCCGATCGCCAGAGTGCCGTCGGGGATGTGCGTGCCCGGGGACACCAGCGACCCGGCCGCGACCAGACAGCGTGAGCCGACGACGGACCCGTCCAGCAGGGTCGCCGAGTTGCCGATCAGGGAGCCGGCACCCACGCTGCGCCCGTGGATGCAGCAGGCGTGGGCGATCGTGCTGGACGCCCCTATCTCGAGCAGCTCCCCGGTCTTCACGTGCAGGACGGAGTTGTCCTGGACGTTCGAGCCCTCGCCGATGACGATCGGCCCGACGTCGCCGCGCAGCACGGCGCCGTACCAGATGCTGGCGCCGCGGGCGATCCGGACGTCCCCGACCAGCGTGGCGGTCGGGGCGACCCACGCGTCCGGGTGGATCTGGGGACTGCGCCCCTCGAACTCGAAGATCTGCAACGGTCAGCTCCTTGGTCCAGGCGCACTCGAGGCTCGAGCGGTGCCGGTGGTCGTGGGGGTCAGAGGTTGACGTCGCTGCCCATGGTGACGGTCCGCTCGGCCGGGAGGCCGAAGTAGGCCGCCGGATCTGCGGCGTTGTGCGCGAGTGCGATGAACAGGGCCTTGCGCCAGCGCGCCATCCCGGGCGCCGACGTACGCCGGATGGCTCCCCGGGACAGGAAGTACGACGCGTCCTCGATGTCGACGACGCCGCGCTCGAGGGCTCCCGCCGCACACGCCTGTCGGAGGGCCTCGGGCAGGTCCTGGTCGTCGGAGAAGCCGAACCTCACCGACAGGTGCTGGACCCCGTCGTAGTCGTAGCCGAGGTCGTCGATGGTCAGCCGCTCCGCCGGTGGCACGTGCGGGACGTTGGTGGCACTCGCCGAGACGATGATGACGTTCTCGTGCACCACGTTGTTGTGCTCGACGTTCGCCCGCAGCGCCAGGGGGGTGGTGTCCTTGCCCGGGTGCGGGAACACCGCGACGCCAGGCACCCGGGTCAGCCTCTGCTCGGAGAGCTCCTCCACGAACTCGCTCAGCGAGCCCTCCTTCTTCCTCCGGTTCGTGGTCACGATGTCTCGACCCCGTTGCCACGTGGTCATCACCGTGAACACCAGCGCGGCGATCAGCAGCGGCAGCCAGCCACCGTGGAGCACCTTGGACAGGTTCGCGGCCAGGAACATCACCTCGACCCCGCCGAAGGCCACCCCGGCCAGGACCAGCTTCCACGTCGGCCACGACCAGAGCACCCGAGCCACGACCAGCAGCAGCAGGGTGTCGACCACGAGGGCGCCGGTCACCGAGACGCCGTACGCCGTGGCCAGCCGTGCCGAGGAGCGGAAGGTCAGCATCACGGTCAGCACCCCGACGAAGAGCAGGCGGTTGATCCCGGGGAGGTAGATCTGTCCGCCTTCGTGCTCGGCCGTCTGGCGCACGGTCAGCGGTGGCAGCAGGCCGAGCCGCATTCCCTGGCGGGACAGCGAGAAGGCGCCGGAGATCACCGCCTGGCTGGCGATCACGGTGGCGGCGGTCGCCAGCACCACCATCGGGATCCGCCCCCAGCTGGGCACCAGCAGGAAGAACGGGTTCTCCGTCGCGTCCGCCGGCCGGTGCAGGATGAGCGCCGCCTGCCCCAGGTAGTTGAGCACCAGGGCGGGGAACACGAAGAAGAACCAGGCACGCAGGATCGGCTGCCGGCCGAAGTGCCCCATGTCGGCGTAGAGCGCCTCCGCGCCGGTGACCGCCAGCACGATCGCGCCCATCGCCACGAACGCGACGTAGGGGTGTGCCGTCACGAACAGCACGGCGTACGTCGGGGACAGCCCCTGGAGCACGCTGGGGTCGACCACGATCTCTCGCAGACCGGCCACGGCGATCGCCAGCAGCCACAGCGCCGTGACCGGACCGAACAGCCGGCCCACCTTGCCGGTGCCGAACCGCTGTGCGGCGAAGAGGATGGTCAAGATCACCGCCGCCACCGGCAGCACGACATGGCCCAGGCTCGGTGCCGCCACCTTGAGGCCCTCGACCGCGGACAGCACGCTGATCGCCGGGGTGATCACCGAGTCGCCGTAGAACAGCGACACCCCGACGATGCCGAGCATCACCAGCAGGCCGGCATGGCTGGTGCGGTGGGCGTACAACCGTCGTGCCAGCGCCGCCAGGGCCATCACCCCGCCCTCGCCGTCGTTGTCGGCCCGCATCAGCACCCCGACGTACTTCACCGACACGATCAGGGT
>CAXSHL010000042.1:20913-34055 GCA_964237315.1 uncultured Nocardioidaceae bacterium
ACGTCGCCCTCGGTCGGGTGGACGGCGCCGTCGTCGATCGAGAAGACCGTCTGCAGCGCGTAGAGCGGGCTGGTGCCGATGTCTCCGAAGACGATGCCGAGCGCCGCAAGCAGCAGGCCGGACGGGTGACCGCCGTGCCCGTCGCGCCCCGTGTCCGAGGGGGACTCAGCCGCATCCGCCTCGGGTGCCGCTGATCCGGACGTCGTCGAACCGCTCACTGGTCGGCCTTCCTTCCGCAAGCAGGCTGGGCGCAGGACCGCCGACGGAACCGGACGCCCCACCCTCCCACGCTAGTGCCCTCCCGCATGAGCAGCATGCCGGCGGGCACATCCGGTGGCCTACCCGCTCACCTGGGGCGGTCCTCGCTGTCGCGCCTGGTGATCGTCCTGCCGAGGACGACGCCGACGCCGACGCTCGCCGAGACCCAGGCGACGGTGGCTGCCATCATCCACAGCATCAGCGCGGTCTCCTCCCGTCGGAGGCATCGACGACCTCTCTGCGAGTGGTCCGAGCCGAGCTCCTTCCCCCATGACTCCGGTCAGCTCGGCACATGACGCGGGCGGCCCTTCGCCCGTCGACCGGTCGCGGCTGTGACGGTCAGGTGTCGTTCAGGTCGTCCTGTGAGACTGGCACCAGTGTCCGTCTGCGAAGGAGTGGTTCCATGTTCGACCTCATCAACGGCCTGCCGGTGCACCCTCTGGTGGTGCACGCCGTCGTGGTGCTGCTCCCGCTGGCCATCGTGGGAACCATCCTGATCGCGCTCCGTCGGCCGTGGCGTCGCGCCTACGGACCGCTCGTGGTGCTGGTCGCCGGCGCCGCAGCGGTCCTGATGCCCGTCGCGACCTCGAGCGGAGAAGCACTGCAGAGGCGGGTCGGTGACCCGGGCAAGCACGCACAGCTCGGCGACCAGCTCATCTGGTTCACGATCCCGCTGCTCGTCCTGGTGCTCGTCCTCGTCGTCCTCGACAGGCTCGAGCACCGACGCGACGCCCGGAGCAGGCGCCAGGGGTTGACGACTGCGGTAGCCGTTCTCGCCGTGGTGGCAGCGCTCGCGTCGGGTGTCCAGGTCTACCGCGTCGGTGACTCGGGGGCCCGCGCCGCCTGGGGTGACCGGGTCGGGTCGAGCGCCGCCGGGAACTAGTCGAGCGCTGGGTCCACCTCGTGGACGGGCGGGCCTTCGTGCTCGTGTCCCTGGTCCGCGTCGTCCACGTCACCGTGGGTGAGGGCCAGGTAGGTGACCAGGGCGGCGAAGAGGAGCAGACCGAGACCGGTGACGGCGCCGTCGCCCCACCCGAGGCCACCCGCGGACCGCGCCTTGCCGAGCCAGTCAGCGACAGACGCACCCAGCGGTCGGGTCAGCACGTACGACGCCCAGAACGCGACCGTGGCGTTCATCCCCATCCGCCACAACCCGAGCGGGACGAGGATCAGGACACCGAACAACGCGATCGACCACTCGAACCCGAGGCCCATGTTGATCGCAGTCGTGTCGCCGAGGGCCGTGCCGAGACCGAAGGTCAGCAGCACCGCGCCCCAGTAGAACCGCTCCCTGCGCGCGGTCGTGATCGAGTGGACGGACAGGGTGCCCTCGCTCGCCTGCCACCAGGTGAGCAGGCCGCACAGCAGCACGAAGTAGATCGCGGAGTCCACGTAGTAGGGCGTGCCGAGGGCGACGTGCGGACCGTCGGCGATCATGGTCCCGAAGAGCGCCACGGTGAGCACCGTGAGCCAGTAGCGCACGGGACTGTAGTCAGGCGCCCTCAGCTGCACGAGGATGGCCACGAAGAAGCCGCCGATCCCGACCAGTGCCGCCAGCGGGATGCTGACCGTGCCCAGGAAGTCGGCCCCTGACTCGCCGATCCCGGTGGTCAGGAGCTTGACGATCCAGAAGAGCAGGAAGACCGCGGGAACCTTCGAGGAGCTGAACAGTCGTGGGCGCATGTGGCCTGACGCTAGGCGTGTCCACCTGACCGCAACCTGACCGACGACCGCTGCGGCCGGTCAGGTGCCGGTCAGGTGCGAGACCGCAGCCTCGGAGCATGACGGCCAGTGTGAGCTCCCCTCGGCTCGCGCCCGAGCGGACCGGCTCATCGCACGCGCCCCCCGTGGACAGGGCGCTGGCTCGGGCCGTCGTACCGGCCTGCGCCGTGGTCGGCGTCCTGGCGCGACTGCCGTTCGTTTCCCGGGTGGCCGCTCCGGACGAGGCCGGCTTCCTGCTCGTCGGGGCCCAGTGGCGGGCGGGGGGCACCTCGCTGTACGGCGACTACTGGGTGGACCGGCCGCCGCTGCTGATCGCCTTGTTCCGTGTCGCCGCACAGCTCGGCGGGCTGGTGCCGCTCCGTCTCCTCGGCTGCCTCGCCACGGTCGTCGTCGTCCTGGGCTGCGCGCACACCGCAGGAAGGCTCTCGGGTCCGCGCGCAGCCGGTTGGGCCGCCGCCGTTGCCGCTGCGTTGTGCGTGAGCCCGCTCATGGGTGCGCTCGAGGTCAACGGGGAGCTGCTCGCCGCACCCTTCGTCGTCGTCGGCATCTCTGCGGTGATCCGGGCCCTCCAGGAGCGGCACCAGGGCCGGGCCCTGCTCGCGTCCGGTCTCGCCGGCGGGTCGACCGTGGCTGCCTTGCTGGTGAAGCAGAACATGGCCGATGTCGCGGTGTTCGCAGTGGTCGCCGCCCTCGTCGCCTGGCGTCGCGGCGACGTCTCCTCGTCCCGGCTGCGACGCACGACCGCCGGCTACGTCGCAGGAGTCCTCGTCACGGTGACCGTCGCGGCTGGCTGGACGCTGCTGCACGGCACGTCGCTGACAGGCGTGTTCGACGCGATGTACCCCTTCCGGCTGGAGGCGGGGCGGGTCATCGCCTCGTCGAGCCACCAGCACGTCACTGCCCGGCTGTGGTTGCTCCTCGGCTCCTGGATGGTGAGCGGGGTGGCCGTGATCATGGCGGCGGTCACCTGGGCGCTCGTCTCGCGCCGGCTCCGCGGTTGGGCAGCCTGGGGCCTGGTCGCCACCACCGTCTTCGACGTCGCCTCGGTCGCGCTCGGCGGCAACTTCTGGCACCACTACCTGGTGGAGCTGGTCGTGCCGGTGGCGATCCTCTCGGGAATGCTCGTGGCCCGCCGACAGCCGGCCGTCAGGACCGTCCTGGTGACCGCGCTCGTCGTCGCAGCCGTCGCCTGGGGAAGTGTGCTGCCGGCGTCCGGATCGTCGCCGGCGTCTGCCGTCGGACATGCGGTCGGCCGTGCGGCACACCTCCAGGACACGATCATCAGCACCTACGGGCACGCGGACATCACCTGGGCATCAGGGCTCAGGTCGCCGTACCCGTATCTGTGGAGTCTCCCTGCCCGGACGCTCGACCCGAGACTCACCACCCTGGACCGCGTCCTCGCCGGGCCACACCCGGCCACCTGGTTCGTCACCTCCAAGAGCCTCACGTCCTTCGGCGCGGTCAACCGGACCACCGAGCGTCTGCTGGCGACCCGCTACCACCTGGTCGCGCACCTCGATGGCCGGACCGTCTACCTGCACAACGGCATCGCCCGCCCGACCCCGCGGGAGAAGCCATGAGGACCGTCGTCGTGGTCCCCACCTACAACGAGGCCGACGGGATCGTCGCGCTGGTCGACGCGGTCCTCCGGGAGGCTGCGGGTGCCGACGTGCTCGTCGTGGACGACAACAGCCCCGACGGCACCGCTGCTCTGGTGGCCGCCCACCCGGAGTGGCGCCGTCGTGTGCACCTGCTCTCACGGCCGCGCAAGGACGGCCTGGGCGCCGCCTACCGCGCCGGCTTCGCCTGGGCGCTGGCAGGTCCCTACGATGTCATCGTCCAGATGGACGCCGACATGTCGCATCCGCCGACGCGTCTCCCAGTCCTGCTCGCAGCTCTGCGGGACGCCGACGTGGCGGTCGGCTCCCGCTACGTCCGTGGCGGCCGCGTGTGTGAATGGTCGTGGCGCCGACGTGCCATCTCGCGTGGCGGGAACCTCTTCGTGCGCGTCGTGCTCGGGCTGCCCGTCCGCGACGCCACCGCAGGATTCAAGGCGTTCCGGCGCTCGGCCCTCGAGCGGATCGGTGCAGTGAACGCGGAGTCGAACGGCTACTCCTTCCAGATCGAGAACACCTGGCGGGCCAGCCGGCTGGGTCTGCGCATCACCGAGGTGCCCATCACCTTCCGGGACCGCACGCTGGGCGAGTCGAAGATGTCAGCCGACATCGTCCGCGAGGCGATGCTGCGGGTGCTGACCTGGCGCTGGCGCGAGATCAGCAGCGACCGCGCCGCGTTCAGCCACCGGGGTCTCAGCCGTCGCGGCGCCTGAGGAGCACGGCAGCCGCCACGAGCGCCGCCAGCACCCACAGCACCAGGACCAGCAGACCGGTCCAGGGCGAGAGCGTCCCGGGCGCGTGCACGCTGGAGACGAACGAGCTGCCTGCGTTGGAGGGAAGGAACTTCGACACCGACGCGACCCAGCGGCCGGGGATGACCTCAAGAAGGACGGGGACGACGAGGAGGAGCGCGACCAGCGCTGAGATGCCGCCGGGCGTGCTGCGCACGATCCAGCCGATCGCCCCGCCCAGCAGGCCGATCAGCGCGAGGTAGACACCCGTGCCGATCACGACGCGGAGGTTGCCGCTGAGGGCGACGCCGTGGCCGAAGTGTCCACGGAACGCCATGGCCCCCAGGTAGGCGACGATGCAGGTCGGCACCATGGCGACCAGCGACACCACGAGGTAGACGACGGCCTTGGCGCCGAGGACCGGCAGACGTGAGGGCACGGCCGCGAACGTCGACCGGATCATGCCGGTGCTGTACTCGCCGGACACGAACAGCACGCCGAGGACGCCGATGAGCAGCTGGCCCAGGTAGTAGCCCTGCATGACACCTGACGGTGCAGAGTCCTCGGGGGCCAGCCCGGAGAAGCTCTTGCCGGTGTTGTACCCGATCAGCTGACCGATGACGATGACTCCGGCGACGGCGGCGAGCAGCGTGATCCAGGTCGAGCGCAGGGTCCAGAACTTGATCCACTCCGAGCGGACCACGCGGGGGAAGGTGACGCGACCCGGCGACGACGACGAGAACGTCGCCGGACCGATCGTGGTCCCGGTGTCCGTGCTCATGCTGCGCTCTCCTCTGTGGATGTCGCTGCGGCCACGCCTGCCGGGGAGCGGTACTCGACCGAGTCGCGGGTCAGCTCCATGAAGGCCTCCTCGAGGGAAGCCTGGACTGGGGAGAGCTCGAAGAGCGTGATGCCGGCGCTCCCGGCCCGCCAGCCGATCTCGTCGCTGGTCAGGCCGACGACGTCCAGCTCGCCCGGTGCTGCACTCGTCACGGTGACCTCGTCGCCGACGAGCAGCTCGCGGAGCTGGGTGGCCTGTGGCGAACGCACGTGCACCGACCGCGCGGAGGCGCTGTCGATGAACTGCTGCACGGACTCGTCCTTGATGAGACGTCCTCGGCCCACGACGATCAGATGGTCAGCGGTCACGGCCATCTCCGACATCAGGTGCGAGGAGACGAAGACCGTGCGTCCCTCTGCGGCCAGGCTCTTGAGCAGCGTGCGGATCCAGCGGATCCCTTCAGGGTCGAGCCCGTTGACGGGCTCGTCGAGCATGATCGTGGCGGGATCACCGAGCAGGGCCGTGGCGATGCCGAGCCGCTGACCCATGCCGAGGGAGAAGGCACCGACCCGCTGACGGGCCACGTCGCGCAGCCCCACCATGTCGATGACCTCGCTGACGCGACGGCGGCCCACCCCGGTCGTGGCGGCGATCGCCCGCAGGTGGTTCTCGGCCGAGCGTCCCGTGTGCACCGCCCTGGCCTCGAGGAGCACCCCCACCTCGTGCAGCGGGGCCTGGTGCTCGACGTACGGGCGTCCGTTGACGGTGACCGACCCGCTGTCAGGGGCGTCGAGGCCGATGATCATCCGCATGGTGGTGGACTTGCCGGCGCCGTTCGGTCCCAGGAAGCCCGTGACGATGCCGGGTCTCACGGTGAAGCTGAGGTCGGCGACAGCTGTCTTCTCGCCATAGCTCTTGGTGAGGTGGTGCGCCTCGATCATCGGGTCGCCTCGTTCCGCATCTTCGGTGGCATGGCGACGTGCGCCGTCGTCGTGGTGCGCAGCCTGCGCCCGCTGTCACCTTGAGGCGCCTCACCTGCCGATAACCTGACTGCTTGCCGCAGGCAGCCCTCGCCATGCCGAGGCAGGTCAGCCCTTCGGCAGGGTGAGGGTGAAGCTCGTCGGCTCACGCGGCGAGGTCAGTGACACGTCCCCGCCGAGGCTGTGCGCGACGCGTCGGGCCAGGGCCAGGCCCAGCCCCGCTCCTGGACTCCCGGGTGCCTTGGTGCCTGCCGCGAAGAGGTCCTCGGGGTCACTGTCGTCCCCGTCGACCCCCGGACCGTCGTCGGACACCGTGATGTCGACGGTCCGATGTCCGGCCAGGACCGAGAGGGTGACCTGGTCGTTCGCGTAGCGCAGAGCGTTGTCCACCAAGGGCGACAGGGCGCGCACGGCGATCTCCGTCGTGGCCTCGACCCGCAGACCCGGGTTCGGCCCGGGGCGTCGTACGGCTCGTTCCGCTGTCTCCCGTCCGGTCAGCGTCGCACCCAGTACGGCGTCGACGGTGGTCGAGTGCTGGCCGTGGCTGTCACCACGGGCGATGGCCAGCAGCGTCGTGATCGTGCCGCTCATCTGGTCGACCAGTGAGATGACCCGGTCCAGCCGCTGACGGGAGGCTGGGTCGGGATTGCTCATCAGGGCGAGCTCCAGCTCGCCTCGGATGCCGGTCAGGGGGGTGCGCAGCTCGTGGGCCAGCTCCGAGGTCAGCCGCTGCTCGCTCCGCAGGGCGCCCGCGACCCGGTCGAGCAGCAGGTTGAGGGTGTGGCCCAGGTGGGTGATCTCGTTCTCGGTCCCGAGGTCGTCGAACCGTGCGTCCAGGTCCGACTGGCTCCAGTCGTCCGCGAGGCTGGCCATCGACTCGACCGGAGCCAGTGTGCGGGTCATGGTCCAAGCGGCCAGACCGGTGGCACCTACGGCTACCAGCAGGCCGAGCGCCACCAGGCCGACCAGCACCTCCGTGCGGGTGTCCTCGTAGGGTTCCAGGCTCTGGGACACGACCAGCACTCCGCGCCCCGGCTTCGGACCACCGATCGTGACCGGACCGGCCAGGTAGACGCGTTCGTGGTGGGTCATCGAGGTCTTGCCGGTCGCGTGGGAGAGGTGGTCCACGACCGCCTGGACCCGCCGACCGGCTTCCGGCCCCAGCACCTGGGTGCGCGACGAGTCGTAGAGCCAGGTGCTGTCCTCCACGGAGTCGATGGGACTGGCCAGCGCTGCCTTGGGTCCGAGCGGGTTGTCCTTGATGCTCGTCGAGTCCAGGACGAACCGGTTCTGCAGCGACGACTCCGCAGCGTTCCTGGTCACGGCGTTCAGCGCGACGATCGCGATTCCGGTCATCGCACCCATCGCCAGCAGTGAGCCGAGAGCCGTGGTCCAGATGATCCGGAAGTGCAACCGGCGAGCGGGGAGCCTCATCGCAGGACGAACCCGACCCCGCGGACGGTCTCCAACGTGACAGGGGACTCGATTGCCTGGAGCTTGACGCGGAGCCGGCGGATGAAGCTGTCGATGGTGTTCTCCGAGACCCAGGCGCCGTCGGGCCAGGCCGCGGCAACTGCGGCACGGCGCCGCACGATGGTCCCGGGAGCGGCGGCGATCGAGGCCAGGAGCCGGAACTCGGTGGGCGTGAGCTTCTGCTCGAGGTCCCGGTGCTGCACCGAGAACCGGTCCGGGTTCAGGCGGAGACCGGTGGGCGCGGCCGGAGGAGCGGGTCTCGTTCGCTTGTGCAGCGCAGCGATGCGCACGAGTATCTCCGAGATGGCGAACGGCTTCGCCACGTAGTCGTCACCGCCGGCGTGGAACCCCGAGACCCGGTCGTGCACGGCGTCCAGCGCGGTGAGGAACAGCACCGGGGCGTGCTGTCCGGCCGCGCGCAGGGCCTGGCACACGTCGCGCCCGTCGGCGTCGGGCAGGCCGATGTCGATCACCAGCACGTCCAGGTTCGCGCCGGGGGCGAGGTTGCGAAGGGCCTCGTGCCCGTTGCGTGCGATGACCACCTCGTGGCCGTGCATCTTGAACGCCTCGGTGAGCACTCGACGCACAGACTCGTCGTCCTCGCAGATGCCG
The DNA here is from genome assembly GCA_964237315.1 of uncultured Nocardioidaceae bacterium. Classification (GTDB taxonomy): domain Bacteria; phylum Actinomycetota; class Actinomycetes; order Propionibacteriales; family Nocardioidaceae; genus Nocardioides_B. Next base: position 29,090 of record CAXSHL010000042.1, read on the forward strand.
ATCCGGGTCACCTGACCATGGTGCCTCACCGGTGCCTCACCTCGACGTCGCGACCCCCTCGGATCGGCCTGCACCGGTCAGGTGGTCAGGTAGCGGTCAGGTTCGGCGGCTCGCCCTGGCAGGCAACGGTGGCCCTCACCAGTGGTCGCGCAGCGGACCGACCCGCACCTCGCCGGCCCACCTGTCCAGGAGCATCTCTGTGGCCGCGAGCGTTCGCCGCCATGAGCCACGCGCGGACGTCCGGTCCGTGTCGTGCAGCAGCACGGTGCCGCCGGGACGGAGTGACCGGCTCACCGTGCGCACGATCGACCCGGGGCTCGCATGGCGTGACCAGTCCGCGCCCCAGGCGGACCACAGCACCGGGGTCAGGCGCGCTCGCCGGGCGGCGTACAGCCCTTCGGTGGTGAGCACGCCGTACGGCGGTCGGTACCAGTCGACGCCGTGACCGGTCAGGTCCTCCAGCAGCGCCTGGCTGCGGATGAGCTGTCCGACCAACCGGCCGGGAGCCAACGCGGCGATGCAGTCGTGCCGCCAGCCGTGGACCGCCAGCTCGTGTCCTGCTGCAGCCATCTCGCGCACGAGGACCGGCTCCTGCTGGGCGAAGGCGCCGAGCAGGAAGAAGGTGGCCGTGACCCCTCGGGCGGCGAGCAGGTCGAGGAAGAGCGGGGTGGACGCGGCGTCCGGACCGTCGTCGAAGGTGAGCGCGATGTGCGGGCCACGTGCCGTCCCAGCCAGGCGGGGCAGGAGTGAGCGGCGCAGCGGGGCGATCCCGGTGAGCGCCGGCAGGAGCTGCGCGGCGCCGACGCCGACGGTCACACCGAGGGCGCGAGCCAGTGTCGGGCTCATGCGGACCGCACAGGCGCCGGGACGAGGGTGTCCACGACGTCGCGGCGCCGGTGGCTGGATGGCATCCCGGGCGGAGGTGCGTGCAGTGCCGTGAGCAGGGCGAGGGCCAGGTCGTCGCGCCGGCGGACCCAGGGGGCCACCCCGGCCGCATCGAGGGCCGCTGCGTTGGTGGCACCGTGGCCGGCGATGCACCGGTAGGTGAGCATCGGCACCCGCGCCGCCGCTGTCTCCAGCGAGGTGATCCCACCTGCGTTCTGGACCACCACATCGGCAGCCGACAGCAGCGTGGGCATGTCGTCGACCCAGCCGAGGCCGACCATGCCCGGGTGGCGTCTGACGTGCTTCAACAGGTGGGTGTTCGTCCCGCAGAGGACCACGGGCGTCACGAGCTGCGTGGCGGCCACGTCCCGCGCCGCCTCGACGAGTCGCCCGATGCCGCACGAGCCACCGGTGATGAGCGCGAGACGCTCCACGAGAGGCAGCCCGAGCGCCTGCCGGGCCCGGATCCTGCTCCAGGGATCCCGCTTGACTGCGGCGAAGGCCGCAGAGACAGCAGGCTGGACCACCGAGGCGGAGCGCGCGCCGAGCGACAGCGCCTGCCCGGCCGGGATCGCGTGGATGGCCAGGTGGTCGTCGATGCCGGGGTGCACCCAGAGCCGGTGCACCGACATGTCCGTCAGGTAGGTGGTGACGGGCGCGGTCAGGCGGCCGCTGGACCGCAGGGCACCCAGGGCCTGACTGGCGAAGGGATGGGTGGACACCCAGGCGTCCGGTCGGTCCTCAGCGACGTCCAGCAGCCTTCCTTGGACGGCTCGGAGGGCGCAGCGAACTCCGCCGGCGAGGCGCTCGTTGCCCTCGAGTAGGTGCAGCAGCCAGCTCCAGGTCGCCGGGGCCGACTGGACCTGCTTCAGGTAGCCGGATCGCAGCGCCCATCCCAGACGACCGGACATCAGGTCCACGACGTCCCAGGTCCGCGTCCGGAAGCCGGCCGCGGCCAGCTGATCGGCGATCGCGGCGGCGGCGGCGTCATGACCCGCGCCGAAGCTTCCGGAGACGATGTCGACGAGTCCACTGGCCGGGCCTCGGCTGGGGGCGCTGGTGTGTCGGGGACTCATGTGCGGGGTCCTTCGGTCGGCCCCCCGGCGTCGGACCACGGAGTCTGTGCCGACCTTCGCCTGCAGAACCTGACCGGCGCCTGATCGGTGGACCTCGCTCACCCGTCGTCAGGACGTCGGGCGAGGACCGCCTTGTGGTCCGAGGCCGTTGGGACCAGGGTGACCGAGGTGGCCGGTCCGACGCCGAAGACGTCGTCGACCTTGCGCCGCGGCCCCAGGGTACCGGGGCCGTCCTCACGCCCGTGCCAGGCCGAGGTCAGGCCGGGGAGCCGGAAGCCGTCGAGGTTGGAGTCGCCCAGGGCGAAGATCGCAGAGCCCGCTGCCTGCTGGTCCCGGACGAGGGCCTCCAGCCGGCGCACCTCGCTGCGGTGCCGAGCACCCAGGAGGGGACGGTCGACCCGGTAGACACCTCGGGACTGGACGCCGGGAACCAGGTGGTAGTTCACGACGCTCACGTCGCGATCGAGGAGACGGTCGCGCATCACGGCGACTGTTGCGAACCGCGGTGGCAGGACCGGCACCGGCCGGGCCCCGTGGTCGGACCAGGCCACCCAGCCGAGGGGTCGCAGGTCAAGACGCAGGAGGTCGAAGCGGTCGCGCCGGGCGCCGACCGGGTTGCCGCCGTAGCGGGGCGTGAGCCAGGAGTACTCCGCTCGAGGGAGCAGTCTCCGTCGGGACCAGCCCCATTCCTGGAGCCCCACGATGTCCGGTCCGGCCGCAAGGACGGTCTCGACGGCGGCCCGTGCATCCGTCCGTCCCAACGTGGAGAGGATGTTCGCGGTCGCCACCACGGTCTCGGTTCCCGTGCATGACATGGTGGTCAGGGTGGGGTGGGCAGCAGGCCCGGCCCGCCGGCGCGCTCTCCTCGCACGCGAAGGCTCACGTGGACGGGGTGGTGTCGCGGGGAGCCACCGTCACCGGGATGCCGAAGTGCGTCAACCGGTGCGGCAGGTCTTGATGAAAGCGTGCGGAGAAGCCGTGTGGGGTGATGGCGAGGAAGATCTCGTCGATGGGTTCGCTGAACAGGATCTCCTCGATCGCGTCCATCGGGTCGTTGCGCACGGACACCGATCCGATGACCGGTGCGCCTGCGGCGATCTCCAGCTCGGGCAACGCCTTGCGCAGGACCTGCTCGGCCTCGGCCGCCTTGTCGTGACGCTCGGGGTGGAGCAGGTGCAGCTCGGAGCGTGCGGGGTTCGGCACCACGACCCGGAACTGCACCTGGCCCCTCTGGCTGCGGTTGCGCAGCAGCTCGACCAGACCCTCGTCGGGCTCGGCCTTGTCGGTGACGACGAGGATGCGGGCGCTTCGCGTGTCCATGGCGGTGACTCCCTTCTGCGAGCCGCCGGGTGGCTCGCTGGATCCCTAGTGCTGGGGGTGGTTGGTGAGCTCGGTGCGGTCCGCGCGGGTCTTCGTCAGGAACGTGACCACCGCGAGGATGGTGAGCAGGAACACGGCGCTGGTGCCGAAGGTGCCCAGGCCGAGGCCCCCGTCGGTGTGCGGGGACCCCAGGAAGTCACCGATGTTGGCTCCCAGTGGCCTGGTGAGGATGTAGGCGAGCCAGAAGCACAGCACGGGGCCGGCTCCCAGCTTCCAGGCCACCAGGACGGCGAGGATCAGACCGAGCGGCAGCAGGACCGCGGCGCCGGGCGACCAGCCGGTCAGCTCGAGGGTCCAGTCGCCCGCCGCGGTGCCGAGGGCGAAGGTGACCAGCACGGTCAGCCAGTAGAACGACTCACGCGGCGTGGTGACGATGGTGTGGATGGACAGGGTCCTCTCGCGTGCGTACCAGATGCCGAACACGGCAGCCAGCAGGACCGTGAAGACCGTCGTGCTGATCCACAGCGGCACCCCTCTCGCGTCGGTGAGGTTGTCGGTCAGCAGCGTGCCGACCACGCTGATCAGGACGACCGCGAGCCAGTAGACCCCGGGCACGTAGCGGTCCAGGCGGAACTGCGCGACCAGCACGGCGATGAGAGCCACCGAGAACAGCAGAGTCGTGTTCGTCAGGCCGAACCCGAGAGTCTCGTTGATGTAGTCGGCGAGGCTCTCGCCGACCGTGGTGCACAGGATCTTGATGACCCAGAAGTAGACAGTGACCTCGGGCACCTTGTTCAACATCTGTCGGGAGAGAGTCGTCGGCTCATGAGTGTTCGTCACGTGTCGAGTGTCGAGGCGTCCACCTGACTGCAGCATGACCAGGATGCGCCAACCCGGTTCAGCCCAGCGGCGGTGGCCATGGTGCCGGTTGGTCCGATGCCAACGTAAAATTTCAGAATCCTGTTGCTGGTAACGGCTTTCGGGCGGTTTTCGGGCGGTTTTCGGGCCGATACTGTCGGTGGTCCCTGGGAGGGTTCTACCTATGAGCGAGACCACGACTGAGACCCCCGGTGGCAGGGGTGACCTGCGGGATCTGGACACGCGTGGGGTGCTGGACCTGGTGGTGGGTCGTCGGGCGGCGGGTGATCGTGCGGAGGCTGACCTGTTGGCGGCGGTGGTGCATCTCGCGGATCTGCATCCGGTGCTGGATGTGGAGGATGCTGCGTATCTGCCGTCGAATGAGAACCCGCAGACCGCCGAGGAAGCCGGCCTGGCGACGCGGGTGCCGATCGCGGGGGCCGGGTGCCCGCGGGTGCATCAGGACGCGGTCGCTGCCCTCGGTGCCGCCCTCGGCCTCCCGTACCGCGCGGCCTTGTCCCTGGTCGGGGAGTCCCTGGAGCTGTGCTTCCGGCTGCCGCGGTTGTGGGCACTGGTCCAGGCCGGTCGGCTGCAGGCGTGGAAGGCCCGCCGGGTCGCCCGCGAGACGATGATCTTGTCGACCGCAGCCGTCGACTTCGTGGACCGCCACCTCGCCGTGACCGGGGTCCGCAACCACATCCCCGCGAACCTGAACCAGGTCATCACGCTGGCGATCAACCGGTGCGACCCCGACCTCGCCGAAGGCCGCGAAGAAGCCGCCCTGACCGGGCGGCACGTGACCTTCGACTACTCCACGTCGACCGATT
>CAXSHL010000043.1:0-33707 GCA_964237315.1 uncultured Nocardioidaceae bacterium
CAAGGGCCGCTGGCAGGAGACCCGCCGCAAGGACGACCACGTGCTGCTCGAGGACACCCGCACCATGCACTACGTCGAGGACGGCGAGATCCGGGAGAAGACGGTGCCCACCCTGTCCGCGCTGAACCTGGACCTGCGCGACGAGTACGTCGCCGACTGCGCGAACGGCGTACGACGGTGGAACCAGGCCCTGGAGGACGCCGGTCTCGAGGAGCGGCTCTACCTCCCCCACGAGGGCTTCAACCGCCGCGTCGGGGTCTACTCGGCGCACCACGTGAGCCCCCACGGCGAGGTGCTCGACGACACCGCGTGGGACGCCCAGGTGACCGACTGGCTGCCGTCCGAGGAGGACCGCGCAGCAGTTGCGGCCCTGATGGTGCCGCAGTACGAGCTCGGGGAGTTCGCCGGCTGGATCGCGCCTCCGCAGACCGGGATCAACGACCAGCCGGTGGAGTTCGACTACGTGCACCTCGCCGAGGAGGGTGTCGCCTGACAGCCGGGCGTCCACGCCCGCCGATTACCAGGGGATGCAGGAGCTTTGGCGCTTCCCATGGGCCGTGACCCATGGGAAGCGCCAGTTTTCCATGGGAAGCACCGCGGGCTGTGCAGATGCGCCGACTCGCGATCCAGCCGGGGTGTGTCATCGCCGGACCAGGGAGATACGGTCTGGGCGTGCGAGCGATCGAGTACTCCCGGACCGGTGACCCTGACGTCCTGACCCTCGTGGACCGGCCGGTGCCGGAGCCCGGTCCCGGCGAGGTCCGGGTGCAGATCCATCGGTCCGGCGTGAACCCCACGGACTGGAAGACCCGGCGCGGTGGCGAGAGCGGCACGCCGGTCGACCCCGCGCAGGTGCCCAACCAGGACGGCTCGGGCATCGTCGACGCCGTCGGCCGCGGCGTCGAGGCGGCCCTGCTCGGGCTGCGCGTCTGGATCTGGGAGGCGGCGCACTTGCGGCCCGCGGGCGGCACCGCCCAGGAGTACGCCGTGGTGCCGGCGCGGCACGTGGTGCTGCTGCCCGACGTCGCGTCGTTCGACCTCGGGGCCAGCCTCGGGGTGCCGTTCCTGACCGCCCACCGGTGCCTGACCGTCACCGAGGACGGCCCGGAGCGGCTCGGCCCCGGCACGCTGCAGGGCCGCACGGTCCTGGTGGCGGGCGGTGCGGGCGCCGTCGGCAACGCCGCCATCCAGCTGGCCCGGTGGTCCGACGCCACCGTGATCACCACCGTCAGCAGCCCGGAGAAGGCCAACCTCGCCGCCCACGCGGGCGCCGACCACGTCATCGACTACCGCCAGCAGGACGTCGTCGCCGAGGTGCACGCGATCGCGCCGGACGGCGTGAACACGATCGTGGAGGTCTCCCCGGCGGTCAACGGCAGGCTGGACGCTGAGGTGCTCGCCCGGCACGGCTCGGTGGCGGTCTACGCCAACAACGGTGGCAGCGACATGGAGCTGCCGGTCCGCCCGTCGATGGTGCCCAACGCTCGCTGGCAGTTCGTCCTCGTCTACAACGCTCCCGACACCTGGCGCGGACGCGCACTGGAGGACGTCGCCTCCGCGGTGCTCGACGGGGCCGTGCGGGTGGGCCAGGACGTCGGCCTGCCGCTGCACCACTACTCCCTCGAGGAGGCCGCCGAGGCGCACGCGGCCGTCGAGGACGGCGCGGTGGGCAAGGTGCTCATCGACGTGGTCCCGTAGTCAGGATCCCTGCAGCCGGGGATAGAGCACCGCAGCCCCGTGACCCCTGAGCTCCTCGGGCCCGACGGGACGACCGGTCAGCATGCGCAGCAGGGCCTCGGCACTGCCTCGCACCTCGGGACCCTGCCCGTGTGACCACTCCACGTCGTCGGCGACGAGCTGCAGTCCGTCGATTCGCCGTCGTACGTCGCCCCCGACCGACGCGGTCAACGGCCAGCGCAGGCCGGCGTGGAAGTCGGCCGTCGCGACGAAGACGTCGGCGGGGATCTGCCGGTGGCGCCCCAGCGGCACCCGGATGTCCAGGCCGTGCAGGACGGCGTCCGACAGGGCGGCGGCCGGCGGCACCCCGAACGGCCGGGCATCGTGCACGGCGTTCTCCCGCAGCTGCTCGAGGATCGCCGAGGTGCCTCGGGCGGACCAGCCCACCGCGATCCGGGCGTTCATCCGGTTGACGCTGAACCGCGCACCGACGAGTCCGGAGGCTGCCTCACGCACCGAGAGGTGGGGTGCCCAGGCGAGGTGTGCCGCGACGTCCTGGACGGTCCAGTCCGCGCACAGCGAGCGCGTCGACCACTCGTCGGGACGCAGCGTCTCCAGGAGCTCCACCAGCGCGAGGCGCTCCGAGGCCACCATCGTCAGCAGCTCGGGAGACGCGGCCATGGCGGTGAGGGTAGTCCGGCCGACGTGAGCATGCGATAGGTCACCCGACGCCCGGGAAGCCTCAGCGAGCGCTGCGGGTTGTGAGGGTGATGACCACCGAAGCGCTCCCTCGCACGCACCGGCTGTGGACCCCGAAGCGGGTGCTGGTCACCCGACCGGCGGCCGAGCTGCCGCACACGGCAGAGATCGTCCGCCGTTGCGAGGCGGCCGGCGTGAGCGACATCGACTTCCTGTCCGGCAACCGGCTGACCGGCATGACGGGGGAGACCGAGCGGGAGACCTACGCACGAGCCAAGTCCACCCTCGCCGTGGTGGTCGCCCCGCCGAGCGCCCTGAAGCCGCAGCCGATCCCGCCGAGTGCCGACTGGCGCATCGACCTGGCACGCGGCTGCCCGGCGCACTGCCAGTACTGCTACCTCGCCGGCTCGCTGACCGGGCCGCCGGTGACCCGCGTCTACGCCAACCTCGACGACGTGCTGGCCGGTGTCGCCACGCATGCCGGGCACGGCTCGGTGACCAGCGGTACGGCGGCCCGCGGCCACGAGGGCACCACCTTCGAGATGTCCTGCTACACCGACCCGCTCGGGATCGAGCACCTGACCGGCTCGCTGTCCGCGGCGATCGCCCGCGTCGGCTCCGGGGAGCTCGGTGACGAGGCGTCGCTGCGGTTCACCACCAAGTTCGACGCGGTCGCCGCCCTGGTCGACCTGCCGCACGGGCGACGCACCCGGATGCGGGTGTCGGTGAACGCCGACGAGGTGGCGGACCGGTTCGAGGGCGGCACGGCGCCGATGCCGGCACGGCTCGCCGCCCTGCGCATCGTCGCGCTGGCGGGCTACCGTGTCGGCCTCACGATCGCCCCGGTGATGCCGGTGCCTGACTGGCGGACGTCGTACGGACGACTGCTCGACGAGGTGGCCGCAGCCACCGCGGGCGTGCCCGAGCTCGACCTGACGGTGGAGATCATCACCCACCGCTTCACCCCGGGCAGCAAGGACGTCCTGCTGGGCTGGTACCCACGGACGAAGCTCGAGATGGACGAGGAGCAGCGGAGCCAGAAGCGCAACAAGTTCGGCGGGGTGAAGTTTGTCTACCCCCGTGAGGTGATGGCCGAGATGCGCGCCTGGTTCACCGAGGCGCTGGGACAGCGGCTTCCGGAGGCGCAGCTCCTCTACTGGACCTGAGCGCTGCCGGGCTGGACCGGGTCTGGACAACGGGCCGGTGAACGAGGACAGTTCCTCAGTATGTTAGCCGCGCCGAACAGAGATAGGCGTTCCGAACGGCGTGAGGCCACGCGGCAGGAGATTGTGGCGGCCGCCTGGGCCGTTGCCCGCGAGCAGGGGCTGGCCCAGCTCACGCTGCGCGAGGTCGCTGACCGCGTCGGCATGCGGGCGCCGTCCCTCTACTCGCACTTCGAGTCCAAGAACGCGATCTACGACGCGATGTTCGCCCAGGCGTGGACCGAGTTCCTCGTCTCACTGCAGGACGTGGACGTCCCGAGGCCCCGGACGGCCAGAGCCGCCCTGCGGAGATACGCCCGCCGGTTCTTCGACTTCGCGGTGGCCGACCTCGCCCGTCACCAGCTGATGAACCAGCGCACCATCCCGGGATTCGTCCCCTCGGAGCAGGCCTATGCTCCCGCGGTCGAGGTGATCCGCCTGCTCCGGGAGCGGGTCGAGCCCTACGGCATCCGTCGCGAGCAGGACATCGACCTCTACACCGCGATCGTGGGCGGCCTCGTCGACGGCCAGCTGGCCAACGACCCCGGCGGCAGACGCTACGCACGGCTGCTGGACCGGGCAGTCGACATGTACTCCGACAACCTGGGCCTCTGACCCACCGACAGGACTGATCATGGACACACGACAGCGAAGCACGAGCACCCCCCGGGTCGGTGCCATCGACCACGACCTGGCCGTCCGCCTCGCAGCGGTGGAGTACGACCGCGTCATCGACCTGCTCGAGGGCCTGACCCCGGAGAAGTGGTCGGCACCGACCGACTGCCCCGGATGGTCCGTCCGCGACGTCGCGGGCCACCTGCTCGGGATGGCGCAGATGGCGGCCACCATGCGGGAGCTGGCCCGTCAGCAGGTCGCGTCGCAGCGACGCGCCAAGCGCGAGGGGGGCTCGCTGCTCGATGCGCTCACGGCCCACCAGGTCGAGAAGAACGCCCGCCTGACGCCGAGCGGGGTCCTCGACGCCTTCCGACGGGTGGCCCCGCAGGCGGTCAAGGGGCGAGGGCGACCGCCTGCCTTCGTCCGGGCCCGCACCCTGCCCGGGCTGCAGGACGCCGGCGAGCACCAGGAGGCGTGGACGAGCGGCTACCTCCTCGAGGTGATCCTCACCCGCGACCCGTTCATGCACCGCATCGACATCACGCGCGCCACCGGCGTGCCCATGAGGGCCGAGCCCGGGCACGAGGGCGTCATCGTCGCGGACGTGGTCCAGGAGTGGGCCGGCCGGCACGGTTCGCCGTACGACGTGGTGCTGACCGGCCCGGCGGGCGGCCACTGGAGCCGCGGACAGGCAGAGCCGATGGAGCTGGACGCGTTCGAGTTCTGCCGGATGCTCTCCGGACGGGCCGCGGGGACCGGTCTGCTGGGCGAGCGGGTCCCCTTCTGACCCGAGGCTGCTGCCTCAGACCGGCAGTCCGCGGTCGTCGGTGTGCAGGGACTGGCTGTTGAACCTGACCTGCCAGATCGTGACGGCGCCGTTCGCGGCCTGCGTGAGGACGGCGCCGTCCTGCCAGATCCCGTCCTCCCCCTGGTGCTGACCGGGCGGGTCCCCCTGGTTGCAGTGGGCGTTGTGGACCCCGAAACCCGTCGTGTACGGCTCGCCGTACACGTGGATCCGGGTGGCGGCTCGCACCAGCGGCTCCAGCACGTCGAGCGCGTTGTCCCCGTCGCTGGCGACCCACGGGAACGACCGGCGGGTCGGGGGTTCGAGCGTCGAGCCCTCGAGAAGCAGGGGGCTGCGGACGTAGTCCAGTGCACCCGACGTCGGGTCGGCGGCGAGGGTGCGGAACCCGCTGGGAAGGGACGCGATGGCCGGGAGGTCGGTCAGGGACAGGTCGTCGACCACGCGGTAGCTGACGCCGACGCCGCTCGGGGTGTCCACGTCGAGCGCGGCCTCGTAGCGACCCGCGGGCGTGTCGAGGCGCAGCCGACCGTGGTACCAGTGCCCGAAGTCGCTCGGGTCCTCGCGCGTGAACGACGCGAACGTGCCGGTCACGACGCCGTACCCGTGGTCGAGTGGCATGACAAGCTCCCGTCCCCGCGTGGGCCGGGGGGTCCCCCGGCACCTGAAGGAAGGAGCGGTGACCTCGCCATGGAGATACGTGCACCTGATCGGAGCGTCAGGAGGGCTTCGGGCCGGCCGCGCGGTCCAGCCGCTCCCACTCGGCCTGCGCCTGCTCGTGCCAGTGCGTGTGCCGGTCGTGGAAGACCGCCGCCGCGCGGGGGCCGGGCCAGTCGTGGTCCAGCAGCTCGCCCGGGAGGTCGGGGTCCAGGAACGGGAACCGTCGCCACTCATGGACCATCGTGACCTGCGCGACGAACGCCTCGCGCGGGCCCTGGGTCGCCCGCGTCTCGAAGGCGTCCAGGAACGCCAGGTAGCGGTCCTCCACGTCCGCGAGGTCCCAGGCGTCCCCGAGCAGCCGTGCCTCGTCCCCGATGCCGCTCGCGGGCCCGACCCAGGCGAACGCGAGCCCCTCGAGACCGAGGTCCCGGACCGCTGCGTGCACGGCGGCCGCCTTGGCGTCGTCCGGGGTGATCCACAGACCGGGCGTCGGTGAGCCGAGACCCAGCCAGGTCAGCCGGCTGCGCAGCCGGTGCCGCAGCCGTCGCTGGGTCTCCGGGATCGGCACGCTGAGCACCAGCCACCGGCCGTCCCAGGGGACCCGCTCGCGCATGAACCCGTAGATCCGCCGGGTGCCCTCCTCGAGCAGCTGCGCACCTGCGGGCGTGAGCTCCCACAGCACCCGACGACCGTGCCGTGACGAGCTCAGCAGCTCCTCGCTCGACGCGCGGGTGAGCGCCTGGCGCGCAGACTTCTCCTCCACGCCGAGCAGGGCCAGCGCGTCCAGGAGGGTCGCCGTCCAGACCGCCTCGGAGCGCGGGTGCACGAACTCGCCGAGCACGGTGAGCAGCAGCGACCGGGCGCTGGCCGATCCCACCTCGCGACGGCGGGACGCGGCTGCCAGTGGCTCGCTCACCCTGCCTCCTCGTCCAGCACGAGCTCCAGCCCAGAGGTTAGTCGACAGCGTCTTGACGATAGTCGAGCCCTGCGTAGAGTGTCGTGCACCACAGCGACCGCCGTCCCTGCAGAAGAGGTGTCTCGATGACCGTCCTGGAGTCCGACACCGACTCCCGTGAGGCAGCCGACGTCCCGGTGGTGGACTTCGAGCGGCACCCGGACCGCTACCGGCACTGGTCGCTGGCGGTCGACGGCGAGGTGGCCACCCTGACCCTCCGGGTGGACGAGGACGGCGGGCTGGTCGAGGGCTATGCGCTGAAGATGAACTCCTACGACCTCGGCGTGGACATCGAGCTGTACGACGCCGTACAACGACTGCGCTTCGAGCACCCCGAGGTCACGGCGGTGGTGTTGACCGGCGGGCTGGACAAGATGTTCTGCGCCGGTGCGAACATCAAGATGCTGGCGGCGTCCTCGCACGCCTGGAAGGTGAACTTCTGCAAGTTCACCAACGAGACCCGCAACGCGATCGAGGAGGCCGGGAGCACCAGCGGCCAGACCTGGATCGCCGCCCTGAACGGCACGGCCGCCGGCGGTGGCTACGAGCTGGCACTCGCCTGCGACGAGATCGTGCTGATCGACGACGGGTCCTCGACGGTCAGCCTGCCCGAGGTGCCGCTGCTGGGCGTGCTGCCCGGCACCGGTGGCCTGACCCGGGTCGTGGACAAGCGGCACGTGCGCAGGGACCGGGCCGACGTCTTCGCGACGAAGTCGGAGGGCTTCCGCGGCTCGACCGCGGTGGAGTGGGGTCTCGTGGACGCGACCGTCCCCCGCAAGAGCTGGGCCGAGGAGATCGGCCGGCGGGCGCGGGCAGCGGCTGACGCGTCGACCCGCCGCAGCGGCACCGGGATCGCGCTCACTCCCCTGGAGCGGGTCGACGACGGTGACACGCTGAGCTACCCGTTCCTCACCGCGACGGTCGGCCGGGACGCGCGGCGGGTCGACATCACCGTCCACGGCCCCGACGACGCACCTCCGGCCGACGCGGACGCCGTGCACGCGCAGGGGGTCGACTACTGGCCGTTCGCGGTCACCCGGGCCCTCGACGACCTGGTGCTGCGCCTGCGCACCAACGAGCCGTCGCTGGGCACCTGGGTGCTGCGCACCGCGGGCGACGTGGACCGGGTGCTTGCGTACGACGCCCAGCTCGCCGATCTCGCGGACGACTGGTTCGTGCACGAGACGACGCACTACCTCAAGCGCACGCTCAAGCGCCTCGACGTCACGAGCCGGAGCCTGGTCGCGGTGGTCGAGCCGGGGTCCTGCTTCGCGGGCCTCCTCCTGGAGGTCGCGCTCGCCTGCGACCGTCAGTACATGCTGGACGGCGTCTACGAGGACATCGACCCGGACGCCGACCCGGCGGTCGTGGTGCTGACCGGGAGCAACGACGGACGGTTCCCGATGGGCAACGGCCTGTCCCGGCTGGCCGCCCGGTTCTGGGGGCACGACGACGATCTCGACGCGGCTCGTGCTCGGACCGGTGAGCGGCTCGACGCGCGTGCCGCTGAGGCGGTCGGGCTGGTCACCATGGCGCTGGACGACATCGACTTCACCGACGAGGTCCGCATCGTGCTGGAGGAGCGGGCCTCGCTGTCGCCCGACGCCCTGACCGGCATGGAGGCCAACCATCGGTTCGTGGGGCCCGAGTCGATGGAGACCAAGATCTTCGGACGGCTGACCGCCTGGCAGAACTGGATCTTCCTGCGCCCGAACGCGTCCGGTCCGGAGGGGGCGCTGCGGCGCTACGGCACCGGGCAGCGCGGCAGCTACGACCACCGGCGCGTGTGACCCGTGGCCCTGGAACCGGGCGGCACGTCCAACGCCGCCGACTATCTGCTGACCCGCCGGGCGTCCGGCGCCGAGGGCGAGCGCACGGCGGTCCTGGCGTCGGAGACGCTGACCTACGCCGAGCTCGACGAGCGGGTCGCCGTGGTGGCCTCCGGCCTGCGCAGCCTGGGTCTCCGGCGTGACGACCGGGTCATGCTCGTGATGTCGGACGAGATCCCGATGCTCACCGGCATCCTCGGCGCGTTCCGGGCGGGGCTGGTCGCCGTCCCGGTGTCCACGATGCTCAACGGCACCGAGCTGGGCCGGATCATGTCCGACTCCGGCGCGCGGACCGTGCTGGTGACCCCTGAGTTCACCGCAGCGGTCGGTGCGGCGGTGGCCGTCTCGCCCGACGTCGAGCACGTGGTGCTGGCGGGGGACGGGACGCTGGACCTGCCGGAGCACGTCTCGCTGCACTCGTGGCAGGACCTGACCGCGGCCGGTGAACGGACCGGTCTGCGCGAGACCGCAGACACCATCGACGACTCGTGGGCGCTGTGGCTCTACACCTCCGGCACCACCGGGCGACCCAAGGCCGCGATGCACCGGCACGCGAACATCCGGCACGTCTGCGAGACGTACGCCGCGCAGGTGCTCGCCATCACCCCGGACGACACGGTGTTCTCGGTCGCCAAGATGTTCTTCGCCTACGGCATCGGCAACACGGTGTTCTTCCCCTTCTCCGTGGGGGCGACGACCGTGCTCGAGCCGCGACGGCCGACCCCGGCCGTCGTACGTGAGCGGCTGGAGGAGACCCGGCCGACGCTGTTCTTCGGCGTACCCACCTTCTACGCGGCCCTGAACGCCAGCGACGTGCCGGCCGAGGCGTTCTCGTCCGTGCGGCTGTGCGCGTCTGCCGGCGAGCCGCTGCCGGCGCCCCTGCAGCGGCGGTTCACCGAGCGGTTCGGGGTGGACATCCTGGACGGCATCGGGTCCACCGAGGCGCTGCACATCTTCGTGTCCAACCGGCCCGGCGACGTCCGGCCGGGGACCACGGGCGTGGCCGTGCCGGGCTACGACGTCGAGCTGCGCGACACGGCCGGACAGCTGGTCGGGGACGGCGAGCCCGGCGCGCTCCACGTGCGCGGGGAGTCGATCGCTCTCGGCTACTGGCACCGCACCGACGCGACCCGCTCGGTGTTCCTGGGGCAGTGGCTCAGCACGGGGGACACCTACGTGCGCGACGCGGAGGGCTACTACACGTGCCTGGGCCGCAACAGTGACATGCTCAAGGCCGGGGGCATCTGGGTCTCGCCCGCCGAGGTGGAGAGCCGGCTGCTGGAGCACCCGGCGGTCCTCGAGGCGGCCGTGGTCGGGGTGGCCGACCACGACGGTCTCGACAAACCGGTGGCGGTCGTGGTCGTATCCCAGGCAGCACAGGGATCTGGAGCCGAGCTGACGGAGGAGGACCTGGTGAGCTGGTGCCGTGACGGGCTCGCGCACTTCAAGGCGCCACGCAAGGTGGTGTTCGCCGACGACCTGCCGAAGACGGCGACCGGCAAGCTGCAGCGGTTCCTGGTCCGCGACCTGGTCGCGGAGCGGCCGGTCACCGACGTGACGTCGGAGCTCGAGGTGGCGCCCTGATGAATGACCTGATGAGTGAGCCGCTCGAGGTGGACATGCTGATCATCGGCGCCGGCCCGGTCGGGCTCTACGGCGCCTACTACGTCGGGGAGCGCGGACTGTCTGCCGCTGTTGTGGACTCCCTGTCCGAGGTCGGCGGCCAGGTGACCGCGATGTACCCCGAGAAGCAGATCTACGACGTCGCCGGGTTCCCGGCGGTCTCCGGCCGTGAGCTGGTCCGTGGCCTGGCCGCGCAGGCGTCGCAGCGCAAGCCGACCTACCTGCTGGGGCAGGAGGCGCAGCAGCTCACGACGCTCGAGGACGGCAGGTTCCGGGTCACCACCACCCGCACCGAGGTGGTCTGCGGAGCCGTGATCGTCACGGGCGGCATCGGCACGTTCAGCCCGCGCCCGCTGCCCGCCGGCGAGGACTATCTCGGTCGCGGCCTGGAGTACTTCGTGCCCAGCAGCCAGGAGTACGTCGGTCGCGACGTCGTGATCGTCGGGGGAGGGGACAGTGCCATCGACTGGGCGCTGATGCTCGGGCCGCTCGCGAACAGCGTCAAGCTCGTGCACCGCCGCGACGCGTTCCGCGCCCACGCGGGCAGTGTGGAGAAGGTCCGCGCGACCGACGTGGAGCTGATCGTCAACGCGCAGCTGACCGCACTGGCCGGGGATCCGGTCCTGCAGGAGGCCCACGTGACCGTCAAGGGGGAGACCGAGCCGCGCGTGCTGCGCTGCGACAAGGTGGTCGCCGCCCTCGGCTTCACCGCCAACCTCGGGCCGCTGCGCGAGTGGGGCCTCGAGCTGCAGCACAACCGGCACATCGTCGTGGACACGGCGATGCGCACCAACATCCCCGGGGTCTTCGCCGCCGGGGACATCACCGACTACGACGGCAAGGTGCGACTGATCTCCGTCGGGTTCGGCGAGGTCGCGACCGCCGTCAACAACGCAGCGGTGCACCTCGACCCGGGCGCGCACGTGTTCCCCGGCCACACGAGCAACGAGCCGCACGACGTACCCGTGCCGGCATGAGGGGGTCGCCATGCCCTACGTGATCGCCAGTCCCTGCATCGACACCATGGACCGGTCGTGCGTGGAGGAGTGCCCGGTCGACTGCATCTACGAGGGCGAGCGCAAGCTCTACATCAACCCCAAGGAGTGCATCGACTGCGGCGCCTGCGAGCCGGTGTGCCCGGTCGAGGCGATCAGCCAGGACCGCCGGGTCGCGGAGGGCGACGAGGAGCACGTCGCCGACAACGTCCGGTTCTTCACCGAGGTGCTGCCCGGTCGTTCCGAGGCGCTGGGTGCGCCGGGGGGTGCTCACAAGACAGGTGAGATCGGCGTGGACACCCCCTTCGTGAGCGGGCTGTAGCGGTGCTCGACGGCCGGCTGCTCGTCGACGCGCACGTGCACGTGCCGGTGCTCGGCACCCTCGCCCCTGCCTGGACCGAGTGGGCCCGCGCGTTCGGGACCGAGGGTCTGCTCGAGGAGGTCTGGGACGCCGACGGGATCCCACGCCCGGACCGGCTGGACGCGCTGTTCGCCGAGCAGGGCGTGGACCATGCGCTGTTGCTGTGCGAGTACAGCCCCAAGGCCACCGGCATCCAGCGCTTCGAGGACCTGCTGCCGATCGTCGAGCACAACCCGGCCCGCTTCCGGCCGGTGGCGAACGTGAACCCGCACCTGCACTTCCCGATCGACCGGGAGGTGCGTCGCCAGCTCGACCTCGGTGCCGCCGCCCTCAAGCTGCATCCCGTGCACGGCGGGTTCCGGTGCGACGACCCGATGCTCTACCCGGCCTACCAGGTGCTCGCCGAGCGCGGCGTACCGCTGGTCGTGCACTGCGGCACGAGCTCCTTCCCGGGCTCGATGAACGAGCTGGCCGACCCGGCGTACCTCCTGCCGGTGGTCCGCAGCTTCCCGACCCTCGACGTGGTGCTCGCCCACGGCGGGCGCGGCTGGTGGTACGACGCTGCCGCCTTCATGGCCCTGTCGAACCCGACCGTCTGGATCGAGCTGTCGGGCCTGCCGCCGAAGCGGCTGCCGGACTACTACCGCAGCCACGACCTCGGCCGGCTGGCCCGCCGGTGGATCTTCGGGACCGACTGGCCCGGTGTCCCCGGCACGGCGCAGAACGCGCGAGCCGTCGCGGGTCTGGGGCTCTCCGACGACGTCGTTGCCGGGGTGCTCGGCGGCAACGCGCTCCGGGTGTACGCCGGACTCGACCCCTCACCCTCACCCCTCGCTACGGAAGGAGGACCCGGATGACCGACGACCACGCCGTGCCGCACGGCCGGCCCGCCGCGGAGCTGACCGACGAGGAGCTGGAGATCCAGGGCAAGCAGCTCCACGACTCCCGCAACTGGATGTTCCTGCACGGCACCGCCGCCCAGTTCGCCACCCACACCGAGCGGATGCTGGAGCTGGAGCAGGAGTACGTCCGGCGCTTCCCCCGCCGCACCTGGCAGGGGTCCGGGGGCGCCCCCGAGGCGGAGGTGGTGCCGGCCGAGGACCCGGTGCTCGCGCTGCTGCAGCGCGTGGCGGCCGCTCCCGGCGGCCGGCTGCACAAGCTCGAGGTCCACCAGGCCGCCCGCGAGGTCGGCCTGGACCGGGCCACCCTGGCCCGGATGTACACCGCCGAGCCCAAGCTGCTGGCCACGGACAGACAGGACCGGATCCTTACCGAGGCCGGTCGGGCCCGGCTGACCGGCTGACACGCCGACCCGGCGCGTCTGCACGCCTCGACCTTGCCGAGGCGTCGCATTCTGCGATCGAGCACATGGTGAGGCGTCGCATTCTGCGACGGTGGTGTGAATTCGGCGCAGAACGGGACGCCTCGGCGGGGTGGGGAGCGCAGAACGGGACGCCTCGGCGGGGTGGGGATCGCAGAACGGGACGCCTCGCCGTGGCATGCTCCGCACTCACCGGGACACCGGTGACGAACGGGTGACCAAACCCGGGGTGTACGTCGGAGGAGGACCAGTGACGGGCGAGGACCAGCGGGTTGCCATCGTGACCGGCGCGGGTCGCGGGATCGGCGCGGCCATCGCGGAGCGGCTCGGGACCGACGGCATGTCGGTGGCCTGCCTCGACATCGACGAGGACACCGCCCGGGAGACCGCCGACCGGCTCGCAGGACAGGGACTGGCCGCCGGGGCATTCGCCGCCGACGTCAGTGACGAGGACGCCGTCGAGCGGGTGGTGGCCGAGGTCGCCGAGCGGCTCGGCCCACCGACGGTCCTGGTGAACAACGCCGGGGTGCTCCGCGACAACCTGCTGTTCAGAATGTCCGGCGAGGACTGGGACACCGTGATGCAGGTCCACCTGCGCGGCGCGTTCCTGATGACCCGCGCCACCCAGCGGCACATGACCGCTGCGTCGTACGGCCGGATCGTCAACCTCTCCTCCACGAGCGCGCTCGGCAACCGCGGGCAGTCCAACTACTCGGCGGCCAAGGCCGGCCTGCAGGGCTTCACCAAGACGGTCGCCCACGAGCTGGGGAGGTACGGCGTGACCTGCAACGCCGTCGCGCCCGGCTTCATCGTCACCGAGATGACCCGGGCGACCGCGGCCCGGGTGGGGCAGACCTTCGAGGAGTTCAGTGCCGCGCGGGTCGCGTTGATCCCGGTGCAGCGGCCGGGTCTGCCCGAGGACGTCGCCGACGCGGTGTCCTTTTTCTGCTCGCCGCGGGCGGGGTTCGTGTCCGGGCAGGTGCTGTACGTCGCCGGCGGCCCGCGCACCTAGCGGCTCTGCTTCACCGGCGCCAGGACCTCCTCGAGGGTGGTCGGTGACGGCAGCCCGAGCCGGTCGCGCAGGCCGGGGTCGCCGAGCGGCAGGGCGTGGGTGTCGAAGGTCAGCGCCGCCCTGCACATCCGGGCCACGGCGGGCTGCACGGGGCCGGCCAGGACCGAGGTGAGCCGCAGCACGCCTCGGGGCACGTGGAGCGGCCGCCCGGCCCGGCCGTCGTGGCGCTGCACCGCCGCGGCCAGCTCGTTCATGGACAGCACGGCTCCGCCGACCTCCAGGACCTGACCCGACAGCAGGCGGTCCGTGGCCGCCCGGACGACGACCGCCGAGACGTCGTCCACCGACACGAACGGCATCGGCCGCTCGCCGGCCCCCATCACGAGCGGACGTCCCAGCCGAGCAGCGCTCCCGCGCATCACCGCGACCCAGGTCTCGTAGAACACCGCCGCGCGCACGACCACCCAGCCCGAACCGGTGAGCGCCTGCTCGGCGTCGAACTTGGCCCGCGCCCGCTCCAGCGGCGACGTGCTGGACGCGCCGAGCACGGACACCAGCACGAACGTGGCTCCCGACTGCCGGGCCGCCTCGGCCAGGTGCCCGTTCCCCTGGCGGTCCACCTCGTCCGGCCCCGAGCCGGCCGGTCCCAGGAGGCCGTGGACCGCCGAGACCACTGCAGTAGCCCCGGACGCCGCGTGCGCCACCGCGTCCTGGTCGCGTACGTCGGTCGCCAGCACCTCCACCTCCGGCCCGAGGACCGCACGGGCGCGAGCGGCGTCGCGGACCAGCACTCGGACGGACTCGCCGGCGGAGGTCAAGGTCGCCACTACCCGTCTGCCGAGCTCGCCGCTGCCCCCGGCGACCACGATCACGACGTGTCCCCGGCATGCACCTGCGCCCGCACCGCCTCCGCAACGGTGGCCGGGCCCTCGTCCACGGGCTCGAGGTACAGCCGCGCCCAGGAGGCCCGGGTCCCGGCCAGCCCGAAGACGATCACGCCTCGCATCCGGTGGGCGGTGCCGTCCCGCCGGGTCCCGTGCATGTCCCACTCCGACCACACCGTCGTACCGTCCGCGGCCCACGCGGTCACCGTGGCCCGGAGGTCGGGGACGAACGTGAAGATCTGTGCCCAGTTGTCGCGCACCTGCTCGCGGCCCACGAAGGACCTCGCGGGATGGGCGGGCGCCTCGCTGCGGTAGTCCTCGGCGAAGCAGTCCACCAAGGCGTCCACATCATGCGCGGTCGTCGCGCCGGACAGTCGGTCGAGGAAGGTGAGGGCGATGTCTGCGGTCATGGCATACTTTCACTACAACGTCATGTATCGAATACTCGAGTATGGGACGGACCATGACCGCCGTCAAGCGCACGTATGACTCGACCTCTCGCCGCGAGCAGGCCGAGCGCCGTCGCGCGGCCGTGGTCGCCGTCGCGCACGACCTGTTCCTGGCCGAGGGCTACGCAGGGACGACGGTGGGCGCCGTCGCACGGCGCAGCGGGGTTTCCGTGGAGTCGCTCTACACGCGGTTCAGCGGCAAGGCCGGGCTGCTGCGAGCTGTCGTCGCCCGCGCCCTGGAGGGTACGACGGAGGGCGACCCGGCCGAGTCCCGGTCGGACGACCTCCCCTCCGCGAACGCCGACGAGCTCGTGGCCGGTTGGGGACGGCTCGCCGCGGAGGTCGCCCCCCGGGTCTGCCCGATCCTGCTGCTGGTGGGCTCGGCGGCCGCGCACGACCAGAACGCCCGGGTGCTGGCCGAGGAGCTGGCAGAGCAGCGGATGCGCCGGATGTCCTCGAACGCCCGCCGGCTCGCGGAGGCCGGGCACCTGCGGGCCGGTGTCAGCCTCGAGGAGGCACAGGACGTGCTGTGGACGCTGAGCTCGCCGGAGCTGTTCGACCTCCTCGTGCTGCGACGGGGCTGGAGCGCCGAGCGCTACGGGGACCTCGTGGCGCGCGGAATTCTCGCGCAGCTAACGTGACGCCATGCCAACAGCGAACGACCTCATGATCGACGGCTTCGACCGGGTCCGGGAGACGGTGCAGCAGGTGGTGGACGGCCTCGACGAGGACCAGCTGGCCTACCGGCCGGACTCGGAGGCCAACTCGATCGCGTGGCTCGTGTGGCACCTGACCCGGGTGCAGGACGACCACGTGGCCGACGTGGCGGGTGCCCACCAGATCTGGACGTCGGGCGGCTGGGTGGAGCGGTTCCGGCTGCCCTTCGGCGTCGGCGCGATCGGCTACGGGCAGAGTTCGGAGGAGGTCGGCCAGGTCCGGGCCACGGCCGAGATGCTGGCGGGCTACCAGGACGCCGTCCACCGCCCGACCGTCGACTACCTCGCGACAATCGGGGACGAGGACTACGCCCGGGTGGTGGACCCGCGCTGGGACCCGCCGGTGACGCTGGCGGTCCGGCTGATGAGCGTGCTCAACGACACCACGCAGCACGCCGGCCAGGCGGCGTACGTCCGCGGCCTGGTCAACCGGCGCGGCTGAGCCCGACCCCCTGCAGCGCCTGCCGCTCGAGGGCCTCGATGCGGACGGCTCGGTCGGGCGCGAGGGTCTCGCACACCCAGTCCCAGTGCAGCGCGACGACCTCCCCCACCGCCGGTACGTCGATCAGCGACCTGCCCTGGACCGACCACCGGGCCTGCTCCACCACCGGGGCGCCCTCGGCCAGCGTCGCCCCGTCCCATGCCAACGGCCGCGAGGTCACGGTGACCCGCTCACCGTCGACGGCGAGCACCTCGCCCACCCGGATCCGGCACCGGTCCAGGACCTGCACGGCGGGCCCGACCGGCCGGCCCGCGCGCAGCAGCCCGGCCCACGGGTAGACCTCGAACACCTGGAAGCTGTGGTGCGCGCGGGCCCGACCGGCAGCCGCTCGCCAGGTGCCGCCGACCTGGCCCCGGAACCGGTCCTCGAGCCGGGCCACCAGGTCCGAGGGGCGCACAGCCTCCAGCAGGTCGCTGCCCAGCCAGTAGGCGTCCACGACCTCGACGTCGAGCGGGTCCTCGACGCCGGCGGCCTCGGCGAGCAGCTCCAGGTAGCTCCAGGCCCCCTCGAACTGCCGGGCCCGACGCTCGATGTCCGCGGTGGCGTCCGGCGCCAGCATCGCCCCGGCCCCCGCCGGGCCGCAGTAGCCCAGCTCGTTGGGCGGGTAGGCGTACTGAGCGAACCGCACCGCGCCTGCCTGGCTCACGATGCCCCGTCAGCAGATCCGGGGCAGCTGCTCGCCGATGGGCAGGTCGACCACCCGAGTGCCCCCGAGCCCGGTGCGCGCCACCACCATCCGGGGGTGCGCAGCGACGCAGGTGCCGATCCGCCGTGCCCCGCGCCCGAGCGGGTGCGACGCCATCACGGCCAGCAGCTCCTCGGCCCGGTCGCCCGGCACGATCGCGAGCAGCTTGCCCTCGTTGGCCACCTGGAGGGGGTCGAGCCCGAGCAGCCCACACGCGTCGCGGACCTCGACGGGCACGGGCAGGTCACGCTCCACCAGCTCGATGCCCACCCCGGACGCCTTGGCGATCTCGTTCAGCGTCGCGGCGACGCCGCCGCGGGTGGGGTCCCGCAGCACGTGCACGTCGACGCCGGTGTCCAGCATCTCCGCCACCAGGCCGTGCAGCGCGGCGGTGTCGCTCTCCACGGTGGTGCCGAACTCCAGGCCGTCACGGCAGCTCAGCACCGCGATCCCGTGCACGCCGATGTCGCCGCTGACGATGACGGCGTCGCCGACCTCGGCCCGCCGGGGACCGATGTCCACCCCGGCCGGCACGACTCCGATGCCGGCCGTGTTCAGGTAGACGCCGTCGCCGCTGCCGCTGTCCACGACCTTGGTGTCGCCGGTCACCAGCTGCACACCGGCCGTCGCCGCCGCCTTGCCGACCGCGGTCGCGACCCGGCCGATGTCGGCCAGCGCGGTCCCCTCGGCCAGGATGAACGCGGTCGACAGGAACAGCGGCGTGGCCCCGGACATCGCCAGGTCGTTGACCGTGCCGTTCACGGCGAGGTCGCCGATCGAGCCGCCGGGGAAGAACATCGGCTTCACCACGAACGTGTCGGTGGAGAATGCCAGCCGGCCGCCGGCGGCCAGGCCGGGCACCGACAGCACGGCCGAGTCACCGAGCTCGGCGCGTGCCGCACCCCCGAAGGCCGGCAGGAACAGCTGCTCGACCAGCTCGGCCGACATCGCGCCCCCACCGCCGTGGCCCATCACGATCGTGGGGGTGTCGCGCAGCGGCACCGGGCAGACCCAGCCCTCGAAGTCCAGGTCGGTCATCAGCTCTGCACCAGGTCCAGGCGGCGGTAGGCGTAGTAGGCCGCGCACGCCCCCTCGGAGGACACCATCGTGGCGCCGAGCGGCTTGCGTGGGGTGCACTCCTTGCCGAACGCCGAGCACTCGTGCGGCTTGATCAGCCCCTGCAGCACCTCACCGGACCGGCACAGCGGCGACTCGTCGGTGTGGATGTCGGTGACCGAGAAGCGCTGCTCGGCGTCGAAGTCGGCGTAGCGCTCGGACAGCCGCCAGCCGCTGCTCGGGATCATCCCGATGCCACGCCAGGTCCGGTCGGTCACCTCGAAGACGTCCTCCAGCATGGCCATCGCCGCCTTGTTGCCCTCGTCCGTGACCGCCCGCGCGTAGGCGTTCTCCAGCTCGTGCCTGCCCTCCTCGAGCTGTACGACGGTCCGCCGGATGCCCTCGAGGATGTCCAGCGGCTCGAACCCGGTCACGACGATGGGGACGCCGTACCGGTCGGCGAGGGGTGGGTACTGCGACGTGCCCATCACGCTGCACACGTGCCCCGCGGCCAGGAACGCCTGCACCCGGCAGGTGGGCGACTCCATGATCGCGGCGATCGCCGGCGGCACGAGGACGTGCGAGACGAGCAGCGAGAAGTTGTCGATGCCCAGCCGCTTGGCCTGGTAGACCGTCATCGCGTTCGCGGGGGCCGTCGTCTCGAAGCCGATCCCGAAGAACACCACCTGCCGGTCGGGGTTCTCACGGGCCAGCCTGAGGGCGTCGAGCGGGGAGTAGACGACGCGCACGTCGCCGCCGGCGCTCTTGATCGCGAACAGGTCCTTGCTCGAGCCGGGGACGCGCAGCATGTCGCCGAACGAGCAGAAGATGACTCCCGGCTGCTCGGCGATCGCGAGTGCCTTGTCGATGATCTCCAGCGGGGTCACGCACACCGGGCAGCCCGGGCCGTGGATCATCTCCACACCCTCGGGCAGCAGCTGGTCGATGCCGTGCCGGATGATCGAGTGGGTCTGGCCGCCGCAGACCTCCATCATCGCCCAGGACCGGGTGGTGGCCTCGTGGATCTGGTCCAGCAGCCTGCGGGCCAGATCGGGGTCGCTGAACTCGTCGAGGTACCTCACTGCGTTGCTCCTGTCTGGCGGGTCTGGGATGTCTGACGGGTCTGGCCGGCTGCCTGGCGGGCGGCGAGGGCGAAGCCGTCGCCGAACTCCTCCTCGAGGATTCCGAGCCTCTCGAAGCTGGCCAGGGTGTCCTGCGCCGACTGCTCGTCGAGGCGCTGGATGGCGAAGCCGACGTGCACGATGACGTAGTCGTCGACCTGCGCGTCGGGGATGTAGGCCAGGCACACCTCCTTGCGCACCCCGCCGAAGTCCACCTGCGCCATCGCCTGCCCGTCCTCCTCGTGGACCGACACCACCCGGCCCGGAACCGCAAGACACATGCCCCTCTCCTCTCCTCGAGCGTTGCGGTCAGCCCACCGAGCCGACCAGGATCTGCCCCAGCGCGATGCCGCCGTCGTTGGGCGGGAGCAACCGCGGCCTCAGCACCGTGAACCCGTCGCCCTCGAGCAGCCGCACGGACGCGGCGAGCAGCACCGTGTTGGCGAACACCCCGCCGCCCAGGGCCACCACGTCGAGCCCTGTCCTGGCGCGCTGCCCGCGCGCCAGGTCGAGGACCAGCGCCGCCACGCCGGCATGGAACCGCGCCGCGATGACGGCCGGGGAGGTGCCGCGCCGTACGTCGTCGACCACCGCCCTGATCACCGGACCGGGGTCAGCGACGGTCGGGGTGCCGCCACCCGAGTCGAGACCATCCAGACCGAAGGGGTACGGCGTCGCCTCACCGTGCGAGCGCGCCAGCGCCTCCAGCTCGATCGCCGCCTCCGCCTCGTAGTCGACGACGTGCCGGACGCCGACCAGCGAGGAGACGGCGTCGAAGAGCCGGCCCATGCTCGAGGTCGGGACGCAGCCCAGCCCGGTGGCCAGCTGGTGGTTGAGCACGTCGCGCTCCTGCGACGGGCAGGCCGCGACCGCGGCGAGGTCGTCGTCCCACGCGACACCCGCGGCCCGCAGGTGCGAGAGCGCCATCCGGTAGGGCCGACGCACGCTGGCGTCCCCGCCGGCGAGCGGGACGTAGCCGAGGTGGGCGGCGCGGGTGAAGGACTTGTAGCCGGCCACCAGCACCTCGCCTCCCCAGACCGCTCCGTCGCTGCCGAAGCCCGTGCCGTCGAAGGCGACGCCGATCACCGTGTCGTCCGCGCCGAGCCCGTGCTCGCCCATCACCGAGGCCACGTGCGCGTGGTGGTGCTGCACGAGCCGGACCTCGCGGCCGGCGGCGTGCTCGCGCGCCCAGGCGGTCGAGCGGTAGCCGGGGTGCGCGTCGGCCACGACGAGGCCGGGCCGCACGCCGGTGAGCTGCTCGAGATGCCGCTCGGAGGCGGTGAGGGCGTCCTGCGTGGCGAGGTCGTCGAGGTCCCCGACGTGCTGGCTCAGCCAGGCGTAGCGTCCAGCGGCGACCGCGCAGGTGTTCTTCAGGTCCGCGCCGGTGGCCAGCACGGGGTCCACCTCGAACGGCAGCGCCACCGGCAGCGGCGCGTGCCCGCGGGACCGTCGCAGCGGCAGCTCCGCACCGGCCACCACCCGGGCCACCGAGTCGTCGCAGGGCACCTCGATGCGCCGGTCGTGCCGCAGCCACGCGTCCGCCAGCCCGCCGAGCCGGGTCATCGCCTCTGCGTCGTCGGTGACGATCGGCTCGCCGGCCAGGTTGCCCGACGTCATCACGAGCACGTCCGGCCCGGGGTCGCCGGGGCTGCCGAGCAGCAGCACGTGCAGCGGCGTGTACGGCAGCAGCACCCCGAGGTCGGGGTTGCCCGGCGCCACCGCCTCGGCCACCCGCGCGCCGCCGGCGCGGGGCAGCAGCACGACGGGCTTGCGGATGCCCTGGAGCAGCCGGCGCTCCTCCTCACCGGCAGTGACCAGGGCGAGGACCCCCTCGAGGTCCCGGGCCATCACCGCGAACGGCTTGTCGCCGCGCCGTTTGCGCCGCCGGAGCTCCCGAACGGCGATCTCGTCGTCGGCGTCGCAGGCCAGGTGGTAGCCACCGAGGCCCTTGACCGCGAGGATGCCGCCTGCCGCGAGCAGGTCCCGCGCCGCCCGCAGCGCGTCGTCGCCGGTCGCACGACGACCGGCGGGATCCACCAGCTCGAGCGTCGGTCCGCAGTCCGGACAGGCGATCGGCTGGGCGTGGAAGCGACGGTCGGCGGGGTCGTCGTACTCCCGGCGGCAGGCCTGGCACATCGCGAAGTCGGCCATCGTGGTCGAGCCCCGGTCGTAGGGGAGGCCGGTGATGATCGTGAAGCGGGGACCGCAGTTGGTGCAGGAGATGAACGGGTGTCGGTAGCGCCGGTCCAGCGGGTCGGCCAGCTCGGCCAGGCAGTCGTCGCAGACGGCGACGTCGGGCGAGGCGAGCGTCCGGCCGGCTCCCTCCTTGCCATCGCCTCGGGCGGTGGCGCCGATGTGGAAGCCGGTGCCCCCACGCGTCGGCAGGTCCGACTCGTGGACCCCCTCCACCTCGGCCAGCGGTGGCGCCTCGTCCACGAGCCGGCGGGCGAACGTGTCGACGGCGTCGTGGTCGCCCTCCACCTCGACGACCACTCCGGCCGGCGTGTTGGACACCGAGCCGGACAGGCCGAGGGTGGAAGCCGTCGCGTAGACGAACGGCCGGAACCCCACTCCCTGCACCAGCCCGAACACGTCGAACCTGCGGCGCACGCGCGTCGCACGACCGCTGCCCATCAGCTGCAGGCCGGAGAGCGCGGTGCGTGCGGCGGCCTCGTCGATCTCCTCCACCGCGAAGCCCATGTGGATCAGCACCCACTGACCGGGGGCGGGCTGCTGCTCGAGCATCCCGATGTTCACCTGCCGCTGCGCACCCTCGACGTCGATGACGGCGATCTGCCCGGCGTAGCCGTCCGCGATCTCCACCACCCGTCCGGGGATGCCCAGGCACATGTCAGGCCCGCCCGCCCACGAGCAGGTCGTCGAGCAGCCGGGACACGGTCCGCACAGCCACGGGTACGGCGGTCGCGACCGCCTCGCTGAGCCCGATCCCCTCTGCCGTGGACGCGGGCCGGCAGCCGACCACGTAGGTGCGCGGCAGTGTGCCGCCCAACCGGTCCAGGCAGGCGAGCACGGCCACCGGGCTCATCCCGTGCGCGTCGAGCTCGCCCTCCCCGAGGTCGTCCCGGCCCACCTCGAGCACCGTGACGTCGCCGGGCGCGTCTCCGTGGGGAACGGCGTCCAGGATCACCAGGACGTCGTACGGCTCGAGGAGGTCGTAGGCCAGGTGCATGCCCCGGATGCCGTAGTCGACGACCCGGACGCCCTCACGGATGCCCAGGTCGCCCAGCCGGCGCGCAGCCTCCGGCCCGAAGCCGTCGTCGGAGCCGAACAGGTTGCCGATGCCGGCAACGAGCACCCGCGCGGTCAGGACTGGTCCTCCCCACGCGGGGTGTCAGCGGGCTCGTCCGCCTTGGGCGCCGGGTCCTCTATGGGTCCGGTCGCTCCGGCGGTGCGGGCGCCGTCCTTCGTCGACTCCTCCGGCCCGGCGACGTCCGCAGACTCCCGACGCCCCTCGTAGGGCGGCAGGGTCCTGCCCTCGGTGTCCGGGTGGTCGGGGTCCGGTGAGGTGGTCACTGCTGTGTCCCGTCCTCGTCGGTCGTCCCGGCCGGCCGGTCGACCGGCCCGCCCGACGGCTCGTCGGATCCGGTGTCGCGGGACCCCTCCGGTCCTCGCTCGGACTGCGGCTCCTCCTCGAGGTGCTCACCGGGCTGGTCGGTCATGGCTTCTGCCTCTCTCTCGCAGGGGTGGCTCTCACATGGCGCGCATCTTCAGGTACCTCTTGATGTCCGGGATCGACCGCACTCCGACGACCACCGCCAGCGCGCCGGCGACAGCGCCGACGAGCGTGGTCACGATGCCGACTCTCCTCATGGCTCAGCCCTCCTCTCTGGTCGCATCCAGGGGCTCCAGCTCGTCCGGAGCGAAGTAGAAGTAGCGGCCGTACCAGTCGTGCAGGTCCGACGCCGGGTCGTCCTCGAGGACCAGCGCGACGTGCGTGCCGCCGTCGACGTCGGAGAACACGGCGGTCACCCGGGCGACCTGGTCGGCGAAGAACAGGTCCTGCGCGTCGGCCCGGCGGCTCGGGTGCACGCGGACCCGGCTGCCGGCGCCCACCGGCACCCCGTCGATGGTCACGAGGTCGCTGCCCGGGTCCACCGACGCGTCGGTCGCGGGGTCCCACCACGGCACTGCCTCGATCGGCGTCTCGGCCGGCTCCCCGACGGGTCCGCGGGGGTCGCGCAGGATGCCGTGCAGACGCTGCAGGTCGCCGGGGGTCATCGCGTCGCAGCGCTCGATGATCGCCGCGGCCCGCGGGTCGGTGGCGCGGGCCTCGGCCTTCTCCGCGTCGGTCATGGTCATCACCCGCAGGGTGAGGATCTCGTCGATCTCCGTGGCGTCGAACAGTGCGCCCGCGCTCTCCGGGGCCACCTCGGGGTGGTCGTAGAGGATGATCGGCGACCCCAGCAGCAGGTCGCTCTCGCCCTCGACGCCGGCGAGGAAGGGCCAGCAGCGGTCCTGCCGGCACCCGTCCAGGACCGGCTTCCCGTCCGCCGGCGGGTCGACGACGGACACGAACGCACAGTCCTCGGCCTCGACCAGGAGGTGGGCGCCGAGCAACGACGTCCGCGTCGCCTCGACCCGGGTGGCCGGCCGGTCGGGGTGGTCGTTGCGCACCGTCACGGAGAGCAGGGTGAACCGTCCGTGCGACGTGCAGCTGGCGCCGACGACGGCGGACAGCGGCCACCGACGGCGTACGACGGACCCGACAGCCTCGCCGTCCGGTCCCACCACCGGCTCGACGACCTCAGCGCCGGCCACCCCCACCGACGCGTCGGTGGGGGTGGCCGGGGCGCCGCCCGAGAGGTCGGTGAGGGGGACGACGAGCTCCTGCTCGACCGCCTCGTCCCAGGAGAGCTCGGTGCGGTCAGCGACATCCAGACCGGCCACCTCGTGACCCGCCGAGTCGAGGAGCTGGCGCTGCTGCAGCTGCAGGAACCGGAGGCGTACGACGAGTGACGACCCGGGCCGCACACCGGTGAGCAGCGTGTGCATGGTCATCGACTCCGGCTCGCCCAGCCCTCGGTCGGCGGCGCCGGGCGGGCCGAGCACGCCGAACTGCCAGCGGCTGCGGTTCTTCTCCGAGCTGGCGCGGTAGGGGTAGAGCAGGTATCCCTCGTAGAGCACCGCGTCGGCGACGGTCCGGGCCTGCCGGAGGCGCTCGTCGGACACGCTCACGGCGCCACCTCCTGGCCGACCGACTGGCCGACCGACCGGTCGACCTCCTGACCTGGCTCGGCGCCGGCCAGCAGGCGGGTGACCGTCTCCTCCCAGGAGACCAGGCCGAGGCGGGACCGGTAGTCGCCGAGCGCCGCGAGCGCGTCGTGCTCGAGCCGGATCCAGCCGCTGCGGGGGAAGTAGGACTCGATCATGTCCCGCCACACCTGCACCGGCATCTCGTAGCGCGCCTCGCTGTCCCAGGGCACCCGTTCGACGGCGAAGCCCTCGGTGCCGCGGGTGAACACCGTGCCACTGAACAGCAGGACGAGCGGGATCGTCCCGGCGCCCACCGCGTGCAGGAAGCGCGAGCCGGTGATGTCGAAGTCATAGGTGCACGGCAGCGCCAGCTCGGCCTCGGTGCTGCCGGTGAAGCCCTGGACGGTCGTGTTGCACTGCATCCACTGGAACGGCTTGAGGGTCTGCGACCAGCGGTCCCGGTCGCCGAAGAGCGCTCGCAGGCCCTGCTCGTCGTCCACGTCGTAACGGCGCCGCTGCGGCTCGATCCGCACCTGGCACCGCAGCGCCACCGCGTGCACCGGGGTCGGCGAGGCCGTCTCGACAAGGAGCCGCGCGGTCAGCTCGGGCGCCGCGGCGTACGGCGTCGGCGCGATGTCGAGGACCCTGAAGGACCAGTCGCTCACTCAGGTCACCTCGACCGCACGGCTGCGCGCGTCGACCATGGCGAAGAACTCCGCGAGCGCCTCGTGCGCCTCCTGGCCTCCGTCGAAGCCGCGCCACGTGGTCCGCATCCGCCCGACCAGCTCGTAGCACGCGTCGATCGGCACCACGTGGCAGGTGAAGCCCGTCTCCTCGGCGCGGTGCCCGTCCTGGTGCACCAGCAGCGCCTCCACGTCGGGAAGCACCGAGGACAGGCCCGGGTTCGCCTCGAGAACCCGGTCCCAGGCGGCCATCGACAGCTCGGACTCGGTGGCGCCGGCGGGGCTCGGGTAGAACGCGACCACCCGCTGCTGCACGCTGTTCAGGAACAGGAACGCGAGCCCGACGGGGATCTGCAGGTCCTCCCAGTCCGACTGCGCGAGCCGGAAGCCGGGGAACCGGAGGTAGCGGTCCGGCACTGCGCGGTACCTCAGATCTGCCTGTTGGTCGGTGAAGAGCAGGTAGCAGGGGCGGCAGGTGCACATCAGGCTGCGGCTGTGCACGTCGACGACGTGCTGGTGCTCGTCGGCGACCGGCGCCGAGCACATCTCGCACCGCTCACCGGGGACCACCTGCGGCCGTGAGCCGGTGATCCGGCGCAGCGAGCCGAGGGCGGTCATGCGGGCACCGCGGCGGGCAGCGAGACCGACGCCTCGTGGCCCTCCACCAGCACCGGCAGTGGGTCGAGGTGCATGCCGGGGACGTCGAGGCAGGCACCGGCCCGCCGTACGTCGAAGTGGGCGGCGCAGCCGGGGCAGGTCAGCACGGCATCGCGCGCGGCACCGCCCAGCCGGCGCACGGGGAGGGCGCCCTGCAGGCTCGCGGAGCACCGGCCGCACTCGTCCCGGAACGCGAACACGTCGGTGCCCACCCGGCACACGTACAGGACGGTGTCACCCACCGTGGTCACCGCGGCCTGGCCGGAGGCGAGGCCGGTGACCGCCGCCAGCGGGTGCCAGGCGGCGCCCGGGCCCGACTCCGCGCCCGTGTCCAGCCGGGCCCGCAGCGCGTCGACGGGGATCAGCGGGCCGGTGGCCGGAGCAGGAGCCTCCACCTCGATGGCGGTCACCTCGGGCGCCGCCGCCTCGATGGCGTCCTGCACGGCGAGCTCCAGGGTGACCGACGACGACGGACACCCGTCGCAGGACCCCAGCAGCCGCAGGCGTACGGCGCCCAGATCGGTCACCTCGATCAGCTCGACGTCGCCGCCGTGCGTGCCGAGGTAGGGCCGCACGCTCTCCAGCGCCTGCTCGACGCGCGTGCGCACGTCGTAGGGGTGCAGGCCGTGCACCAGCAGCAGGCTGGCCACCAGGTCGTCGTCGGCGAGCAGCCCGAGCAGCTCCTCGTCGAGGCGGCCGCTGTCGTGGACGATCTCCAGCAGGCGCTCCAGACCTGCGCCGTAGAGATCGGTCACGGTGCGCACCAGGTCCTCGGCGCGCTCCCGCGACCGGGCCGGGTTCGAGGGCCCGACGCCGCCGGCGGCGACCGCCTCGATGAGCGCGTCGATGCGCTCACCGGTGGCGCGCAGATCGGGGCCTTCCTGCTCCTGTTCCACGATGTCACTCACCGGGCAGTACCGGCCTCAGCCGATGCCGGCGGACTGGGTGGGCGTGTGCACCATCTCGAGCTTCTTGCCGCCTCCGAGGTACATGTGCACCCCGCACGGCAGGCACGGGTCGAAGCTGCGCACGGTGCGCATGATGTCGATGCCCTTGAAGTGCTCGCGGTCGTTCTCCTCGAAGATCGGCTGGCCCTGCACGGCGTCCTCGTAGGGGCCGGGCGTGCCGTAGGAGTCCCGCGGGTTGGCGTTCCAGGGCGTCGGCGGGTAGGGGTGGTAGTTGGCGATCTTGCCGTCGCGGATCACCATGTGGTGCGAGAGGACGCCCCGCACCGCCTCTGTGAAGCCGCAGCCGATGCCGTCCTGGGGGACCTCGAACTTCTCCCAGGTCTTGGTCCTGCCGGCGCGGATCTCGACGAGCGCCTTCTCGGCGAAGTGCAGGGCGGCGGCTGCGGCGTACGCCTGGAAGTAGGTGCGCGCCCGGTTGCGCTCGATCGTGTTGCTCCACTGGGGGATCCGCCACTCCAGCTCGACCGGCCCCTTGAGCGCGGTCTTCGGCAGGTTGATCTTCACGCTGCTGCCGGTGGACTGCACGTAGCCGATGTCGACGAGCCCGGCGAGAGCCGTGGACCACAGGCGGGCCAGCGGTCCGCCGCCGGTGTCCAGCGCGAGGTAGTCCTTGCCGTCGAACCAGCGCGGTGACATCACCCAGGAGTACTTGTCGTCGAGATCGCGCTTCTGGGGCTTGGGGTTCGTGTGCTGGTTCCACGGGTGCCGCCGGTCGACCGGGTTGCCGAGCGGGTCGTGGGTCACGAACGTCTCCTGGTCCTCCCAGTCGTCGTAGTAGGACGACCCGAGCAGGATCCGGATGCCGAGGTTGATCTCGACGAGGTCGGTGGTGACCAGCTTGCCGTCCACGACGATGCCGGGGGTGACGTACATCTTGCGTCCCCAGTTGGTCATGTCCTGGTAGTCGAAGTTGCAGTGCTCCGGGTCCTGGAAGGACCCCCAGCAGGCCAGCAGGATCCGGCGGTTGCCGACCTGCTCGTAGCCCGGCAGCGCCTGGTAGAAGAAGTCGAAGAGGTCGTCGTGCATGGGCACGACCTTCTTCATGAACTCGACGTAGCGCATCAGCCGGGTGATGTAGTCGGTCATCAGCTGGATCGTCGCGACGGTGCCCACCCCGCCCGGGTAGAGCGTGGAGGGGTGCACGTGCCGGCCCTCCATCAGGCAGAACATCTCCCGCGTCCAGCGGCTGACCTGCAGCGCCTCGCGGTAGAACTCGCCGGTGAACGGGTTGAGGGAGCGCATGATGTCGCCGATGGTCCGGTAGCCGTGGGCGTCCGCGTGCGGGGCCTCCGTGCGGTTGGCCATCTCGAGCACGCCGGGGTTGGTCTCGGCGACCATCTTCTCGCAGTAGTCCACCCCGACCAGGTTCTCCTGGAAGATGTTGTGGTCGAACATGTACTCGGCGGCCTCGCCGAGGTTGACGATCCACTCACCGAGGTGCGGCGGCTTCACGCCGTACGCCATGTTCTGCGCGTAGCACGAGCAGGTGGCGTGGTTGTCGCCGCAGATGCCGCAGATGCGGCTGGTGATGAAGTGCGCGTCGCGCGGGTCCTTGCCCTTCATGAAGATCGAGTAGCCCCGGAAGATGGAGCTGGTGCTGTGGCACTCGGCCACGACCCGCTGGGCGAAGTCGATCTTGGTGTAGATGCCGAGCGAGCCGACGATCCGGGTGATCGGGTCCCAGGCCATCTCGGTGAGGCCCTGCTTGTCGGTGGAGACGCTGCTGGGCTTCGGGATGGTCGACGTCATGGCTGTCGCCTCGCGTTCGGTGATGGGGTGGAGCCGGGTGGGGTGGGGGACCGGGTCCGCGGTGCTACCAGGTGCGGGTGGCGCCGGTCGTGAGCCTCGACCCCGAGTGGCGCCACTTGGGCTCCTTGTCCAGGGTGCGTGTGGTGACCGCCCGGAGGCGCTTGATGGTCTTGCCGTAGACGCCGACGGCGTTGGTCGACAGCTTGCCGCCCGGTGGCTCGTCCATGAACGGCATGAACTTGTCCGGGAAGCCAGGCATCGTGCAGCCGATGCAGATGCCGCCCACGTTGGGGCACCCCCCGATGCCGTTCATCCAGCCCCGCTTGGGGACGTTGCACTTGACGGCCGGTCCCCAGCAGCCCAGCTTCACGATGCACTTGGGGGAGCCGTACTCCGTCGCGAAGTCGGCCTGCTCGTAGTAGCCCGCCCGGTCGCAGCCCTCGTGCACCGTCTGGCCGAAGAGCCAGGTCGGTCGCAGTGCGTCGTCGAGCGGGATCATCGGGGCCTGCCCGGTGGCCATGTAGAGCAGGTAGGTGAGCGTCTCGGACAGGTTGTCAGGCTGGATCGGACAGCCCGGGACGCACACGATCGGGATGCCGGCCTTGGACTTCCAGTCCCATCCGAGGTAGTCAGGGACGCCCATGGCGCCGGTCGGGTTGCCCGCCATCGCGTGGATCCCGCCGTACGTCGCGCACGTGCCGACCGCGACCACGGCGGTGGCCTTGGGGGTCAGCCGGTCCAGCCACTCGCTGGTGGTCATCGGCTGGCCCGTCATCGGGTCGTTGCCGAAGCCGCACCAGTAGCCCTCGTCGTGCAGCTTCTCGTTGGGGATCGAGCCCTCCACGACGAGCACGAACGGCTCCAGCTCCCCGCGGTCGGCCTTGAAGAACCACTCGAGGAAGTCGTCCGCGCCGCCGTTCGGGCCGCACTCGAAGTCGATCAGCGGCCAGTGCACGGCCACCTGCGGCAGCCCCGGAAGGGCGCCGAGCGCGATCTCCTCGATGCTCGGCTGGGTGGCCGCGGTCAGGGCGACGGAGTCCCCGTCACAGCTGAGCCCGGCGTTGATCCAGAGAACGTGGATGAGGGTTTCCTCGGCCTTGATCGCCTCGGCTGTGGGCATGACCTGCCACCGTTTCCGGGGCGAGGTCTGGGCCCACATCAGGGCGCTCGAGCCGACCCGATCGGCTCCGTGCGCAATGTTGGTCCCTAGTTAGCACCTCGGTGGCGAAGTGTGTCAAGGGTCACCTCGGCGAGCCCGTCAGAGACCTTCGAGCCAGTCCCGCCAGACGTCGAGCCCGTCGCCGGTCTTGGCACTGACCGACACGACCTGCACGCCCGGGTTGACGTCCCGGGCGTCCGCGGTGAGCCGGTCGACGTCGAAGTCGACGTAGGGAAGCAGGTCGGTCTTGTTGAGGACCACCAGGTCTGCGGCGGCGAACATGTGGGGATACTTCAGCGGCTTGTCGTCGCCCTCGGTCACCGAGATGACGACCACCTTGCGGCTCTCGCCGAGGTCGAAGAGCGCGGGGCACACCAGGTTGCCGACGTTCTCGACGAACAGCAGGCTGCCGGGCTCGGGAGCCAGCGAGTCCAGGGCTCGGGCGACCATCGTGGCGTCCAGGTGACAGCCCGCGCCGGTGTTCACCTGCACGGCCCGGGCGCCGGCGCGGCGGATCCGCTCGGCGTCGAACAGAGTCTCCTGGTCGCCCTCGATCACGGTCACCGGTCGCGTCGACCCGGTGATCGTGCGCTCCAGCAGGGTGGTCTTGCCCGAACCGGGGGAGCTCATCAGGTTGACCGCGACGATGCCCAGCTTCGCCAGCCGTTCGCGGTTCGCCGCCGCGAGCTCGTCGTTCTTGGCGAGCACCGCGACCTCGAGCTCGAGGGTGTGGGTGCGGACGACCGGGTCGGCCTTCACGTGCACGTGCGGCCCGTCGTGGGTGTGCCCGTCGTGGGTGTGGCCGTCGTGGGTGTGGCCGTCGTGGGTGTGGCCGGGCTGGTCGGGCCCGGGCTCGAGGGTGGTCACGCGGGCGTCGTCGTGGCCGCACCCGCACGTGCTGCACATCGTTAGCACACCTCCACGGACGTGACCGAGAGCTCCCGGCCGGACAGCAGCTCGACGTCGGCGCTGCCACACTCGCACAGCAGGATCGCGTCGTCGAGGGCGAAGTCAGCGGCACACGTCCGGCAGTGCGCCCTTCCGTGCTCCTCGAGGATCTCCAGCGCGGCGCCGTCCAGCGTCGTACCGGCCGCCGCGAGCTCGAAGCAGAAGCTCAACGCGTCCGGCACGACCCCGGCCAGGCGGCCGATGCGCAGCCGGACGACCGCCACCTGCCGCTCCCCGGTCCGCTCGAGCACCGAGGCCACTACGCTCTCCGCGACCGCCAGCTCGTGCAAGGTGAGGCCCCCCGGTCGGCCGCGTCAGCCCTACTCGACCCGCTTGTCGGCAGCTTCGGGCGTGGTGGGCTTGGTGGGCTTGCCGACCCAGACGGTCTTGATGTTCGTGAACTCGCGCAGGCCGTGCGCCGCGAGCTCGCGGCCGTGGCCCGAGGCCTTGACGCCTCCGAACGGCAGGCCGGGGAACGAGGCGACCATGCCGTTGATGAAGGTCTGGCCGGCCTGGAGGTCGCGGATGAAGACCTCCTGCTCCTGCGGGTCGTTGGTCCAGGCGTTGGAGCCGAGGCCGAAGCGAGTGGCGTTCGCGATGCGCACGGCATCCTCGATGTCGGTCGCGCGGTGCACCTGCGCCACCGGTCCGAAGACCTCCTCGAGGAACATGTCCATGTCCTCGGTCACGTCGGCCAGCAGCGTCGGCGGGAACCACCAGCCGTCGCGGTCCGGCCGCTCGCCGCCGACGAGCACCGTGGCGCCCTTGTCGACCGCGTCTTTGACGAGCTCCTCGACGTCCGCCCGGCCCTGCTCGGTGGCCAGCGGGCCGACGTCCGTGCCGTCCTGCATGGGGTCGCCGACGGTGAGTGCGGACATCTCCTTCGCGAAGAGGTCCAGGAACTCGTCGTAGACGTCGGTGTGCACGATGAACCGCTTCGCGGAGATGCAGGACTGGCCGTTGTTCTGGCAGCGTGAGGTGGTCGCCACCTTGGCGGCCTGGGCGAGGTCGGCCGAGGGCATCACCACGAACGCGTCGGAGCCACCTAGCTCGAGGACCACCTTCTTCAACGACTCACCGGCGGTGCGGCCGACCGCGACGCCGGCTCCCTCGCTGCCGGTCAGCGTCGCGGCGGCCACCCGGTCGTCGCGGAGCACCGCGTCCACCTTGCCGCTGCCGATCAGCAGGGTGGAGAACACCCCCTCGGGGAACCCGGCGTCGCGGAACAGCTCCTCCATGAAAAGCGCCGTCTGGGGCACGTTGCTCGCATGCTTGAGCAGACCCACGTTCCCCACCGCCAGTGCGGGCGCCGCGAACCTCATCGCCTGCCACAGCGGGAAGTTCCACGGCATGATCGCCAGCACCACCCCCAGCGGCAGGTAGTGGGCATAGGCCTGGGAGGCGTTCACCGACTCCGCGTCGACCGGCTCGTCGGCCAGGAGCTCCGCGGCATGGTCCGCGTAGTAGCGGAGCACCGCAGCGCACTTGCCGACCTCGGCCGCCGCGGCCTTCTTGGTCTTGCCCATCTCCAGCGTCATCAGCTCCGCGACCTCTTCGGTGCGTTTGTCGCAGATGTC
This sequence comes from uncultured Nocardioidaceae bacterium, assembly GCA_964237315.1. GTDB lineage: Bacteria > Actinomycetota > Actinomycetes > Propionibacteriales > Nocardioidaceae > Nocardioides_B. Next base: position 32,120 of record CAXSHL010000043.1, read on the forward strand.
CGCAGCGGCGCGGAGCCACCCGGCGCGCTCCTGATGCGAGGTGAGACGGTAGGTCTCGAACGCGGCAGCCGCACGGGCCAGTCGCTCCTCGAGCTGGTCGTCGGTGAGCTCGTCGAAGGTCTGGACAACCTTGCCCGAGCGCGGGTCGGTGGTGGAGATGGCCATACGCTTACCCTTCCACGCCGGGCCGCGCCGGCCAAGCCATCGGTCCCGACCCATGAGAAAGAGAGCTGAGTAGCGATGCAGATCTGGCCGGGACGCCCGTATCCCCTGGGGGCGACGTACGACGGGGCCGGGGTCAACTTCGCACTGTTCTCCGAGGTGGCTGACAAGGTCGAGCTCTGCCTGATCGGCGACCGCGGCAAGGAGACCCGGGTCGAGATGGTGGAGACCGACGCCTACGTGCACCACGTCTACCTCCCCGGTGTCCAGCCGGGGCAGCGCTACGGCTACCGCGTGCACGGACCCTTCGATCCCTCACAGGGGCATCGCTGCAACCCCGCGAAGCTGCTCCTGGACCCCTACGCCAAGGCGGTCGAGGGCCAGATCGACGGGGACGAGTCGCTGTTCTCCTACCGGTTCAAGGGCAAGGATGACACGCTGAACGACGCCAACAGCCTCGGCCACACGATGCTGTCCGTGGTCGTCAACCCGTTCTTCGACTGGGGCAGCGACCGCTACCCCCAGCACGAGTATCACGACACGATCATCTACGAGGCCCACGTCAAGGGTCTGACGATGACGCACCCCGAGGTCCCGGACGAGATCCGGGGGACGTATGCCGGGGTGGCGCACCCCGCGACCATCAACCACCTCCGCAGCCTCGGGGTGACCGCCATCGAGCTGATGCCCGTGCACCAGTTCGTGCAGGACACCACGCTCGTCGACAAGGGCCTCGCCAACTACTGGGGCTACAACACCATCGGCTTCTTCGCCCCCCACAACGCTTACTCCGCCACCGGCCAGCGAGGCCAGCAGGTGCAGGAGTTCAAGGCCATGGTGAAGGCGCTGCACGAGGCCGACATCGAGGTGATCCTCGACGTGGTCTACAACCACACCGCCGAGGGCAACCACCTCGGCCCGACGATCTGCTTCCGAGGGATCGACAACGCGGCGTACTACCGACTGGTCGACGACGACAAGCAGCACTACTACGACACCACCGGCACCGGCAACACCTTGTTGATGCGGCACCCGCACGTGCTGCAGCTGATCATGGACTCGCTGCGCTACTGGGTCACCGAGATGCACGTCGACGGGTTCCGCTTCGACCTGGCCTCGTCCCTGGCCCGCCAGTTCCACGAGGTCGACCGGCTCTCGGCCTTCTTCGACCTCGTCCAGCAGGACCCCATCGTGAGCCAGGTCAAGCTGATCGCGGAGCCGTGGGACGTCGGCGACGGCGGCTACCAGGTGGGGAACTTCCCGCCGCTGTGGACCGAGTGGAACGGGAAGTACCGCGACACCGTGCGCGACTACTGGCGGGGCGAGCCGGGCACGATCGGCGACTTCGCCTCGCGGCTCAGCGGCTCCTCGGACCTCTACGAGCACTCCGGCCGCAAGCCGATCGCCTCGGTCAACTTCGTCACCG
>CAXSHL010000044.1:0-32382 GCA_964237315.1 uncultured Nocardioidaceae bacterium
TGTTCAGCTCGACGTGCACCTCGAGGCCCATCGTCGGGTCGAAGCTCGCGAGCGCATCCTCGAAGGGCAGCACCGGCTCCGCCGGCCGGCCGGTCCCGCTTGCCCTGCTCGTCATGGTGGTCATGTCCGCACTCCCGTCAGGTCCGGTGACAGGTCGGGCGCGCGGTCCAGCAGCGGCCCGCCCCACTTCTCCGTCAGGATCGTCTCCAGTGCCGCCCCGACCCGGTAGACGCGGTCGTCGGCCATCGCCGGCGCGAGCACCTGCACGCCGGTCGGCAGCCCGTCCTCGTCAGCGAGGCCGCTGGGCACCGAGATGCCCGGGACGCCGGCGAGGTTGGCCGGGATGGTGGCGAGGTCGTTGAGGTACATCGCCACCGGGTCGTCGAGCTTCTCGCCCAGCTTGAAGGCGGTCGTCGGCGAGGTCGGGGACAGCAGCACGTCGACCTTCTCGAACGCGGCCGCGAAGTCCCGGCTGACCAGCGTGCGGACCTTCTGAGCCTGGCCGTAGTAGGCGTCGTAGTAGCCGCTGGACAGCGCGTAGGTGCCCAGGATGATCCGCCGCTTGACCTCGTCGCCGAACCCGCGGTCGCGGGTCGCCCGCATCACGTCCTCGGCACTCGGCGAGTCCACACCGTCGGGGGTGACCCGGAGCCCGTAGCGCATCGCGTCGAACTTCGCGAGGTTCGACGACGCCTCCGCCGGCAGGATCAGGTAGTAGGTGGCGAACGCGTGGACGAACGTCGGGCAGGAGACCTCGACCAGCTCTGCGCCCGCCTCCACGAGCAGCTGCACCGACTCGTCGAACCGCTGCTGCACCCCGGCCTGGTAGCCCTCGCCGGTGAGCTCGGTGACCACCCCGATGCGCATCCCGGCGACGTCGCCGGTCGCGCCCCGCCGGGCAGCGGCCACCACCGGTGGCAGCGGCTGGTCGATGGAGGTGGAGTCACACGGGTCGTGGCCGCCGATGACCTCGTGCAGGAGTGCGGCGTCCAGCACGGTGCGGGTCACGGGGCCGGCCTGGTCGAGGCTGTTCGCCAGCGCCACGAGTCCGTAGCGCGACACCCCGCCGTAGGTCGGCTTGACGCCCACGGTCCCGGTGACCGCGCCCGGCTGCCTGATCGAGCCGCCGGTGTCGGTGCCCAGGGCCAGCGGCGCCTCGAAGGCGGCCACCGCGGCGGCGGACCCGCCGCCCGAGCCGCCGGGGATCCGGTCCAGGTCCCAGGGGTTGTGGGTGGGCCCGTAGGCCGAGTGCTCGGTGGAGGAGCCCATGGCGAACTCGTCCATGTTGGTCTTGCCCAGGATCGGCAGGCCGGCCTCGCGCAGCCGGGTCACGACCGTGGCGTCGTACGGGGGGACCCAGCCCTCGAGGATCCGGGAGCCGCAGGTGGTCGGCAGACCACGGGTGGCCAGCACGTCCTTGACGGCGATCGGCACCCCGTCCAGGGGCGAGGCGGGACCGCCGGCAGCCCGGCGGTCGTCGGAGGCGCGGGCCGCGGCCAGCGCCCCCTCGGCGTCGACGTGCAGGAACGCGTGGACCGAGGTGTCGACCTCGCCGATCCGGTCCAGGTGGGCCTGGGTCAGCTCGACCGAGGTGGTCTCCCCCGCGGCCAGGGCGTGGGCCAGCTCGGTCGCGGTGCGACGGGTCAGCTCGCTCACGCCTCCTCCCCCAGGATCCGGGGGACGCTGAACCGCTGCTGCTCGGGCTCCACCGGCGCCCCGGACAGCGCCTCCTCGGCGGTCAGTCCGGGCCGGGCGATGTCCTCGCGGTAGACGTTGGTCAGCGGGAGGGCATGCGAGGTCGGGGGTACGTCGTCCGCGGCGACGTCGTTGATCGACGCGATCGCCTCGAGGATCACCACGAGCTGGGGAGCGAGATGGTCGAGCTCGGCGTCGGACAGGTCGATCCGCGCGAGGTCGGCCAGGTGGGCGACCTCCGCACGGGTGATCTCGGGCATGGACGGATGCTCCTTGGTGGGCTGATGATCGGTCTCGCTCGCGACAAACCCTGATCCTATCCGGGCGCCTCCGACGGGGGCGGCCCGTCCGCCAGGAGTGCGGTGAAGCCCTGCTCGTCGAGCACCCGCACCCCGAGCTGCTCGGCCTTCTCGGCCTTGGACCCGGGTGAGTCGCCGACGACGACGTAGGCGGTCTTCTTCGAGACCGAGGAGGAGGCCTTCCCTCCCCGCGCGACGATCGCCTCCCTGGCCTCGTCGCGGCTGAGCCCGGTGAGCGACCCGGTGACCACGATGCTCATCCCCTCCAGCGTGCGGGGCACCGAGGCGTCCTGGGCGTCGGCCATCCGGACCCCGGCGGCCGCCCACTTGCGGACGATGTCGGTGTGCCACTCACCCTCCGGCCCGTCGAACCACTGGCGCACGGCCTCGGCGATGGTGGGGCCCACGCCCTCGGCGCCGGCGATCGCCTCCACCTCCGCTGATCGGATGGCGTCCATGGACCCGAACTCGCGGGCCAGCGCGCGGGCGGCGGTCGGGCCGACGTGCCGGATCGAGAGCCCTACCAGGGCTCGCCACAGGGGTCGCTCCTTGGCGGCGGCGAGGTTGTCGAGCAGCCGCTGCCCGTTGGCCGACAGGACCGGGGCGTCACCCTCGCCCTTCTTCGGGGCCCGGGTGAACAGCGTGGTGCGCAGCAGCTGGTCCTCGGTCAGACCGAACACGTCGCCCTCGTCGGAGATCACCCCCGCCTCCAGCAGCGCGACGGCTGCCTCGTAGCCGAGACCCTCGATGTCGAACGCACCCCGCCCGGCGACGTGGAAGACGCGCTCGCGCACCTGGGCCGGACAGCTGCGGTGGTTCGGGCAGCGCAGGTCGGCATCGGCCTCCTTCTCCCGCGCGAGGGTGGTGCCGCACGAGGGGCACTCGGTCGGCATCACCCACTCCGGGAGGCCCTCGGGTCGCAGGGCGAGCACCGGCCCGACGATCTCGGGGATCACGTCCCCCGCCTTGCGCAGCACGACCGTGTCCCCCGGCCGCACGTCCTTGCGCCGCACCTCGTGCGCGTTGTGCAGGGTCGCCATCTCCACCGTCGACCCCGACACCCGCGTCGGCACCATCCGGCCGAACGGGGTGACCCGGCCGGTGCGACCGGTGTTCACCTCGATCGCGAGCAGCTCGGCGTTGACCTCCTCGGGTGGGTACTTGAACGCGATCGCCCACCGGGGCGCCCGGCTCGTGGACCCGAGCCGCCGCTGCAGGGACACGTCGTCGATCTTCACCACGACGCCGTCGATCTCGTGCTCGACGTCGTGGCGGTGCTCGCCGTACCACTCGACGAACTCCATCACCGCCGGCAGGTCCGGAAGCACCTTGGCCCGGTCGCTGGTGGGCAGCCCCCAGGTAGCGAGGGCGTCGTAGGACTGCGACTGCGAGACGGGCGAGAAGCCCCGGCGCGCTCCGAGGCCGTGGCAGACCATCGCCAGCTCCCGGGTCGCGGTGACCCGCGGGTCCTTCTGCCGCAGGGACCCGGCGGCGGCGTTGCGCGGGTTGGCGAACGGCGGCTTGCCCGCGTCCCGCATCGACTCGTTGAGCCGCTCGAACGCCGCCACCGGGAGGAACACCTCTCCGCGCACCTCGACGAGCTCGGGCACCGGGTAGTCCTCGGTGCCGGTCAGCCGGTGCGGGATGTTGTCGATGGTGCGGACGTTGGGCGTGACGTCCTCACCGGTCCTCCCGTCGCCGCGGGTCGCGGCCCGCACCAGGCGGCCACCCTCGTAGAGCAGGTTGATCGCCAGCCCGTCGACCTTGAGCTCGCACAGCATCGCGGGGTCCTCCGCGCCGTCGCGGGCCACCCGGGCTCGCCAGCTCTCCAGCTCCTCGAGGGAGAAGGCGTTGTCCAGGCTCAGCATCGGCTCGAGGTGGTCCACCGCCGTGAACTCCGTCGAGACGGCGCCACCCACCCGCTGGGTCGGGGAGTCGGGCGTCCGCAGCTCGGGGAACGCCTCCTCGAGCTCCTCGAGCCGGCGCATCCGCACGTCGAAGTCGGCGTCGGAAAGCGTCGGGTCGTCGAGCACGTAGTAGCGCCACCTCGCGTCCTCGACCTGCTCGGCCACCTCGCGGTGCTCCTCGCGGGCCTCGGGCGGCGCGGGCTCGACCCGGGTGCCGCTGCTGGTCTCGGGGATCTCGCCGTCCTGCGCCATGACGCCTATCTTGCCGTGCCCCGCCGACAGTCCCGCGGACCGGCGTACACCCGTGCGGTGGGGTCCTCGGGTAAAGATTCGCGCGATTGCGTGAAGTTGGTTGCGTGCAGCACGCATCCTGCCTAATCTGGTGGATGGAACGGAACGGTTTCGTTTCATCCAGGTTACGAGAGGCCGGTGGTCGACCGATGATGCTGCGGAGCAAGGCCTGCCTCAGGCCGCGCGTGGAGGGCGAGCGGGAGGCCCAGATCCTGGACGCCGCGATCACCCTGCTGGCCCGCGTGGGCTACGACCGGATGACGATGGACGCCATCGCGTCCGAGGCCAAGGCCAGCAAGGCCACGCTCTACCGCCGATGGTCCACGAAGTCCTCCCTGGTCGTGGACGCCATCCTGCGCAGCAAGGAGGCGCTCCAGGTCCCCGAGGTGGACACCGGCAGCCTGCGCGAGGACCTGATCGCGACCGCCTGCTCCCACGGTGGGCTCAGCGACGACCGGTCGGCGCACGTGATGGCCGGCGTCATCACCGCCCTGCACCATGACCCCGACTTCGCCTCGGAGTTCCGCACCCGGGTGATCCAGCCCAAGGTCGAGGCCTCCCGGGTGATCTGGGAGCGGGCCCGGGCCCGCGGCGAGATCACCGCCGACCTCGATCTGGACCTGCTGTCCGCCGCGCTCGCCGGCATCATCCTGCACCGCAGCTTCGTGCTCGGCCTTCCGGCCGATGAGAAGACCGTCACCCAGGTGGTGGACGAGATCATCCTGCCCGCCGCCACCCGTTCCTGACCTGCTCCACCTCACATCCGCCAAGGAAGCCACAGATCCCATGACCACCACAACCACGTCCGGCACGCCCAGCGCCGAGACGCCCTCCAGCCCGGCTCCACGCCGCCTCGGATGGGCCCTGCTGCTCATCTCGGTGGCCCAGCTGATGGTCGTGCTCGACGCGACCATCGCCAACATCGCCCTGCCGTTCATCAAGAACGACCTGCACATCGCCCAGGCGAACCTCGCCTGGATCGTCACCGGCTACGCCCTCGCCTTCGGCGGGCTGCTGCTGCTCGGGGGTCGGCTCGGTGACCTCTACGGCCGCCGCCGGATGTTCATGGTGGGCGTGAGCGTCTTCGCGATCGCGTCGCTCCTCGGCGGCCTCGCCTCGAACGAGGGGCTGCTGCTCGCCGCCCGTGGCCTGCAGGGTCTCGGCGCCGCCATCGCCTCACCGGCCGCCCTGGCCCTGATCACCACCACGTTCCCCGCAGGGCCGCAGCGCAACCGCGCCTTCTCGGTCTACGCCGCGATGTCCGGCGCCGGTGCGGCCGTCGGCCTGATCCTCGGCGGCTGGCTGACCGGCCTCGAGCCGACGTTCTTCGGCCAGGTCGTCGACGGCTGGCGCCTGACCTTCCTGATCAACGTCCCGATCGGCATCGCAGCCGCCCTGGCGGCTCCCCTGTTCCTGTCCGAGAGCGAGTCGCACCCCGGTGAGCTCGACCTGCCGGGTGCCCTGTCCGGCACGCTCGGCCTGGTCGGGATCGTCTACGGCCTGACCCGGGCCGGCAACCAGGCCTACGGCTGGGGCGACCCGTGGACGCTCGCGTCGCTCGTGGCGGGCGTCGCTCTCCTGCTCGCCTTCTACCTCATCGAGCGCCGAGTCACGCACCCGCTGCTGCCGTTCCGCATCCTGGCCAGCCGCACCCGCGCGACGAGCTTCGTGGTGATGATGCTGGTGCCGGCCGCGATGTTCTCGATGTTCTACTTCCTCAGCCTGTTCGTGCAGAACGTCATGGGCTTCTCGCCGCTGCGCACCGGCGTCGCCTTCCTGCCCTTCAGTGCCGGGATCGTCCTCGGCGCGATCGTCTCCTCGAAGCTGATCGAGCGGGTCGACCCCCGCTGGATCGCCGGCGTGGGCACGGCGATGGCGGGCGCCGCCCTGTTCGGCTTCTCCCGGCTGCCCTACGACGACCGGATCGGACACCTGGCGGTGAACGCGCACTACGCCTCGGACCTGCTGCCCTACATCGTGCTGATGTCGGTCGGCATGGGGCTCACGTTCGTGCCGCTCACCCTGACCGCCGTACACGGTGTCGGGGACCGCGACTCGGGCATCGGCTCGGGTGTGCTGAACACCATGCAGCAGGTCGGCGGCGCCCTCGGGCTCGCGACCCTGAGCACGGTGGCCGTGCACTTCACGCAGGACAAGGGATCCTCGCTCGGCGCGGCCGCCCAGGCTGCAGCCCAGTCCGGCACCGTGGACCCGGACAAGCTCCAGGCGCTGCAGACGCTGATCGGGCAGGTCGCCTACACCGAGGGCGCGACCCACGCGTTCCTCACCGGGGCCGGGATGATCTGGCTGGGCACGCTGATCGCCCTGGTGTTCCTCAACGCGAAGTCCAAGGACCTCGCCACCGACGAGGCACCGGAGGGCGTCGCCGTCTGACCTTCCGTTCTAGCCCCTGGCGGATTACCAGGGGATGCAGGACCTCGGCGCTTCCCATGGGTCACGGCCCGTGGGAAGCGCCAATTCGTCTGCATCTCCTGGTAATCGGCGCCTCGCGTCAGCCCGCCCCTCAGGGCCGGAGGTCGGCGGCCACGGTGCGGCAGAGCACCAGGGCGCGGCGGGCCCAGGTGGGGTCCGCGGCGGCGAGCCCGCAGGACGGGGTGACCACCAGCGACGAGGCGCTCTCGGGGTCGAGCCCGAGCATGTCCAGGAACCGCAGGACCCGCTCGGTGACGCTCCGGTCCGACAGTGGCGTCGCCGGAGCCGTCGTGGGGACCACGCCCAGGTGCACCGGCCGGCCCTGTTCGAGGAGATCGGCCAGGTCGTCGTACGCCGCGGGTGGGAGCCTGTCGAAGTCGACCGACACCCCGGCGGCTCCGGCGCCGGTCAGCAGGCCGATCGGTACGTCGGACGCACAGCAGTGCGCGACCGGGACCGCACCCGACTCACGGACGGCGGCGAACACCGGCTCCAGGGCGGCGCTGGCGGCGGCCGGATCCACGGAGCGGTGCCGGTGGAACCCCGATGCCGTGGGGACCCGCCCGGCCAGCACGGCAGGCAGCGACGGCTCGTCCACCTGGACCACCAGAGCGGCGTCGGGCAGCCGGCGCCGGACGTCGGCGAGGTGGTCCCGCAGTCCCTCCGCGAGTGCCTCCGCGAGCTCGTGCCGCGCTCCGCGGTCGGCGAGCACCCGGTCTCCGCGCGGCCGCTCGACCGTGGCCGCGAGCGTCCACGGACCGGTGACCTGGGTCTTGAACGGCTCGGTCCAGCCTTGCGCGAGCTCCTCGACGGTGTCCAGGTCCTGGGCCAGCAGCGAGCGGGCCCGCCGGTGGTCGATGCCGACCGGTCCCGAGTGGCCGGTCAGCCGCCAGCCAGCGGGCTGCAGGTCGGCACCCAGCTCGGCCACCACCGCGAGCGTGCGCGCGGTCATGTCGGCGTGCGCGCCCCGGCCGGGGAGCTCGGGGACGTGGGCCAGGTCGGGCAGCTCCTCGAGGACGACGCGGACGGCCTGGTCGTAGGCCGCCGTGTCCGCACCCGGCATCGACCCGACGCCCGTCGCCGCGATCATCCCGGCACCACGCGGCCGGTCACGCCGGGGCAGGTGCGGCCGGTCACGCCGGGGCAGGTGCGGTCGGGGCGGGTGCGGTCGGGGCAGCCGCGCGTGGGGCCGGGGCGCGCGAGGCCGAGGTGATGGTGCACGACCCGACCACCCGGGAACCGTCGTACACGACCGCCGCCTGGCCCGGTGCGATCCCCTGAGCCGGGTCGAGGAGGTCGATCAGGACGCGACCACCGGCCACCGTGACGGTCGCCCGGTGCTCCTCGCCGTGGGCGCGCAGCTGCACGGTGCCGCTCGTCGAGCCGTCCGGCACCGGGCCGCACCAGCGCGGCGCCGCGCCCTCGATCCGGTCGACACTGAGGTGCTCGCGACTCCCGACCGTCACCGTGCCGGACACCGGCTCGATGTCCAGGACGTAGCGCGGCCTGCCGTCCTCGGCGGGGCGACCGATGGCCAGGCCCTTGCGCTGGCCGACCGTGAACCCGTGGACGCCGTCGTGCCGCCCGAGCACCTCACCAGTCGAGTGGTCCACGATCTCGCCGCTGCCGCTGCCCAGCCGTTCGCGCAGCCAGCCCGAGGTGTTCCCGTCCGGGATGAAGCAGATGTCGTGGCTGTCCGCCTTCTGGGCGACCTGCAGGCCCCGGCGAGCGGCCTCCGCGCGGACCTCGCTCTTGTGCGAATCGCCGAGCGGGAACAGCGAGCGCCGCAGCTGGTCCTGCTCGAGCACCCCCAGCACGTAGGACTGGTCCTTGCCCGGGTCGACGGCACGATGCATCTCGACCGTCCCGTCGACGTCGACCAGCCGCGCGTAGTGACCGGTGGCGACAGCGTCGAAGCCGAGCGCGACGGCCCGGTCCAGAACGGCGGCGAACTTGATCTTCTCGTTGCAGCGCAGGCAGGGGTTGGGGGTGCGGCCGGCGGCGTACTCGGCGACGAAGTCCTCGACCACGTCCTCGTGGAACCGCTCGCTGAGGTCCCACACGTAGAACGGGATCCCGATCAGGTCGGCGGCCCGGCGAGCGTCGTTCGAGTCCTCGATCGTGCAGCACCCGCGCGCCCCGGTGCGGTAGGACTGCGGGTTGCGGGAGAGAGCCAGGTGGATGCCGGTCACGTCGTGCCCGGCGTCGACGGCTCGGGCGGCCGCCACTGCCGAGTCCACACCACCGGACATCGCCGCCAGGACGCGCACCGGCTCAGCCGGCCTTGCGCGAGGCGACCGAGGCGGCGGCACCCGCGGCCCGGGCCCGCTCCACCACCGGCGCGATCGCCTCGACGAGCGCGTCGACGTCCGCGCGGGTGCTGGGGTGGCCCAGTGCGAGCCGCAGCGAGCCGCGCGCCTGCTCCTGGTCGCAGCCCATCGCCAGCAGCACGTGGGACGCCTGCGGGACCCCGGCGGAGCACGCGGACCCGGTCGAGGTGGCGATGCCCCGGGCGTCGAGCAGCATCAGCAGCGAGTCGCCCTCGCAGCCCGGGAACGTCAGGTGCGCGTTGCCTGGCAGCCGGTGGTCCAGGGCTGGGTCCGGGTCGCCGTTGAGGACCGCGTCCGGCACCCGCTCGCACACCCGGCGCACGAGCTCCTCGCGCAGCGCCGACACCCGCAGCGCGTGGTCCGGCTGGTTCTCGACCGCCAGCTCGACGGCCGTCGCGAACGCGGCGATGGCGGGGCTGTCGACGGTGCCCGAGCGGATGTCGCGCTCCTGTCCCCCACCGTGCAGCTGAGGGGTCACAGCCAGCTCGCGGCGTACGACGAGGGCGCCGACGCCGTGCGGGCCTCCCGCCTTGTGCGCCGTGAGCGTCAGGGCGTCGACGCCGGACGCGGCGAAGTCGACCGGCACCTGGCCGACCGCCTGCACGGCGTCGGTGTGCACCGGGACGTCGTGGGCGTGGGCCAGCTCGACGACCTCGGCCACCGGCTGCACCGTGCCGACCTCGTTGTTGGCCCACATCACCGAGACGAGCGCCACCGAGCCCGGGTCGCGCTCGAGGGAGCTGCGCAGAGCGTCCAGGTCCAGCCGGCCCAGCCGGTCGACGGGCAGCAGCTCCACCTCGGCGCCCTCGTGCTCGGCGAGCCAGTGCAGCGAGTCGAGGACGGCGTGGTGCTCCACGGCGGTGCTCAGGATGCGGGTGCGCCGCGGGTCCTGGTCGCGGCGGGCCCAGAACAGGCCCTTGACCGCGAGGTTGTCCGACTCGGTGCCGCCGGAGGTGAACACCACCTCGCCGGGGCGGCAGCCGATCGCCCGGGCGATGGTCTCGCGGGACTCCTCGACGACGCGGCGGGCCGCTCGTCCGGCCGCGTGCAGCGAGGACGGGTTGCCCACGTGGGCGAGCTGGGCGGTCATCACCGAGACGGCCTCGGGATACATCGGCGTGGACGCCGCGTGGTCGAGGTAGACGGGCTGGCCCTCGTCGGGGTCGGAGTCGCTCATGGCACCCACCAGCCTACGGCGTACCCCCACCGGGGACCCGACCGCTCACCCCTGCCGGTCGGGGCCCGCCCGCAGCGGCGTCACCCGGATGATCACGCGCCGCTCACGCTCCATCGCGGCGCGGTAGGAGTCCCAGTCCTCGGCCTCCCCGGAGATCCCGCGGTAGTAGTCCTCCAACGGCTCCATCGCCTCCGGCAGGGACACCACCTCCGCCTCGCCCTCGACGTAGACCCACGTACCGAAGAACGCGTCGGGCACCACGCACAGCTGTGCCCACGGGTCGCGACGCAGGTGCTTGGTCTTGTACGCCGTCTCCCGGCTGCTGACCGTCAGCCGGCCCTCCCCGTCCACGCCCACCAGCACCGGACTCTGCTGGACGCCATTCTGGGAGCGGGTCGCCAGCACGGCTCGGTGGTGCGAGCGGACGAAGTCACGAGCGGCGTCGAGGTCCATGGCAAGATCATCCCAGGACGCCGCAGTCGTCTCAGCCGCAGGTAGTCGCGAACGTCACACGGGCGACGAGCCCGGCGATTCGTCCGGTTGGTGTGCGGCGGGCTATCCTTGAGTCGCTGGCCCCATCAGTTCTGCCTCGGGCCAGGCACGCGTCATCCACCGAGCGCCGCGACCCGCCACCCAGCATCACCGGGGAGCCAGGGTCGCGCCGGGCAGGACGACCCACCTATCTCTCATCGGAGTCACCCCATGGCGGACACCCACGCCTCCTCGCATGTCCAGACCTTCGCCGAGCTCGGCGTGCCCGCACCCCTGGTCGCGGCGCTGACCGACCTCGGCATCACCAGCCCCTTCCCCATCCAGTCGGCGACCCTGCCCGACTCCCTCACCGGCCGCGACGTCCTCGGCCGGGGCCGCACCGGCTCCGGCAAGACCTTCGCGTTCGTCCTGCCGATGCTGGCCAGGCTCGCGGCCAGCCCGAGCAGGCGCCGCCCGAACCAGCCCCGCGCCCTGGTGCTCGCGCCGACGCGCGAGCTGGCCAGCCAGATCGAGGCGGCGATGGCACCGCTGGCCAAGGTCGTCGGCCTGCGCACCCTCACCGTCTTCGGCGGCGTCCGGCCCAACCCGCAGATCCAGGGCCTGCGCAACGGCGTCGACATCGTCATCGCCTGCCCGGGTCGGCTCGCCGACCACGTGCAGACCGGCCACGCGGACCTGAGCACGGTGGAGATCACCGTGCTCGACGAGGCCGACCACATGGCCGACCTCGGCTTCCTGCCGGTCGTGCGCCGGCTGCTCGACAAGACCCCGGCCAACGGTCAGCGACTGCTCTTCTCGGCCACCCTCGACGCCGGCGTCGACGTCCTGGTCAAGCGGTTCCTGCACGACCCGGTGACGCACAGCGTCGACTCGGTGCAGTCCTCCTCGGTGGACATGACCCACCACGTGCTGCACGTGACGAAGGAGGGCCGCGTGCCGGTCCTCGCCGAGCTGACCGCAGCGCCCGGCAAGACGATCGTGTTCACCCGCACCAAGCACGGCGCCAAGGCGCTGGCCCGCCAGCTCAACTCGCGCGGCGTACCCGCCGTCGAGCTGCACGGCAACCTGGCGCAGAACGCCCGCACCCGCAACCTGGCCGCCTTCGGTGACGGCACCGCCACCACCCTGGTCGCCACGGACATCGCGGCTCGCGGCATCCACGTCGACGACGTGGGCCTCGTCGTGCACGCCGACCCGCCGGTCGAGCACAAGGCCTACCTGCACCGCTCGGGCCGCACGGCCCGCGCCGGCGCCGAGGGCACCGTGGTGACGCTGATGATGGACGCACAGGTCAGCGACGTGCGCGACCTGACCCGCAAGGCGGGCATCAAGCCCACCATCACCCGCGCGCAGCCCGGTGACGCCCTGCTGTCGAGGATCGCTCCCGGTGAGCGCACCTTCCTCGCTGTGTCCGACCGGCCGACGCTCACCTCCTCCGACGAGCGCCCCCGCGGCAACGGCGGTGGCGGACGCGGCGCCGGCGGTGGTCGCAACCGCGGCCGCAGCGGACAGCCCCGCGCCGCTTCCGGCGGCGACCGGTCCGGCAGTGCGAAGTCCGGCGGTGCGAAGTCCGGTGGCAGCAAGTCGGGCGGCCGATCAGGTGGTCAGTCCGCCGGCCAGTCTGCCGGCCGGGGCCGCAGCTCCCGCGGCGGATCGGGTCTCGTGCACAGCACCTCGACCGGCGGCGGCAGCCACAGCGCCGCCTCCTTCTCCTCCGCTCGTCGGGGCCGCTGACCCGTTCGTCCCAACCCCGGACCCGGACAGCCCACTGGCAGTCCGGGTCGGGGCCGGTCAACCGCGTCAGGCTGCGCACACCGCGCTGTCCACCACCGTGTTGACGTCGCTCAGCATGCCCACCGACGTCGGCAGGGCAGTGACCGCCACCACGGCCCACCGGCCGTCGGGGGTGATCAGGTTCCGGGTCTCGAAGCCCTGGATGTCGCCGCCGTGGCCCCAGGCGTAGCCACCACACGTCAGGCGGTGGCGCCCGATCCCGAGGCCGTACCTCCACCCGGGCTCGGGCTCGAAGCCGGGCGCGCTGACGGTGGTCTGCATCTCCCTGAGCTGCGCCGGACCGAGCAGGTCACCGCCGAGCAGCGCCGCCATGAACCTGCCCAGGTCGGCGGTGGTCGACACGAGCTGTCCCGCCGCCCAGCCGAGTGAGGGGTCCATGGTCGTGATGTCCTCGTACGGCGCACCCGGGGAGTCGGCCCAGTAGCCATGGGGATGCCGTCCGCGCAGCCGTTGCTCGCCGACGCCCGGCCAGTACGTGTGCGTGAGTCCGGCGCGCCGGATGACCCGTCTGGTGATCTCCTCCCCGATCGGACGACCGGTGACGCGCTGCACGACGAGACCCAGGACGATGTAGTTGGTGTTGCTGTACTCCCACTTCGAGCCGGGCCGGAAGTGTCGTCTCTCGTGGAGAGCGGCGTCGAGGAGCTGGCGCGGCTCGACGTAGGTGTGGGCGACCGCCTGCAGTGATCCGCCCTGCTTCTCCACGATGGTGTCGTAGTCGGGCAGTCCGCTCGTCTGCTGCAGCAGCTGCCTGATCGTGATGTGGTCGCCGTCGTTCCCGTGGCCGTGGACGATGCCCGGCAGGTATCGCGCGACGGGAGCGTCGAGCTCGAGAGCGCCCTCGCCGACCAGCTGCAGGACGACCGTCGCGGTGAACATCTTGGTGTTGCTGGCGATCCGCACGTGTCCGTCGCCGGGGACGGGTGTGCCGTCCTCGGGGTTGCCCGACCCGGCGGTGTAGGTGCGCACGCGTCCGTCTCTGCCCCGGACGGTGGCGATGGCGCCGGGGAACCCGGTGTGGCTCACCAGCCGGTCCAGACGACGCTGGAGGTCCGGGCTCCGGCCGTGGTCGGGCCCGGCCTCCGCCGCCCGGTGGCCCGACCCGACCGCGGCGGGTGCGGCGCTGACGCGGGGCGCCGCGTTCGCCCCGGCCGTCGTCGCTGCTGAGGCGATGCCCACGGTGGTGATGGCTGCTGTGGTGATCGCTGCTGTGGTGATCGCTGCCGTGGTGATCGCTGTTCTGGTGAGTATCCTGCGGGGTGAGGACATCGGCGTTCCCTTCGCTGGCTGACCGGATGGATCGAGTGGTCACGACGCTAGGGATCAGCAGACCTGGCCATCGAGCCCCGAACGATGGAAGCGCGGAGTTCCGTCCTTCGATGCAACCGGCCGGCTGAAGATCATCGTCCGGGGCTGCGGGGCCCCCGAACCGGCTCGAGCAGACGCGTCGCTTGGATAGCGTGCGAGGCATGACGGGACGCGGATGGAGGCCGGCACGTGCCGACGCGCGGGCGGCTCTCGGCTGCGCGGTCGTGGTGGTGGCGCTGCTGCTGCTCCTGCCGCTGCTGGCACGAGGAGATCCCGATGCCGCGGACGGAGTGCCGCACCTCGGCGACCCCGTGTGGTGGGCGACGCTGGCCACGCTGGTGGCCCAGTCGGCGGCGCTGGCGTGGCGGTCGCACCAGCCCGAGGCCGTCGCTGTGGCCGTGGCCTTGGCGGTGCCGGTGGGCGCGGCCGTGGGGATGGGCTCGGTGATCGGGCTGACGTCGATCGCGGTGCTCGTGGCGGTCTACACGCTGGCCACGCTGCGGCCCCCGGTGCAGGTCTGGCCGCAGCTGACCGTGGCCGGCGTGCTGGTGGCGACGGGTCACGCCGCCGCCGGTCTGCGCGACGGGGTGCCGCCCGGCGAGGCCGTGCTCACGGGCCTGGTCCAGGCCGTCGTACTCCTGGGTGCTCCGCTGGTGGTCGCCGCACTGGTGGTGGCGCGTCGGGAGTCGAGCTCGGCTCGTGAGGACCGGTTGCGGGCGCTGGAGCGGGAGCAGGACGCCCTGGTGCAGGCCGCGGTGGCCCGGGAACGCACCGCGATGGCACGGGAGCTGCACGACATCGCCGCCCACCACCTCACCGGGATCGCGGTGATGAGCGCAGCCATCGCCGGCCAGATCGACACCGACCCGTCCGGCGCGAAGGCGGCGGTCGGGGACGTACGACGACAGAGCACGGCGGTCCTGCGGGACCTGCGGAGCCTGGTGGGGCTGCTGCGCGACCACGACCCCACGGCGGCCCACGACGGCGTCCACGTGCAGACGCTGGCCGGGGTCACCGACCTGGTCGGCGAGGTGCTCGCGGGCGGCCAGGACGTCGGCCTCACCGTGCTCGACCCGGTCGGGTCCCGGCGTCTGGGAGCGGGGATCGGCCCGCTGGCCCAGCTGGCGGCGTACCGGATGGTCCAGGAGTCCCTCGCCAACGCCGCGCGGCACGCCCCCGGCGGCCGCTGTGAGGTCGAGGTGGACGACCGGGACGCCGAGGCGCTGGTCGTCACCGTGCGCAACGCGCCGGGCCCGCAGGTCGCCGCCCCAGGGAGCCGTGGTGGACTCGGGCTCGTGGGGATGCGGGAGCGGGCCGAGCTGACCGGGAGCCGGCTCGAGGTGGGGCCGACACCCGACGGCGGATGGCTGGTGCGCCTGCGGATCCCCCGGGCCGCCTCGGTCGACAGCGGGGACGCCGGAGACGCCGGGGACGCGGGAGAGCCGACGTGATCCGGGTCGTGGTGGCCGACGACCAGGCGATGGTCCGGGCCGGGCTGACCACCCTGCTCGACGCGGCCCCGGACATCGAGGTCGTCGCGGCGGTGGAGGACGGCCGCGCGGCCGTCGACGCCGCACGCGCGCTCGGCGCCGACGTGGTGTGCACCGACATCCGGATGCCGGGGATGGACGGCATCGCAGCGACCCGGGAGCTGAGCGGCCCCGACGTCGAGAACCCGGTCGCAGTGCTGGTGCTGACCACCTTCGACATCGACGAGTACCTCTTCGGGGCCCTGGAGGCCGGGGCGTCCGGGTTCCTGCTCAAGGACGCCGAGCCCGAGGAGCTGCTCGCCGCCGTCCGCTCCGTCGCCGCCGGCAACGGCACCATCGACACCACCCTCACCAAGCGGGTGCTGCACGAGGTGGTCGCCCGTCGCGGCACCCGGCCGGTGCAACCGGGGCGGACGTCCGACCTGCTCACCGCCCGCGAGCACGACATCCTGCTGCTCCTGGCCCAGGGCATGTCCAACGACGAGATCGCCGACGACCTCACCCTCGAGGTGTCGACGGTGAAGTCGCACCTGGCGCGGATGATGCCCAAGCTGGGCGTGCGTTCGCGCCTGCAGGCCGCGGTCTGGGCCTACCAGAACCGCATCGTCGACATCCCCGACTGACGGCTCGTCGAGGGAGTCGGCAGGGGCTCGCTCAGGGACCGCTCGGGGTCCTTGCATCGAAGGATGGAGCCTCGGATCTCCACCTTGCGAGGCTCGCGGCTGACCGGTCCGGATTCCTACCGTTGTGGACATGAGCATCCAGCCGATCCAGCAGATCCAGAAACCCGAGACCGCGACCCGCACCGCCATACGCCTCGTCGACCTCCACAAGTCCTACCCGCACGGCGCCGTGCCGGTGCACGCCGCGCGCGGTGTGTCGCTCGCCCTTGCGGTGGGCTCGTTCACGGCGGTGATGGGACCCTCGGGCTCCGGCAAGTCGACGTTGCTCAGCTGCGCCGCCGGGCTCGACGTCCCGACCCGCGGCCAGGTCGTCGTCGGTGACCGGGACATCAGCACGCTGTCGCCCGACGCTCTCACCCGGTTCCGGCGGGACCACATCGGCTTCGTGTTCCAGGCCTACAACCTGGTCGAGCACCTCTCGGTGGCCGACAACATCACCCTCCCGGTCCGGCTCGCGGGTCGTGATCCCGACATCAACTGGCTCACCGACCTCGTGGCAACCCTCGGGCTGACCGGCATGGAGCGCCGTCTGCCCGGTGAGCTGTCGGGTGGCCAGGCCCAGCGGGTGGCGATCGCTCGCGCACTGTTCACCCACCCGGACGTCGTCTTCGCCGACGAGCCGACCGGCGCCTTGGACTCGGTGACCGCGGTCCAGGTCCTCGAGGTGCTCCGCTCGACCACCCGTGCGCTCGGTCAGACCGTCGTCGTCGTCACCCACGATCCCCAGGTCGCAGCCGCCGCCGACCGGGTGCTGTTCCTCGCCGACGGACTCCTCGTGGACCAGCTCGACGACCCGACCGCCGAGCAGGTCGGCGCACGCATGCTCGCGCTCGGCCGGTGGTCGTGATGTGGACCCTCGCCACCCGGAGCGCCTGGGCCCACCGCAGCGGACTGACGGGAACCGCCCTCGTCCTGGCGCTCGCCGGGCTGCTGCTCGCCGTGGCCGGGGTGCTGACCGAGTCCGGCCTCCGCACGGGCACCGGGACGGCCCCGGACGCCATGGCTGGCAGCGACCTCCTGATGGTGCTGGCGAGCTCGTTCTCCGGCACCGTCGTCACCGTCGTCGTGCTGGTGGTGGCGGCGACGGTCTCGCTCGCGCTGCGCGGGCGGCGGCAGGAGATGGCGCTGCTCCGCGCCGTCGGGGCCACCCGGTCCCAGCTGCGCACGCAGATCGGCACCGAGGTGCTGCTGGTCGGGCTGGTCGCCGCGCCGCTCGGCGCCGTGCCGGGCGTCCTGCTGGCCCGGCTGCTGACCCCGCTGCTGCGTGACGCCGGAGCGGTCGCGTCGGCCGGCACCCTGTCGATCAGCCCGCTTCCGGTCCTGGCAGCGACGGTCCTCGTGCTGCCTGTCGCCTGGCTGGGCTCCCGCCTCGCTGTCCGCGAGACGCTTCGGCTGGCCCCCGGCCAGGCCGTGCGGGACAGCGCCGTCGAGGCGCGCACGGTCGGCGCCGTACGACGTGGGGCAGCGGTCGTCGTCGGCGGGCTCGGCCTGGCGGCGGCGTTCAGCCCGGTCGTCGTACCCGGCACGGTCGGCAGTGCCAGCGCCGCGTCCTCAGCGTTCCTGCTCGTCGGCGCTGCCGCGCTCGCCGGCCCGCTCCTGCTCCGGTGGGTCTTCGGCCGCCTCGGCCGATGGGAAGCGCGGCTCGGCCCCGCCGGCGGCCTGGCCGTGGCCAACCTCCGCGGCTTCTCCCAGCGGCTGACCCTCGTGATCGTCCCGCTGGCGCTCGCGCTCACCGCCGGCACCGCTCAGACGACCGTCGACCACACCGTCGCCGAGGCCACCCGGGTCCAGCTGCAGGACGGACTGCACGCGGACCTGGTGGCGACCTCGCCGGCCGGGTCGGCGCCCTCGGCCCCCGACGCGGTCCGTGACCTCCGCGGGGTCGTCGGCACCACCACCCTCACCAGCGCGTCGGCCCAGGTGCGCACCGATCCCGACCTCGACGGAGTCGTCGACGCCCTGGCCTGGGAGCCGACGACCGTGCACGCCATCACGCCCGGACGGACCGGCCTGCTCGTCGACCCTGACGTCAGCGCCGGCTCGCTGGCGGACCTCACCGGCGCCGACACGGTCGCGGTCAGCCGGGACGCCACGTTCGACACCGGCCTCGAGATCGGGCGCACCGTGTTCCTGCGGTGGCCGGACGGGACGACCAGCACACCGACCGTAGTAGCCGTCTACGGGCGGGGACTCGGGTTCGGGGACTACCTCGTCGGACCAAAGTCCCTGCAGCGGCACCACGCCGACCTGACCGACCAGTCGGTGCTCGTCGACGCAGCGCCGGGTCAGCTCGACGACGTCCGGACCGGTCTCGGCAGGCTCGGCCTGGACGCGGTCGGTCCGGCCGGCTACGCCGCGCGCGCCACCGAGAGCGGCGACGCCGAGCAGCGGCTCTCCACCGTGCTGCTGCTGGCGCTGCTGGGCTTCGTGTTCCTCGCCGCCGCCAACACCCTGGTGATGGTCACCGCGCGTCGCCGGGCCGAGCTCCGGCTCTACGGCCGCACCGGTGCCACCCGCTCCCAGCTGATCCGGATGACGCTCGTCGAGGCCGCCCTGACCGGAGGACTGGCCTGGGCGATCGGCACCCTCGCGGTCCTCCCGGCGGTCCTCGGCGTCGGTGTGGGGATGCTCGGACCGGTCGTGCCGCCCGTCGACCTCACGGCCTACCTCACCCTCAGTGCTGCTGTCCTCGTGCTGCCGGTGGTGACCATGGTGCCCACGGCGTCGCGGCTCCTGCGACGGTCCTGACCCGAGGAGGGACACACGAAAACCAGTGGTGTGCCGCCCCTCGGGGCGGCACACTGCTCTCATCATGTGGATCTGACACCGGTCCCGCTCGCGTCCGAGGCCCCAGCGCCCGGCGAGCACCCGCCTCGTGCGATCGGTGTCCCCTCATGCCTGCTGCCCTGTCCCCCCTCGTCGCCCGCGACCTCGTCAAGAGGTACGGCGACCGCCTGGTCCTCGACGGCGTGGACCTGACCGCCGCGCCCGGCGTGCCTCTCGGTCTGGTCGGCGAGAACGGCACCGGCAAGTCCACGCTGGTGCGGGTGCTGGCCGGAGTGGACGATGCCGACTCGGGCGCGGTCAGCCGGCCGGGCGACCTCGGCTACCTCGCCCAGGAGCCAGGGTTCGCACAGTCCGCGACGGTGGGTGACGTCCTCGACGAGGCGCTGGCACCCCTGCACCACGCCGTCGCCCGCCTCGAGCGCCTGGCCGGTGCGCTGGCCGCAGACCCGGCCGATGACCCGGCCGATGACCTGGCCGGCCCGCGTGCCGCAGAGGACTACGACGCCGCGCTGGCCTGGGCGACCAGGCACGACGCCTGGGACGCCGACCGGCGGGCCGCGGTCGTCGCCGACCGCCTCGGCCTGGGTCAGCTCGCCCGCGAGCGGGACCGCCCGATCGCCTCCCTGTCCGGTGGCGAGCGCAGCCGCCTGGCGCTCGCCGCCCTGCTGACCCGCCGGCCCGAGTGTGTGCTCCTCGACGAGCCGACCAACCATCTCGACGACCAGGCGATGACGCTGCTGGAGGAGTCGCTGGCGGAGCTGCCCGGGGTCGTCGTCGCGGCCAGCCACGACCGGACCTTCCTGGACAGGGTGTGCCGGGTGGTGGTCGACCTGGACCCCGGTGGCGGCCACTACACCGGCGGCTACTACACCGGCGGCTACTCGGCCTACCTCGTCGAGAAGCAGGAGGCGGCACGTCGCTGGCGAGAGGCGTTCGCCACGCAGCAGGACGAGCTCGACGAGCGGCGCCGGGCCGCCAGGACCACGGCCCGGCAGGTGGCGCACGACCGTGCGGCCCGCGACAACGACAAGTTCATTCATCACTTCAAGGGCGGCAACGTCGCGCGAACGGTGAGCCGGCGGGTTCGCGACGCGGAGCGGCGGATCCAGGTGCTGGAGCGCGACCCGGTGCCCAAGCCGCCGTCGCCGCTGTCGTTCACCGAGCCGCTGGCCGTCCGGCGTGCCACCGGTGTGGTGGTCTCCGTGCGTGGCCTGGTGGTCGCCGGCCGGGTCGACGTACCCCGCCTCGACGTGTCGGCCGGACAGCGCCTCCTGGTCACCGGTGCCAACCGGCTCCGGCAAGTCGACGCTGCTCAAGGTGCTTGCGGGACACGTGTCCCCGACGTCCGGCACGGTGTCGGTCTTCGCCGGCCGGACCGGCTGTCTGCCGCAGGACGTGGGCTTCGCCCGACCGGACCGAAGCGCACTCGAGGCGTACGACGCGGCCACCGGATCACCGCGGCCGCTGGCGGAGCTGGGCCTGCTGCACCCACAGGAGCTGTCGCGGCCGGTGGGCCTGCTCAGCGTCGGGCAGCAGCGACGGCTCGCGCTGGCCGTGCTGGTGGCGCAGAGCCCCGACCTGCTGCTCCTCGACGAGCCGACGAACCACATCTCGCTCACCCTGGCCGACGAGCTCGAGGAGGCGCTGCAGCGCTCGGCCGGAACCGTCCTGGTGGCAAGCCACGACCGATGGCTGCGGCGCCGGTGGGACGGTCCGTGCCTGACCCTCGGCCCGTGCGCCGGCTGAGTGTCCGACGTCCTGGGATTCCCACCAGGGATGCTCGGTCTGGCGGCTACGCTTCGAGCGGGTGTGACAGCTGGGCGAGCGGAGAGCGATGACAGGCTTCGAGGCACCACACCTGCCGGCGCCGCGACTCGATGCCATTCTCGGCCGACGGGCGCCGAACCTCCGCATGCACACCGTGAGACGAGCGCAGCGGGAGGGCGAGCCTCCCCTGGAGCCCGAGGCGGAGGCGTACGCCGCGTTGGAGCCGCACCTCGACCGGGTCCGACCCGGGGACGTGGTGGCCATCGGCGTCGGGAGCCGCGGCATCAAGACGATCAGCCCAGTGGTGACAGGCATGGTGCGCGCTGTCCGCCAGCGTGGCGGCGAGCCGTTCATCCTGCCCGCCATGGGCTCGCACGGCGGTGCGAGCGCAGAGGGGCAGCGCCAGACGCTCGCCGGCCTCGGTGTCACCGAGGAACGGGTCGGAGCCCCCGTCCGGGCCACCATGGAGACCGTTGCGATCGGGATGGTCGAGGACGTCGACGTCGCCGTCGACGCATACGCCGCGAAGGCCGACCACATCCTGCTGGTCAACCGGCTCAAGAGCCACACCTCGTTCAGCGGTGAGATCGAGTCCGGGCTCGCGAAGATGCTGGCCATTGGGTTCGGCAAGCAGCACGGCGCGGAGGAGCTGCACAGACGGGGTCCTGTCGAGATCGAGCGACGCATCCGGACTGCTGCCGCCGGCATCTGCGCCCGACTGCCGGTCATCGGTGGCCTGGCCCTGGTCGAGGGACTGGACAAGAGGCTGGTCGCCGTCGAGCTCGTGCCGGCGAACCAGATCGGCGGCGCGCGGGAGGCTGAGCTGCTCCGGCTCGCCAAGGAGCACGAGGCACGACTCCCCTTCCACCAGATCGACGTTCTCGTGGTGGACAGCATGGGCAAGGACTTCTCCGGCACCGGCATGGACACCAATGTCATCGGACGCCGCATGGTGCGGTCCATGCCCGAGCTGGCGACGCCGAGGATCACGAACATCGTGTGCCTCGACATCAGCCCGGCCTCGCACGGGAACGCAGTGGGCATCGGGTTGGCGGACTTCGTCACCGAGAGGGCACTGCGTGGCTTCGACCCGGTCGCCACCTACGCGAACACGCTCACAGCCGGGTCACAGGGGGTGCAGCGCGCCCAGATCCCGATCGTGCTGGCCGACGACTTCGACGCGGTCAGCGCCGCCATGCTCACCTCGGACGTGGCCACGCTGGAGGACGTGCGGCTGGCTCGGATCAGGAACACCCTGAACCTCGACGAGATGATGGTGAGCGACGCACTGCTCGACGAGGCTACCGGCAGCTACGACGAGCAGTCGACGACCTGGCTCTTCGGGTCGGGTGGACGTCTCACTGCATGGTGAGGGGGCCGTGCCGGGCTCTCACCCCTTGCGCTGGGTGATCTCCTCGGTGGCGGCGGGGAGGACCTTCTGGAGGTCGCCGACGACACCGAAGTCGACGAGCTCGAAGATCGGGGCCTCGTCGTCCTTGTTGACCGCGACGATGGTCTTCGAGGTCTGCATCCCGGCCCGGTGCTGGATCGCGCCGGAGATGCCGTTGGCGACGTACAGCTGGGGGGAGACGGTCTTGCCGGTCTGCCCGACCTGGAACGCGTGCGGCATCCAGCCCGAGTCGACGGCTGCGCGGGAGGCGCCGACGGCGGCGCCGATGGAGTCCGCGAACGCCTCCACGGCCTCGAAGTTCCCGCCGGTGCCGCGGCCACCGGAGACCACGATCGCGGCCTCGGTCAGCTCGGGACGACCCGAGGCCTTCCGGGGCTCGGAGGCGGTGACCTTCGCCGACTTCGCGGACTCGGAGATGGTGGCGGTGAACTCCTCCACCGCCCCCGCAGCAGCGTGCTCCTGCGGTGCCGTCGAGTTCGGCTTCACGGTGATGATCGGGGTGCCCTTGGTGACCTTGGCCTGCACGGTGTAGTTGCCCGCGAACACCGACTGCGTGGTCACCGGACCGTCGTCGCCGGCCTGGACGTCGACGGCGTCGGTGATCAGACCGGAGTCGGTCTTGATCGCCAGCCGGCCGGCGATCTCCTTGCCCTCCCCACCCGAGGGGATCAGCACCGCCGCCGGACCCGTCTTCTCCACCAGCTGGGCCAGCACTTCGGCCTTGGGGGCGACCAGGAAGCCGGTGACATCGGTGTCGGCCACCGCGTAGATCTTCTCCGCGCCATAGGCCTTGAGGGTGTCGACAGCCCCACCACCAGCAGAGCCTGGGTCGCCGATGAACACCGCGGACGGCTCACCGAGGCGACGGGCGATGGTCAGCAGCTCCAGGGTCGGCTTGGACACCTTCCCGTCCACCAGGGAGTTCGAGTCGACCAGGACCAGCACTTCACTCATGACGTCTCCAGCCCCTCTAGATGAACTTCTTGGACGCCAGGAACTCCACCAGCGCATGCGCCCCGGTGCCGTCCTCGTCGGCGACGACCTCACCGGCCGTCTTCGGCGGCCGCGCCTGCGTGGACTCCACCAGCGTGTACGACGCGGACAGCCCCACCAGCTCCGCGTCCACACCCAGGTCGGCCAGCGACCAGGTCTGCACCGGCTTCTTCTTCGCCGCCATGATCCCCTTGAACGAGGGATACCTGGCCTCACCGGACTGGTCGGTCACCGAGCACACCAGCGGCAGCGACGCCTCGATCGTCTCCGTCGCCACATCCCCGTCCCGACGGATCCGCAGCACGGAGCCGTCGATCTCGACTTCAGAGCCCAGCGTGACTGCTGGTACGTCGAGCCGCTCGGCCAGCATCGCCGGGACCACCCCCATCGACCCGTCCGTGGACGCCATCCCACACATCACCACGTCCCAGCCCGACTCGGCACCGATCTTCTTCACCGCCTCGGCCAGCACCAGCGACGTCGTCACCGCACACGACCCGGCGATCGCCTCGTCCACCACATGCACACCCGCGTCACAGCCCATCTGCAGCGCCTTGCGGACCGCATCGGTGGCCTGCTCCGGACCCACCGACAGCACCGTCACCGTGGAGTCGCCCCCATCACCGGCACCGGCGTTCTCCTTCAGCCGCAGCGCCTGCTCCACGCCGTACTCGTCCAGCTCGGACAGCAGCCCGTCCACACCCACCCGGTCGACCGTGGAATCCTCTTCGAAGTGCCGGTCAGCGGTCGAGTCCGGCACGTGCTTCACACACACGACGATGTTCATACCGACTGAGGTTACCCGTGCGTACCGACGCCTGGTACCTCCCCCCGAGTGCAGTGACTCACACCCCTACGGGCGGATCAGCCGGTCCAGGATCCTGCCGACGACGAGGTACACCAGCGCGGCGACCCCCCAGTCGACGAGTGCGGCCTTGACAGCGGCGTCCTTGCCGGTGAACGTCTTGAGGTTGCCGAAGTCCAGGCGCCTCGCGTACTCCAGGACGAGGGAGACCAGGTTGTTCTGCTGGTTCATCCGCAACGCCACGAACAGCGCGCCGATTGCCAGGATCAGAGCGCAGACGACCGCCACCAGCCAGACGGCCGAGGCGATCGTGGACCGCACGGACCGGACTCCGGAGGCCACCGCCGCGCCGGCCCCCCGACGCCTCTCACGGACTGACATGTCACCGACCCTCGAACCGGGCCTTGCCCGGTCCGCTCTCTACGAACGAGCGCATCCCGGTGCTCTGGTCCTCGGTGGCGAACAGGGCCGCGAACTGGACGCGCTCGATCTCCAGCCCCGTCTCGAGGTCCACCTCGAGACCCCGGTCGACCGCCTCCTTGGCCGCACGCAGGGCGAATGCGGCTGCGCTGCTGAACTGCCGGGCCCAGGTCAGCGCCGCAGCGTAGACCTCCTCATCGGGCACCACCCGGTCCACGAGCCCGATCCGCAGCGCCTCGTCGGCCTTGACGAAACGGCCGGTGAAGATGATGTCCTTCGCCTTGGCCGGTCCGACCAGCCGGGTCAGCCGCTGGGTGCCACCGGCTCCGGGAATGATGCCCAGCAGGATCTCCGGCTGGCCGAAGGTGGCCCCCTCGCCGGCGATCCGCACGTCCGCGCACATGGCCAGCTCGCACCCGCCGCCGAGCGCGTAGCCGGTCACCGCCGCCACGACCGGCTTCGGGATCTTGGCCACCGAGGTGAACGCCGACTGCAGGCGGGCGGAGCGGGCGACCATGTCGGTGTAGGACAGGTCGGCCATCTCCTTGATGTCGGCGCCGGCCGCGAACACCCGCTCCCCGCCGTACAGCACCACTGCGCGGACGTCGTCGCGGCCCGACGCCTCGGTCGCCGCCTCGCGGATCTCCTCCTGCACCTGGGCGTTCAGAGCGTTCATCTTCGGACGGTCGATGCGGATCGTCGCGACGCCGTCCTCCACCTCCAGTCGCACGTGCTCAGCCATCGGTGCTACCTCCTGTGTGCCGCTCTGTGGTGTCGGGTGGGTGTCGGGTGGGTGCCGGACGGGTTGTCGGGCGGCTGCCGACGGGTTGCCTGCGCGCGACGTTAGACGCATCGGGCCCGGAACCCTAGGACGGCGCACGGGGCGGGCTTCGGCACAATGGGGTCGGTGACCGCGTCCGCCTGGCCAGGAAGCCACCAGCCGCTGGGTGCGACGTGGGGGCCCGAGTGCACGAACTTCGCGGTGTTCGCGCCCGAGGCGACCGCCATGGCGCTGTGCCTGTTCGACGAGCCCGACGGTCCCGGAGGTCGTGAGGTCGAGACGCGCTACGCCCTGACCGAGCAGACGCTCGGCATCTGGCACGGCGCCGTCCCGGGCCTGTCCCCGGGCCAGTGCTACGGCTTCCGCGCCGACGGACCCTGGGAGCCGTCGCGCGGCCGGATGTTCAACCCCGCCAAGCTGCTGCTCGACCCCTACGCCGTGGCGGTCAGCGGGTCCGTCGTACCGGACGGGCCCATCTACGGGTACCAGCGCCCACCCGAGGGCACCCGGGACCAGGTGCGCAGCGCCCAGCGGGGCGCGCCCGACGAGCGCGACTCCGCACCGTCCGTGCAGCGGTCGGTGGTGGTGGCGGACGACTTCGACTGGGGCGACGACGCGCAGGTGCGACCGCACACGTCGTGGGCCGACACGGTGATCTACGAGCTGCACGTCAAGGGCTTCACCCAGCAGCACCCCGACGTCCCGCAGGAGCTCCGCGGCACCTACGCGGGTCTGGCCTCGGACGCGTCGCTCGGCTATCTCCACGACCTCGGCGTCACGACCGTCGAGCTGCTGCCGGTGCACCAGAGCGTGCCGGAGCCCGACCTGGGTGCCGTGGGGCTGACCAACTACTGGGGCTACAACAGCATCGGCTTCTTCGCCCCGCACAGCGCGTACAGCTCCGCCGGCGACCGCGGTCAGCAGGTCACCGAGTTCAAGTCGATGGTCAAGGCGCTCCACGCAGCCGGCCTCGAGGTGGTGCTGGACGTCGTCTACAACCACACCGCCGAGGGCAGCCCGCTCGGTCCGATGCTGAGCTTCCGGGGGCTCGACGACATCGGCTACTACAAGCACGTCGACTGGATGCACGACGGTGCGACGTACTTCGACGTGACGGGCTGCGGCAACACCGTCGACGCGGCGTACCCGCCGGCCCTCCGGTTGATCCTCGACTCCCTGCGCTACTGGGTCACCGAGATGCACGTCGACGGCTTCCGCTTCGACCTCGCCCCGGCACTGGCGCGCACCGGCCACCGCGTGGACCTGGCCGGGCACTTCATCACCAGCCTCGGCCAGGACCCCGTGCTGCGGCACGTGAAGCTCGTCGCCGAGCCGTGGGACGCCAGCATGGACGGCTACCAGGTGGGTCGGTTCCCGCCGCCGTGGTGCGAGTGGAACGACAAGTACCGCGACACGGTGCGTGACTTCTGGCGGCTGCAGTCCGGCGGCATCCGCGACATCGCCAGCCGGCTGGCCGGGTCGAGCGACCTGTACGCCGACGACGGCCGGTCGCCGTACGCCTCCATCAACTTCGTCACCGCCCACGACGGCTTCACGATGCGTGACCTGGTGAGCTACGACCACAAGCACAACGAGGCGAACCTCGAGCAGAACCGGGACGGCACCGACAACAACCGCTCGTGGAACTGCGGTGTCGAGGGCGAGACGACGGACCCGGCGGTGGTGGCCCTGCGGCACCGGCAGGCGGCGAACCTGATGTCCACCCTGTGCCTGTCGGCGGGGGTGCCGATGATCACCGCCGGAGACGAGCGCGGGCGCACCCAGCGCGGGAACAACAACGCCTACTGCCAGGACAACGAGATGTCCTGGCTGGACTGGCGCGACGACGACGCGTGGCTCGACCTGCACGACCTCACCCGAGCGGCCCTGCGGCTGCGCCGGGAGCACCCGGCCCTGCGGCAGCGGCACTTCCTCGAGGGGCGGCCGACCGTCGAGGGCGGTCCGAAGGACCTGGCCTGGATGCATCCCGACGGCCGGGAGATGACCGAGGCCGACTGGTACGACGACCGGCTGCGGACCTTCGGCATGTTCGTGTCCGGCAACCCACTCCGTGAGCCGGGGCCCCGCGGCGAGCGGCTCCACGACTCGGCGTTCCTGCTCTGGTTCAACGCCAGGGCCCAGTCCAGCAAGGTGAAGCTGCCCCGCAACGAGTGGGTGACGAGTGGTGAGGTGGTGCTCAGCACCGACTCGGGCCAGGTCGTCGGCGACCGGGTCTCCGCCGGTGAGGTCATCGACCTCGAGGCCCGGTCGATGATCGTCCTCCGCGAGCTCTGACCCTCCACACAGTCGACCCGGCGGAGTGGGTCGGCTGGGGGCGCGGGTCAGTACGACGGGAGGGTGACCCGGCCCAGCTCCGCCGGGGAGGCGAGGTGCTCGTTGCGGGGCAGGATCCGGACCGTGTAGCCGAACGGACCGGTCGTGGCGAGGGACACCCGCCCGGCGAACCGGTGCCGCCCACCCTCGTAGGTCTCCACGTGCTCCAGGTCGGCGACCGTGGTGTCGACCAGGTCGTCCTCGTGCTGGATGCGGCCGTGGACCACCTGCACCTCGACGTCGGAGGGCGACAGGTCACCGAGCGACACGAACGCGGAGACCTCCAGGACCTGACCCAGCTCGGGGGCGTCGTTGACGCCGCTGGACTCGATGTGGTCGACCGCGACCGAGGACCAGCCGGCGCGCACCCGGCGCTTCCAGTCCGCGAGGTCCGCCGCGCCGGCGTAGCTGCCGTTGAGCGTGCGGGAGCTGCGCGCGGCGGGGGTGTAGAGCTGGTTGACGTAGTCGCGCACCATCCGGTCGGCGAGCACCTTGGGGCCCAGCGACTTCATGGTGTGGCGGACCATCTCGAGCCAGCGCACCGGCGTGCCCTCGTCGTCCTCGTCGTAGAACCGGGGCGCGACCTCGTTCTCGATCAGGTCGTAGAGCGCCTCCGCCTCGAGGTCGTCGCGGTGGTCCGGGTCGTCGACACCGTCGGCGGACGGGATCGACCAGCCGTTGTTGCCGTCGTACCACTCGTCCCACCACCCGTCCAGGATGGACAGGTTCAGCCCGCCGTTGAGCGCCGCCTTCATGCCGGACGTGCCGCACGCCTCGTAGGGCCGCAGCGGGTTGTTCAGCCACACGTCGCAGCCCGGGTAGAGCGGCTGTGCCATCGCGATGTCGTAGTTCGGCAGGAACACGATCCGGTGCCGCACCTCCGGGTCGTCGGAGAATCGCACCATCTCCTGGATCAGCTTCTTGCCGCCCTCGTCGGCCGGGTGCGACTTGCCGGCGATCACCAGCTGCACGGGACGCTCGGGGTGCAGCAGCAGCCGCTTGAGCCGCGCGGGGTCGCGCAGCATCAGCGTCAGCCGCTTGTACGACGGCACCCGGCGCGCGAAGCCGATCGTCAGCACGTCGGCGTCGAGCGCCGAGTCGATCCACTTCGTCTCGGCCGGCGCGGCGCCGCGCTGCAGCCACGAGCTGCGCATCCGGGCCCGGGCGTCGTCGACGAGCCGCTGGCGGAGCACCCGCTTGGTGTCCCAGATCTCCTTGCCGGGGACCTTGTCGACCACGTCGAAGACCAGCGTCGGGCTGTCGGCGTCCGGGTCCGGCCCGGGCCGAGCGCCGTGCGACCGCGCGAGGTCGAAGATCTCCCGCGCCACCCAGGTGGGCGCGTGCACGCCGTTGGTGATCGAGCCGATCGGCCGCTCCTCGGAGTCGAACTCGGGCCACAGCCCGCCGAACATGCCCCTGCTCACGACACCGTGCAGCTTCGAGACGCCGTTCGCGCGCTGGGCCAGCCGGAAGCCCATGACGGCCATGTTGAACATCGACGGGTCGCCGCCGTGGTAGTCCTCGGAGCCCAGGGACAGGATCTTCTCCACCGGCACGCCGCGACAGGCGTTGTCGCCGCCGAAGTACTGCTGGACCATCTCGCGCGGGAAGCGGTCGATGCCGGCGGGCACCGGGGTGTGCGTGGTGAACACCGTGCCGGCGCGTGACACCTCGAGTGCCGCCTCGAAGGTCAGGCCAGTGTCCTCGGTGAGCTCACGGATCCGCTCCAGGCCCAGGAAGCCGGCGTGGCCCTCGTTGGTGTGGAACACCTCCGGCTCCGTGGCGCCGGTCAGCCGCGTGAAGGCGCGGATCGCCCGCACGCCGCCGATGCCGAGCAGCATCTCCTGGCGCAGCCGGTGCTCCGTGTTGCCGCCGTACAGCCGGTCGGTGACGGTGCGGATGACCTCGCTGTTCTCCTCGACGTCGGAGTCCAGCATCAGCAGCGGCACCCGGCCCACCTGTGCCACCCAGATCCGGGCGGTGAGGGACTCGTTGCCGGGCAGGCCGATCTCGATCTTGGCGACCGAGCCGTCACGCTCGCGCAGCAGCGACAGCGGCAGGCCGTCCGGGTCGAGCACGGGGTAGGTCTCCTGCTGCCAGCCGTCGCGGGACAGCGACTGGCGGAAGTAGCCGTGGTGGTACATCAGGCCGACGCCGATGATCGGCACGCCGAGGTCGCTCGCGGTCTTCAGGTGGTCGCCGGCCAGGATGCCGAGCCCGCCGGAGTACTGCGGCAGCACGGCCGTGATGCCGAACTCGGGCGAGAAGTACGCCACCGCACGGGGGGCGGGCGTGTCGCCGGCCGCCAGCCGCTGGTACCACCGGTCGCCGGTGAGGTACTGCTCGAGGTCCGCACGAGCCGCCGCCAGCCGCCGCAGGAACGTCTCGTCCGAGGCCAGCTGCTCGAGCCGGCGCATCGGCACGGTCCCGAGGGTCCGCACCGGGTCGTGACCGGACGCCTCCCAGGCGGCCGGGTCGACGTCGGCGAACAGGTCCTGGGTCTCCGGGTGCCACGACCAGCGCAGGTTGCCGGCGAGCTCGCCGAGCGCCTCCAGCGCAGCAGGCAGGACCGGGCGGACGATGAATCGGCGGATGGCTCTCACCGGAGCACGATAGCCCAGCGGACTTGAACGATCCAAAGCGTCGTGCGCCGGCCGGTTCCCCGGCCCTGTCTTGGCATCTCGAACGGCCGGTTTCACTGGGGGACGAGCACGGTACGTTGTGCGCATGGTCGGACGAATCCCCGTCATGGGTGTCACCCCGGTCGTCGAGGGCGGGCGCTATCCCGCCAAGGCGACGGTCGGTGAGGCCTTCCCTGTCAGCGCACTGGTGTTCCGGGAGGGTCACGACGCGCTCAGCGCCGACGTGGTGCTGACCGGACCCGACGGCAGGACCCGGCCGCGGCTGCCGATGACCAAGGACCCGACCGAGCCCGACCTCTGGCACGCCGAGGTCACCCCCGACGAGCCGGGATCGTGGCAGTTCGCGATCGAGGGCTGGGGCGACCCGATCGCCACCTGGCGGCACGATGCGGGCATCAAGATCCCGGCCGGCATCGATGTGGAGCTGATGTTCACCGAGGGCGCCCTGCTGCTGGAGCGGGTCCTCGACCAGCTGCCGAAGCGGTCCCGCTCCCGCAGGACCCTCGCCGACGCCGTCACCGCGCTCCGGGACACCGAGCGGCCGGAGGAGGTGCGCTTCGGCGCGGCGGTCTCCACCGAGGTCGACGAGGTGCTCGCGACGTGCCCGCTGCGCGAGCTGGTCACCAGCGAGGGGCCCTACCCGTTCTTCGCCGACCGCGAGCGGGCGCTGTTCGGCTCGTGGTACGAGTTCTTCCCCCGCTCCGAGGGCGCCTACGTCGACCAGGCCACGGGGAAGGTCGTCTCGGGCACCTTCGGCACCGCCGCCAAGCGCCTGGACGCCGTCGCCGCGATGGGCTTCGACATCATCTACATGCCGCCCATCCACCCCATCGGCCGCATCAACCGCAAGGGCCGCAACAACACCCTCGACCCCACCCCTGACGACACCGGCTCGCCGTGGGCCATCGGCTCGAAGGAGGGCGGACACGACGCCATCCACCCCGACCTGGGCACGATGGAGGACTTCGACGACTTCGTGCGCCGCGCCCACGAGCTGGGCCTCGAGGTCGCCCTCGACCTCGCCCTGCAGGCGGCGCCGGACCATCCCTGGGTGACCAGCCACCCGCAGTGGTTCACCACCCGCGCGGACGGCTCCATCGCCTACGCGGAGAACCCGCCGAAGAAGTACCAGGACATCTACCCGATCAACTTCGACAACGACCCCGACGGCATCTACCACGAGGTGCTCCGGATCGTCCGGCTCTGGATGTCGCACGGCGTGCGGGTGTTCCGCGTCGACAACCCGCACACCAAGCCGGTGGAGTTCTGGCAGTGGCTGCTGGCCGAGGTCCGCACGACCGACCCCGACGTCATCTTCCTCGCGGAGGCGTTCACCAAGCCGGCGATGATGCGCGCGCTGGGCACCGTCGGGTTCCACCAGTCCTACACGTACTTCACCTGGCGCACCGCCAAGTGGGAGCTCGAGGAGTACTTCGCCGAGGTCTCCCACGAGACCTCACCGGTGATGCGCCCCAACTTCTTCGTCAACACCCCCGACATCCTCCACGAGTTCCTGCAGTACGGCGGTCCGGCGGCGTTCAAGATCCGCGCGGTGCTCGCCGCGACGGGCTCACCCAGCTGGGGGGTCTACGCGGGCTACGAGCTGTTCGAGCACGTCGCCGTGCGGCCCGGCAGCGAGGAGTACCTCGACACCGAGAAGTTCCAGATCCGGGTCCGGGACTGGGACGCCGCCGAGGCCGAGGGACGCACGCTGGCGCCGTACCTCACGCGGCTCAACGAGATCCGTCGCGCGCACCCCGCGCTGCAGCGGCTGCGCAACCTGGTCGTGCACTCCAGCGACGACGACTCGATCCTGGTCTACTCCAAGTCCGTGCCGACTGGTGCCCCAGGCGAGCACAGTGACAGCACCGGGGACTGCGTCATCGTCGTCGTCAACGTCGACCCGCACGGCACCCGCGAGACCACCGTCCACCTGGACATGCCGGCGCTCGGGATGGACTGGTCCGACCAGTTCGTCGTGCATGACGAGCTGTCCGGCGAGACCTGGACCTGGGGCGAGCGCAACTACGTCCGCCTCGACCCCTACGTCGAGCCTGCCCACATCCTGACCGTCCGGAGGCCCCAGCAGTGACCCAGCAGGCAAGCTCGTCGGCAGTTCCGACACCCGGACCGTCGCAGGGAGCGACATCCGGGGAGGCCGTCGACGCCGAGGTGCCGCAGCAGCCGGACTGGTTCAAGACCGCCGTGTTCTACGAGGTCCTGGTGCGGTCGTTCAAGGACAGCAACGGCGACGGCGTCGGCGACTTCAAGGGCCTCGTGGAGAAGCTCGACTACCTCGCCTGGCTGGGCGTCGACTGCCTGTGGGTGCCGCCGTTCATGTCCTCGCCGCTGCGTGACGGCGGCTACGACGTGGCCGACTACACGAACATCCTCCCCGAGGTGGGGACCGTCGATGACTTCCACCACTTCCTCGACCAGGCGCACGAGCGTGGCATCCGGGTGATCATCGACTTCGTCATGAACCACACCTCGGACCAGCACCCGTGGTTCCAGGCCTCGCGCAACGATCCGGACGGTCCTTA
>CAXSHL010000044.1:32392-33377 GCA_964237315.1 uncultured Nocardioidaceae bacterium
GAGGACCCCGAGGGTCCCTACGGCGACTTCTACGTGTGGTCCGACACCGACGAGCTCTACGAGGACGCCCGGGTGATCTTCGTCGACACCGAGCCGTCGAACTGGACGTGGGACCCGGTGCGCCAGCAGTACTTCTGGCACCGCTTCTACAGCCACCAGCCGGACCTGAACTTCGACAACCCCAAGGTCCACGAGGCGATGTACGAAGCCCTCTCCTTCTGGCTGGACATGGGCATCGACGGCTTCCGCCTCGACGCCGTGCCCTACCTCTACGAGAGACCCGGCACCAACGGCGAGAACCTCAAGGAGACCCACGAGTTCCTCAAGACGGTGCGGCGCTACATCGACGACAACTATCCCGACCGGGTGATCCTCGCGGAGGCGAACCAGTGGCCGGCCGACGTCGTGGACTACTACGGCGACATGGAGTCGGGTGGCGACGAGTGCCACATGTGCTTCCACTTCCCCGTGATGCCCCGCATCTTCATGGCGGTGCGGCGCGAGTCGCGCTTCCCGATCTCGGAGATCCTCGAGCAGACGCCGCCGATCCCGGCGAACTGCCAGTGGGGCATCTTCCTGCGCAACCACGACGAGCTGACCCTGGAGATGGTCGCCGACGAGGACCGCGACTACATGTGGGGGGAGTATGCGAAGGACCCCCGCATGAAGGCCAACATCGGCATCCGCCGGCGGCTGGCGCCGTTGCTGGACAACGACGTGAACACCATCGAGCTGTTCACCGCGCTGCTGCTCTCGCTGCCCGGGTCACCGGTGCTCTACTACGGCGACGAGATCGGCATGGGCGACAACATCTGGCTCGGTGACCGCGACGGCGTGCGGACCCCGATGCAGTGGGCGCCGGACCGCAACGCCGGCTTCTCCAACGCCAACCCCGGCCGGCTGCACCTCCCGCCGATCCAGGACCCGGTGTTCGGCTACCAGCGCGTCAACGTGGAGACCGAGCTGGAGAACGCCTCCTCGCTGC
>CAXSHL010000045.1:0-32793 GCA_964237315.1 uncultured Nocardioidaceae bacterium
CCGCGCTCGAACAGCGCCGAGCCGTGCACCCGCGGGATCACGCCGACCTCGGCGGACAGTGTCCGGATGTCGGTGAGCCCCCGACCGTCGATGCGGACCTTGTCGCGCAGCACGCGCTCACGCACCAGCTTCTTGGTCAGCGCCCGGAACGCGGCACCGAGCTCCTTCTCGCGACCCTCGAAGTCGGGGGCCACCGAGGTGAGCACCGTGTCCTTGACGTCGTCGAGCTTGGACTCGCGGTCCTGCTTGCCGGCGATGGTCAGCGCCTCGGCGAGGTCGGACGCAGCCGCCTTCTCGATGGCGGCGAAGGCGTCGTCCTCGTAGTCGAGGAACGTCGGGAACGCGGCGACCGGCTTGGCCGCCAGCTTGGCCAGCTCGCTCTGCGCCTCGCACAGCTGCTTGATGAACGGCTTGGCGGCGTCGAGCCCGCCGGCCACGATCTCCTCGGTGGGGGCCTGCACGCCGGAGCGCACCAGCTCCCAGGTCTGCTCGGTGGACTCCGCCTCGACCATCATGATCGCGACGTCGCCGGTCTCGGTGACCCGGCCCGCGACGACCATGTCGAAGACGGCCCGCTCGAGCTGGCTGTAGGTCGGGAAGGCGACCCACTGGCCGTCGATGAGCGCGACCCGCGTGCCACCGACGGGGCCGGAGAACGGCAGGCCGGACAGCTGGGTGGACATCGAGGCTGCGTTGATCGCCAGCACGTCGTACGGCGAGTCGGGGTCGAGCGCGAGGACGGTGATGACGACCTGGACCTCGTTGCGCAGGCCCTTCTTGAAGGTCGGGCGCAGCGGCCGGTCGATGAGCCGGCAGGTGAGGATCGCGTCCTCGCCGGGCCGACCCTCGCGACGGAAGAACGAGCCGGGGATCCGGCCCGCGGCGTACATCCGCTCCTCCACGTCGATGGTGAGCGGGAAGAAGTCCAGGTTGTCCTTGGGGTGCTTGCCGGCCGTGGTGGCCGAGAGCAGCATGGTGTCGTCGTCGAGGTAGGCGGTCACCGAGCCGGCGGCCTGCCGAGCGAGGAAGCCGCTCTCGAACTTGACGGTGCGGGTGCCGAAGGTGCCGTTGTCGATCACGGTCTCGACGGCGTGGATCTCGGGGTTGATCTCGGGTCCCTCCATGGGGTTCCCCTCTCGTGTCGTCCGCTGGGTCGTTCCCAGCGTTCTTCTTCGCAGGGAGCGAGCCACGGGGCGCCTGTGCGCGGTGCCGACGATTGAGTCGACACGATGCGGTTGCCGCTGGGGGCAAGAGGGCCGGTCTTCGATCGAGGCCTGCGGCGGTCCGCCCTGTCGTGGGCGGCTCCCGAGGGCCACTACCGAGGACCGGGGCCAGACGTCCGCGGTCGCTCCTGGGTGCTGACGGTGTTCAGTTGTGGTCGTGCTGGTGGTGGTGCGGGGGCCGACTCGGGCCACGGACGTGACAGGAGCGGCGTCTCCGTGCGGAGAAGCCGCTCCTGCTCACGTCATCGGCGCAGACCGAGCCGCTCGATGATCGAGCGGTAGCGGTTGATGTCCTCGGCGCGCATGTAGTTCAGCAGCCGGCGTCGTTGGCCGACCAGGAGCAGCAGGCCACGACGGCTGTGGTGGTCGTGCTTGTGCTCCTTGAGGTGCTCGGTCAGGTGGCTGATGCGGTGCGTCAGCAGGGCGACCTGGACCTCGGGCGAGCCGGTGTCGCCCTCGGAGGTCGCGTAGTCGGCGATGATTCTCTTCTTGGTCTCCGCGTCGGTGCCGGTGGCCACGCGCAGCTCCTCTCGTCTTCATGATCGTTGCGCGGCGCGCCGGGGCCTGTTCACCCGGGCACTCTGGATCCGCGGCCGTTGCACGGCAATGAGTCGTGTCCACACCTCGAACTCCGAGGCCTGTGGACAACATCGGCCAGGATATCAGCGGGCCCTGGTTATGCCGAATCGTCGAGCGTTGGGCGGGCGGCCTTCCGGCGGGTCAGCCGGCGACCACGGCCCGCACGGCGGCCCGGGCGGCCATCGGGTCGACGGCACCCAGCGCGGCCTCGGCGGCGCGCTCGCAGGTGTCCATGGTGACCGCCGCGAGCTGCGCCCCCACCGGGCGCACGGCGGCCAGCGCCATCGAGAGCGAGGTGATGCCCATCCCGACCAGCGCGGTCGCCAGCATCGGGTCGGCGGCGGCCTCACCGCACACACCGACCGGCTTGCCGGCCTGCTTGCCCGCCTCCGCGGTGATCGCGATCAGCTGCAGCACCGCCGGCTGCCAGGAGTCGGTGAGGTGGGCCAGGTCGGTCGCCATCCGGTCCGCGGCCATCGTGTACTGCGTCAGGTCGTTGGTGCCGATGGACAAGAAGTCGACCACCTCGAGCATCTGGTGGGCCAGCAGGGCGGCACTCGGGATCTCGACCATCACCCCGGCCTTGAGCCCGTGAGTGCGCACCGACGCGGCGAAGTCGGCGGCCTCGGCGACGGTGGCCACCATCGGCGCCATCACCCAGGTCTCGGTGCCGGTCTGCTCGGCCGCCCGGGCGATGCCCTCGAGCTGGCGGTCCATCAGTCCCGGGTTGCCGAAGGACAGCCGCAGACCGCGGACGCCCAGGGCGGGGTTCTCCTCACCCTCCAGCGTTGCGAACGCGATCGGCTTGTCCGAGCCGGCGTCGAGCGTGCGCACCACGACGTAGCGCTGGTCGGTGAACGGCTCGAGGACCTTGGCGTAGATCTCCGCCTGCTCCTCGACCGACGGCTCCTCCTTGCGGTTCAGGAAGCTCAGCTCGGTGCGGAACAGCCCGACCCCCTCGACCGGACCCTCGCCGGCCGTGGCCGCGGAGCGGCCGTCGGCGACGTTCGCGAGCAGCTTCACCGAGGTGCCGTCCGCGGTCCGCCCCGGGCCGGTCCAGTGGGCGAGCGCCTCGCGGGCGGCCCGCGCCTGCTCGACGAGCCCCGCGGCCTCGTCGGGGTCGGGTGAGAGGGTCACCTCCCCCGTCGTACCGTCCACGAGCAGGGGAGTGCCGGCCCGCACCTCGAGCGCTCCGTGCACCCCCACGACGCACGGGATGCCGAGCTGCCGGGCGATGATCGCGGTGTGGCTCGTGGGCCCGCCCTTCTCCGTCAGCAGCGCGACGACGGTGGCGGCGTCCAGGCCGGCGGTGTCCGCAGGGGCCAGGTCCTCGGCGAGCAGCACCGAG
The DNA here is from genome assembly GCA_964237315.1 of uncultured Nocardioidaceae bacterium. Classification (GTDB taxonomy): domain Bacteria; phylum Actinomycetota; class Actinomycetes; order Propionibacteriales; family Nocardioidaceae; genus Nocardioides_B. The sequence continues at coordinate 3,151 of CAXSHL010000045.1, forward strand.
GGGACGTCGGGCACGGGCACACCGGGCTCGGGCTCGCCGACCAGCCGGGCGGTGACCCGCTTCTCGATGTCCCGCAGGTCGGTGACCCGCTCGGCCATCAGCCCGCCCATCTGGGTGAAGACCCCGGCGAACTGGTCCACCGCTCCGCCCAGCGCGACGAGCAGCGGCTCGTCGGCGTTGAGGCGCTTGCGGACCGCCGCGCGCAGACCCTTGTCACGGGTGAGGCCGGCGGTGGCGGTGAGCACCTCGGCGGCGGCCCCGCTCACGGCGGCCGCCCGGGCGGTCAGCGCGTCCGCCGTCGCCGCGACCGCCGTGTCGTAGGCGGCGAGTGCCGCAGCCGCATCAGGGAACGGGGACTTCTCGAAGGTGGCGACGGCATCGGCGGACACCGATGTGGTGGCGACCACGGCAGGGGCGTAGGCAACGCCAGGGACCACGGGGGTGCCGCGGAGGACGGTGTGGGGGGCAGTCTGTGACATGCGTCTAACAATAGTGGCCTCCGCACTTGACAGTCAACAGAAACGGGCGTAGAACAACATATACAAAGATCGATTGCCACTCACTCACAGGAGGATGCGTGTACGCGGAGGAACGCCAGCAGTCCATCGCCGACCTGGTGACGGCTCGCGGTCGGCTGTCGGTGAACGCGTTGGCCGAGCAGTACGACGTGACCACCGAGACCGTCCGCCGCGACCTGTCCGTGCTCGAGCGCGCCGGAATCCTGCGTCGGGTGCACGGTGGAGCCGTGCCCGCTGCGGCACTGGCCGGCCTCGAGCCCAAGCTGGGCGACCGGGACCTGGCCCACGCCGACCGCAAGGACCGGATCGCCCGGCAGGCGGTCACCCTGCTTCCTCCGAACGGCGGCACCGTCATCCTGGACGCCGGGACCACCACCTCCCGGCTGGCGATGCTGATCCCGCGGGACCTCTCCCTGACCGTGATCACCAACGCGGTGCCGATCGCCGCTCGGCTGGCCGGCTCACCGAGCGTGCGGCTGCACCTGCTGCCCGGCCGGGTGCGACCCACGACCCACGCGGCCGTCGGCGAGGACACCGTCGCGGCTCTCGACCTGCTCCGCGTCGACGTGGCCTTCGTCGGCAGCAACGGGCTCTCGGTCGGCCACGGCCTGACCACGCCGGACCACGGCGAGGCGGCCACGAAGCGAGCGATCATCGCGAGCGCGCGGCTTACGGTGGTGCTCGTGGACTCCTCGAAGATCGGGCGGGAGCAGACGGTCCGGTTCGCCGACCTCCGGGACGTCGACGTCGTCGTCACCGACAGCGACATCGAGAGGTCGGACGTCGAGGCCCTCGAGCGCCAGGGCGTGGAGGTGCTGGTCGCATGAACACCCCACGAAACCGCTCGCTCCGCTCACGCTTCCGAGGGGACCCCGAATGATCGTCACCCTCACCCCCAACCCGAGCATCGACCGCACCGTCAGCCTCGCCGGCGAGCTCCAGCGCGGTGCCGTGCTCCGCGCGGCGTCGACGACCAGCCAGGGCGGCGGCAAGGGCGTGAACATCTCGCGCGCCGCCGTGGCCGCCGGGGTCCGCACCATCGCCGTGCTGCCGGCGGAGAAGGACGACCCGTTCGTCCTCGACCTGCTCCGCGACGGCATCGACTGCCGTCCCGAGGCGCCGGCCGGCGCGGTCCGGGTCAACCTGACGCTCACCGAGCCCGACGGCACCACCACCAAGATCAACGAGCCCGGCGCCGTCGTCACACCGGGCGACCTCGACCGGCTCGCCGCGGCGGTCGTGCACCGCGCGCGGCAGGCCGACTGGGTGGTGCTGGCGGGATCGCTGCCGCCCGGCGCCCCCGACGACTGGTACGCCGGCCTGGTCGGTGCCCTGCGGGACACCGGCGCCTCGGTCGCCGTGGACACCTCCGGAGCCCCCCTCGTCGCCCTCGCCGCCGGGCTGGAGCAGCACGCCCCCAGCCTGATGAAGCCCAACGGCGAGGAGCTCGCTTCGCTGACCGGCGGCGACGCCGACGCGATCGAGGCCGACCCGGCCGCCGCCGCAGCCGCGGCCCAGGTGCTGGTCTCCCGCGGCGTCGAGGTGGTCCTCGCCACGCTGGGAGGCTCCGGCGCGGTGCTGGTCACGGCGGACGGCGCCTGGCACGCGACGCCCCCGCCGACCGTCGTGGTGAGCACCGTGGGCGCCGGCGACTCGAGCCTGTTCGGCTACCTGCTCGGCGACCTGCAGGGAGCCGCTCCCCTGGAGCGACTCCGGCTAGCGGTCGCCTACGGCAGCGCCGCGGCCGGCCTTCCGGGCACCACCATCCCCACTCCGGCGCACCTGCACCCCGAGCTCGTCGACGTCCAGCAGATCAGTGCCCGGGTCCCCGTCCCACCGTCCTAGCCCCCACCAGCCAGCCAGCCAGTCAGCCAGTCAGCCAGTCAGCCAGACCGTCCAGCAAACAGCACGCCACCACTAGTGAGGAACCGATGACCGATACAACAGGCACCGAGGAGTTGATCACTCCGGCGCTCGTCCAGCTGGACGTGGCGCTCGGCAGCACCAAGACCGAGGTCATTCATGCCCTCGCCGCGCACGTGGCGGCAGCCGGGCGTACGACGGACCCGGACCAGCTCGCCGAGGACGCCCTGGCCCGGGAGACCACCGGGTCCACGGGACTGCCGGGCGGCATCGCGATCCCGCACTGCCGGACCTCCGCGGTCCAGGTGCCGACGCTCGCCTTCGCCCGGCTCTCCCCGGGCACCGACTTCGGGGCCAAGGACGGCCCCGCCGACCTGGCGTTCCTGATCGCTGCCCCCATGGGCGGCGACGCGACCCACCTCAAGGTGCTCACCCAGCTCGCCCGCGCGCTGGTCAAGAAGTCCTTCACCGGCGGGCTCCGCGACGCGAGGAGCGCCGAGGAGGTCGTCTCGATCGTCAACAGCGTGGTCGACATGCCACCGGCGACGGCGCCCAAGCCGGCCAGCGGGACGCCGTACCCCACCCAGGGGGCGACCCCGACCAGGGCCGCCACCGGGCCCGCGGCCGACTCCGGCTTCACCTCCGAGCCGGCCTCGGGATCGGTGTCCGGCAGCAGCTCAGCGGCAGCCGCCGGCGCCGGTGCGTCCGCGACCGCCTCTGCCGGCGCCTCGGCTGGGACCTCAGGGTCCGAGCCGGAGGGGATGATCACCCCGGCGCTCGTCCAGCTGGACGTCTCGCTCGGCAGCGACAAGACCGACGTGATCCGGGCCCTGGCCGCCCGGGTCGCCCACGCCGGACGCACCACCGACCCGGACCAGCTGGTCACCGACGCCCTCGCCCGGGAGTCCACCTCGGCCACCGGCCTGCCCGGCGGCATCGCCATCCCGCACTGCCGGACCGCCGCGGTCCAGGAGCCGACGCTCGCCTTCGCCAGGCTCTCCCCAGCGACCGACTTCGGCGCCAAGGACGGCCCTGCTGACCTCGCCTTCCTCATCGCGGCGCCGGCAGGTGGCGACGCGACCCACCTCAAGGTGCTCACCCAGCTGGCCCGCGCGCTGGTCAAGAAGGACTTCACCAGCGGGCTGCGCAGCGCCGAGACCCCCGAGCAGGTCGTCACGCTCGTCAATGACGTCGTCACGCTCCCCGCGTCCTCGGCGAAGGCGCCCGCCAGCGGCGCACCGCAGCCCACGGGCGCGGCGGCGGCCACCACGGGGGCGGCCTCGAACGGCTCGGGAGCCACGGCCGTCTCGGCCGCGGCTCCGGCCCGGGACGGGAAGCCGAGCCTGGTCGCGATCACCGCGTGCCCCACCGGCATCGCGCACACCTACATGGCGGCCGAGGCCCTGGAGGCGGCTGCTGCCCGCGCCGGGGTCGAGATCGCCGTGGAGACCCAGGGCTCGGCGGGCGCGACGCCGCTCCCGCCGGAGACGATCGCGAACGCCGACGCGGTGATCTTCGCCGTCGACGTCGGGGTCCGCGACCGCGGGAGGTTCGCCGGCAAGCCGCTGGTGGCCTCCGGCGTGAAGCGCCCGATGGACGACGGCGACGCGATGATCGCCCAGGCCCTCGCCTTCGCCGACGACCCGAACGCCCCGCGCGTCGAGGGATCCGGCGGCGGTGCCGGCTCCGGTGGCTCCGCGTCCAGCGGCGGCGGCGGCAACGAGTCGTGGGGCGCCCGCACCCGACGCGTGCTGATGACCGGTGTCTCGTACATGATCCCGTTCGTCGCGGCCGGCGGCCTGCTGATCGCCCTGTCGTTCCTGTTCGGCGGCTATGAGATCGTCGGGCCGTTCGGCAACATCGTGGCGCACAACAGCCTCTTCAACCCGCCCGACGTGAAGTCGCTGGGCTTGAACCACGCGCTGTTCGGGTCCGGGGAGCTCGCCTACCTGGGTGCTCTGATGTTCATCATCGGCAAGACCGCCTTCGCGTTCTTCATCCCGGCCCTCGCCGGCTACATCGCCTACGCGATCGCGGACCGGCCCGGCATCGCCCCCGGGTTCGTGATGGGTGGCATCGCCGCCAACGTCGGCGGCTTCACCGACACCAAGGGTGTCGGCCTGCCTGCCACCGGCTTCCTGGGCGCCATCATCGGCGGCGTGCTCGCCGGTCTGATCGCGCACTGGATCGCCGGCTGGAAGGTGCCCGCCTGGGCCCGTGGCCTGATGCCGGTGCTGATCATCCCCCTCGTCACGAGCCTGGTCGCCGGGTTCCTGATGCTGATCATCCTGGGTCGCCCGATCAGCTGGCTGATGGATCGGCTCAACGACGGCCTGACGAACATGTCCGGCTCCAACGCCGTCATCCTCGGCGTCATCCTCGGTCTGATGATGGCCTTCGACATGGGTGGTCCGCTGAACAAGGTGGCCTACAGCTTCGCCGCCACCGGCGTGGGTGCGGCCGCAGCGGCCTCGTTCAGCGACCCGCGGCTGCGGATCATGGCTGCGGTGATGCTGGCCGGCATGGTGCCTCCGATCGCGCTCGCCCTGGCGACCGTCGTACGCCCCAGGCTCTTCACCCAGGCCGAGCGGGAGAACGGCAAGGCCGGTTGGCTGCTCGGTGCGTCCTTCATCACCGAGGGTGCCATCCCGTTCGCTGCGGCCGACCCGCTGCGGGTGATCCCGGCGATCATGGTGGGCAGCGCGGTCACCGGCGGTCTCGCGGAGCTCTTCCACGTGGCTGTCCGAGCCCCGCACGGCGGCATCTTCGTGCTGTTCGCGGTGAACAACATCTTCGCGTACGTCGGTGCGCTCGCAGTCGGGGTGGTGGTCGGCTGTGCCGGCGTCATCGCGCTCAAGTCGATGGGCCATGCCGACAGCGATGCCAAGGCGGAGGCGGAGCGCGAGAGCGAACTCGCTACCGTCTGACCGGCACCACCGCTTCCTCGTCCAGCTCGGCCCCACCGATAGGAGAACACGCATGCCCAGCAAGACCGTCAAGGTCGGCTCGTCCGTCGGCCTGCACGCCCGCCCCGCCGCCGTCATCTCGGAGGCGGCAGCGGAGCTCGACTCCGAGGTCACCCTCGCCGTCTCCGGTGAGGAGCCGGTCGACGCCTCTTCGTCATTGCTGATCATGACGCTGGGCGCCTCGCACGGTGACGAGGTCGAGGTCGCCGGGGACGACCAGGCCGACGTCGACGCGATCGCCGCCCTGGTCGAGAAGGACCTCGACGCCTGACACCACCCGTCAGGGATCACCGTCCCGCTCCATAGGAAGCACCGGTTCACCAGGGGCCACCTGGTGAACCGGTGCTTCCCTGCTGCTCGCGGAACACGACCTCGCCGGGGTCCTGACCCGGGAGCAGGAGCCGGCTGTACTTCGCCCGTCCGTCGAGCTCGAAGAGCACCCGGTGCTCGGGCAGTGCCAGGTCGACCGTCCCGACCAGGTGACCGGTGTGGTCGTGGACGGCGAACTGCGGCACCGGGCTGGGCAGGCCCTGACGCCAGAACAGGTACCGCGAACGGGACTCGCCCACCGACTCCGCGCGTGCGTCAGCCAGCCGCAACACCAGGTCGAGGGTTCGACTGCCGCGCCTCGCGCACCACCATCAGACCCCCGACCTCCTCCACGTCACCGTCGCGCAAGACGCCTTGGTGGTGTACGACGTCGCGTTCCCGACTGCCGGACCGGTTGTCGCGCTACGGCGTCGTGCTACGCCCAGAGCCTGGTGGTGCAGTACGCGCCGTTCCGCATGCGGGTCCACACACGTGACCGCAGGCGGTCTCGGACGAACCGGTCATCGAGGCCGACGGCGAGCACGTCTGCACGGGCGATGAAGCCCTGCTGCTCCTCGAGCCCGGCGAAGTAGTCGTCCACGGCCGCGGTCTCACCTCCACCGCGTTGCCGGTCGATCTGGACTCACGAGGCTGTGGCCCCTGGTAAACCGGCGACAGGGAGGGGGCTGCTGCGCGGGCGGTCAGCCGGTGGGCAGACCGAGCGCGGCACGGCAGCGCACGACGTCGTCGTCCATCCGGGTGACCAGCTCGTCGACCGAGTCGAAGCGCAGCATGCCGCGGATCCGGGCGACGAAGGAGACCTCCACCTCGACGCCGTACAGCTCGAGGTCGTCGCGGTCCAGCACGTAGGACTCCACCCGGCGCTCGCGCTCGCCCTCGAACGTCGGGTTGGTGCCGACGCTGATCGCGGCCGGCAGCAGGCTGGCCCCCGGGGCGTCGAGGCGGCGCAGCCAACCCGCGTAGACGCCGTCGGCCGGCGCGGCGCGCATCGCCGACGTGGGCACGTTCGCGGTCGGGTAGCCCAGCTCGCGGCCGCGCTGGTCGCCCTTCACCACCTCGCCGTGCACGGTGAACGGGTGGCCGAGGGCTTCGGCAGCCCCCTCGACGTCGCCGGCCGCCAGACAGCTGCGGACGTACGTCGAGGACCACACCTGGGGGCCGCCGTCCAGGGCGATCCCCTCGGCGGAGAAGTCGTGGACGGCTCCGAGCTGCACGAGCGTGGAGACGTCTCCCGAGGCTCGGGTGCCGAACCGGAAGTTCGCACCGACGACGACGGCCCGCGCGTGGAGCGCCTCGACGAGGATCTCGGTGACGAAGCGCTCCGGGCTCCAGCTGGCCATGTCCCGGGTAAACGGCACCACGAGCACGTCGTCGGCGCCGGCCGCGCCGAGGAGTCCGGCCCGGGTCGCGATGGAGGTCAGCGTCTGCGGTGCGTGCTCGGGGCGGAGGACGGCGATCGGGTGAGGGTCGAAGGTCACCACGACGACCGGCAGGTCACCGAGCTGGTGGCTGACCTCTCTCGCTCGGCGCAGGACGTGCTGGTGACCCAGGTGCACCCCGTCGAAGTTGCCGACCGTGACCACGGTGCGCCCCAGTGCCTGTGGCACCTCCTCGAGCGAGCGCCAGATCTGCACGGCGGCAGCTCCTCTCCCGTCCCGGTGGAACGGCTGTACGGACTGCTGAAATCGTCCCACAGGCCCCTCAGACGAACACCGCCACGGGGGCGGCGACCTCGCCGCGCTGCTCGTAGAGTGCCAGGAAGGAGCCGGCCGGGTCGAAGACGGCGACCGGACCCGGCGCCCCGAGTACGACGCCCAGTCGCCGCCCGTAGCCGACGTCGCGGGCCCCCTCCGCGTCGAGCTCCCAGCTGGGGAAGCACCGGCGCGCCACCTCGGAGATGTCCAGCAGCTCGAAGGCCTCCGCCAGCTCCTCGAGGGGTCGCGCCTCGGCCAGGGCGAACGGGCCCACCGCCGTTCGCCGCAGCCGGCTGAGGTGCCCGCCCACCCCGAGGGTCGCGCCGAGGTCCCGGGCGATCGCCCGGACGTAGGTGCCGCTGCTGCAGCGCAGGGAGACGTCCACGTCGAGGCAGCCGTCGACCGGGCGTACGTCGTGCACAGCGAGCTCATGCACGGTGACCGGGCGGGCCGGGAGCTGCACGTCCTCGCCGGCGCGGACGCGGGCGTAGGCGCGCTGACCGTCGACCTTGATCGCGGAGACGGCGGAGGGCCGCTGCTCCAGGTCGCCCACGAAGCCGGCTGCGGCCCGCCGCACGGCGTCCTCGCTGACGTGGTCGGCCGGCGCAGACCCGACGACCTCTCCCTCGGCGTCGTCGGTCGTGGTGCTCTCCCCGAGCCGGATCGTGGCGTCGTACGCCTTCTCCGTCAGCGTGAGGTGGCCGAGCAGCCGCGTCGCGCGGTTCACACCGACCAGCAGCACGCCGGTGGCCATCGGGTCCAGGGTGCCGGCGTGGCCGACCTTGCGGGTCCCCGCGAGGCGCCGCACCCGCGCGACGACGTCGTGCGAGGTCATCCCGGCCGGCTTGTCCACGACGACCAGGCCGGCGCCGACGCTCACTCGTCCTCGAGCTCGTCGGCCTCGTGCGGCTTGCGGTAGGGGTCCGGCTCGCCGGCGTACGCCGCACCCGCGGCAGCGGCGGCGACCGCGGCGTCGGAGGCCCGGGCCTGCTCGAGGAGCTCGTCGATGTGCCGGGCCGTGTCCGGCAGGGCGTCGTGGATGAACTCGACCGTGGGTGCGTGTCGCATGCCGAGCTGCTTGGCGACCTCGGAGCGGATCAGCCCCTTGGCGGACTCCAGCGCCACTGCGGACCCGGCGATCTCCTCGTCCTGGCCGAGGACCGTGTAGAAGACCGACGCCTGCTGGGTGTCACCGCTGACCCGGACGTCGGTGATGGTCACGAACCCCAGGCGCGGGTCCTTGATCCGCCGCTCCAGCATCTCCGCCACGACGACCTGGATGCGGTCCGCCACCTTGCGGACCCGGGGGTTGGCCACAGCTGCTCCTCGTTGCTCGTTGTCCGTCGGGCTGCCGGATCACCAGGGGATGCCGGACGTTGTGCGCTTCCCATGGGCCATGGCCCATGGGAAGCGCCGAACTCCCTGCATCCCCTGGTAATCGGTTGCGAGCCGGGGTCAGGCGCGGGGGATCTCCCGCATCTCGAAGCACTCGACGATGTCGCCCTGCTTGATGTCGTTGAAGCCGCGGAGCGTCAGACCACACTCGAAGCCCTCGCGGACCTCGGTGACGTCGTCCTTCTCGCGTCGCAACGACGACAGGTCGAGGTTCTCCGCCGCGACGTTGCCGTCGCGGATGAGCCGCGCCTTGGCGTTGCGCCGGATGACACCGCTGATCACCATGCAGCCGGCGATGTTGCCGATCTTGCTGGAGCGGAAGATCTCGCGGATCTCGGCCTGGCCGAGCGAGGTCTCTTCGTACTCCGGCTTGAGCAGCCCCTTCAGCGCCGCCTCGATCTCCTCGATCGCCTGGTAGATCACCGAGTAGTACCGGATCTCCACGCCTTCCTTCTCGGCCATCGCCGTCGCCTTGCCCTGCGGGCGGACGTTGAAGCCGATGATGATGGCGTCGGAGGCGGCCGCGAGGTCGACGTTGGTCTCGGTGATCGCACCGACACCGCGGTCGATGACCCGCAGGCTGACGCCCTCGCCGACGTCGATCGCGGCCAGCGAGTCCTCGAGGGCCTCGACCGAGCCGGACACGTCGCCCTTGAGGATCAGGTTGAGCTCCTGGCTCGCACCCTTCTCCATGGAGGCCATGAAGTCCTCGAGGGTACGACGCACGCGGCGCTTGGCCTGCATGGCCGCCCGCTCACGCGACTCGCGGCGCTCCGCGATCTGACGGGCCACGCGGTCGTCCTCGACCACGATGAAGTTCTGGCCCGCACCCGGCACCGCGGTCAGACCGAGCACCATCGCAGGACGCGACGGGTCGGCTGCCTCGATGTTGTCGCCGTACTCGTCGATCATGGCGCGCACCCGACCGTAGGCAGGTCCGGCGACGATCGACTGGCCCACCCGCAGGGTGCCGCGCTGCACGAGCACGGTCGCCACCGGTCCGCGACCGCGGTCCAGGTGTGCCTCGATGACGAGGCCCTGCGCGTCCTGGTTGGGGTTCGCCCGCAGGTCGAGCGAGGCGTCCGCGGTCAGCACGATCGCCTCGAGCAGCCCGTCCAGGTTGAGGTTCGCCTTCGCGGAGACGTCGACGAACATGGTGTCGCCGCCGTACTCCTCGGGAACCAGGCCGTACTCGCTGAGCTGGCCACGCACCTTGGTCGGGTCCGCCGCTGGTACGTCGATCTTGTTGACCGCGACCACGATCGGCACACCGGCCGCCTTGGCGTGGTTCAACGCCTCCACGGTCTGCGGCATCACGCCGTCGTCGGCAGCGACCACCAGCACGGCGATGTCGGTCGACTGCGCACCACGAGCACGCATGGCGGTGAACGCCTCGTGACCCGGGGTGTCGATGAAGGTGATCCGACGGTCGTTGCCGTCCACCTCGGTCGCCACCTGGTAGGCGCCGATGTGCTGGGTGATCCCACCGGCCTCCTTGGCGACGACGTTGGCGTTGCGCAGCGCGTCCAGGAGCTTCGTCTTGCCGTGGTCGACGTGACCCATGACGGTGACGACCGGCGGCCGCACGACGAGGTCCTCCTCGCCGCCCTCGTCCTCGCCGAACTCGAGGTCGAAGGACTCCAGCAGCTCGCGGTCCTCGTCCTCGGGGGATACGACCTCGATGACGTAGTTGAGCTCCTCGCCCAGCAGCTCGAGAGTGGCCTCGTTGACCGACTCGGTCGCGGTGACCATCTCACCGAGGCTGAACAGCATCTGGACCAGGGCTGCCGCGTCGACGCCGATCTTGTCGGCGAAGTCGGTCAGCGACGAGCCACGCGCCAGGCGGACGGTCTCGCCGTCGCCCTTGCGGACGCGCACGCCACCGATCGTCGGCGCCTGCATCTGCTCGAACTCCTGACGACGCGCGCGCTTGGACTTGCGACCGCGCCGCGACGGACCACCGGGTCGCCCGAAGGCGCCCTGGGTCTGTCCACGCTGACCGGGCCGGCCGGCGCCGGGGCGCCCGCCACCCCCGCCGCCGGGACGACCGGCGAACCCACCACCGGGAGCTCCGCCGCCACCGGCGCCGGGCGCTCCGCTGCGGCTCGGCGCGCCGGGACGACCGGCACCCGGACCGCTGCGTCCAGGCGGACCACCGCGACCGGCGCCGGGCGCGGGACGTCCACCGGGGCCGCCACCGAAGGCGGCCGGCGACTTCGGCATCATCGCCGGGTTGGGCCGGGGCATGCCCGGACGGCCGGGGCTCGGCGCCCCACCGGGACGCGGAGGAGCGCTGCCGTCACGGGCGGACGGCGGACGCGGGGGACGGCTGTCGCCCGCCGCGGGAGCCGGCTCGGCACCGGGACGAGGCGCCGGGCGGCGACCCATGCCCTGGCTCGGCGCGAAGGGGTTGTTGCCCGGACGAGGAGAGCCCGGACGGTTCGGCTGCGGGCGTGCCGCCGGGCGGGCCGGCGGCGGCCCGGGACGACGGACGGTCTCCGTGCCGTCGGCGGGAGCCGCGCTCGCCGCCGGGGCCGACACGGCCGGCGCCTCGGTGCGGGGCGCGGGTGCCGGCGTGGCCGGGACGACCGGTGCCGGCGCCTGGGCGGCAGGGGTCACCGGGACCTCGGGTGCCTCGGGTGCCTTCGGGCCCGGGCGCGGTCCGGGGCGGATCCCCGCCCTCGAGGCTCCGGCTGCCGGAGCAGCCGCGGAGCCAGCGGCCGGCGCGGTCTGTGCCGCCGGAGCGGACGTCTGCGGTGCCGCTGCCGCCTGGGCAGGTGCCTGGGCGGCCGGTGCCGCCTGGGTGGTCGCCTGCGTGGTCACCGGGGCGGCCGGTGCCGCTGGCGCCGCGCTCGCCGTCGTGCCGTTGGACCTCAGCTCGTCACCGAACGTGTCCTTGAACTTCTTCACGACCGGGGGCTCGACCGTCGACGACGCCGACTTGACGAACTCCCCCATGTCTTTGAGCTTGGTCAGGACGACCTTGCTCTCCACTCCGAGCTCTTTGGCGAGCTCGTGGACTCGGACCTTAGCCACGCTTCTCCTTCTGGTCCGAGCCTGGGTGCCCCCCTCGGGGCTGGCCGGACCGTTAGCTGGTGTGCACGCTCATCGGAAAGTACTCATCGAGTGCTCATGAGCTGCTGCTCCAATTTCTGTCTGAGTTCTGCTCGGTCTGTGCCTGGTCGATGAAGTCCTCGACCGCCGTCGTGGCGAGCCGGCCCCGCGAGCCCTCGGTCTTGAGGGCCCTGGGAAAGGCTCGTCGGCGGAGTGCGAGTGTCAGGCACTCGGGGGTGGGGTGCAGGTGCGCCCCCCGGCCGGGTGCCCGCCGCGCGGGATCGGGGACGACCTCCAGGCCTGCTCCCCGGTCACTGGCGACGACTCGCAGCAACTCGAACTTCGTGGCTCGCTCCCGACAGCCTACGCAGGTGCGGACGCTCGGTCGAGAGGACATGTCACCCTCCCGGCTTCCAGCTGCGGTGGCGAACCGCAGGCAAGTCTAGCCGCTGCGACGCCCGGAGCCGAACCGGAGCTCACTGCTCGGCGTTCTCCTCGATCGGCGGTGCCACCGGCACCACCGGCTCAGGCGGGGCCTCGTCGGACCGGATGTCGATGCGCCAGCCGGTGAGGCGGGCCGCCAGGCGCGCGTTCTGGCCCTCCTTGCCGATCGCCAGCGACAGCTGGTAGTCCGGCACGATGACGCGGGCGGACCGGGCTGCGAGGTCCACGATCTGCACGCTGCTCACCCGCGCCGGTGACAAGGCGTGGGCGACCAGCTCGGCGGGGTCGTCGGAGTAGTCGACGATGTCGATCTTCTCCCCGTGCAGCTCGTTCATCACCGCCCGCACCCGCTGTCCCATCGGGCCGATGCACGAGCCCTTGGCGTTGACGCCCGGGACCGACGTACGCACCGAGAGCTTGGTCCGGTGACCGGCCTCCCGGGCGATGGCGCACACCTCGACGGTGCCGTCGGCGATCTCCGGGACCTCCAGCGCGAACAGCTTCTTGACCAGGCTCGGGTGCGAACGCGACAGCATCACCTGCGGGCCCCGCATGCCCTTGCGCACCGAGATCACCAGGCACTTGATGCGGGTCCCGTGCTCGTAGTTCTCGCCCGGCACCTGCTCGCCTGAGGGCAGCAGCGCCTCCAGCCGGCCGAGGTCGACCATCACGTCGTGGGGGTCGCGGCCCTGCTGGATGACCCCGGAGATGATGTCGCCCTCCTTGCCGGAGAACTCACCGAACTTGATGTCGTCCTCCGCGTCCCGGAGCCGCTGCAGCATGATCTGCTTGGCCGTGGTCGCCGCGATCCGCCCGAAGCCGTCGGGCGTGTCGTCGAACTCAGAGAGGATGGCGCCCTCTTCGTCGGTCTCCGCGGCGAGCACCGTCACGTGTCCGCTCTTGCGGTCCAGCAGGACGCGGGCGGTCGGCTGGGCGCCGGGCGACTTGTGGTACGCCGTCAGCAGCGCCTGCTCGATGGCCTCGACCAGGATGTCGAAGGAGATCTCCTTCTCGCGCTCCAGCACCCGCAGGATGTTCATGTCGATGTCCATGGCTGCTCAGGCGTCCTTCCGGTTGAACTCGATCTGGACCTTGGCCTTCGCCACGTCGTCGAAGACGACCTCCTGCTGCTCGAGGGCGACCTCCTGCTGCCCGAACCGGTGCTGCTTGGGGCGGCCGGCGTCGACCTCCACCTCGAGGACGGCCCGCGTGTCGTCGCTGTCCGCCACCCGGCCGGTGACGACCCGGCCGTCGGTGAGCGTCGCCTTCACGAGGCGGCCCCGGTTGCGGCGCCAGTGCCGCGGGTGGGCCAGCGGCCGGTCGATGCCCGGCGAGGTCACCTCGAGGGTGTACGGCGCAGACCCCATCACGTCGGAGTCGTCGAGGATGCGGGACACCTCACGGGTCGCCTCGGCGATGTCGTCGAGCGTGACCCCGCCGTCCTGGTCCACGGCCACCCGCAGCATGCGGCGCTTGCCGGCCTGGGTGAGCTCGACCGCCTCGAGGTCCAGACCGGCCGCCGACAGGGGGCCGGTGAGCTCCTCGGCAAGGCGGTCCCGGGTGTGTTGGATGCTCACGGGTTCCTCCCTGCTCTGATGTTGTGGTGCTGCTGTGTGGTGCGCCGGCCGACAGGCCGGCTGCTGGCGCGCGGCCTCCGTCCACACTAGCGGGCGCCCGAGGTGGTTAGGCTCGGATGCGTGCCGACCCCCGACGCCGTGTCCCGGCCCGTGTCGCGCCGCACCACGCTGGTCGGCCTGGCCGGTGCCGCCGGGGTGACGGCGTGGACGGCATCGGGCTGCACCTCCGACCAGCCGGGGCCCGGACGGCCGGACCCCAGCCCGTCCGCCACTGCCACCAGCCGGCAGGCGGTCACGGTGCAGCCCGACGTGCGCCTCGCCGCGACGGTCCTCGGCGCCGAGCAGGCGATGCTGGACCGGGTGCTCGCCGTCGGGCGCGAACACCCACGTCTCCACGACCGGCTGAGCGGTGCCCGGACGGCCCACCTGGACCACGTGCGGCTGCTCGCCTCCGCTGTGCCCCCGGGGTCCCGGCCGACCCGGACACCACGGCACGCACACCCCGTGCCCGCCTCCCCGGTCGCGGCACTGGCGGCCCTGGCCCGGGCCGAGGACCGGCTGGCCCGCGCCGACCGGCGCAGTGCGCTGGCAGCCCAGAGCGGCGCCTTCGCGCGCGCGCTGGGCAGCATGGCCGCGGCCGCAGCACAGCTCGCTGCTGCCGCCTCCTCGGCCACCACTCAGGACGCTCGTTGACACCGCTGCAGGCGCTGCAGCAGGCCCTGGCGGGTGAGCATGCCGCGGTCTACGTGTACGGCGTGCTGGGTGGCCGCGTGTCGTCGTCGAAGGAGCCGGTGCTGGCCGGCCGGCTGACGTCTGCCTACGCCACCCACCGGGGCCGCCGGGACCAGCTGACCGCGATGGTGCGCGCGGCAGGAGGCGATCCGGTGGCCGCCGACCTCAGCTACCAGCTGCCCAACGCCAGCCGCACCCCGGCGGAGCTCCAGGCAGGGGCGCTGCTGACCGAGCGGCGCTGCGCGGCCGTCTATGCAGCAGCCGTCGGCAGCACCTCGCGCGCCGACCGGGCCTGGGCCCTCGACGCGCTGACCGACACCGCCGTGCGCGAGCTGTCCTTCGGCGGGGCGCCGGCCGCCTTCCCCGGCGCCCCAGAGCTCTAGCGTCGGCCGGTCCTCGCTTGCAGAGGCCCCAACTCGACGGGGTGCCGGCGTGCAGATGCGCCGGGTCGAGGGGGCTAGGTCGAGCTGCGCCAGGCCTTGACCACGTCGTAGACGTGGGCGAGCTGCTCGACCACGGCGTCCGGCTCACCCTCGGTGTGCCCGACCTGCTCGGCGGGGATGTCGCTGTGCGGCACGTGGATGGTCCGCATGCCGACCGCCGCTGCGCCCCAGATGTCGTCGAAGAGCCGGTCGCCGACGAAGACGCAGGCCGCCGGGTCCTCGACGCCGACCGCCTCCATGGCCGCCCGGAACGCCTCCGGCGACGGCTTGGTCCACGGGATCTCGCTGGTGTAGACGGCACCGTCGATCAGGTCCAGGACGCCGTCGCGCTCGAAGAACTCCTCGTGCCAGGCCCGCGGCCAGACGGTGTTGGACAGCACCCCGACCTTGAGGCCGTCCAGCCGCAGCCTGCTGAACAGCGGCAGCACGTCTGGGTCGGTGAAGGTGTGCGGCGACCAGAAGTCGCGGTAGCCGACCAGCAGCTCCTCGTCGTGGGTGAGCCCGGCCTCGAGGAAGATGTCCGCGACCGTGGCGCTCGTGTGGTCGTCGCGGGAGCGGCCCCAGACCTGCTGCACCGCCGCGCCGAGGCGGTGGTGCGCGTCGTCGTCCCCGTCGAGGGCGGCCGCCGCGAGCGCGCGCGCCTCCTCCTCGAAGTCGATGGTGCGCCACGGCGTCAGCGTGCCACCCCAGTCGAAGATCACCGCGCGCAGCGGCACCTCACCCGTCGGCTCCTCACGCTCCTCATTCACCGGGCGCTCACGCCTCCGAGATGGGGTTGCCGACCGGCTCGCACACGGTGCGGACGACGTAGTCGACCACGTCGCCCACCGGGACGTCCTCCCGCTCCCCAGACGCCCGGTCCTTGACCTCCACGACGCCGTCGACCAGCCCCTTGCCGACCACGACGATGGTGGGCACGCCGATCAGCTCGGCGTCCTTGAACTTCACGCCGGGCGAGACCTTCACGCGGTCGTCGTAGAGCACCGTCAGCCCGCGGGCGGTCAGCTCGACCGCGATGCCGGACGCGGTGTCGAAGACGGAGGCGTCCTTGCCGGTCGCCACCAGGTGGACGTCGGCGGGGGCGACCTCCCGGGGCCAGACCAGGCCGAGATCGTCGTGGGTGTTCTCCGCGATCGCCGCGACGGCCCGGGAGACCCCGATGCCGTAGGACCCCATGGTGACCGTCACGAGCTTGCCGTTCTCGTCCAGCACCTGCAGGCCGAGCGCGTCGGCGTACGTGCGGCCGAGGGCGAAGATGTGGCCCATCTCGATGCCGCGGGCGGTGTGCAGGGTGCCGGTGGCGCCGTTCGCGTGGCAGCGGGGGCAGGGGTCGCCGTCCCGGACCTCGGCGGCCTCGACGGTGCCGTCGGGCGTGAAGTCGCGCCCGGCCACCAGGTCGAGCACGTGGGAGCCGCTGACGTCGGCCCCGGTGACCCAACGGGTGCCCTCGACGACCCGCGGGTCGACGAGGTAGCGGATGCCCGAGGCGTTCTTCTCCCCCAGCACGCCGGGGCCGATGTAGCCCTTCGCCAGCTCGGGGTGCGCGGCGAAGTCCTTGTCCTCGAACGCGTCGACCTCGATGGGCTCGAGCTGGCCGCCGAGCCGCTTCTCGTCTACAGCGCGGTCCCCGGGCAGCCCGATCGCGACCGGCTCGCGCGTGCCGTCGGGGTGCCGGAACACCACCAGCACGTTCTTCAGCGTGTCGCCGGCGTGCCAGGCCCGGTCCTCGCGGGGGAACGCCTCGTTGAGGTGGCGGACCAGGGTGTCGATGGTGGGCGTGTCCGGGGTCTGCTCGGCGTGCGCTGCGGGCGCGTCGTCGTAGGGCACGGGGTCGGGCGGGCGCACCTGGACGGCCTCGACGTTCGCCGCGTAGTCGCACGTGCTGCACCGCACGTAGGTGTCCTCGCCGTTCTCGGCGGTGGCCAGGAACTCCTCGGACCGGGAGCCGCCCATGGCACCGGACATCGCCCGCACGATGACGTAGTCGAACCCGAGCCGGTCGAAGGTCTTGACGTAGGCGGCGCGGTGCGCCTCGTAGGAGCGTTCCAGCCCCTCGTCGGTCACGTCGAAGGAGTAGGAGTCCTTCATCACGAACTCGCGACCGCGCAGGATGCCGGCGCGGGGCCGTGCCTCGTCGCGGTACTTCGTCTGGATCTGGTAGAGCCAGACCGGCAGGTCCTTGTAGGAGGAGTAGAGGTCCTTGACCGCGAGGGTGAACATCTCCTCGTGGGTGGGCCCCAGCAGGTAGTCGCCGCCCTTGCGGTCCTTGAGCCGGAAGATGCCGTCGCCGTACTGCGTCCAGCGGCCGGACGCCTCGTAGGGCTCGCGGGGCAGCAGCGCGGGGAACTGCAGCTCCTGCGCACCGATGCCGTCCATCTCCTCCCGGACGATCCTCTCGATGTTGCGCAGCACGCGCAGCCCGAGCGGCAGCCAGGAGTAGATCCCCGGGGCTGCGCGCCGGACGTAGCCCGCGCGGACGAGCAGCCGGTGGCTCGGCACCTCGGCGTCGGCAGGGTCCTCCCGCAGCGTGCGCACGAACAGGCTGGACATCCGGATGATCATGTCGGCAAGGCTAACCGGCCCCGCCGACAGCCCGCACCACAGTTGTCGGCCCGCGCGGGCCGGCTCTAGAACATCACCGTGGCGAAGGTGGCGGTCTGCTCGAAACCGGCCCCCTGGTAGGCCCGCCGCGCCGGGTCGTTGTGCTCGTTGACGTAGAGCGACACCACCGGCGCGATGTCGCGCAGCGCGAGGGTGACGACGGCGGCCATCCCGGCGGCCGCGAGCCCCTCACCGCGGCGGGGCGGGTCCACGTAGACACCCTGGATCTGGCAGGCGTACGGCGAAGCGGCGGCCACCTCGGCCTTGAACACCACCCGGCCGTCCTCGATGCGGGCGAAGGACCAGCCCTTCGCGACGAGCTGGGAGACCCGCGCGCGGTAGAGGTCGGCGTTGCCACCAAGCTCCGGGGAGACGCCCACCTCCTCGGTGTACATCGCCACGCACGCCGGGTACAGCGCCGGCAGGTCGGACTGGCCGGTGCGTCGTACCAACGGGTCCGGAGCCGTCGCAGGGGGACCGGAGATCTGCAGGTGCGGCTGCTCCCAGCGGATCTCGCGGGCCGGCGCCCAGTGCGGCTCGAGCAGCTGCCACAGCTCGGCGACGGTCCGGTCCGGCCCCACGATCGTGGCGCAGCGCCGGGGTGCCGACACGGCCCGCTGGGCGAAGGCGGCCACCGCGTCGGGGGTCGCCTCCACCGGGACGAGGTTGGCGGCGGCGTGACATGCCGAGACGAGCTCGCCGTCCACCTCGTAGCCCCACACCTCGCCCCCCAGCCAGCGGGTGTCCAGAGAGGTGAGCCGGGCCCGGTAGTCGACGAAGACGTTGACCACCGGGTCCCGGGCTGTCAGCTCGCGCACCGCGGGCAGGTCGGCAGGTCCCAGGAGCCGCAGGCCCTGCTGTGTCCGGAGCACACGCGGAGCCTACGCGTCGACGGGCGCCTTCGTCGTCGTCGCGGTCGAGTCCTCCAGGCGCTCGGGCTCGGAGTGGTCGTCGAGCATCGTCGTCTCGTCGAAGGGCCGGTCGCCCGCGAGCACCGCGTCGAGCTGCTCGCGGTCGATGCTGTCGGTCCAGGTGCCGACCAGGACCGTGGCGACGGCGTTGCCGGCGAAGTTGGTCAGCGCACGCGCCTCGGACATGAAGCGGTCGATGCCGACGATCAGCCCGACCCCGTCGAGCAGCTCGGGACGGTGCGAGGACAACCCGCCGGCGAGGGTGGCGATGCCGGCTCCGGTGACCCCGGCGGCGCCCTTGGAGGCGATGATCATGAACACCAGCAGCGAGATCTGCTCGCCGATCGCCAGCGGCTTGCCGAGCGCCTCCGCGATGAACAGCGACGCCATGGTCAGGTAGATCGCGGTGCCGTCGAGGTTGAACGAGTAGCCGGTCGGGATCACCACGCCGACCGTCGTCTGGTCGACGCCGGCATGCTCCATCTTCGCCATCACCCGCGGCAGGGCCGACTCGGAGGAGGACGTGGAGAGGATCAGCAGGAACTCGCGGGCGAGGTACTTGAACAGCGAGAGGATGTTGACCCCGGTCGCCACCTTGAGGATGGTGCCGAGGACCACGAACACGAACAGGAAGCAGGTGATGTAGAAGGCGACCATCAAGATGGCCAGGCTCTTGAGGGCGTCGACCCCGGTCTCGCCGACGACGGCGGCGATCGCTCCGAAGGCACCGATCGGGGCGGCCCACATGATCATGGCCAGCACCCGGAAGACGACCCGCTGGATGTGCTCGACGCCGCGGATGACCGGCTTGCCGGCGCGACCCATCGCCTGCACCGCGAAGCCGACGAGCAGCGCGACGAGCAGGGTCTGGAGCACCTCGCCCTCGGTCAATGCGGAGACCAGGGTCGTGGGGATCATGTGCAGCAGGAAGTCCGTGGTGCTCCCGCCGGCCTCGGAGGCCTGCTCCGCACCGGCCTTGGCCACGTCGGGGGTCAGGTGGAGCCCGGAGCCGGGGTGGATCAGGTTGCCGACCACCAGGCCGATGGTCAGCGCGACGGTGGACATGGTCACGAAGTAGCCGAGCGCCAGGCTGCCGACCTTGCCGACGTGGGCCGCGCTGGCCACCGAGCCGACGCCCAGCACGATCGTGCAGAAGATGACCGGGGAGATCATCATCTTGATCAGCGCCACGAAGGCGGTGCCGATCGGCTTGAGCTTGACGGCGAAGTCGGGGGCGATGAGGCCCAGGGCGATGCCCAGGACGACCGCCACGATCACCGCCATGTAGAGGAAGTGCGAGCGGTCCTTCTTCGGTGCTGGTGCGGCGTCGGCCGGGGGTGGGCTGCTCTGCGAGCTGGACATGGATGACATGGGTTTCCTCCACAGGAACGTCGGGGCTGGGAAGAGCCTGCCCGACATCTGTGACCGCCGTCACGATTGCGTTCGTTGTGTTCACGCGCGTCTGACCTGGATGGGGCGAGAATGCCGTCGTGTCCATCCGGCCCGGTCCCGTCGCCCGACAGATCCTGCTGCTGCAGGTCCTCACGGTGCTGGTCGTCGTCGCCGGAGCGGTCTCGCTCGCCTACGTCGACGCGCGGCGCAGCCAGCTCGCCGGGGCGAGGGACCGGGCCCTGGCCGTGGCGGTGTCGGTCGCCGACACCCCGCAGGTGCGCCGGGCGCTGGGCGGCCCGGACCCCTCGGCGGCGATCCAGCCGTTCGCGGAGCGGGTACGACGGGACTCCGGCACCGACTTTGTGGTCGTGATGTCGTTGGACCGGACCCGCTACTCCCACCCCGACCCCTCGCAGATCGGTGGCCGGTTCATCGGGGACCTCGGAGGCGCCCCGCAGGGCCGGCCGTTCACGCAGGAGTACACCGGCACCCTGGGCCCCTCGATGCGCGCGGTCGTGCCGGTGTTCGCCGGCGGTCCCGGCTCCCGGGTGGTGGCGCTCGTCTCGGTGGGCATCACGACCCAGCGCATCCAGGACGCACTGGTCAGTCGGCTGCCGACCATCGCGCTGGCCGCGGTGGTGATCCTCGCCGTCGGGCTGCTGGGCGCGTGGCTGATCAGCCGCCGGCTGCGACGGCAGACCCACGGCATGGGAGAGGCCGAGATCACCCGGATGTACGAGTACTACGACGCGGTGCTGCACGCCGTACGGGAGGGGCTGCTGCTGGTGGACACCGAGGGCCGGGTGCAGCTGGTCAACGTCGAGGCCAGACGGCTGCTCAGTCTCGACGAGTCCGCGATCGGCCGGCCGGTCGCCGACCTCGGGCTGCCGGAGTCGCTGACCCGGGCCGTGCTGTCCACCGACCACAGACCCGACGAGATCCACCTGGTCGACGACGCGGTGCTGGTGGTGAACATGGCCCCGGCCACCTGGCAGGGTCACGAGGTGGGCTCGGTGGTGACGCTGCGCGACCACACGGAGATCCAGGCGGTCGCGGGTGAGCTGGACACCGTCCGCGGCCTCGCCGAGTCGCTGCGCTCCCAGAACCACGAGGCCGCCAACCGGCTGCACACGGTGGTCTCCCTGGTGGAGATGGGCCGCACCGAGGACGCCCTGGACTTCGCCACCGAGGAGCTCGAGGTCGCGCAGCTGCTGACGGACCGGGTGGTCGGCTCGGTCTCCGACCCGGTCGTGTCCGCGCTGCTGCTGGGCAAGACAGCGCAGGCGGCGGAGCGGGGGGTGCAGCTGCGGCTCGGGGACAGCAGCGCGGTGACGGGGATCCCGGTGGAGCAGCGCGACGCCGTCACCATGCTCGGCAACCTCATCGACAACGCCATCGACGCGGTCAGCGAGGCCTCGACGCGGGTCATCGTGGTCGAGGTGACCGGCTCGCCGCGCTCCCTGTGGCTGCGCGTCTCGGACTCCGGTGCGGGCCTGGCACCCGAGGTCGCCGAGCAGGTCTTCGAGCGCGGCTGGTCGACCAAGACCGCCGACGGCCCTGTGGGCCGCGGGCTCGGGCTGGCACTGGTGGTCCAGGCGGTCCGCAAGTACGACGGCCGGATCGAGGTCGGCACCTCAGACCTCGGTGGCGCACGCTTCGTGATCCGGATCGGGGACCCGACCGATGACCGGGCCGATGACCCGGAGCGGGTCACCACGGACGATGCCGCCCGGCCCCAGGAGGTGGGCTGAGGTGGCCGCGGCCTCGGACGTGCGGGTGCTCGTCGTGGAGGACGACGAGCTGTCCGCGCAGGCCCATGCGGCCTACGTCCGTCGTACGGCGGGGTTCGAGGTGGCGGGGGTCGCGCGGTCGTCGGTGGAGGCGCTGCGGCTGCTGCGGTCGGAGCCGGACGTGCACCTCGTCCTGCTCGACATGAACCTGCCGGACGGGCACGGGCTCGGGCTGCTGCGGACGATCCGCTCGGAGGGCCACCTGTGCGACGTGATCGCGGTGACCGCCGCCCGCGACGTCGAGGTGGTCAAGCGCGCGGTGGCCCAGGGGGTCGTGCTCTACCTGCTCAAGCCGTTCACCTACGCCGGCTTCCGGGCCAAGCTCGACCAGTACGCCGACTACCGCGAGCGCCTCGCGGCCACCGACAGCGTCGGGCAGGCCGACGTGGACCGGATGCTGGGCACGCTCCGCACGGCCAACGCAGCGACGTCGCTGCCCAAGGGGATGAGCGCGGACACCCTGCGCGACGTGACCAGCGCCCTGCGGGCGTCCCAGGAGGCCCGCTCCGCGTCGGAGGTGGCGGCCACCCTGGGTGCCTCACGCGTCACCGCCCGCCGCTACCTGGAGTACCTCGCCGCGGAGTCGATGGCCGAGCGCACCGTGCGGTACGGCGGCAGCGGACGCCCCGAGGTGGAGTACCGCTGGAACGGGGCCTGACCGGTCAGCTGACCGTGACCGTGGCGCCGCCGACGGCGTCCTCGACCGGCTCCATCCCCTCGGCGATCCGCATCGCCTCCTCGATCAGCGTCTCCACGATCTGCGACTCGGGCACGGTCTTGACGACCTCGCCCCGCACGAAGATCTGGCCCTTGCCGTTGCCGGAGGCGACGCCGAGGTCGGCCTCCCGGGCCTCGCCCGGACCGTTGACGACGCAGCCCATGACCGCGACCCGCAGCGGCACCTCGAGGCCGTCGAGGCCGGCGGTGACCTCGTCGGCCAGCTTGTAGACGTCCACCTGGGCCCGGCCGCAGGACGGGCAGGAGACGATCTCCAGCTTGCGGGGCCTCAGGTTCAGGGACTGCAGGATCTGGATGCCGACCTTGACCTCCTCGACGGGAGGGGCGGACAGGGAGACGCGGATGGTGTCGCCGATGCCGCGCGAGAGCAGGGATCCGAACGCGACCGCGGACTTGATGGTGCCCTGGAAGGCGGGACCCGCCTCGGTGACCCCGAGGTGCAGCGGCCAGTCGCCGCGCTCGGCGAGCATCTCGTAGGCCTGCACCATGACCACCGGGTCGTTGTGCTTGACCGAGATCTTGAAGTCGTGGAAGTCGTGCTCCTCGAACAGCGAGGCCTCCCACACGGCGGACTCGACGAGCGCCTCGGGCGTGGCCTTGCCGTACTTCTCGAAGACCCGCTTGTCCAGGCTGCCCGCGTTGACGCCGATCCGGATCGACGTACCCCGGTCCTTGGCGGCCTGCGCGATCTGCTTGACCTGGTCGTCGAACTTGCGGATGTTGCCCGGGTTGACGCGGACGGCGGCGCAGCCCGCGTCGATGGCGGCGAAGACGTACTTCGGCTGGAAGTGGATGTCGGCGATCACCGGGAGCTGCGAGTGCTGGGCGATCTCGGCCAGCGCGTCCGCGTCGTCCTGGGAGGGGCAGGCGACCCGCACGATGTCGCAGCCGGCCGCGGTGAGCTCGGCGATCTGCTGCAGGGTGGTGTTCACGTCCGAGGTCAGCGTGGTGGTCATCGACTGCACGGAGACAGGAGCGTCACCGCCGACGAGCACCTTGCCCACCTTGATCTGGCGGCTCCGGCGGCGGGCTGCGAGCACCGGCGGTGGTGCGGCCGGCATGCCGAGGTTGACGGTGGTCATCTGCGTCCTTCGTGTGCGTCGGTTCTGATGAGATGGATGGAGGGGGGCGGCTAGCTCAGGCTGACGGGGGCGACGATGTCGGCGTAGATCAGCACCAGGCTGGCGAGCAGGATGACGCCGGCCATCACGTAGGTGACCGGCAGCAGCTTCGCGCTGTCCACGAAGCCGGGATCGGGCTTGTGGCGCAGCCGGGCGATGCCGCGCCGCGCGGCCTCGAACAAGGTGGTGGCGATCGGGCCGCCGTCCAGCGGAGGCAGAGGGACCAGGTTGAACATGCCGAGGAACAGGTTCAGGCCCGCGATCAGCAGCAGGACGCTGAAGAACCGGTCCGAGGCGGGGACCTCCTGCGCCGAGGTCATCTCGCCGGCGACCCGGCCGGCGCCGACCACGCTCATCGGCCCGTTCGCGTCCCGCTTCTCCAGCCCCAGGGCGGCCCTGCCCACGTGGTAGACCTTCACGGGCAGGGTGCCCAGCGCCTTGACCGTGGCCCAGGTGCCGGACGCCATCGTGTCCACGACGTAGCCGGGCCCCTGACGGACGTTCTTGCCGGTCGGACTGACCCCGAGGAACCCGCTGCGGGTGATCCGCTCCGGGTTGTCGGGGTCGACCCTGGTGGAGACGGTGGTGCTGGTGCGCAGCGTCAGCCGGTTGCCGTCGCGCACGACGCCGATCACGGCGGAGCCGTCCTCGTTGCCGCGGATGGCCTTCTGCAGGTCGGTCCACTTCTCGACGGGTCGGCCGTTGAAGGACACGATCCGGTCCCCGGGCAGGATGCCGGCCGCCTTCGCCGGCGCCTCGGGGTCCTTCGCCGTGCACGCGCGCTGCGGCTGGTCGGCGTTCTGCTTGGTCACCGCGATCACGCACTGGGAGACCGTCGAGACGGTGGTGGTGGCGGTGGCGATGCCGTGGCCCATGAACACGATGGCGAACAGCACGAACGCGATGACCAGGTTGGTCAGCACCCCGGACGCCATGATGATGATCTTCTTCCACCACGCGAGCCGGTAGAACAGCCGGTTCTCGTCGCCCTCCTCGACCAGCTCGTACTCCGCGGCGCGGGCGTCGCTCATCAGCTGGGTGAACATGCCGGTGTTCGAGGGCCGGACGGTGTGCTGGTCGCTGCCCGGGCCGGGCGGCAGCATCCCGACCAGCTTGACGTAGCCCCCGAGCGGGACCGCCTTGAGGCCGTACTCGGTCTCACCACGGCGTCGCGACCAGATGGTGCGACCGAAGCCGACGAAGTACTGCGTGATCTTGACGTCGAAGAGCTTGCCCGGGAGCAGGTGGCCGAGCTCGTGCAGCCCGATGGAGGCGGCCACCCCGACGACGAACAGCAGCACGCCGAGGACGTACGTCAGCGCGGTCATCCGGTGCGGTCCTCCTGCTCGAGCCGGGCCTGGGTGCGGGCCCAGCCGTCCGCCGCGAGCACGTCCTCGACGGTCAGATCCTTCTCCCTCGAGGGTACGTCGTGCCGGGACAGGACACGCTCGATGGTGGGGACGATGTCGGTGAACCTCATCTCACCGGACAGGAACGCCGTGACGCACACCTCGTTGGCCCCGTTGTAGACCGCCGGCGCCGTCCCGCCGCGAGCTCCTGCCTCGCGGGCCAGCCGCACCGCGGGGAAGGCCTCGTCGTCGAGGGGCAGGAACTCCCACGCCGACGGCGTCGTCCAGTCCACCGGAGGCGCGACGTTCGCCAGCCGGTCCGGCCACCCCAGCCCGAGCGCGAGCGGGATGCGCATCGTGGGCGGGGAGGCCTGGGCGAGCGTGGAGCCGTCGTGGAACTCCACCATCGAGTGCACGACGGAGGTGGGGTGCACGACCACCTCGATCCGGTCGAACGGGATGTCGAAGAGCAGGTGCGCCTCGATGACCTCCAGGCCCTTGTTGACCAGCGTCGCGGAGTTGATGGTCACCACCGGACCCATCGACCAGGTCGGGTGCGCGAGTGCCTGCTCGACGGTGACGTCGTGCAGGTCGTCGCGGGCCCGCCCCCGGAACGGTCCCCCGCTCGCGGTCAGCACAAGGCGCCGTACCTCCTCGCCCCGGCCGCCGCGCAGGCACTGGGCCACGGCACTGTGCTCGGAGTCGACCGGCACGATCTGGCCCGGCTTCGCGCGGCCGGTGACGACGGGTCCGCCGATGATCAGCGACTCCTTGTTGGCGAGTGCCAGCGTGTTTCCGGCGTCCAGGGCGGCGAGCGTCGGTCGCAGCCCGACGGCTCCCGTGATCCCGTTCAGGACCACGTCGCACTCGCGGCCGGCCGCCTCCACCGAGGCCTCCTCGCCGAGACCGGCGAAGCCCGGCCGGAACTCCTCGACCTGGGCGCGGAAAGCCTCCGGCTGCCCGCCGCCGGCGGTCAGGGCGACGACCCGGAACCGGTCCGGACGGGCCCGCACCAGGTCCAGCGCCTGGGTGCCGATCGACCCGGTGGAGCCGAGGATGACGACGTCGCGGCGAGGTGTCATCGGACCATCCTGCCGGACGGTCCGCCGGACGCTCGGGAGGCCGTGCGCACCGATGGCTCCGAGGCGGACCCGTGACTAGGCTGGCCCGCGTGACCCAGACCTCGACGACCCAGACTTCGACGACCCAGACCACCTCGCCCAGCACGCCCGACCAGGCCGGCACCGGTGCCCGCGGCGGGCCGGACCTGCCCCAGGAGCGACGGCTGGTCACCGAGATCCCGGGGCCGCTCTCGAAGGAGAAGTTCGCCCGGCGCGCCAAGCACGTGGCCAAGGGCGTGTCGACCGCGTTGCCGGTGTTCGTCGAGGCCGCCGGCGGGGGCGTCCTGCTGGACGTCGACGGCAACTCGCTCATCGACCTCGGCTCGGGGATCGCGGTCGCCAGCGTCGGCAACTCGGCCCCGCACGTCGTGGACCGGGTGATCGAGCAGGTCCAGCAGATCACCCACACCTGCTTCATGGTCACGCCGTACGACGTCTACGTCGATGTGTGCGAGCGGCTCGCCGAGCTGACGCCGGGCGACCACGAGAAGAGGTCGGCGCTGCTGAACTCGGGGGCCGAGGCGGTCGAGAACGCCGTCAAGGTGGCCCGCGCCTTCACCGGACGGGACGCCGTGGCGGTCGTCGACCACGCCTACCACGGCCGCACGAACCTCACCATGGCGATGACCGCGAAGTCGATGCCCTACAAGGCCGGCTTCGGCCCGTTCGCCGGGGAGATCTACCGCGCCCCGATGTCCTACCCGTTCCGCGAGCCCGTGGAGATCACCGGTGCTGCGGCCGCCGACCGGGCGATCGACGTGCTGGAGAAGCAGGTGGGCGCCGCCAACCTCGCCTGCCTGGTGATCGAGCCGATCCTCGGCGAGGGCGGGTTCGTGGTGCCGGCCGAGGGCTTCCTCCCGCGGCTGCGCGAGTGGACCGCGGCCAACGGCATCGTGTTCGTCGCCGACGAGATCCAGAGCGGCTTCTGCCGCACCGGCGACTGGTTCGCCTGCGACCACGAGGGCGTGGTCCCCGATCTGATCACCCTGGCGAAGGGGATCGCCGGCGGGCTGCCGCTGTCGGCGGTCACCGGTCGCGCGGAGATCATGGACGCGGTGCACGTCGGCGGCCTCGGCGGGACCTACGGCGGCAACCCGGTCGCCTGCGCGGCGGCACTGGGATCCATGCAGACCATGGCGGAGCTCGACCTGCCGGGCCGGGCCCGCGAGATCGGCGCACTGGTCACCGAGCGCCTACGGTCCATCGCGGACAAGCACGACGGCCTCGGGGACATCCGGGGCCGGGGGGCGATGATGGCCGCCGAGATCGTGACCGCCGACGGCCGCACGCCGGACCCGGCCCGCACGGGCGCGGTCTCCGCCTACTGCCACTCCCAGGGCGTGGTCACCCTGACCGCCGGCACCTACGGCAACGTGCTGCGCTTCCTGCCGCCGCTGGTGATCGGCGACGCGCTGCTCACCGAGGCGTTCGACGTGGTGGCGGCAGCCTTCGACGCCACCGCCTGAGGCCTCCCGGCCGCCCCTCAGGCGGTGCGACGTCGACGGAGCCGAGCGTCCGCGAGTGCGGGCGCGGCATACCCCTTGTCGAAGTCGGAGATGGTCGTGCCCGGCGGGACGATCTCGTCGATCCGGTCCAGCACGTCGCTGGACAGGGTCACGTCCGCGGCGCCGAGCTGGGACTCCAGGTGCGCCATGGTGCGAGGCCCGATGATCGGCGCCGTGACGGCCGGGTGCTGCAGGACGAACGCGAGCGCCAGGTGCACCAGCGAGATCCCGGCCTCCTCGGCCAGCAGCGACAGGTCCTCGACGGCGTCCAGCTTGGCCTGGTTGGCCGGAACTGACAGGTCGTAGCGCCCGGGCATCCGCTCGGCCCGTTGCGAGGTCGGCGTGTCCTGGCCCTTGCGGTACCTTCCGCTGAGCCAGCCGCCCGCCAGCGGGCTCCAGGGCAGCACACCCATCCCGTGCCTCTCGCAGACCGGGAGCACGTCGGCCTCGATGCCGCGGACCAGCAGCGAGTACGGCGGCTGCTCGGTCACGAACCGGCCCAGCCCGCGGCGCTCGGCCGTCCAGTGGCTCTCGACGATCTGGTGCGCGGGGTACGTCGAGCAGCCGAAGGCCCGGATCTTCCCCTGCCGCTGCAGGTCGGTCAGGGCACCCAGCGTCTCCTCGAGGTCGGTGTCCACGTCGGGGCGGTGCACCTGGTAGAGGTCGATCCAGTCGGTCTGCAGTCTCCGCAGGCTGTCCTCGACCTCGCGGACGATCCAGCGTCGGGAGTTGCCGCGCTTGTTCGGGTCTCCCGGGGTGCCCATCGGGGCGTCGACGTCGACGCCCATCTGGGCGTGGAACTTCGTCGCCAGGACCACGTCGTCGCGGCGGCCGCCGGCCAGCGCCTTGCCGACGATCGTCTCGGACTCGCCCTGGGAGTAGACGTCGGCGGTGTCGATGAAGTTGATGCCGGCGTCCAGCGCCCGGTGGATGATGCCGACGGACGTGTCGTGGTCCGGCTCACCCCAGGCCCCGAACATCATCGCCCCCAGGCACAGCGGGCTCACCTGCATTCCGGTCCGGCCGAGGCTTCGGTGCTCCATGCCGGCCACCGTACGACCCGGCCGTTGCAGCCGCCCGGCCAGGTGGGCCGGGGCGCCCACCTGGTTGCCTGCGCCTAGGGTGCCCGCATGTTCGAGGGCTTCACCGACGAGCACGTCGACGTGGGCGAGGTGGCACTGCGCGTCCGGCACGGAGGGAGCGGACCGCCGGTGCTCCTGGTGCACGGGCACCCGCGCACCGGCGCGACCTGGCACCGGGTCGCCCCGCTGCTCGTGTCGGCCGGGTTCACCGTCGTGTGCCCCGACATGCGCGGCTACGGCCGATCCGGCAAGGCCGTCGTACGCCCGGACCACGCGCAGCAGTCCAAGCGTGCGGTGGCCGGGGACCTGGTCGCCCTGATGGGCCGGCTCGGGCATCCCGCCTTCTCGATGGTCGGGCACGACCGGGGCTGCTACGTGGCCCTGCGGGCCGCCCTCGACCATCCGGAGGCGGTGCGCCGGCTGGTGGTCATGGACGGGGTGCCGATCAGCGAGGCCCTGGCGAGGTGCGACGCGAAGTTCGCCCACGACTGGTACCACTGGTTCTTCCTCGCCCAGCCCGACAAGCCCGAGCGCGCGATCCTCGCCGATCCCGACGCGTGGTACGGCGGGTCCCCCGAGCGGATGGGCGAGGAGAACCACCGCGAGTACTTCGAGGCCATCCACGACCCCACGACGGTGCGCGCGATGATCGAGGACTACCGCGCCGGGCTAGGCGTCGACCGTGAGCACGAGGAGGCGGACCGTCGGGCCGGCCGCACGGTCCGGTGCCCGACGCTCTTCCTTTGGTCGACCCGAGACGACATGGAGGACCTGTACGGCGACCCGCTGGAGGTATGGCGCCCCTGGGCGACCGACCTGCGAGGAGCCGCCATCGACTCGGGACACCACCTGGCTGAGGACAACCCGGCCGCCCTCACCGAGGCCCTGGTCGGGTTCCTGCAGGAGCGGTGAGCCAGCCAGCCAAGCGGTCCGGTAATCCGTGACGGAATGCATGGTTTCGACCCGGCGGATTCATATGGTCGAAGCAACGCTATGAGATTGGAGCGTTGCGATGGC
>CAXSHL010000046.1:0-25063 GCA_964237315.1 uncultured Nocardioidaceae bacterium
TCGGGGACGGTCACGGATCCGTGCACCTCGACATCACCGACGACGCCAGCTGGGAGGCGGCGGTCGCCAGCGCGACCGAGCAGCTCGGCGGTCTCGACGTGCTGGTCAACAACGCGGGCATCGAGATCACCAGCCTGATCGTCGATCTCGACCCCGACCAGGTCCGACGACAGCTCGAGGTCAACCTGCTCGGCACCGCGCTGGGCATCAAGCACGCGTTCCGCACCATGCGGCCCGGCGGTGCGGCCGGCACCGGTGGCGCCATCGTGAACGTCTCCTCCGTTGCCGCGACCATCGCGTTCCCCGGCATCGCGGTCTACTCGGCGACCAAGTCCGGCGTCGACCGGCTGAGCCGGGTGGCCGCCATGGAGTCCGGCAAGCTCGGGTACGGCGTCCGGGTCAACTGCATCTATCCAGGGCTGGTGCCGACCGCCATGGGCGCCGGACTGGCCAACGACGTGGCGAGCATCGGACTCTTCGGCTCGCCCGAGGAGGCAGTGGGCGCGGTGGTCGAGCTGACGCCCTCGGGCCGGCTCGGCGAGGTCGGCGACATGGCCGACGCTGTGGTCTTCCTGGTCTCCGACGCGGCGCGCTTCGTCAACGGGGCCGGTCTCCCCGTCGACGGCGGGATGGGGATGTGATGAGCTCCATGACCGAGAAGCCCGTCGTCGTCTACGGCGCCTCCGGCTACACCGGCCGACTGATCTGCGAGTACCTCCGCGAGTACAACCTGCCGTTCGTCGCCGCCGGACGCGACAAGACCCGGGTCCAGGAGGTCGTCGAGCGGATCCCCGGCATCGACGAGGTCCTGCACGACGTGGTCGAGGTCGAGCACTCCGTCGAGGCGCTCACCGAGCTGTTCAGCGGTGCGTCCGTGGTCTGCAACACCGTCGGCCCGTTCAGCACGCACGGACCGGAGGTCGTGGAGGCGTGCCTGGCCGCCGGGGCCCACTATGTCGACACGACCGGTGAGCAGGACTGGCTGATCACCTGCGACGAGCGCTACGGCGCGGACTTCGCGGCCAAGGGCCTGCTGCTGTCGCCCGGGATCGCGCACATGTACACCACCGGCGAGATCGCCGCCCAGCTGTGCCTGGAGAAGCCGGGACTCGACACCCTCGACATCGCGGTCTTCTGGGGCGGCAGCCCGACCGTCGCCTCGACGCTGACCATCCTGGTCAACGCCGCGCTGTCCGGTGCGCACTACCTCGAGCAGAACCAGTACCAGCCCTGGGACCCCGCCGCCGGCCACTACCAGCTGGCTCTCCCCGGACAGCACGAGCTCGCGCTCGCCCTGCCCTGGGGCGGGACGTCCCACCCGGTGTGGTTCCGCAAGGATCCGCGGGTCGCCAACGTCCGGGCGTTGGGTGGGGTGTTCGACAAGGCGCTGATGCTGGGGGTGCCGCAGATCGTCGGAGCGGCGCTCGAGGCGACCAAGGACATGGACCCTGACGAGCGCTACGCCGCCCTCATCGCGACTGCCTCCCAGGTGATGAGCGAGACGCCTCCGCGCGAGAACCCACGGCTGAACAAGTCGCTGGACTCGGTGCACGCCTCCGGCCCGCTGGGGCGTGCCCACTGCGTCATCCACGGCAACCAGAACTACAAGCAGACCGGGCTGCTGCAGGCGTACGCCGCATACTCACTGGTCCAGCAGCCACCGCTGCGAGTCGGCTTCGCCTCGGGCTGCCAGGCGTTCGGGCACCGCGAGCTGCTCGGCGTGCTCCGCAGCTTCGGGCTCGTCATGGAGCCGACGATCACGCTGCAGAGCTGACCCGTGCGACTGGTCGACTACCTCGACAAGGGTGCCTCACTGGGACCCGACGCGCCCTGCCTGACCACCGACGGGCACACCCAGACCTACGCCGAGGTGCAGGAGCTGAGCACGCGGATCGCCTCGGCCCTGCTGCGGCGGGGGGTCGCTCCCGGTGACAAGGTCGCGATCCTGTCGGCGAACGACCCGGTCGCCTTCACGTGCGTGTTCGGGATCAGCCGGGCGGGCGCCGTGTGGTGCCCGGTCAACCCCCGCAACGAGGCGTCGGAGAACCGCGAGCTGCTCGACCTCTTCGACTGCTCGGTGCTCGTCTTCGCTCACCGGTTCGCAGGCCTGGTCGAGGAGATCCGGGGTGACCTGCCGAAGCTGACCACCCTGGTGTGCCTGGACGGCGAGCTTGCGGGGACCTGGTCGTGGCAGGACTTCCTCGGCGATCCGTCGGGCGGGCCCGCGGACGGCCATGTCGCGGACGCTGTCGTTGAGCACGCCGTGAGCGAGGTGGCCATGATCGTCGGCACCGGAGGCACCACCGGTCGTCCCAAGGGGGTGATGCTGACGGACACCAATCTGGAGACGATGAGCGCCATCACCTTGATGAGCTACCCGTTCCGCGGCCGTCCGGTCTACCTCGCCCTGGCACCGCTCACCCACGCCGCCGGCGTCCTCTGCTTCCCGATCCTCGCCAAGGGCGGCGAGGTCGTGGTGATGCGGACACCGGACGTCGGTGAGTTCCTGCGGCTGATCCAGACGCACCGGGTGACGCACACGTTCCTGCCACCGACGCTCGTCTACATGGTGCTCGCCCACGAGACCCTGTCCTCGACGGACCTCTCGTCCCTCCAGTGCTTCTGGTACGGCGCAGCGCCGATGTCCGCCGCCCGCCTCGAGGAGGCCCTGACCCGGATCGGCCCCGTCATGGCACAGCTGTTCGGGCAGACCGAGGCGCCGATGATGATCTCGACGATGGCGCCGGAGGACCACTTCCTGCCCGACGGCACCGTGGCCCGCGGCCGGCTGGCCTCGGCGGGCCGGCCGGCCCCGCTGGTCATCGTCGCCCTGATGGACGACCGGGGCTCGCTCGTGCCGACCGGTGAGCGCGGCGAGATCGTGGTCCGCAGCTCGCTGGTGATGGCGGGCTACTACCAGGACCCCGAGGCCACGGCGGCGGCGTCGCAGCACGGCTGGCACCACACCGGTGACATCGGCTACCTCGACGACGACGGCTTCTTGTTCATCGTCGACCGGGCGAAGGACATGGTGATCACCGGAGGGTTCAACGTCTACTCCTCCGAGGTGGAGCAGGCGGTGATGCGGCATCCCGCGGTGCAGGACTGCGCAGTGGTCGGGCTGGCCGACGAGAAGTGGGGCGAGCGGCTGACGGTCGTCGTACAGCTCAGGTCGGGGCAGCACCTCGACCCCGCCGACCTGCAGGCGTCGGTCAAGAGGCAGCTCGGCAGCGTCAAGACCCCCAAGCAGGTGGAGGTGTGGGACGACCTGCCGCGCTCCAAGGTCGGCAAGATCTTGAAGGCGGACATCAAGCGCGTCCTGCATTGACCCGGTGCCGAAATGCCGGGCGGGTGCCGAGCCCGCGCGTCTGCTGAGCCCAGGCTCGTGCGAGCCGACGCCATGATCGGTCGCAATGACCGGTTATGGCCCCGATGACCTCGTCCGCGTCGCCCGGATCGGTCGGGGTGACCGATGGTGGCGATTTCCTGGCCGTGGCGGTAGCAAGACAGGGCGGCGCGAGGGCTCCCGAGCCGCCGGACGTGCAGACGGGCCGGGTCGGCGGGGCCCAGGCGTGCAGACGGGCCGGGTCGGCGGGGTCCAGGCGTGCAGACGGGCCGGGTCGGCGAGGTCGGCGGTGTGTCGCCTGCCCCGCTCGGGTCTGCCCGTCCTAGGTTGCCTCCTGTGTGCATGGATCTCTGGGGCTCTCCCGACCGGCTGCGCCACCAGCTGGGCCTGGTGCCCGTGGTCCTGGGGACCGGAGGTACGTCGAGCGACTCCGTGCAGTGGCCGGTGCTGGTCCTTGCACCGGTGCTGCTCCTGGTGGGAGGTCTGGTCGGCAGCTACATCACCCGGCGCAACGCCAAGGACCAGGCCGAGCGCGCCAAGCGTGAGGAGGTCGGCCGGACGATCCGATGGGCGGCCGAGCAGGCGGTCAGCCCCGACGAGCGGGTGCGCCAGCTCGGTGTCGACGCCCTGCTGGCCTACGCCGACTCCGACGTCCTCGACGACGAGGACCGCAGGTTCCTGGAGTCGGTGACCGACAGCGTCCTGGCTCCTACCCTGGGAGAGATCGAGGAGGCTGCGGACGTCGACCTTGATGGCGTGGTCGTCACGTTGGATACTGAGGAGGAGGGAGGTGCTGAACATGGCTAGGAAGACCGTCTCGGTCACCCCGTCCGTCAAGGCGGCCGCGAGCCTGAAGGTGAAGCTGACCGAGCGCCGCGGCGGCACGCCGAGCAAGGCCGTCACGAAGATCGCCGCCGCCCAGCCTTCGCGTCCGCTCAGCGCCTGACGGCGGCCGCCCGTCGACGGGCTACTCCAGACGGGTCTCGGTGACCCCGTCGGCATCGACCTGCAGCACCGCGCCTTCGGAGACCTCGCGCCAGCCGCCTGAGTCGCGGACTGCGACATCGCCGGTCTCGGCGTCAGACGGCTCCGAGGCGATGAGCACCCCGGTGGCCGATGCCAGCAGGTGCACCGGCTCACCGACCACCACCGCCGCGATCGACCTGCCGTCGGAGGCCAGCATGGTCAGTCGTCCGCCCCCGTGGCGGAGGACCGATCGTGCCGTGTCCGCGAGACCCTCGGCCAGGCCCGCACCGGCCTGCCAGCGGGCGACGGCCAGCCCGAACAGCAGTGCCGAGTCGACGCCCACCCGAGTGTCGGGTACGTCGGACGCGTCGGCCAGCAACGCCTTGCGCGCGGTGGACCAGTCGTCGAGGCGGCCGTTGTGGCTGAACAGCCAGCGGTCATGGGTGAAGGGCGCCGCCGCCGACTCGTCGGCCGACATGCCGGCTGTCGCGGACCGCACGGCGGCCACGGCGCAGGTGGTGGAGATCGTCGGTGCCAGGGACGCGAACGACGCGTCGGTCCAGATCGGCTGGGCCCGGCGGTAGCGCACCGTGCGGAGCGGGCCAGGCGCGGGCACCGGTCGGACCGCCTCCCCGGGCGACTCGCCGCCCGCCAGAGTCGCCGGGTCGACGTACCAGCCGACCCCGAAGCCGTCGACGTTCACGGTGCCGTGGCGTTGCCGTCGCGGAGCCCAGGACTGCTCGTAGAGCGAGTGCGGCGGGTCGATGACCAGCGACTGCAGCGAGCGGGGTTCGCCGAGGTAGGCGAGGTGCCGGCACACCTCAGGCGTCCCGCGCGGTGCGGAAGCCGGCGAAGATCTGTCGGCGGATCGGGTGGTCCCAGTTGCGGAAGGTGGTCCGGCAGGCCAGCGGGTCGGTCGCCCAGCAGCCCCCGCGGAGCACCCGGTAGCCGTCGTCGAAGAACACCTCGCTGTACTCCTTGTAGGGGAACGACCGGAACCCGGGATAGCCGGTGAACTCGGTGGCGGTCCACTCCCAGACGTCGCCGACCATCTGCAGCGCCCCGGACGGGGAGGCACCGCGCGGGAAGGAGCCGGCCGGCGCCGGGTGGTAGCGGGTCTGCCCGAGGTTCGCGTGCTCGTCGGTCGGCGCGTCCTCACCCCACGGGAACCGGGTCTTGGTCCGGGTGACCGGGTCCCAGGAGGCGGCCTTCTCCCACTCGGCCTCGGTCGGGAGCCGACGTCCCACCCAGCGTGCGTAGGCGTCCGCCTCGAACCAGCAGACGTGCTGCACCGGCTCGTGGTCGGGCAGCGGCTCGACCCGCGCGAACCGGCGGCGCAGCCAGCTGCCGCCCTCGCGGAACCAGAACGCCGGCGAACGCTTCCCCGACTCGCACCGCCAGCGCCAGCCGGCCGACGTCCACAGCCGCTCGTCGTCGTAGCCTCCGGCCTCCACGAACGCACGGTAGGCGGCGTTGGAGACCGGCACCGTGTCGATCAGGTACGACGGCAGCTCGACCTGGTGCGCGGGCCGCTCGTTGTCCAGCGCCCACGCGTCGGTGGACGTGCCCATGGTGAAGGGCCCCGCCGGGACCAGCACCTCGGCCGACGTCACGAGGGCGGCCGGCGACGGGAGGGCGTCGGTGGCGGGGAACACCGGGTCCCCCCGGCGCAGCTGGTGGGTGGCCAGCATCGTCTCGTCGTGCTGGTGCTCGTGCTGCAGCACCATGCCGAACACGAACCCGCCCTCGAGCAGACCGGAGTCGGGTGCGCCGTGCAGGGACAGCCGGTCCAACGCGTCGAGGACCTTCCGGCGCACCAGCCCGAGGTAGTCCGCCGCCTCGGCCGGCGCGAGCAGCGGCAGGCTCGGCCGGGTGGCGCGTGGGTGCTCGAAGGCGTCGTAGATGTCGTCGAGCTCCGGCCGCATCGCTGCGATGCCGGCCGCCTCGCGCAGCAGCCACAGCTCCTCGTAGTTGCCGACGTGGGCCAGGTCCCAGACCAGGGGGGACATCAACCGCGAGTGCTGGGCCAGCAGCTCCGGCTGCTCCAGGACCCCGGTGGTGAGCCCGATGCTGCGTGCGCGTCCACGCTCGAGCTCGTCGGCGACGTACTGCTTGAGCGACCCCGCGTCGAGGGAGTCGGGCGGGGTGCCGGTCGAGATGGTCATGCAACCTCCAGGGGATCGTCGGCGGGGGACCGGCCGAGGTGGACGTAGGAGTCGGCGAAGGCCGCCACCAGGGCGACCAGGTCGGGATGCTCGCGGGTGCGTCGCAGGGACGCGAGCGCGGCGTCGAAACAGGTCACGGCGGCCTCGTGCAGCCCGGGCGCGGCCAGGCCGTCGCGTCCGGCCGCGACCCAGTCCTCGAGACCCTCGCAGGCCCGAGCGGCCTCGACGGAGGCGAGCGGGTCGTCGAGCAGGGCCGTCAGCACCGCCATCGGGACCGGCCACCAGGCCCACGGCTGGGCGTCGAGGTAGCGGACCTCGAACCAGCCGCGCGGCCGGACCGGCGGGAAGAGGGTGCTCAGGTGGGTCACCAGGTCCTCCGCGCTCGGGCCGTCCTCCTGCGCGAGCCAGTCGCGGAACGTGAGACCGGGTTCGACGCGCCAGTCGCCGCTCTCGCGGTGCCGCAGCATCACCTGGGCGTCGAGGCTGTAGTCGGTCCAGGCGGTGACCGGGTCGGCACCCTGGGGCGTCGAGCTGCGGCAGGGGTCGAGCTGCTGCCAGACCCGCTGCCGGGCGGACCTCCAGCCCGTGTCGACGCCCGCGTGCACCGGGGAGTTCGCGAAGGCGGCGACCATCGTGGGTCCGACTGTGTGCAGCAGCCGCCATCGCCGGTGGGCGTCCTCGGCGTCGGTGCCGATGTCCAGGTTCACCTGCACGGATGCGGTGCTGGTCATCATCACCGGGCCCATGGGGTCGGCCCGGGCGTCGAAGTAGGCGGCCATCGCGTCGTAGCGGGGATGCTCCAGCTGGCGGCGCGGGGCCCGGAACGGGTCGATGGCGGTGGGCAGGAGCGCGATGCCCGCGGCTGAGAGGGTGCGGCGCACGTGCTCGGCGTCCTCGGTGAGCGCCAGCCAGCAGGCGGTGGGACCGCGGAAGGCCGGCGAGCTCAGCTCGAGCTGGCCTCCGGGCTCGTAGGTCACGGAGCTGCCGCGCGGTGGAGCACCGGCCGCGTCGAGCAGTTGTCTCAGGAGTCGGATGGGCACCGGGTCGGTGGGTGCGGCCGCGAAGGCGACGAGCCACTCGAGCTCGGTGCCGACGAGTCCTGGTGGCCCGGTCTTGAAGCACACCCGCTCGACATAGCCCTGCACCGCGGCGCAGTCGCGCAGCCGCTCGCTGGTGTCGCGCCCGATCACTGTCATGGCGACGAGCATAGGCACGCCCACCGACAGTCCGCACGACGCGTGGGACGGCACAGAGACAGGGCCGGAGTCGGGCCGGAGTCGGGCCGCTCACTGCCGGCCCGGCAGTAGGGTCGCGTCGATGAGTCCGAGCGAGGGGTACGACGAGCAGGCGCGCGCCCGTTGGGTCGACGAGCCGCCCAAGCGGATCGAGCGCACCGCGTTCGAGCGGGATCGGGCCCGCGTCGTGCACTCGGCGGCGCTCCGCCGGCTCTCGGGCAAGACCCAGGTGGTCGGACCGGCCACCGACGACTTCGTGCGCAACCGGCTGACCCACACGCTCGAGGTGGCCCAGGTCGCGCGGGACCTCGGCCGGACCCTGGGCTGCGACCCGGACCTGGTGGAGACCGCCGCCCTGGCCCACGACCTCGGGCATCCGCCGTTCGGCCACAACGGCGAGCGGGCTCTCGACGAGGTCAGCGGCGCCTGCGGTGGCTTCGAGGGCAACGCCCAGACGCTTCGGCTGCTGACCCGCCTCGAGGCGAAGACGTTGGGGGCCGATGGCCGTTCGGTGGGGCTGAACCTGACCAGGGCCACGCTCGACGCGAGCACGAAGTACCCCTGGCCCCGCTCGGCAGCGCTGCTCGGCGGGGCGACGGCCGGTGACTCGGGCGGAGGGGGCTACAAGTTCGGCGTCTACGACGACGACCGGCCGGTGTTCGACTGGATGCGCGAGGGCGCGACGGGCACCCGGCGCTGCGTCGAGGCGCAGGTGATGGACCTCGCCGACGACGTGGCCTACTCCGTGCACGACCTGGAGGACGGCATCGTCGCCGGCAAGGTCGACCTGGCCCGGCTCGAGGACGCCGGCGCCCGCCGCGAGGTGTGGCAGACCGTGCGGGACTGGTACCTCCCCGACGTCGGGGACGCCGAGCTCGATGAGGCCCTGCAGCTGCTCCGCCGGGTGGGGTCGTGGACCACCTCGTCGTACGACGGGAGCAGGCGGGCCCTGGCGGCACTGAAGGACCTGACCAGCGACCTGATCGGGTTGTTCTGCCGGCAGGTCCGCGACGCGACCATCAGCCAACGTGATTCCTACGGCGAGGAACCGCTGACCCGCTACGCCGCCGACCTGGTCGTGCCGCGCGGGACGGCCCTGGCGATCGCAGCGCTCAAGGGCGTCGCCGCCCACTACGTGATGCGCGCCGAGGACCGGGTGTCCGTGCTCGAGTGGCAGCGCGAGGTGGTGACCGACCTGGTCTCGGTGCTGGTTGCCCGCGCCCCGGCGGAGCTGATGCCGGCGTTGCGGGCCGACTTCACCGACGCCGCCTCGGACGCCGCGCGGCTGCGGGTGGTCGTGGACCAGGTGGCCTTTCTGACCGACGCGTCGGCGGTCGCGTGGCACACCCGGCTCACCTGACCCGCCGAGGCGTCTCGTTCTGCGCTCGGACCGGCAAGGGTCAGCGGACGGCCTGTCCACAACCTCGTCCGAGGTCGCTTCCGGCCCGTCCCGCCGCACGTAGACTCGGCGCCGTGGCAGGGCTGATCCGGGACGACGACATCGCGCTGGTGCGAGAGCGCGCCCGGATCGACGAGGTGGTCTCCTCCTACGTCACCCTCAAGCACGCGGGCGGCGGCTCCCAGAAGGGCCTGTGCCCCTTCCATGACGAGAAGACGCCGTCGTTCAACGTCAACCCGTCCCGAAATGTCTACCACTGCTTCGGGTGCGGCGAGGGCGGCGACGTCATCAACTTCTTGATGAGGATGGACGGCCTGTCGTTCTCCGAGGCCGTCGAGCGCCTCGCCGACAAGTACGGCGTACAGCTCCGCTACACCGAGGGCAGCGACCGGCCGGTCAGGCGCGAGCACAACCTGCGCCCGCGGATGCTCGAGGCCCACAAGGTGGCGCAGGCCTACTACGCCGAGCACCTGGACGCCCTGGAGGCCCAGCAGGCGCGAGAGTTCCTCGACTCGCGCGGGTTCGACCGGGAGGCGGCCGCGAGGTTCGGCGTCGGCTTCGCACCTCGCGGCGGGGACGACCTCTACAAGCACCTGCGCCAGAAGGGCTTCGCCGACGAGGAGATCGTGACCGGCGGCCTGGTCGCACAGGGCAACCGCGGCCACTACGACCGGTTCCGCGGGCGGCTGCTGTGGCCGATCCGGGAGACCAACGGCGAGGTGATCGGGTTCGGCGCCCGGCGGATCTTCGACGACGACCGCATCGACGCGAAGTACCTCAACACCCCCGAGACGCCGATCTACAAGAAGAGCCAGGTGCTCTACGGCATCGACCTCGCCCGCCGGGACATCGCGCGGGCCTCGCAGGCCGTCGTCGTCGAGGGCTACACCGACGTGATGGCCTGCCACCTGGCCGGGGTCCCGACCGCCGTCGCCACCTGCGGGACCGCGTTCGGCGAGGACCACGGGCGGGTGCTGCGGCGGCTCCTGCAGGACCACGACGAGTTCCGCGGCGAGGTCATCTTCACCTTCGACGGCGACGCGGCCGGTCAGAAGGCCGCGCTCCGGGCCTTCGAGGGCGACCAGAGCTTCGCCGGCCAGACCTACGTCGCCGTGGAGCCGGGCGGCCTGGATCCCTGCGACCTCCGGCTGCAGCACGGCGACGCGGCTGTGCGGGAGCTGGTCGCCCGGCGGGTCCCCCTCTACCGGTTCGTGCTCGGCAACGTGGTGGGTCGCTACGACCTGGACCGCGCGGACGGCCGGGTCGACGCGCTTCGGGAGGCCGCCAGGCTGGTCACCGCGATCCGGGACCGCTCCAAGGTCGAGGCCTTCGCCCGGGAGCTGGCCGGGATGGTCGGCGTCGACGTCGACGACGCCCGCGCCGAGGTGCGTCGGGCCGGCAACCGGCGGCCGGACGGCCGCCCCGGCGCCCGCTCCGACACCCGATCCGACACCCGGGGCGACAACCGTGGCGGCCGACCCACTGGACCCGACGAGGCGGTCTCCGAGCGTCCCGAGGCCCCGCCCCTGCCGCACCTGCGCGACCCGCGGTTCGCCCTCGAGCGCGAGACCCTCAAGCTCGTCGTCCAGCACCCTGAGGCGGTCGGCCGGATGGCCAAGGACGTCGACGGCCAGGACTTCCTGCACCCGACGTACCGCGCCGTGTGGGAGGTGGTCACCGCCTGCGGTGGTCCGGCGAGCGCGCCGGGCGGCGAGGTGTGGGTCTCCAAGCTGCGCGACAGCGTGACGGATCCTGCGGTCACCTCGGCGCTCTCGGCACTGGCGGTCGAGCCGCTCAAGCGGGAGGCGAACACGGCGTACGCCGCAGCGCACGTCTACCGGCTCCAGGAGGTCACCGTCCTGCGCCGCATCGCCGCCCTGAAGTCGAGGCTGCAGCGCACCAACCCGGTGGAGCACCCCACCGACTACAACCGGATGTTCGGTGAGCTGGTGGCCCTGGAGGCGCACGCCCGGGCGCTGCGCGAGAAGGCCATCGGCGGGGAGGGGTGACCCCGCTGTTCGACCGGCGCCCACAGGTCCCGGCCGAGGTGCGGGCCAGCGCTGCGCTGGCGCGGACGGAGAGGGTGCTGGCCGGCAGCCACGACCGACGACGGCACCTGGCTGCTCGGCACCCGCGACGCGCTGGTGATCGTGCCGTCCGCCTCCACCGATTCCACGGGTACGGCGGCCGACCGGATCCCCTGGGAGCGCGTCGCGAGCGCCGACTGGGAGCGGGAGGAGGAGCGGCTCCGGGTCCTCGAGGTCGGTGAGTTCGGCCGGCAGCGGCCCGTGCACGTCTTCTCCCTCCCCGACCCGGGACCTCTGCTCCCGATGGTCCGGGAGCGGGTCACGGCGAGCGTGCTGCTGTCCCGGCGAGTGCCCGTCCTGGGCCGCCGCAAGGGCCTGCGCGTGATCGCCCGGCGGGCGCCACACGGCCGGGGTGAGATCGTCTGGTCCTACGAGCTGGACCCGGGCGTCGATCCGGACGATCACCTCGTGAGGGAGGCGGCCGCAGTCGCCCTCCGCGACGCCGAGAGGGAGCTGGGTGACCAGGAGTCGTCGGGCTGAGGACCTGTCTCCCCGCGAGTGCTCCCGGGGGTGATCCGGTCTGGGTCCGCGGATTTAGCGGCCAGGGTGTCTCCTTGCTAACCTTGCCGCTGCACGATCCCCTGTAGCTCAATTGGCAGAGCATTCGGCTGTTAACCGGAGGGTTGCTGGTTCGAGTCCAGCCGGGGGAGCCAGAAGAGGTGCCTGACCTGCGAAGCCGGCGCGGGACTTGGTCCATGCCTGCCGGTAGGTCGACTTCGGCCGTCGAGCATGGCACGACATCCCACCAGCCCTACGAGCTCCCAACCAGCGGCCAGGGGCACGATCTAGACGTAGACCTCGGAGGCCTGGCTCACACAGTGCTCACCCGACGACGGCTCGGACACCATCCTGCCGCAAGCCGCAGCCAGAGAACTGGTGCAGCCCACTACGCGAAGCCCACTACGCGAAGGTCACCAGCTCTCGGTAGGCGGCACAGGTGGCGAGCAGCTCCCGGTGGTGGCCGGTGTGCACGTCGCGCCCGTCGAAGTAGGCGACCAGGTTGGCGCGCGACGCCACGTCGAGGTGATGCGACACCACGACGAGTGAGCGGCCGGCGGCGAGCAGGCTGGTCTCGATGCGCCTTCTTTCCGACGCTTCGAGCAGGGACCACGCCTCGTCGAGAAGGAGCACGTCGGCGTCGCTGAGCCAGGCCCTGGCGAGGACCAGTCGCTGCCGTTCACCAGCGCTCAGTCGATGGCCGTTGCTGGCATCGCCGACACTTCGGGCGGCGGTGTGGTGGATGGCGGCCTCGAGTCCGCCGAGCCGGTCGACCACCGCTCGTAGGCCCATCACCTCTAACGCGGCCCACAGGTCGCTGTC
Organism: uncultured Nocardioidaceae bacterium; assembly: GCA_964237315.1. Lineage (GTDB taxonomy): Bacteria > Actinomycetota > Actinomycetes > Propionibacteriales > Nocardioidaceae > Nocardioides_B. The sequence continues at coordinate 12,519 of CAXSHL010000046.1, forward strand.
GTCCGGGTCTGGCTTCGCCAGGTAGCGGAGGTTCTCACGCACTGTGCCTCCGAAGACGTATGGCGTCTGAGGCAGTAGCAGCAGCCGGTGATCGCTGCCGAGACCGATGTCGCCTTCGGTCGGCGACAGCAGACCGGCGCCGAGGTGCGCTAAGGTCGTCTTGCCCGCACCGCTGGGTCCGACGAGGGCCATGAGCTGTCCCGGGGCCAGGGACACGGTCAGGTTCTCGACGATGGGCCGGGCGCCGGTCCGGTAGGAGAAGGTCGCGCCCCTTGCGGAGAACGCCGACAACGAGTCGGGGCCGACAGGCACGCGCACGGGAAGCGGGGCCGGGACCGTGGCGACCAGGGCCAATCGGTCCAGCAGCACGGTCAGTGTGACAAGCCAGCCACCACTGCCGGTGATGGACGCCGACAGAGCGGGGAGCAGCGCGGTCACCAGGTAGGTGGTTGCCCCGACCACGTCCCCCACGCTCACCCGGTCCTCGCGGACCAGTGGTCCGGCCATCGCCAGCACGGCGAGCAGCGGGGCGTAGCCGCCGATCGCGATCACTACATGCCGCCACGCGTGCATCCGTGCCACCCGTAGGTCGGCCCGGCCGGTGTCGAGGGCGGCTGCGCTGACGTATCGGACAGTCCACGGCTCAGCGCCTAGGCCACGCACGGCTGCAGCTCCCTCGAGCGCCGCCGTCGCCGCAGTACCGAGGTGCTCATCGGCTCGGGCCGCGTCGCGCTCGGCGGCGAGCATCGGAGCGAGCAGCGCAGTGTAGGCGAGCAGGGCGGTCCCGGTGAGCGCCGCGACCGTCAGACCGAATCGCGGGCTGAGGGCGAAGATCCCGACCAGAGCCCCGGCCAGCGGAGCGAGTGTGCTGCGGATGCTGCGGGCCAGCGCGGCCAACAGGTTGCGCACCTGGTCGACCTGGTCGATGAGCTGGGTCAGAGGAGCTGAGCCGGACCGGCCGGTGGTGGCGAGCTGGGCAATCGACCCCTCCACCAGGGTGGTCATCAGGCGGTCCCGGGTCTCCTCGACGGCGGGAGCCAACGCCGCGTAGAGACCTCGCGTCCCGACGGCTCCCAGGAGGATGGCCACGGCGAGCGCGGCCAGCCAGAACACGCCTCGCGCCGCGTCACTGCCCCGGAAGGCGTCAACAGCATGCGCCACGGCGACCCCGGACAAGGCACCAGGGGCTGCTTCCAGGACCGACCACGTGACCGCCCTCACCAGTTGACGTCGGCTCGGGCGGCAGGACCAGAGCAATCGGAGACCCGGGCTGCCCATGGATGACGTCCCGGACGATGCGGTTGTGGCTGACGGGCTCACGGGTGTACCACCTCTCCGCTCGACACGCCCAGCCGTCCGCCCTCCATGGTCAGCACCACATCAGCCCTGCGCAGCACCGCATCGCGGTTCGTCACGACGACACAGGTGCGGGAGCTCCGCGCCGCCACCAGGGCGCCCAGGACCTCTCGCTCCGTGGCTGCGTCGAGGCTGACCGTCACGTCGTCAAGGACCAGCAGGCTGCTGTCACGTGCGAACGCCTGCGCGATGGCCAAGCGCTGCAGCTCCCCCCCGGACAGCTCGACGTCGGTGACCGGGGTCTCGAAGCCGAGCGGCAAGGCGTCGATCACGTCGAGGATGTGCGCCTGCCGGGCCGCCTCCCTGACCGTGTCTCCATCGGCCGCGACCCCGAGTGAGACCATTCCGCCGATGGTGCTGCCGAGCAGGGCCGGACGGGGATACCCGAGGGTAGGGCGCCGGCGATGGTCGAAAAGGTCCCGCTCCAGCACCGGTCGGCCGTCGACGAGCACCTGCCCGCCGGTCGGCGCGGTCTGACCCGCGATCACGGCCGCGAGCGCCGAGCGACCCGATCCGGAAGGCCCGGTGATGGCGACCAGCGCCCCCGCCGGGAGGGTGGCGCTCACGGAGTCCAGGAGGAGCCGGCCGTCGTCGCCGAGCAGTGTGACCCGATCGAGCACCACCTCGGCGGGCGCCCCCGAGGTGCCGGCCGGCGGCCGCAGCACTGATCCGCCTTCCTCGAGCAGGTCCGCCGGAATCACTGGTACGTCGCCCAGCCGCGCCCGTGCGGCACGGACGGCGCCGAGCCCCGCTGCCGACTCGATGCCGTCGAGGCTGCCGAGCACGAGGAAGGTGTAGCCGACCGCAGCTGCGTACTCGCCCACGTCGACCCGGCCGGCCGCCAGTGCCCAGCCGCCGACCGCGACCGTCACCAGGAGCATCGAGGGGACGAAGATCGACGTCCGCCAGGCGAACCCTCGTTGCGCTGCCCACAGGCCCTCACCGAGGGCCCGCACCTCGCGCATGGGCACGAGCACCCGGCGGGCCTCGGCGAGCCAGGTGCCGGAGGCGCGGATGGTGACGGCCCCTGCCTGCGCGTCCAGGAGACGTTGGCCGACGTCGCCCAGTGCCTGTCGGTAGCGCTTGAGCAGGTCGGACAAGTCCTCGATGAGGCGCCGAAGTAGAAGGGCGATCATCAGCAGCCCGGCGAGCACGCCGACGAGGAGCACCCAGTCGATCGAGCCCAACAGCGTGAGGGCGCCGACGAGGCTCACCGCTGAGAGAGAGATCGCGGTGAGGATGGGCAGTCGCGCGGCCGGCTGCCGGGCGTCCACGAGAAGGCGCGTCACGAGATCGGCCGTGCGGAGGCCCGACGGGCGCGTGATCATCGAGCTTGCGAGCTCACGTCTGGCCGAAGCCGTCCGGACTGCGACGTACGCACCAGTGGCGAAGGCGTTGCATACGTTGCCGGCCACGGCTGCAGCCACGAGCAGTCCGAGTGCCTGCAGGGGTCGGTCGGCGCTGTGGCCGTCCGCCAGGGCCCCTATCACGGAACCGATCTGCCCAGGGATGACGAGTGCGACCGCGGTGGACACGACGGCGGCGACGACACTCAGCACGCCGTACGCCGTGGCCGCGCCGGGACCGGTGGTACGACGTGCCGGGCCGGGTGTCGATGTGATCGTCACGAAGAGGTCCTAGGGATGATGGACGGGAGCGGTCGAGATCTGGGAACGAGAATGTGCCGTGGACTGCGAGGGGGCGAACAGGTCCGGCCGACCGTTTCGGTCGGCCGGACGCTGGTTCAGTCAGCCACCTCGGTGACGCCGCAGGTTCTGCCGAAACAGCTGATGAAGCAGGTCCACGCGCAGCGCTGCAGGCCCTGGTCGGCCAGGTCTGCCATCATGATCGGGTCCGTCTCGGGCAGCAGGTCGAGTGCTCGGATGTCGATGCTCATGTCATTTCTCCTCCTCTCAGGTGTGGATGGGCACTGTCGTGTGATGGACACCGGTCAGTGGTAGATCTGGGTGTTGCTGCAGGTGTCCCAGCACGTGATCCAGCACGTGACGGAACACCTGAGCAGGCCCTGGTCGGCCAGATCCGTTGTCGTGACCGGGTGGGTCTCGGGCAACAGGTCCAGCGTTGAGATGTCGACGCTCATGTCATTTCCTCCTCTCGGGGTGTCATGGGTGGGTTGGTGCCAGGACTCGGGGTTCGCGAACCCGCCGCGAAGGCCACGACCGCGTCGACGACTTCGGTGGCTCGGTGGCCGGCGAGCACGTCGTGGCCGGTGTCGGGCAGCGCGTGGAAGGTGCTGTCACGTGACAGGCTCCGCAGCTCGGCATGCAGCAGCTCCGCCTCGGCGACCGGGACCACGTCGTCATCAACTCCATGGATGACCAAGACGGGGACGGTCAGGCGGTCGAGGTCGTCGCGCACGTCCGGTGAAGTGGTCCCGCCCAGCCGGCGAACGAGCTCTGCGACCGGGCCGGCCTCTGCAGCGACGCGAGCGCCACTGAGGAAAGGGGAGAGGGCGATGCAGCTCGACCATGCGGACGCGTGGCGCTCGGCTGCCAGGAGCGCGAGATAGGCGCCGTAAGAGATGCCTAGAAGGCCGGGACGCACTGCGCCGACCGGTCGCATTCGTGTCACCGCCGCGCCGACGGCCAGCACATCCGCGAGGTCCGGGCCCCCCCAGTCGTCGACGATCGCAAGAGCATGGGCTCGGCCGTATCCGGTCGAGCCGCGGACGTTGGGCGCGACCACGGCGACTCCTGCGGCCGCCAACTCCGCGAGCAGCGGGTCGAACATCGCCCGCCACGCTGACAGTGGGCCGCCGTGGAGGGCCACGAGGACAACGTCCGCAACAACCGGGTCGCCGACGACGACGGCTTCGATGTCGCCGTCGGCGCCCGGCAGCCGGCACACCCGACAGGCGGTCACCGATGGTGGATCCTCGAACCGGTGGCGACCGGACGCGAGGTCGATGTGAAGCAGCGTGGCCGGGCGGTCCGGCGTGCTGACGGGCACCACCAGCTCTGAGTCGGTGAAGGCACCGCGGCCGACCACGACCAGGGGCGGCAGCGCGACGGACAGGGCAGTGGCGCTGCGAACGTCGACGACGCGGATCTCGGACACGGCACCCACCTCGAAGCACAACGCGAGCCAGTGGCCGTCCGTCGACGTTGCCAGGTGGGTCGCCGGCCCTGGGCCGGCCAGCACGTCAGGGAAGCTGACCGGCTCACTGCCGGGCAGACCGAATCCCAGTCGCACCTGGCCCGTGGCGTTCGTGGCCACCACGAGAAGGTTGGCTGCGCCGACGTAGTCGACGACCTGGTCGTCACTGTGCGGTGACACCGACAGGTACGCCTCGACCGTCCCGCTCACCGTGTCCACCTCCACCGCGGAGCAGGCCCCGTCGCTCACCACGTTCACCGCAACACGTGCATTTCCCAGCTGTACGGCGCCCACGGCAACTCCGCCGACCGAGGCGACGGGGATCGTCCTGCCGTCGGCGAACGCGACCAGTCGGCTCGTCCCGCCGGCGTCCTTCTCGAGCGCGTAGGAGTCGTCGACGAGACCGAGGCCCTGAGCAGCGCTCACGGCCACGACGGCCACCTGCCCCTCGGAGTCAAGCCGCTCGACGACGTGCCCGCCGTGCCGGTGGTGACACATCAACACGCTGCCGTCGTCCATCGGCAGCAGTTGGCTGGTAGGTCCCAGGCCGGGCACCTCGTGAAGTGTCCGTGTGGTCGTGTCCCGGACTTCGAGCACCGGCCGACGGCCGGGTCGGGTCACCGTGCAGGCGGCCTGAGCGCCCGAGCGGGACAGCCGCCAGGAGACCCTCGTCGGAACTCCAGCCGCCCTGGTAGCGGTCATGGCGTGACCTCGGGCAGCCACAGGCGCGGCCCGCCATGACGGAGCCGTAGCAGGGCGGACAGGCCTCCGCCGTACCCGACGTTGAAGTCAGGCGTGATTCGTCCCCAGTCGTCGGTCAGCCCGACGCCGCCGCCGTCGGTGGAGCGGCGGTCCCACATCACGCTCAGGAGGTCACCCGCCCATGGGCGGTAAGGCCCTTCGAGCGTGTCGGCGAGATCGAGCAACAGGTCCGCGTTGCCCGGCAGGCCGTGGCAGTAGGCGACCCCGCTGTGCCACTTGGCGGCCATCACGGCCTGGGACGCGCGGTGCACGAGCCCCTGGTCCGAGGGTTCGCGGTGGCGGACCAGGAAGGTGGCGACACCCGAGGAACCGTTGCACCAGTGGGGAAGGCCGGGTCCGGGCTCGTCCGGACCCGACCCCCAGCTGACCACCCCGTCGGCGTGGATGGCCGCCCGGCGCAGGGTTCCGGCAGCCGTCTCAGCGACCGCCCGGAACTCGTCGCGGTGCGTGAGGACATGCGCGTGGTCCAGGAACGTGGCGATGCCGGCAGTCCCGTGTGCGTATCCGTAGAAGCTCTTGCCCGCGAACGCCGATGCGACGGTGCGCGGGGTCCGCCATCGCACGTCTGATCCGTTGCCCTCCGCCTCGGCAACCAGCCGGCGAGCCAGCCCGTCCACCGCGGTGAGCAGGCGCTCGTCACCAGTGACCTGCCAGAGATGGGCGAGCGTCAGCCCCAGTCCGGCAATCCCATGTGTCACGTCCGGACCGGGCCAGTCGGTACGCAGCCCGAGGGCGTGGACGACCGCCCGCTCCACCATGCGCTCGTCGCCGAGCGCCCGGCCCGCATCAGCGAGCGCCCAGCAGGGTCCCGACCAGCCGAAGTACAGGCCCACCGGACCGTCCGAGCTGCGGCCCTCCACGGCCCGCTCCAGCCACGACGCGACGGCGTCGACTCGGTCGAGCAGGTCATCGCCTCCCACGGCCCGCCAAGCCTGCACCAGGACGCCCAGGACGCCTGCCGCGCCGTGCTGCACATTTGCGGCGAGCGTGGTCTCGCCGAAGACGGACCTCCCTGCGACCTGGCGTCGCTCCGGCCGAACGTCGACGAGCAACCGCGTGACGAGGGCCGCAATCGCGGCGTCCGCCTCGGCCTCCTCCAGAGAACGCAGGTTCTCGAGCGTCAGCGAGACGACGCGGTCGGGCGTCAGGGTCGAGGTCGCCGGCCACGACCGACCGAGGGCCTCGACCGCGTCCATCACTGTGGCTCGTGCCGCCGGCTCCGTCGCGCACATCGCCACCGCGAGGACGGCCGCCGGGTCGGGCAGGACGTGCGGGTGCAGGCCCCGGTTCACCCAGTCGACCACGGTGCTTGCTCCCGCTGCCGTCAGGACCGGGTCTTCACCGGTGAACGCGTAGAGCACCGTCGCGCCGAAGGCGTAGCTGTCCGCCGACGGGTGAGGAGCGCAACCGTCGAACTGTTCGGTGGGGCTGTAAGCGGGTGTGCCGCCACGAATGCCGGCGTCCTCCTGGTCGTCAACGAGTGCAGCAAGCTCGAGGTCCACCAGGACCGGACGCCCATCGTCGGTGACCACCACGTTGTTCGGGCCGAGGTCGCGCAGCACCACACCCGCCTCGTGCGCCCGAGCGACGACGAGCGCCAAGCCATGGAGCATCCGCCTCGTCTCGTCCGTCGGCCGGCACATGACCCCGTCCGCCATCCCGGCCGACACCCAGGAGCGCAGACTGCTGCCGCCGAGGTCCTGCTCCGCGATGAACAGGTCACCATCCTGCTCGAAGAGCCCCCACAGCTCAGGCACCACACCGGTGTCCGCCAAGAGCTCGAGCACACGTGCCTCGTTGCGGAGGCGGTCCCGCACATCACGACCGCGCCGGTCGGTGCCGACGTACGCTCGGGCCTGCTTGACCACCACGTCACGCCCCGTGACGACGTCGGTGGCCCTGAACACGCCACCCCTGTTCGCGTGCCGGATGGCCTCCCGGACGGCATAGCGTCCGCCGAGCAGGACCCGCCCGGGGGCCACCTTTGCCACCGGCCCACCAAGCCCGGCAGGTGCGCCTTGCCCGGCCGACGTGGTCGGCGCGGCCGACGCACCAGTGTCGGCCGAGGCGAAGGGGTCAATGGCCCACGCCGGAGCCACGAGACCCGCCTCACGGCGATCCACGACGAGGGTCGAGTCCGGAGCGACGATCGCTGAGGTGACCTCGCCGTCGTGGTTGACGAGGGACACGCCGGTGAAGGCGCCGTACCGGTAGTGGACCCGGCTCCCCGGCCGCAGAGGCCGATCGGACAGGATGCGTGGTCCCTCACCATCTCGACTGGCGGCATCGAGCCGGTGGGCCAAGATCACCGCGAGGGCGTCGTTCCCCGGGTAGGCGGTCAGCACCTTCCCGGAGCTCTCGCGAGGGCAGTGCGGGTCGGTGAGCATCTCCACGTGCATGAGGTCCCGAGCCACTTTGAACGAGCAGCCGGCCTCCAGCAGTACCGCTGCGCAAACTCGCAGCGTCCGCTCGGCGCTGAGCACGGTGGCGGACACGTGAAGCTTCCAACCCTGAGTGGGCATCGGGGCTGGGCCATGGGCATGCGCCCACACATCATCGACGCGCACCGTCCAGCCGCCCGCCGCCCACTCCGCGACGACACCGCGGAGGACAGCGGTCAAGTCCCGGCTACCGGACGGTTGCTCGGGCGAGACCCGGAGGCGCTCAACCGGACCGGCTGCGGGTCGACCCGCCACTGCCTCGTTGACCATGCCCATCGAACCCTCCACTTCGCGCCGGCCCGTGGAACCCGGTCAGCAGAAGGAGGCGGCACGACGCCGTCAGATACACGGACAGCGACAGCCCAGTCTGACCCGCCCAAGGTCCTGCGCGAGGCCAGGTTTCTGCGCAACGTCCCGAGGGGTTGCTGGTTCGAGTCCAGCCGGGGGAGCCAAGGCAGAGGCTCTGACTCCGAGCGCCGAGTCAGGCTTGCTTCGCCCGTTCTCCTGAGACGGGCTACGCGCGCATCCGCCAGCTACGCCGAGGCGGTCTGGAGCGACCTGATGACGGTGGCGATGTCAGTCGCGGCGGGGGTCCGGTTCCACGGCATCTTCGACAGGGCCACGCCCATGGCGCAGGTGTTGGTGACTGCAGCGCCGACCAGGCCGGTGCCGATGGCCGCGGCGACCCACTTCAGGCGCGGGGTGATGGTGCTGCCCAGGATGCTGGCGGCGACTATCGAGCCGGTGGTGAGCCGCACCTGGCGCTCGAGGTCCCAGGTCTGACGTCCGCGAGCCACGGGGGCCCCGGCAGTCTCCCAGTCGGTCATGCCACCAGCGAGGACGCGCAGGCCGGGCAGTCCGGCCTCGCCCAGGGCCGCTTCCGCCTGGCCGGCCCGGGCGCCGGAGCGGCACACGAGGATGACGTCGGCGTCGAGGGAGCTGGCGAGCTCGGTGTGGTGCTGTCGGAGCAGATCCAGCGGGACGTTGTGCGAGCCGGGGATGTGCACGGTCTCGAACTCGACAGGGGTCCGCACATCGACGATGCGGGGCGGGTCCACGGCGAGGAGCTCACGGAGTGTCGCCGTGTCGATGTGGCTGGTCGCACGCACGGCGGTGGCGGTCATGGATTCCTCCGGTGAGTCGCTGGCACGGTAGGCATAGTTGAGTATGTCGGTAGTGTAACGCGTGTTTCGGTCGGACCCGGCGGGGACCTGGTGTGCCTGGGCCGCAGCTGCCTCAGATCGATTCCACGGTCGCTGGTTCGAACAGCCGGGGGGAGTCAGTTCAGGTGGGCAGCCAGGACACGTGGCCGGCGAGCAGCGCGTAGCCCACGAAGGCGACGACGTCCAGCACGGTGTGCGCCACGACTAGCGGCGTCACCCGCCCCCAGCGGGTGTAGAGCCAGCCGAACAGCAGGCCCATCGCAGCGTTGCCGAGGAACCCCCCGACGCCCTGGTAGAGGTGGTAGCTGCCGCGCACCAGCGCGCTGGTGGTGATCGCCGCCGGTGCGCCGAGGCCGGCCTGCCGCAGCCGGGTGACCAGGTAGCCCACCACGACGAACTCCTCCAGCAGGGCGTTCTGCAACGCCGAGAGGATCAGCACGGGATAGCGCCACCAGACGTGCGGCAGACCCTCCGCGACGACCGTGAGGTCGACCCCGAGCGCGTGGGTGAGCAGGTAGAACGCCAGCCCCGTGCCGCCGACGACCGCTGCGAGGACCAGGCCACGGACCGCGTCGCGGCGGTGCTCGGCTGCCCCTGTGGACCACAGCCGGTCGGGGTGGTCGTCGCTGCGGGCCAGTAGGTAGCCCACCAGCAGCACGGGCACGACGCCGAACCCGAGCGCCAGCAGCTGGTAGGTCAGGTCCAGCCACGGCCGGCCCGGCGCCAGGCTGCCGTTCAGGACGGCCTTCTGCTGCGACAGCGAGCCCGGTGCCGTCGCCGAGGCGATCAGGTTCACCAGCGCGTAGACGCCGGAGCGGCCCAGCGAGAGGGCGAGCACGAGCACGACCTCGACGACCAGCAGCTGTCTGCCGAGCCCGGACGGCGGCGCCATGCCGGCTGGTCGTGCCACCTCCCGCGTCACGTGGCCAGGTTAGGGCCTGACCCTGAGCGGTGCCCTAGAAAGGCCACCGCCTCGTGCCGGTTTACCAGGGGATGCAGGACGTTCGACGCGCAGGCCGATGCTTCCCATGGCAATCTGGCGCTTCCCATGGGTCATGGCCCATGGGAAGCGCCAAACTTCCTGCATCCCCTGGTAATCGGCGCGCAACGCCCCTGGCCCGGCCCGGCCCCAACCCCGCCCCAACCCGGCCCCGAGCGAGCGCCCTCACGGCCGCCGGAGCGCCGCCGCCAGCCGGGAGACGGTCTGCTCCATCACCGGTCGCGGGGTCGCGAAGGTGTAGCGCGCGAACCCCGCGCCGACCTGTCCGCATAGCAGCCCGTCGGTCAGCGCGACACCGGCACGCTCCAGGAAGAACTCCGCCGGATGGTCGCCGATCCCGAGGTCCCGGCAGTCCAGCCAGGCCAGATAGGTGCCCTCGGGCGCCGAGTAGCCGACCTCGGGCAGCTGGTCGGCGAGCAGCTCTCCGAGGAGGCGTCGACTGCCGTCGAGATAGGTCAGCACCTCGGCGAGCCAGGGCCCGCCCTGCTCGTAGGCGGCGATGTTGGCCACCACGCCGAGGTTGGAGGCGCCGTGCTCGAAGCGGTGGCCGACCGCCTCCCAGGTCTTGGCGTCCGCCTCGTTGCTGAGCACCAGCTGCGCGCACTTGGTGCCGGGGAGGTTCCAGGCCTTCGAGGCCGAGACGGCGGTGACCGTGTGCGCCGCCGTGACAGGTGACAGGGACGCGTAGGGGACGTGCTGGTGCCCGTCGTACACCAGCGGTGCGTGGATCTCGTCGGAGAACACCCGGCCGCCGTTGCGGTCGACGACCTCGGCGACGGCCGCCATCTCGGCGCGCTCGAGCACGCGGCCGATCGGGTTGTGGGGGTTGCAGAGCACGAGCAGGCTGCCGCCCGCGTCGTACGCCGCCTGCAGTGCGTCGAGGTCGTACACGTGGCGCCCGTCCTCGACGGCCATCGGCACCTCGATGACCTGGCGGCCGAGGGCGAGAGGGACGTAGAGGAACGGCATGTACGCCGGGGTGGGCAGGATGACCGGCGCGCCCGGCTCGCAGAAGTGCACGATGGCCGCCTCCAGACCGGCCACCACGTCACCGAGAGGCCGGACCCGCTCGGGCCGCACGTCCCAGCCGTAGCGCTCGGCGGCCCAGCCGCACCAGGCCTCCGCCATCCGGGAGGCGAGGCGCTCGGGGAGGTAGCCGAGCAGGCCCGCGTCGACGGCCTCGTGCATCGCCGCCGCGATGGGGGGTGCCGTGCCGAAGTCCATCTCGGCCACGAAGGCGCCGATCGCTTCCGGGTGCTGCGACCACTTGAGGCCGCCGGTCGCGCGCAGCTCCTCGACGGTGACGTCGAAGCGGGGGCTGTGAGGCATGGGTCTCCCTAACGGCCGACAGGTGCGGAATAGCACGGTACGTCGCCGAGTTCACGACTCCCATGAGCACCCACAACACCTACGCGTTCGACGGCTCGGTCGTCCTGGTCACCGGCGGCGGAAGCGGCATCGGGCGGGCCATCGCCCGCGCCTTCTTGGACAACGGCGCCCGCGTCGCGGTCGTCGGGCGGCGCACCGACAAGCTGCAGGAGACGCTCGAGGGGTACGACGACGGGCGGACCCTCGCAGTGACGGCCGACGTGTCCGACCCGGCCGACGCAGCCGGCGTCGTGGCACGCGTCGTCGACCGCTTCGGGCAGCTCGACGTGTTCGTCAACAACGCAGCCATGTACGCAGGCCAGGAGCTCACCGACCTCAGCGCGGAGGACTGGGACCGGTTCCGGCGAACGAACATCGACGCCTTCGTGCACCTCGCGCAGAAGGCCCTGCCGGAGCTGGAGCGCACGGGCGGCAACCTCGTCGCCGTCGGGTCGGTGTCGGGGCTGCGCGGGGACTGGGGGCAGGCGGCGTACAACGCGACGAAGGCGGCGGTGATGAACTTCGTGCAGTCCCTCGCTCTCGACTACGGGCCCAGGGGGGTCCGGCTGAACTCGGTCGCCCCGGCGTTCACCCTGACCGAGGCGACAGCTGCCGTGCCGACCGACGAGGAGTCGCTCCGGCCGTTCGTGAACCGCATCGCCCTGGGACGTCCGGGGCAGCCGGAGGACATCGCACCCGCAGTGCTCTTCCTGGCGAGCGAGGACGCCCGCTACATCACCGGAGCGGTGCTGACCGTCGACGGCGGCACCTCGGCGTCCACGGGGCAGCCGCACGTCGAGTGACCCGACCAGCCACCTATGATGTCGTCCTTGTCGGATAGGTCCGACAGGGGACGCGAACGTCAGTGGGAGGCATTGTGTCCGAGGATGACCGGGACCGCGCGCTGGGCAGGATGCCCGCTTTGGACGGTCTGCGGACGATCGCGGTGGTCCTGACCTCGCTGGTGCACGTCGCTCCCGGCGTCGTGCCCGGGGGTTTCCTCGGCGTCGACGTGTTCTTCGTGCTCAGCGGGTTCCTGATCACCTGCATCCTCCTGCAGGAGGTCGGCGAGACCGGGCGGGTGGACCTGCGCCGGTTCTACGTCCGCCGGGCCCGCCGACTCCTCCCGGCGGTTATCGCTCTGCTGCTCGTGTTCACGGCCGTCGTGCTGCTCACCTCGCCGACCGTGCGGGACATCGGGGTCGCCGCGGTCGTGGACATCGCGGTCATGACCTACACCTTCAACTGGTCCGCGCCACTCGGCCACCTGCCGCCCTGGCAGGTGGTGAAGGAGCGGCGCGCCACGCGGTGCGTGTCCTCGGCACCGACTTCGATCTC
>CAXSHL010000046.1:25073-32740 GCA_964237315.1 uncultured Nocardioidaceae bacterium
TCGGCCACCTGCCGCCCTGGCAGGTGGACCACCTGTGGTCGCTGTCGGTGGAGGAGCAGTTCTACATCCTGTGGCCGATCGTGCTGGTGATCCTCGTCCGGAGGCTGCCGCGCGGCACCATCATGAGAGTCACCCTGGGCGCGGCGATCGCCTCCACGGTCGCCCAGACCGCGGTGTACGGCGCCACCCACGACACCCTGTTGGCGTTCCTCGCCAGCCCCCTGCACGCGCAGGGCATCCTGCTCGGCTGCTTCCTCGGCCAGCTCTACGTCTGGCGCGGCGCGGACGGGGCGATGCGCTGGCTCGCCGGGCACGTCTGGCCCTCCCTCGTGGCGCTGGTCGCACTGGTGGCCCTCGCGCTCACCAGCGGCGTCAACGACCAGTCGACCTACTACGGGGGGATGGCGCTGGCGGTGCTCGCCTCCGGGACGCTGGTGGCCGGCGTCGCGTCCCGGGCGACCTTGACCGAGTCCGACACCGGTCTGCTGAACCGGCTGCTGACCAGCCGCGTGATGGTGGCGCTCGGCCGGCGGTCCTACTCGATCTACCTCTGGCAGAACTTCATCGCCTGGGCCCTCACCGGCTCGCTGCGGCACAGCCCGCTCTGGCTGCCCGCCAACGTCGTGGTGACCCTGGTCGCCTCCGAGATCTCCTACCGGTACGTCGAACGCCGCTTCATGCACCGCACGACCCGGCAGACGCAGCTGGTCCGCGGCTGAGGACCCGGGCTCTCGCTACGGCCGAGGCCGCGGGAGCTCATGGCGCTACGATGCCGTGCCACGGGGCGGTAGCTCAGCCGGTCAGAGCAGAGGACTCATAATCCTTGGGTCGTGGGTTCGAGCCCCACCCGCCCCACCAGTGTTCGCGCAGGTCAGAGCCGTCCACAGCCTCGCAAGGGTGGCTTGACCGATGGAGGTCTGCTACGGTTTTGCTAACGCCCGCCATCGCTGCTCCTCGACCAGCCAGTTGACTTGGATCCTTCAGCTCAGGTTGAGGCGAAGTTGGAGGTTATGTGGCGCCGTCCCAATGCGCACCGAATTGACCCTTGCTGGGTGCGATTCTGTGACGTGCACTACGCGCAGGCACGCCGGAACGCGGCGAGCATGGCCTGGCTCGAAGAGGTCGCCCGACTTCGCTTCGACACATCAAGAGCAAGCGAATGCAGGTCCGTCGAATGGCGTGGGGCTTTTGCCATAAGGACGCTGCTCGGCGGGTGTAACGGGCCCGCGTGGCGGGTCGGCAAGCACGCCGGGTTGATAAGAGGGGACAGGCAACTCAGTGACCGAGAAGATGCGCGGCGGAATTATCAAGCGCGGCAAGACCTACAGCTATGTTGTACGGGAGCGCGACCCGCAGACCGGCAAGACGAAGCCCCGCTGGGTCACTGGCGGCTTCCGCACTCGCAAGGACGCCGAGGCCGCCCGCGACGCCGCCCGTCATGCCGTGCACCGCGGCACCTACGTCGCGCCGCAGGACGTCACCGTAGGCGCATATCTCGAGACATGGATTGAAGCCCACTCCGTCGAGCTCAAGCCGTCCACACAGAAGACCTACCGCGACAAGATCCGCCTGTACCTCGTGCCGGCTATCGGACACGAGCGGCTGCAGGCCCTTTCCCCAAGTCGCCTCTCGATCGTCTTCCGCGAGTTGCATGAGCGTGGTGGCAAGGACGGCAAGGCCGTATCACCCAGGACGGTCGAGTTCGCGCGTGCCGTGCTGCGCCGTGCAATGAATGACGCCGTGGTCGATCGTCTTATCGAGGTCAACCCAGTATCGGGGTCGAAGACTCCCAAGCGGGACGGCAAGCCGCAGCACACCACGTGGACCGCGGACCAATTGACTATGTTTTTGGCCGCGGTGACCGGAACAAGATGGGCTCCGCTGTGGGAACTCTCAGCCGGCACCGGAATGCGCCGCGGCGAGCTCATGGCGCTCCGTTGGTCCGACATCGACCTCGAGGCGGGGCTGGTCGCTGTCGAGCGCTCAACGACGCAACTAGGCCGCGACCGAGTTACGACGACGCCGAAGAATCACGAGCGTCGAAGGGTGTCGCTCGACGCGCACATGATCGCGACGCTGCGCACCTGGCGCCGACAGCAGGCCGAGGAGCGGCTGGCCTGGGGAGCCGCGTCCGAGGTCACCGAAGGGCTCCTATTCACATGGGAGAACGGCGCGCCGGTGCTGCCCGACTACGTCTCCAAGACCTTCGTGAAGGCCCAGGCCGGCCTCCAGTTGCCACGGTTGACCATCCACGAGCTGCGCCACTCGCACGCCACGATCCTGTTGCGGTCCGGCGTGCCGGTTCACATCGTCTCCAAGCGACTTGGCCACAAGGACCCGTCCGTGACGCTCAACGTCTATGCCGACGTCATCCCCGACGACGACACCAGCGCAGTCGACGTCTTCTCCAAGGCAGTGTGGGGCGCTTGACCGATTCCTGCGTTGCCTGCGTGAAGCCGCCGGACAGCGCAACCTTGTGCCCTCACATGATGGCCGCAGGCATCCTCACCGGCCCGACAGGCGCAACAGGCGCAACAGGCGCAACAGGCTTGAGAGTACTTTGCCAGGCGCAACGGGTTAGAGCGGGTCGTTGCCCCCGCCGGTCGCACGCGCAATTCGCCTGACGAGGTCACTGTTGCCCCGGACCTATCGACTTGCCGCTATAACCGGCCTTCGGGCGAGTTAAGTGGCTGGGTGAAGACGGTCTGAACGATCCCCTCGAGCGGGTACACACGGGGGAGCGGTGGCCGACTGCGAGACGTCGCCGAGCGTTTGCGCCTCCTGAGGAATACCGAGCATCTCGAGGAGCGCTGGCACGGGCACGCGGAGGGTGCGACCCAGTCGCAGCGTAGGAATTTCACCTCGTTCGGCGGCGCGATAGGCGGTGTCTCGGCCAATGCCAAGGACTTGACCGGCCTCGGGAACGGAGATCGTCCCACGGCCGCGGATGTCGTCAAGCGTCGTCGAGGCGCATCCGCGCTGTCTGAACCGCCGTGGCGCTGCGGAACCCGCCGTTGGCCCGCGCAGCGTTCGCGTCGGGGAGGTCGGTGCGGCCTCGGACGCCATCCGGCCGATGCTGTCGGCCATCACCGGTCCCTAGCCGAAAGGTCTGCCCGAACGTCATCGGCTTGCTTCTGCTGCTCGAGCCACGCGCCGACATCGGTGCGCCAGTAGCGGACGCCGCGGCCGACGCGGAAGCTGCGGGGGCCGGTTCCGAGGTGGCGCCAGTAGCGGAGGGTGGCAACAGGCGCGCGGACGGTTGCGGCAACCTCTGCGATGGTGAGCAGGTTGTCGTCGTCATTCTGCACCTCGGCGGTAGGCCCGTCGAGCTTTCGGGTGCCGGTCTTGGTGCGGTGGGTCATGGCGACGCTCCTGTACTGGTGTCGGGACTTGCACTGGACCAATGGCGTCGTCGGGCGCCTGGGCGCTCACCCGGCCGCTATGTGTTCTCGGTGTTGGCAGCGATCGCGGCCGGCTGGGGAGTGCTCGCGAGTAGTAGGCGCTGGAATCGGCGGCTCGTGGACAGCGAACCGCCTTCTGGTCCCGCATGCGTGAGTCGTCAGCTCAGGGGCTGATGCCTCGCGGCGGTCTGCCGCGGTCAAGCCCCGGAGGTTGGCGTCGGTGGTGGGCGCCGAGATCGACTGCTGGGTCGGTGGTGGCGGGCGTGGGTACGGTGCGCCTGCTGGCCACCTGCTGGGCATCCAGCGCCCGCTGCCAGGTGTCCTGCTCGCTCTGCAGCCGGCCGACCGGTAGCGCTTGGATGGCCGGCTCGAGCTCGAGTGCGTGCACGCGGGCCCGGGCGTGCCGTAATTCGGCTGCGACCTCGTCAAGCTGCTGCTGGGCGTCGGTCATCCAGTCGGCGGGATCCTTCATGTAGGCGAGGCTGCCGTGGCCGAGGAGTCGGCGGTCGCGCTCGCGTAAAGCGGTGGTGTAGGTGGCCTCCGCGTGGGCGGCTGTCCGGGTCGCGGCGTCGGCTGTGTGTCGGGTCGCTGGGTAGTCGGCGTGGGCTTGCTCAGCGGTGTGCCGGGCGTAGGAGGTGATCGCCTGGTGGAGCTGCGATGAGTCCATGTACGGCACTTGGGCGGCGAGCTCAGTTGCCCCGCTGGGCAGGGTTGGGAGAACTGGTCGCCAGCTGTCCGCCCAAGCCTCCAGGCCTCGAGAGGCTCGGCGGGTCCTGTTCCGGTGAAGGCCCAGTGGTCCAACGCCGGTCTGGACGGTGTGGGCGTCTCGGAGTGCGGCGGGGGATTCGTGCTGCCAGGCCTGGTGGAGGGCGTGGGTGAGGCGGTCAGCGTCGGCGGTGACAGCGGCGCCTACTCGATCGAGCTGTGCTTGGGCGTGCCATGCAACGTCCCGCGTCTGTTGCACCACCCCATAGAGATCGGCGATGTCGGGGTTGGTCTCGGCTTGGATAGCCGCGACGGGGACGAGCCGGTCGCGCCACGCCTCGGCGGCGTTGACGCGCTCGTGGAGGCGTTGTTCGGTGGCCCAGGCGTGTCGGAGGTCGGCCAGCACCCGGTCCAGTGGTCGCAGGGTGCCGTAGCGGTCGATGTCCTCGGCGGCTCGTCGGGCGGCGTGTGCTGGTCCGAGGTCGGCGCGGTCCCGGCTGAAGGTCGCGACCCACTGGTCGCGGGCCTCCTCCACGGTCTCTGCGACCAGATGGGCGACGTTGCGGGTGCGTCCGCGGGTCATCGCGACGTAGGCCGCGGCCGCGCCGGTGTGCTCCCCGAGGACGAGGTGCGCGGAGTCGACCGTGTCGCCCTGGGCGCCGTAGACGGTGGTCGCGTACGCGAGCTCGAGATGCTCGCGGACGTAGGGGTCGGGCAGCCGACGTGTCCCTCGGCCGCTGGTGACGTCGACGGTGCCATTGGGGTCGATGCCGGTCACCGTCCACGTGTCGCGGTTGGCGACGTCGAGGTCGCGGTCGTTGCGGCGGGTGGCGACCCGGTCGCCGACCCCGATCCACTCCCCACCAACGGTGGCTATTGCTCTGGTGTCGTCGACGCGGCCGGCGGTGACGAGCCGGTCGCGGATCGTCGCGTTCAACGCGGCGACCTGCTCGCGAGTGTCCGCGATCACCAGCACCCGGCCCCGCTCCCGCTGATCCCTTCCGCCAGTCCCTCTATCCGTGGCCTCACCGGTGCCCTCACCGGGCGGCTCACCACTCGGCCCGGCGGCAGTAAGGGCGAGCAGCTGGGTGCGTTCGGTCTCGCTGGCGTGCAGGCGGATCTCGCCTCGGGCGAGGAGGGCGTCGAAGACTTGTCCGGGGTGTTCACCGGTGCGCATCGCCAGGGTGAGGGCGACGTAGTCCGGGTCATGGAACCGGTGCACCGTGTCCAAGACCAGACAGTTCTCGGGGTGGGTCCAGCGGGCGGCGAGGTCCAGGACGCCGCCGCGGCCGACCGCTGGGAGCTGGTGCCGGTCCCCGACCAGCGCTAGCCGCGCGTGGGATTCGTCGGCGATCACGACCAGGGCACGGGCGGTGTCCTGGTTCAGCATCCCCGCCTCATCCACCAGCAGCACGTCTCCTGCCGACAGGATGGCGGCGGGCTGTGGCCCGCGGTAGGTCGACCCGGTGTATGGGTCGCTCACTCCTGCGTGCAGTCGCCGCCAGGTGCTGTGGGTGTCCCAGCGGTAGCCGTGCTGGTGGACCAGCCACGCCGCTGAGTACGCCGGTGCGCCGGTCTCGGCTGTGGCGACGGTGGCGGCCTTCAACGTCGGCGTCACCACCACCAGCCGACGCCCACGCCGCTCCAACGCAGCACGGGCGGCGGTCAGGGTGGTGGTCTTCCCGACCCCAGCTGCTCCCTCCACCACCACCAGAGCGCTTCCACCGGCCAGTGCGGCAGCCACGGCCTGTTGTGCGGGATCCAGGGCCGCCTCGCCGCCACGACCAATGATGGCTGGATCGGTGACCCGGCCAGCCACCCGGTCCATTCCCTGACCCCCGATCAAGTCGGCGAGCGAAGCCGCCGCTGTCGGCGCGGCGGAAGGGGAGATGTCGGCGCGGGCGATGAGGCGGGTGGTGAGGTCGGCCTCGACGGCAAGAACCTCAGGGGAGGTCAGGGCGCGGATGTGCTCCGGCACCATCTGCGGTGACCCATCCGACCCGCTCAACAACGGGACGCAGGTTGCTATAGCGCGGGCGGTGAGGTCCTCGGCCAGCTCCAACCGGACGCCGGCCTCGGTCACTAGGCCGGTGCGGGCGATCCACTGCTCGACCTCCCCCCGGACGTCCGCGCCGTTCCATGCCGACCGTCGCCCACCCAGCCGAGCCAGCACCGTCTCGACTGCTCCTCCGCGGTCCATCTCCCCCACCCGAGAAGGCACCTCCCCCCGCGACCAGGGGCGCAGGGGAGGCGACGGGGGAGGCGGCGGGGGATGTGGAGTAGCCGACGGGAGCTCTGGGGTAGGTGAGGGGGGAGCTGTCATCCGGGGCGTCGGGTCGCGGTAGCCGAGCCCACACAGCTCCTCCACCCATCGCCGCGCCAGTTCGGCGCCGTCGGTGGGGATGACCTTGTCGGGGCGGGCCTGCGCCCACGCGCGGGCGTCCCACGAGCGACGCAACCGTGGTCCTGGCTCGAGGCCGGGGTGGGTGGCGCGCCACTGTGCTTCGTAGCGGTCCGTGTTGCGGGTGATCTGTGCGGCTCGGGCGCTGAACGGCCCCACGAAGCTCGCGAGCTCGCGGATCTCACCGGACTCGGTGTCGATGGTGTAGCCGTGTGCGGTGAGGGCGGCGCGGAACTGCGGGTCGGTGAGGACGGCGGCGTGGCCGATGCCGTTGATTGCGTCCAGGCTGTCGCGGACCCCGACCGTGTGCAGGCCACGCCAGCGCCCTTGGGCGAACACCCGGGCGTTGATCTGGAGGTGTAGGTGTCGGTGTGGGTCACCGGCCCGGGAGGTGTAGTGCCGCACCGTGACCGCTTCCAGCTCCTGGACCGGGACCTGGACCTGGCGGCCCCGTGGGCCGATCCGGGTGGTTGCGTGGTCGGCGAGCCAGCCGATCACCTGCGCCGCGGCCCGGTCCTGCGCACAGTCATAGGCGGTCGCGATGTCGGGGTGCAGCGCGGCGGCCAGCGACCATGACTTCGGACCGTTCACCACTACCTCGACGAACCGCACCCCCTGGGGATCAGTCCGGAGCCGGCCCTTCGGTGCGCCGGTGTCCGGGTCGTGGCCGGCCACCCAGGATTCGTAGGCGTCACCGTCCAACGTCCCACTCGCCTGGACGCGGCCCTCGGAGGCGACGTACCGGTCCGCGACCCCGGTCCCCTCGGCCAGGTAGTAGTCATCGGCACGCGACCGATCCGCCTCCACATAATTTCGAGCAGCGGTCGGCGATCCGCGATAGACCTTCAATCCACCATGCATTTCCAATACCAATCAATAATGGCCGATGAAATGGCATTCGGGCCGCCAAGAAGGCGGCCCGAACTACCTCTATTGGTAGCATGCGTGCCGCTGTCAATAAAGAGTTGGCACTTGCGGAAAAGGGTTGGGTGAAGTAGTTCATCAAAAGTCATCGGTCGCAATTGTGTCTGCAGGTTGTCGGTCGAAGGACATAGTGGTTGACACATCCGTGACGACATCGGTAGTTGTGATCGTGGTGTGCTCACTAGCCCGGATCGTTCACGGCTGATGGGGCGACTCGTGCGGTAGAAGCACCGAAG
>CAXSHL010000047.1:0-15263 GCA_964237315.1 uncultured Nocardioidaceae bacterium
CGTCCCCGAGCGACTCGGCGACCTTGGCGGCCAGGTCGTCCTGCAGGTCACCGACGACGACGTGCGCGCCCGCCCGGGCCAGCGCCTGCGCCATCCCCTCCCCGAGCCCCTGCGCCCCCCCGGTCACCAGGGCCTTGCGTCCGGTCAGGTCGAAAACACTCACGGCGACTCCTCTGCTCTTGGCGTGCTGTGCGGCACGACGACGTGGCGAGAGTCACACGCGGTCTTGACGCCTGTCAAGAGATGGCTTGACACCTGTCAAGAGCGGGGGAGGGCGGAGCAAGCCGACCCGCGTAGACTGCTTGTCTTCGAGCGGCTGAGGAGGTCCGAGTCGATGACCGTCACCCAGCGCGGCAGCGAGGCTCCGTCGGCCGGCGCCGCGGGCCCCCAGCGGGCGAGCGAGCGGCTCGACACGCGCCGCAACCAGCTTGCGGTGTCGGCACTGAAGACGCTCGGCGAGCTCGGGTACGCCCGCGCGAGCCTGCGCGAGATCGCCAACAACTCCGAGTTCAGCCACGGCGTGGTGCACTACTACTTCGCCGACAAGCTCGAGCTGATCGTCTACTGCGTGCGCTACTACAAGTCGCAGTGCGTGACCCGCTACGACGACGTGGTCGCCGACGCCGTCACCGCCGAAGGTCTGCTCGACGCCTTCGCGGCAAAGCTGGTGGAGACACTGCGCGACGAGGCACCGATGCACCGCCTGTGGTACGACCTGCGCACCCAGAGCATGTTCGAGGAGGCGTTGCGCGAGGCGGTCACGATGATCGACCGGACGCTCGCCGAGATGATCTGGCGGGTCGTCTCCCGCTACGCAGAGCTTGCCGGAAGACCCGTCGACACCAGCCAGGACACGGCGTACGGCATCCTGGACGGTGTCTTCGCCCAGGCGTTGCTCGCGCTGGACCGGGAGCCGGAGGCCGCGCTGGACCGGGTCGCGGACCAAGTGCACGCGCTGATGCCGAGACTGCTCGCCCCCGACGAGCGCTCGCACCGACTCTGACCTAAGGTACATATGCTGACCTGTCGCTGCATGCGCGCGACAGGTGGCTGAGTCTCGACCTGACTGAGGAGGCCCGATGCCGGGCAAGCGGGCTGCGCGCCGACCCAGGAAGAACCGGGCGCTTCGGACCGGTGTCGTCGCCCTTGTGGCGCTGGTGCTCGTCGCCCTGGTCGGCTGGGGAGCGTTCGCGGTGCTGGGTGGCGACGACGACGACACGACGACCGGTCAGCAGGCGAGCGACGCGACGTCGGCCGGCTCCTCCCCCACGTCCAGCTCGAGCAGCCCGAGCAGCTCGAGCAGCCCGAGCAGCGGAGCGGGCCAGAAGCCTGCGGCGCTGCGCGCGTGTGCCGAGGAGGTGGCCGGGGCCGAGAAGGTCGTCGCCGCCGCCAAGCAGGGCGTCGACGACTGGCACGTGCACGTGCAGGCCCGCACCGACATGCTGGACGGCACGATGAGCGTCACGGAGATGGACGCCATGTGGAAGCGCACGCGGTTGTCGGGCCCGGCCGACCAGCGCAGGTTCTCGACCGCGATGGACGCCTACGACCCGAGCCCGGCGTGCACGAAGATGAAGAGCGTGCCCGCTGCGGACAAGGCCGACGCCGCCGACTGTGCCGCCCGCTACCAGAGTGCCGAGAAGGCGATGGACGCAGCCAAGGCGGCGATGGCGGACTGGCAGTCGCACCTGGACAACATGGCGGCCTACGCGGCCGGCCAGATGTCCCCTGCCGAGGCGCAGTCCAAGTGGGTCGAGGCCTGGCGCACCGCTCCCCCGAACATCGAGGCCTACGAGAAGGCTCGCGCCGCACTGGACGACGCGCCCTCCTGCTCCGCCTGACGCTCCCCGACAACGCGCCCCCATCGACTAGGTGCGCGCCGTCGCCTGCTGCGGCTCCACGACCGGCTCCACGACCGGCTCCACCACCGGCTCCACCACCGGCTCCACCACCGGCTCCACCACCGGCTCCACCACCGGGGTCATGGCGACGGCGGGCGGCCGGGCCGGCCACCAGGCGAGCCGGCCCAGCACGACCAGCAGCGCCGGCATCATCACCACCCGCACCAGCGTGGCGTCGACCAGCACCGAGACGGCCAGCCCGACGCCGATCTGCTTGAGCTGGATCAGGCTCAGGGTCGCGAAGATCGCGAACACCGACACCATCACCGCCGCCGCGCTCGTCACGATCCCGGCGGTCTGGCTCACTCCCGCCTCCACCGCCAGCCGGGGCGGCAGCCCACGGTCCAGGCCCTCGCGCACCCGGCTGAGCACGAAGACGTGGTAGTCCATCGAGAGCCCGACCAGGACCACGAACATGAACAGCGGCACCCAGTCCACGACGGAGCCGGTCGAGGAGAACCCCAGCAGGCCCTCTGCCCAGGTGCGCTGGAACACCAGCGTCAGCACCCCGAACGCCGCCGACACCGAGGCCAGGTTGAGCACCGTGGTCAGCAGCGCGATGCCGACGCTGCGGAAGGTGAGCCCCATCATCAGCGAGGTCAGCAGCAGCACGAAGCCGATCACCCACGGCAGCTTGCTGAGCTGCTTGTGCACGTCGTCCATGGACGCAGCGGCGTCGCCGCCGACGGCCCAGTCGACGCCGGCCAGCGCGTCGAGGTGCCGCGGCGCCAGGTCGCTGCGCACGACGTCGACGGCCTTCTCGCTCGCCTCGGAGCCCTCCGGCGACGTGGTGCCGAGGCTGAGCAGGGCGGTCGTGCCGTCCCTCGACGTACGCACCGGTGCAGTGCCAGCAGCGAACCCGGTACGACGACCGGCCTCGGAGCCCACCGCCTCCAGCGCCCGGACCGTCGCAGGAAGCTCCGACGGAGCGGTCCTGGCGACCAGCTGGATCGTCTCCCCGTGGGCCGGGAACGCCGACTGGATCCTGGCCAGCGCCCGCACCTCGGGGATGTCCTGGGGCAGGCTGCTCGATCCGGGCTGCTGCAGGCTCATCCCGAGCACCGGCAGGGCCAGACCGACCAGGGCGAGGGTCGAGAGCAGCAGTGAGATCCGCGAATGCCGCATCACCGGCCCGATCAGCCGCCTGGTGATCCCACCCCGGCCGATGCGGCGGTTGAGCCGCCACAGGAGCGGGACGCGCGGACGGTCCACCCATCGCCCGAGTGTCACGAGCAGCGCGGGCAGCACGGTCAGCGACCCGATGACGGAGATCGCCACCACGAGGATCGCGCCGGTCGCCAGCGAGGAGAAGGTCGGGTCGTCGACGACGTACAAGCCGGCCATCGCCACCATCACCGCAGCTCCCGAGACGACGATCGAGTGGCCCGAGGTGGCGGCGGCGATCTCCACCGCGTCCACGGTGCTGCGACCGTGCTCTCGCTCCTCGCGCTGCCGCTTGAGGTAGAGCAGCGAGTAGTCCACCCCGACAGCCATCCCGATCAGCAGCACCATGCTCGAGACGCTGTCGTCGGCCGGGACGAGGTGCGAGATCGGCGCGTACAGCGCGATCGTGGCCAGCACCCCGGAGATCGCCAGCAGCACCGGGATCCCGGCGGCCAGCAGAGCCCCGAACGCGACGACCAGGATGAGCAGGGTGACGGGCAGGCTCAGCCGCTCGGCCTTGCCGAGGTCGTCGCCCACCCGGGTGTTGATGGCCTGGTCGAGCGAGGCGTCGCCCACCTCGGAGAGCCGCAGCCCGGGACGCGCCTGCTGCACGGCCGCCGTGACCGCCTGCAGGGGCGCGGCGTCGAGGTCGGTGCCGGTCGGGGGCCGGACCATCTCGACCGGCACCAGGACCGACTGGCGGTCGCGCGACCAGGCGACCGGCCCGACCCGGGCGACGCCCGCCGCCTGCGTCATCTGGGCTCGGAGTGCGCGCGCAGCCTGGGACGCGGCGACCTCGTCCAGCCGTCCGGAGCGTGCCGTGACCAGCACGTTCTCACTCGGCGGCTCGTCGAGGCCGCCCCGCTCGAGCATCGTGTCTGCGCGACCGGACTGGCCGACGCGGTAGTCCGCGTCGCTGGTGCCGACGGTCGAGACCATGCTGCCCACCGCCAGTGCCGCCGCCACGACGAGCACCCACGCCGCCAGCGCGCGCCAGGGATGGGTGGCGCTCCAGCGAGCGATCCTGGTGGTCGTCCTCGAGCGTGCCATGGCGGGTCCTCCGGTTCGACGGGGTGGCCGAGGTGTCGGCTGGTCCCACTGTCGACGCGGACTCCGTCCCGGTCACGGGTGGCAGCGCCCGGCAGAACAGGGGTGCCAGGTCTACTGCCCCGGAGCTCGTGGCACGCCAGACTGGTCGACATGACCCAGCTGCGCAGCACCCGAGGACCCGGCCGGTGGGAGTCCACCGGTCTGGCCCTCGGGCACGTCCTGCTCTTCGTGCCGGCGGTCACCCTCCTCGTCGTGCTGGTGGTGGCGATCCCCCTGACGCTGGTCACCGCCGGCGCCTTCCTGCTGCTCCTCACCGTGCCGATCACCGGCGCGTTCGCCGACCTGCACCGCAGGATGGCTGCCCACGTGCTGAATGAGCCGGTGGTCGGCAGCTACGTCGCCACCACTGGGCTGGCGCCGGCCGCGAGGCTGGCGACCTGGGCCCGGGACCCCCAGCGCTGGCGCGACCTGCTGTGGCTGCTGGTCACCTGCACCGCCGGCTTCACGCTGTGCCTGCTGGCCGTCACCGCCCTGCTGTCCGTGGTGTTCCACCTGATCTACCCCTTCCTGTTCTGGGTCACGCCGGCGGGTGTCTTCGACCAGAACTGGGGCTTCGTCACGATCGACACGCAGGCCCGGTCCTTCCTCGAGTGGGCGGTGGCGGCGCTCTCCTTCGTCGTCTGGTGGTACGCCGCCCCGCCGCTCGTGCGAGCGAACGCCGCCATCGACCGTGCCCTGCTCACCCGCAACCGCACCGAGCAGCTGGAGCAGCGGGTCAGGGACCTCGCCGACTCCCGGGCCCACTCCGTCGACTTCTCGGCCGCCGAGCTGCGCCGGGTCGAGCGGGACCTGCACGACGGGGCCCAGGCGCGACTGGTCGCCCTGGGCATGAACCTCGGGATGGCCGACGAGCTCATGGACCGCGACCCCGACGCGGCTCGGCTGCTGCTCGCCGAGGCCCGGTCCACCAGCACGGCCGCGCTGGGTGACCTGCGCTCGGTGGTGCGGGGCATCCATCCCCCGGTGCTGGCGGACCGAGGGCTCTCGGGCGCCGTGCAGGCTCTGGCGATGGACATGTCCGTGCCCGTGACCGTCACCGTGACCATGACAGGGCGCCCGCCGGCACCGGTCGAGTCGGCGACCTACTTCGCGGTCGCCGAGTGCCTGGCCAACGTCGGCAAGCACGCCGCCGCGCAGCGGTCGTGGGTGACGATGGGCCACCGTGACGGAGTGCTCCGGGTGGAGGTCGGCGACGACGGGCGTGGCGGGGCGGATCCCTCGGCCGGCACCGGGATGCTCGGTGTGCTGCGGCGGCTGTCGGCGTTCGACGGGACGATGTCCGTGTCCAGCCCTGCGGGCGGACCTACGCTGGTCGTGATGGAGGTGCCGTGCGCGTTGTCCTCGCCGAAGACCAGGCCCTCCTCCGGGACGGGCTGACCCGGCTCCTTTCGGCATACGGGTTCGAGGTGGTCGCCGCCGCCGAGGACCTGCCGTCCCTGGAGCTCGCCCTGAGGGACGACACCGCGGACGTGGCCGTCGTGGACGTGCGGCTGCCCCCGACCTGCACCGACGAGGGCCTGCGGGCAGCGATCGCCGCCCGCGCCGCGCGTCCCGGGTTCCCGGTGATGGTGCTCTCGCAGTACGTCGAGCAGCTCTACGCCCGTGAGCTCCTGGAGAGCGGGGAGGGTGCCGTCGGCTACCTGCTCAAGGACCGGGTCGCCGACGTGCGGGACTTCGTGGACGCCGTACGACGGGTGGCGGACGGCGGCACGGTGCTCGACCCGGAGGTCGTGTCCGCCCTGCTCGCCCGCCGGCGGCACGACGACCCGCTCGGGCGGCTCACCCCGCGGGAGCGGGAGGTGCTCGGGCTGATGGCCGAGGGGCGGTCCAACGCAGCCATCGCCGCCCGGATGTGGGTGACGGACAAGGCGGTCGCCAAGCACACCAACAACATCTTCACCAAGCTGGACCTGCCGATGCACACCGACGACCACCGTCGGGTCCTCGCGGTCCTGGCCTACCTCGGGGCGTGAGGCCCTTCACAGCCAGCCGTTCTGGTCCGCCACCCGGGTCGCCTCGCCCCGGTTGACCGATCCCGTCTTGCCGATCGCCGAGGACAGGTGGTTGCGGACCGTGCCCTCGGAGAGGTACAGCCGCCCGGCGATGGCCGCGACCGACGACCCGTCGCGGGCCGCCCGCAGCACGTCGGACTCGCGCGCCGTCAGCGGGCTCTCACCGGCGACCAGGCTGTCGGCTGCCAGGTCCGGGTCCACGACGCGCAGGCCCGAGTGCACCCGGCGTACGGCGTCCGCGAGCTGTCGGGCAGGGGTGTCCTTGACGACGAACCCGTCGGCGCCGGCCTGGAGGGCCCGGCGCAGGTAGCCCGGCCGACCGAAGGTGGTCACGATCAGCACCCGGGTCGAGGGTTGCTCCTGCTTGAGGGCCCGGGTCGCCTCGATGCCGTCCATGCCGGGCATCTCGACGTCGATCAGGGCCACGTCGGGCCGGTGCAGCCGGACCGCCGCCAGCACCTGGTCGCCCGAGGCCACCTCCGCCACCACCGTCAGGTCCGGCTCCAGGTCGAGCAGGGCCACCAGCGCTCCTCGCACCAGCGCCTGGTCGTCGGCCAGCAGCAACCGGATCGGACCGGTCATCGGGCCAGCACCGCGAGTGCGAACCCGCGGGGCTCCACCGGCCGGGTGACCAGCACCGCGCCGGCGGCGGCCGCCCGCTCCCGGAGCCCGTCCAGACCATGTCCGGGGTGACCGTTCGCCGACGCGTCCGCGGTCCCTCCGTCGGGGCAGTCGCGTGGTCCGCTGCCGTCGTCGCACACCTCGACCGCCGTCGCCCCGAGCCGGACGACGCACCGTCGAGCGCCGCTGTGCCGGATCACGTTGGTGACGCCCTCGCGCACCGTCCACGCGAAGAGCTCGCGCAGCTCCGACGGCACCTCGTCGGTGCTGTTCGGGAGGTCCGCGTCGATGTCGGCTGCGGCCAGTGCCTCGCGCGCCCGGGCCAGCTCGCCGGGCAGCGTCAGGTCGCGGTAGCCGTGCACGGCCCGTCGTACGTCGGCCAGCGCGTCGCGACTGAGCCGCTCGAGGTCGGCGATCTCCGATCGCGCCCGCTCCCGGTCGACGTCGAGCAGCCGGTTGGCCAGCTCCGCCTTGACGGTGATGACGGTCAGGGAGTGACCGAGGATGTCGTGCAGGTCCCGGGCGAACCGGTTGCGCTCGTCGGCCACGGCGAGGCGCGCGTTCTCGTCCCTGGCGCGGAGCAGGTCCAGGTTGCGCAGCATCAGCTGGTTGACGCCCCACATCGCGAAGGCCGCGGTGCACACCGCGAACGGCAGGCTGCTGTCGTTGTCCCACCCGGGGACGATCCTCCCGCTCGCGTCGGTGACGATGGCGATCACGGTCACCGCCGCCAGTGCGGGCCGGCCGGGCAGCCACATGACGCTGGCCACCGCGACGTACACCACGCTGGCCATCCCGGACTGCCCGACCGCCAGGCACAGGACGAGCCCGAGCCCGGACAGGCTGGCGAGCAGCAGCGCCGCCTGGCCGAGCGACGGGCTGGATTCGTTGAGCAGCCGCCGGCGCCGCACGATGCTGAAGGCGAGCAGGTAGATCGCCGAGAACGCGACCACGCTGAGGATGGCCAGCCAGCCTCGCACCGTGTCGCGCCGCTCCCAGCCGACCTGCAGGGGCGCGACGAAGAAGACCAGCCAGATGGCCGCGAAGAGGACGCCGAGCTTGCCCGGCTTCCCCTTGCGGTCCGTCCAGATGCTTCCCAGCGGCTCCGCCATGAGGCTCACGGTATCGCTGCTCATCTCAGACTCGTGCCGTGTCCTTGCTCATCCGCCAGGCGGCGCCAACCACGAAGATGGCCAGCCAGCCGACGGCGTTCACCACGGCGTACCACGGCAGCTCGTCGGTGAGCGGAGCGCGGCTGATCTCCGCGACCCCGAACATCGGGGTCCAGGAGGCGATGTGCCACAGCACGCTGCCCTCGGTGATCGGGATGAACACGTTGCCCAGGAAGGAGAGCAGTGCCAGGCCGGGACCGAGGATCTGCATGGCGTTCTCCCCCGGCACCAGGTAGCCGACGAACACTCCGAGGGCGGCGAACACCATGGTGCAGACCAGGGTGAGCAGCGCGCACTCCACCCACAGGCGGGCGGGCATCGACGCCCTGCCCTGGAGCAGGCCGACCACGTTGACCACGGTGATCGCCACCGCGCCGAGGCACAGTGCGACCAGTCCCTTCATGGAGATGTAGACGGTCGGGTTCAGCGGAGTGAGCCGCAGCTGTCGCGACCAGCCCATCGCCCGCTCGGCGGCGACCATCGCGCCGCCGGCCGCTGCGGTCAGGGCGGCGCCGTACAGCGCCATGGACACCATCAGGTAGGCCGCGACGTTGCCGTTGCCGGCCTTCTCCTCCCATCCGGAGCCCGAGCCGATGGCCAGGAACAGGGCCGCGGGGAAGACGAAGGTGAAGATGATCGTGCGTCGGTTGCGGAGCGTCCGGGCCAGCTCGATGCGCAGGACGGTCAGGTTGAACCCGCCGAGCGGCGGCACGCGCCGTGCGGTCGGGTCGATGTTCGTGGTGCTCATCGGTGGCCCCCTTCGAGGGTGCTGGTGGTCTGGTCGGTCATGGTGTCCGGGTCGTCCGGGTCCTCGCCGTCGTCGCCGGTGAGGGTCAAGAAGGCCTCCTCGATGCCGCGCGCGGCGATCTCGAGGTCTCGGGCGTCGGTCTCGGTCAGCAGGTAGCGGGCGACGGTGTCGGTGTCCTTGGCGTGCACCAGGACGGTGTCTCCGCGCAGCTCGACCGACTCCACGCCCGGCATCCGGGACAGGGCGTCGTGGTCGGGGTGGTCCAAGGTGGCGCGCACGGTGCGCCCGGTCGCCAGCGCCTTGATCTCCGAGCCGGTGCCGTCGGCGACGATCCGGCCCTTGCGCATCAAGACGATGCGGTCGGCGTACTGGTCGGCCTCCTCGAGGTAGTGGGTGGCGAACAGCACCGTGCGGCCGCGCGCGGCGTCCTTCCGGATCGCGGACCAGAACGCCCGCCTGCCCTCGACGTCCATCCCGGTCGTCGGCTCGTCGAGCAGCAGGAGCGCCGGGTCCGAGAGGAGCGCCATCGCGAAGCGCAGCCGCTGCTGCTCTCCTCCGGAGCACTTGGAGACCTTGCGTCCCGCGAGGCCGGTGATGCCTGCGTGCTCCAGCACCTCGTCGACGGGCTGGGTGTCCACGAAGAGGCTGGCCATGTAGGTGACCGTCTCGCGCACCGTGAGGTCCTTGAGAAGCCCTCCGGTCTGCATCACCGCGGACACCAGCCCCCGTTCGATGGCGTGCCGGGGCGTGAAGCCGAGCACGTCGACGTTGCCGTTGGTCGGCTGGGACAAGCCGAGCATCATGTCGATCGAGGTGGTCTTGCCCGCGCCGTTCGGCCCGAGGAAGGCGACGATCTCACCCTGCTCGATCGTCAGGTCGATGCCGCGCACCGCCTGGACCGGGCCGAAGGACTTCGTGACGCCCTCGAGCCGGATCGCCGGGACGCGGGCTTCGGAGGATCGGGATCGGTGGGAGTCTCGCTCGTCGGCGAGAGGGGAGCTGTTCATGTGCACCACTCTGCTCCTGCCGCGGCGGCCGGCCCTCAGTGCTCCGTCACGACCCGCAGGTGACAAATGTCAGCAGTGCAGACCCTTGGAGCGATGAGACCCCGCCGGGTCGGTGGTCTGCATCTTCGGAACCAGCAACGTCCAAGGAGGCACACCATGCCCGACCTCATCGGTGACATCTTCGTCAGTGTCGACGGAAGCTCGCTCGGCACGCGCTCGCCCGGATACTTCGGCTACTTCGGTCCCGACCTCGACCGGTGGATCCAACGTGAGCAGGCGGCGCCGTACGTGGACGTCATGGGCCGCAAGACCTACGAGCTGCTCGCCGGCCTGCCCGAGCAGCACCGTGACGCGAGCTGGGAGGCGATGACGAAGAAGCCGACCCTGGTGTTCTCACGCACGCTGGAGAGGGTCGGCTGGCCCGGCGCCGAGCTGTGCTCGACGGAGGCGGTCGAGGAGATTGCTCATCGAAAGCGGAACGGCGACCACGACCTGCGAACAGTCGGCAGCCTCTCGCTCCTCCAGCAGCTCCTCAACGCGGAGCTCGTCGACCTCCTGCGCATCATGGTCTTCCCGCTCGCAGTCGGCGAGTCCGGCGCGATGCCGGTCTTCGACCGGGTCCGAGACCTCGAGCTCCATCTCGTCGCCCACAGCGTCCTGGACGGCCGGATCGTCCTCCTCGAGTATCGACCCGGAGGCCCACCCCCCTACGTCTCCTGAAGGCGCGACATGGCTGACTCCTGGATCTCCGACACCCGCTCGTCCTACGACACCGACGCCTCCGGATACGCCGAGAAGGTGCGTGGGCTGCTCGATGGGAAGCCTTACCTCCGCACGAGCCTGGCGTTGTTCGCCGAGCTGGTGCGTGCGGCCGGAGGCGGACCGGTCGCGGATGTCGGCTGTGGGCCGGGGTACGTCGCCCGCCACCTCCACGACGCCGGGGTGGACGCCTTCGGCATCGACCTCTCGCCCGAGATGATCGCCATCGCACGTCGCGACCATCCAGACCTGCGCTTCTCGGTGGGGACCATGACCGACCTCGACCTGGCCGACGACTCGGTCATGGGGATCGTCGCGTTCTGGTCCGTGATCCACGTGCCCGACCACGCCGTCCCCGGGGTGTTCGAGGAGTTCCGTCGAGTGCTGCGACCCCAGGGCGTGCTGCTCGTCGGCTTCCACGTCGGTGACCAGACGCGACACTCGTCCGAGGGCTACACCGGTCGTCCCATCAACGTGGACAGTCACCATCGTCGCCCGAGCACGATCATGGGGTGGCTTCGCGACGCGGGGTTCACGATCGAGGCCGAGCTGGTCATCGGGCCGGACGAGGATGTCCCTGGAGCAGTCGTCTTCGCGCGCAGCGACGGGTGAGCGGCACCAGCCGTCCCGAGGGGGACACTTGAGGCGTGCCATCCTTCGCCACCGTGGACCCGACGGCGCGGATCCTGCTCGACGCCAGCGCGATCGGCCTGGTGATCCCCGAGGTGAGCATCCGGCTGCGAAGCGCCCTGCACCGCAGCGGCACCAATGTCGATCGAGGCAGTCTCGTCGGTGTCGTCTGCTGCGTGGCAGCGGCCGGTCTGGGAGCGGTGCGGGCGTCCACCGGCGTCACCGCCGCCACGATCCCAGGCCGTTGGGTGCCGTTCCTGATCGGCCTCCTGATGGTCTGGCTGGGGATCGCGTTGAGGCAGTGGGCGGTCTGGACCCTGGGGCGGTTCTTCACCGTCGCGGTGCGGGTCACCCACGGGCAGACCGTCGTTGACCGTGGGCCGTACCGGTGGGTGCGCCATCCGTCGTACACCGGCCTGCTGCTCACCCTGGCCGGCGTCGGCCTGGCTCTTGGCAACTGGCTGTCGGTCCTGGCCCTGACGGTGCTGCCCCTCATCGGGCTGGTCATGCGGATCCGCGTCGAGGAACAGGCCCTGCGAGACGCCCTGGGGCAGCCTTACCGCGCGTACGCCGCCCAGCACAAGCGGCTCGTCCCCGGCATCTGGTGACTGCTGATCCTCAACCCATGAGGTCGTGCGGGCCCCACCTGAGCCGGCCCCGGGTCGGCTCTCGGTTTCCCAGGGGCCCCGGCTCTTGCGGTGGACGCATGTCCGTGTCACTATTTATCTATGACATTAGATAAGCAGGTGAACGGCTCACCGATTCGTCTGCGCCTCGACCCGTCGTCGGGTGTCCCGACCTACCTGCAGCTGGTCCAGCAGGTGGAGGGCGCCCTGCGGCTGGGATTCCTGCAGCCGGGCGACCAGCTTCCGAAGGTGCGCGAGGTGGTCGCCGAGCTGGCGATCAACCCCAACACCGTGCTCAAGGCCTACCGCGAGCTCGAGCACAAGGGGCTGGCCTCCGGGCGGCCGGGAGCCGGCACCTTCATCGAGGCGTCGCTCACTCCGGTCTCGCTGCCCGAGCTCGCCGGCCTGCGGCGCTCCTTGCTTCGCTGGCTCGACGACGCCGCGGCCGCCGGGCTGGACGACGACGGCGTGGTGGCGCTGGTCGAGAGCACCCTGCGGGATTTTCCTGAGCGAGCGACCGGGACCGACGGCGCCCGACGGCGCAGCAGCACCGGAGGTGGAGCAGCGTGAACGTCGTCGAGACCCACGAGCTGGGTCGCCGGTACGGCGCCACCTGGGCCGTGCAGGAGTGCTCGCTGACCATCCCGGCCGGTCACCTGACCGCGCTGGTCGGACCGAACGGCGCCGGGAAGACCACCTTGCTCAACCTCGTGATGGGCCTGAGCACTCCGTCTGAGGGAGACCTCAGCGTGGTCGGCGGCCTCCGACCCGGCTCGTTGCCGGCCCTGGACGCCATCGGGTTCGTCGCCCAGGACGTGCCCGTCTACCGCGGGTTCTCGGTGGCCGACATGGTCACCCTGACCAAGAGCCTCAACCGCACCTTCGACGTCGACCACGCCCGTCAGCGCCTGAGCGAGCTGGGCATCGACCTGCGAAAGCGTGCCGGCCAGCTCTCCGGCGGGCAGCGGGCCCAGCTGGCCCTGACCCTCGCGCTGGCCCGGCGCCCTCGACTGCTCGTCCTGGACGAGCCCACGGCATCGCTGGACCCGTTGGCGCGCCACGACTTCATGGCAACGGTGATGGCGGCGATGGCGGACGACGGGGTGTCGGTGGTGCTGTCCTCCCACCTCCTCGCAGAGCTGGAACGCGTCGCCGACCACCTGGTCCTCATGTCCGGCGGACGGGTCCGCCTCGACGGGCCGGTCGACGACCTGCTCGCCGTGCACCGACTGGTGACCACCCGTTCCGGGCCCGTCACGAGGGACCCGGAGTGGGACGTCGTCGAGTCCAGCACCGCCGATGCGCAGACCCAGCAGCTCGTCCGCCTCCGATCACCAGCGTCCGTGCTGCCCGCCGGGTGCGCTGCCCGGCCGGTCGGCATCGAGGAGCTCGCGATGGCCTACCTCCGCACCAGCACGCGCGCTGATGCTCCCCTCCTCGAAGGAGCTGACCGGTGACCACGCTCTCACCCGTCCCCGAGTCCAGTACGGCGATCGCTCCGGTCCCGCTGCGCCAGCTGGCCTGGGTCGCCTGGCGGCGCAACCGGGCGGCGGTGCTCGGCCTGAGTGGTCTGATGGCCGCCCTCGCGACGTACCTCCTGGTGACCGGCCTGCAGGCGCACGCGGCGTACGACGACCTCGGACGGTGTGTCCCGCCGATCACGAGCGAAGCCTGCCGGATCCGGTGGGAGTCGTTCGTCAACACTCACGGCCATCGGGGACTGACGGGGCCGCTCCTCCTGATGCTGCCCGGCATCCTCGGCGCCATCGTCGGTGCGCCGCTCATCGGACGGGAGCTCGAGTCCGGTGTGTTCCGCTACTCCTGGACCCAGGGCGTGGGTCGGACGCGGTGGGCCGGGGCCATCATCGCGCCTGTCGCGGTGCTCGCCCCGGCACTGACGGGCGCACTCGGCCTCCTGGTCGCCTGGCGCAACGGTCCGCTGGTGGCAGCCGGCGCGACGCAGAGGCTGGACTCCGCGACCTTCCCTACGACCGGTGTGGCAGTGATCGGGTGGACCCTGCTCGGGCTGACCGCAGGCCTGCTGGCCGGACTGCTCTGGCGCCGGGTCGTCCCGGCCGTCGCCTCCACCTTCGCGGCCTGGTTCGGGCTGGCCTACCTAGCCTCGTTGGTGCGACCGCACCTGCTGCCGCCGCTCACCAGCGCCGGCGAGCCGCCTGCCGGGAGCCTCGACCTCGCCGAGCACTGGACCAAGGCCGGAGCGCGGGTCAGCGTGTCCGAGGTCAGCTCGGTGCTGGAGAAGGTCGGCGTGCAGATGAGGCAGGACGGGTTCTCCGCCCACGCCGACAAGGGCAGCGCCGCCCCGGCCGACCCCATCAGCTACCTCAGCGACCACGGCTACCTCCAGATCCACAGCTACCAGCCCGACAGCCGGTACTGGACGTTCCAGTGGATCGAGCTGGGCTGGCTGGTGGTGGTCTCCCTGGCGCTGCTCGCCCTGACCTTCTGGCTGGTACGCCGGCGCTCCATCTGATCGGCTGACCGCCCGGCGGCCTGGCCCTGGGCTCAGTCCGCCTCTGGACGCTCGGTCAACCAGCCGCCTACGCTGGGTGGCGGCCAGTGGCCCGGAGGAGACGCAATGGGTGAGGGCACCAAGGACGATCCCTGGCAGCTGACGACGGCGCCGGGCTCCTCGTCGTACACGATGTGGCGCGACGCCGACGGCGACCCGCCTGCGCTCGTCTGCCAGGTCGGGTCCACGACGCTGAAGTACCGGCTCCAGGCGGTCGAGGACCTGCACCGCTGGCTGCTCGAGCAGGGCGACTGGGTCGACCTCGGCGCCGCCGACGAGAAGAAGGACGCCGCCCCCGGCAGCGTCGAGGCGTTCGGCCGCGCCGAGGACAACCCGGCCGGCGGCTGGTACGGGCTGCGCAACGGCTACCGCGGCAGGTTCGGCATGTACCTCCCACCGCTGCTCGAGCAGCTGGGGCTGGCCGAGCTGACGCACGACAAGCGCAACAACCGCGTCCGGGGGGTCCCAGCCTGACGCGCTCCGCACGTCGCGGGGGACACTAATGACCGAGGGCGGTGCCCGGGGTGTGGACGCTGGCTAAGGCTCCGTGAACCCTCAGCCGCCCTCGTCAGCCGGGCCGTCCGTTCTGGCGGCGTCCTCGCCGGCAGCCGGGCGAGCCGCGTTCGCTCGCCGGGTCCGCCAGGCCTTCTTGGCGGCTCGACTGCGCCTGCGCCGCTGCCGTTCGGCCTCCACCCGCAGCAACTCCTCGGCGGCCCGCCGCTTTCGCCGCGCACGGTTCTCGGCGCTGCGTGTCTCTGCGTCGATGACCGCCTGCGAGCGGACCGGCCACGCGTACGGCACGTCGTCGGTGACGTCGGGGAACAGCGACCGGTAGTGCTCGGGGTCCTTGCGGACGAGAGCCGACTGGTGGCTGAGATGCACCTGCTCCTGCCCCAGCCACGCCGGCAACGCCTCGCCCGCGGCCAGCTCGGCCTGCGTCCGGATGGTGTCGACGCCGAACTCCCGCAGGTCCTCGGAGATCG
>CAXSHL010000047.1:15273-32577 GCA_964237315.1 uncultured Nocardioidaceae bacterium
CCGTAGCGGCCGAGTGCCTCCTCGTGGCCCTTCCACATCAGGACGGCCGGGTGGTTGGCCCAGCCGTACGTCGGGCGGGTCAGCGCGCGCACCACCTGGATGACCTCGACGCGCTGCTTGCCCAGCCTCTTGGCGTCCAGCACCCGGGCCGAGCGCTCGAAGTCGGGGTAGGGGAGGAACGTCTGCACGGCCGTGCAGTGCCCGTCGGCGGAGTCCACACGCGTGCGGGGGGTGGCGCCTTCCGATCGGTTGTCGGTTTCCCCGGGGCCCCCGGCAAGGTCGCCCCCGGCGTCGACCGCGCAGTCATCTTCACTGCCCACGGGCTCGAGCGCCCGGTGTCGGATCCGGCCGTTGCTGTTCGTGGCGTAGGTGAAGGGTGGCCGCCGGCCGCCCCGGAGCAGGAGGAAGACAGGACCATGGGTGAGCTGCACGTCAACATGAACATCACGCTGGACGGGGTGATCCAGGCCAACGGCGGCCCCACCGCGCAGGACGGCGACTTCGAGTACGCCGGCTGGGAGCGCCCGTTCGGCGACGAGGAGTCCGGCGACCAGGTCGGTGCCGACGTCGAGGCATCCGATGCGCTGCTGCTGGGTCGCACGACGTACGACATCTTCCGCGGCTACTGGCCGGGCAAGACCGACGCGATCGGGCGGGCCTTCGACCGGGTCCCCAAGTACGTCGCGTCGCGTTCCACCCCTGAGCTGTCCTGGGCGACCAGCACCCGGATAGCCGATGTCGCCGCCGAGGTGCGTGAGCTGCGGGAGCGCCATGACCAGATCCATACGTGGGGCAGTGCGAACCTGCTGCAGACCCTGTTCCAGGAGGGCCTCGTCGACCAGGTCAACCTCTGGGTGTTCCCGGTCGTTCTCGGGAGTGGCAAGAGGCTCTGGCCGGAGGGCTCAGCCGCGACCCGGTTCGAGCGTGCCGAGCCGCCGAGGTCGTACCCGGCAGGAGCCACCCTGCTGCGGTACCGGTGCCTCGAGGGCCGCCCGCAGGTGAGGACCGAGGCCGTCGACCCGTCCCTCTAGTTGACCGCGATGTGGACGTGGTCGTAGTGGTTCGCGGTGGCCGAGCCGCGGTCCGACATCGACCGCCAGCCCTCTCCGGAACGCACGGGCGTCCAGATGTGCTGGGACCAGATGACGTCGTACAAGTCCAGCTCTGAGGCGTGCGCCCGGGCCCAGTCGGCCAGGGCCTGCCCGAGTGAGGAGTCGCTGACCATGAAGTCGATGGCCTTGCCGCTGCTGTGCTCCCCGTGGCCGTCGTAGCCGCCGTAGGAGCTGAGGGCGGGGAAGGCGTTGCACGCGGACCGGAACAGCCGGACGGCCGAGGAGGTGAGACCCGACTCGGTGCCCGACCCGTCCGGGCAGGGCGCCGTGGAGATGCCGGCAGCCGAGCCGGTCGCCGCGGCCGAGCCACCTGAAGCAGCCTCGGCGGCGGGCTTCGGCAGCTTGTCGACCAGGTAGGCCCGCTTGACCCACCGGACCTGGCCGCCCTGCAGGATCTGGGCGAACGCCGCCGAGCGCACCCCGGTGACCGCCACCCGGCCCCGTGCCGGGAGCACGGCGAGCGGCCGGCCCTGCTCGCGAGGCGCCGCCCACATGTTCAGCGAGGCGGTCATGAACTTGCGGCCCGTGACCTTGGGCTTGCGCACGAGGGTCACCCGTGCGGCGGACCGGGAGACCCGCTCGGAGCGGTCGACGCGCGCCACCGAGGCGTCCGGCCGCACGGTGGCCGAGGCCGACACTGCCGGGGATCCGGACGGCTCGACGGCCGCGTCGGCGGCCTGCACCCGGTCGCTCGACCCGCTCCTCCCGACCGCCACCGCCACCACGCAGGCCGTGACCAGCGTGGCCACCGCCGCAGGCTTCACGAAGCGCAGCAGGCGAGGGGTCGCGGCCGTCTGTCGGTGGCGGGCAGAGGTCACGAAGAGATCACCATCGCTGACTCGGGAGGCCGGAGAGCGGACCGGCGGGACGAATGCGGCACAAAGCCCGCAGTCAAGCACAACCCCGGCGCGTCGTCATATCTGTCTGCACCGGTCACCCGCTCGGAAGCGGCCTGTTGTGGCCAGCCTCACACCGCCGGGGTGTCGCTCCACAGCTCGGCCACGTCCTCGATGCTGCTCACGGTGTACGTCGGATCGGCGAAGATCCCGGGGAAGGGTGAACCGGTCCTGTTCACCCAGGCCGACTGGAGTCCCGCCCGGCGGGCGCCGTCGACGTCCCACGGGTGAACGGCGACCAGGAGCACCTCCTCGGGCGGGACGCCGCACTCGGCAGCCGCGTAGGCGTAGGACTGGGGCGACGGCTTCCAGGCGCCCGCGTCCTCCACCGAGAGCAGCCGCTCGAAGCACTCGCGCAGGTTCCCGGTGCTCAGCAGCCGCTCCGCCACCGACGTGGCCCCGTTGCTGAACGTGACCAGCCGGTAGCCCTCCTGCTGCAGCCGGTCGACCCCGCTGGCCACGTCGGCGTGCAGCTCGAGGCTCGCGAACCCGTGCATCACGTGCTCGGCGGCCTCCTCGACCGAGCGGTTCAGCGTGCTCTGCGACAGCTGGCTCAGCAGCAGCTCACGGGCCACCCCGGCGAACGGCGGGTTGTCGCCGACGGCGGTCAGCGCGAACCCGTCACGCAGGATCGAGGCGAACCACAGGGGGGCCGCGCTCGCCGACGCGCCGACCTCGACGAACCGGGCGCCGAGCGGCGAGAGGTCGGACAGGGTCTCGTTGACGTCGAACATAATCACCGATGGACGCATGCACCACCACTGCCCGACCCGTCCGATCCCATGCCCGGGCGCATCGGGCCAGGTCGGGCCGTCAGCCTCCGGAGTGCAGGTCCTCGGCGACCGTCCAGCCGGTGCCGTCGGTGTCGTCCAGCCAGCCCTGCGGCAGCACGACCCGGCGCGGGCTCCCCTGCCGGCCGCGCGGGGTGCCCAGCTCGGCGACGGGGAACGGCTCCCGCGGGTCCAGGCGGGACAGCAGGCCGTCGAGCTCGGCGAGGGAGGACACCAGGGCCAGGGCGTGCCGAAGCTCGCCGCCCGCGGTGAAGCCCTTGAGGTACCAGGACACGTGCTTGCGGAACTCCCGGCAGCCGCGCTCCTCGCCGAGGTGGTGGCCGAGCAGCTCGGCGTGCCGACGCATCATCGCCGTCACCTCGCCCAGCGCGGGCAGCGTCGCCACCTGCTCGCCGGCGAAGGCGGCTGCCAGGTCGCGGAACAGCCACGGCCGACCGAGGCAGCCGCGCCCCACCACGACGCCCGCCGCGCCGGTCTCCTCGACCATCCGGACCGCGTCCGACGCCTCCCAGACGTCCCCGTTGCCGAGCACCGGGATGTCGACGTGCTCGACGAGCGCGGCGATCGCCGACCAGTCGGCCTGCCCGGAGTAGGCCTGGTCGACGGTCCGCGCGTGCAGCGCGATCGCGGCGCACCCGGTCTCCTGCGCGATCCGGCCGGCGTCGAGATAGGTCAGGTGCTCGGCGTCCAGACCCTTGCGCGTCTTGATGGTCACGGGTACGTCGAAGGGCTCGGCGGCCCGCACCGCGTGCTCGAGGATCTCCGCGAGCAGCCGCCGCTTCCACGGCAGCGCACCGCCACCGCCCTTGCGGGTCACCTTGGGCACCGGGCACCCGAAGTTGAGGTCCACGTGCGCGACGCCGTACTCCGCGCAGAGGATCTCCACCGCCTTGCCGACGTAGACCGGGTCGGTGCCGTAGAGCTGCACCGACCTGACGTCCTCGGTGGGGTCGAAGGTCAGCATCCGCAGCGACGTCTCGTCCCGCTCGACGATGCCGCGTGAGGTGATCATCTCGCAGACGTAGAGCCCCGCCCCCTGCTCGCGGCACAGCCGCCGGTAGGCCGCGTTGGTGATGCCCGCCATCGGCGCCAGCACCACCGGGGTGTCCACACGCACGGAGCCTAGGCGCAGCTCGGTGGGCAGGGTCATCACGCCATTGTCCGACGCGGGTGCCCGGGCGGACAAATCACGCAGCC
The DNA here is from genome assembly GCA_964237315.1 of uncultured Nocardioidaceae bacterium. Lineage (GTDB taxonomy): Bacteria > Actinomycetota > Actinomycetes > Propionibacteriales > Nocardioidaceae > Nocardioides_B. The sequence continues at coordinate 19,270 of CAXSHL010000047.1, forward strand.
TCACCGCGGAGGCTTCCCCGACTTCTTCGGGGGCTTCTTCTGCACCTTCTTCGGAGGCGCCGGTGGTCGCTCAACGGCACCGGTCCAGGTGATCGGGTTGAACCCGGGGCTGGGCCGGTAGCTCACCGACGTGAGCTTCGTGCCCTTCAGCGCTAGGTAGACCAGGCAGGTGCCCAGCGACGCGCGGGGCGGGAACCTCGCGGGCAGGGGCGCCGAGGGGCACCTGGCGAAGCGCGTGGTGAAGCTGACCGGCGGGAGCAGGGTGTTCGCGGAGTTGACGCCCCACAGCGGCACGGCCGCGCCGCCGAGGTCGCCCGTCCCGACGTTGCGCACCGAGACGGTGGCGTAGTAGTAGGCAGCCTGACGCCGGTAGCGGTCGGGCAGGATGAAGCCGTCGAAGTCCGAGAGCCGGCCCTGCTGGACCCGACGGACGACGAGCTGCAGCACCGTCCGCTGCCTGCGGGCACTCTGGTAGGCCACCACGGCCGGGTCGCCGAACGACAGCTTCGTCCCGGGGGCGGTCAGCTCGACGCCGGCGGGGACCGAGACCGTGGACGACGGTGAGGGGCTCGCCGATGAGGCCGTCGGGCTGGTCGCGGGCGACGTGCCCGCCGCGGGCTTGGGGCTGTCCGAGTCCGAGGTGCACCCGGCCAGGCCACCGGAGACGCCCAGCGCCGCTGCCGTGGTCAGGGCAGCCAGGCGCAGCGCCCTGCGCGGCGAGGTGGTGGGCACGCCCCTCATTGTGCACACCGCCGCACGCGCCGACGCCGGGACGCGCGAATCAGCAGCCGAGCAGCCGTTCCGCGAAGTAGCCCCTGACCTGCGCAAGCGCGATCCGCTCCTGCTTCATGGTGTCCCGCTCCCGGACCGTGACGGCGTCGTCCTCGAGGGTGTCGAAGTCCACGGTCACGCAGTACGGCGTCCCGATCTCGTCCTGGCGACGGTAGCGGCGGCCGATCGCGCCGGCGTCGTCGAAGTCGACGTTCCAGCCGACGCCCCGCAGCTCCGCGGACAGGGCGCGGGCCTTGGGCGAGAGGTCGCTGTTGCGCGACAGCGGAAGCACCGCGACCTTGACCGGCGCGAGCCGCGGGTCCAGCCGCAGCAGGGTGCGCTTGTCGACGCCACCCTTGGTGTTCGGGGCCTCGTCCTCGGTGTAGGCGTCCACCAGGAACGCCATCATCGACCGGTTCGGACCGCCTGCGGGCTCGATGACGTACGGCGTGTAGCGCTCGCCGCTCGCCTGGTCGAAGTAGGACAGGTCCTGGCCGGAGAACGTGCTGTGCTGGGTCAGGTCGAAGTCGGTGCGGTTCGCGATCCCTTCGAGCTCGCCCCACTCGTTGGCGGCGAAGTGGAAGCGATACTCGATGTCGACGGTGCGCTTGGAGTAGTGCGACAGCTTCTCCTCGGGGTGCTCGAAGTGCCGCAGGTTGTCCGAGCTGATCCCCAGGTCGACGTACCAGCGGGTGCGCTCGTCGATCCAGTACTGGTGCCACTCCTCGTCCTCACCGGGCTTGACGAAGAACTCCATCTCCATCTGCTCGAACTCGCGGGTGCGGAAGATGAAGTTGCCCGGCGTGATCTCGTTGCGGAAGCTCTTGCCCTGCTGGGCGATGCCGAAGGGCGGCTTCTTGCGCGAGGAGTTCATCACGTTCACGAAGTTGAGGAAGATGCCCTGCGCGGTCTCGGGCCGCAGGTAGTGCAGCCCCGACTCGTCCTCGATGACGCCGAGGTAGGTCTTCAGCATCATGTTGAACTGGCGGGGCGTCGTCCAGGCGCCGCGGGTGCCGCAGTTGGAGCAGGCGAGCAGGGCCAGGTCGACCGTGTCCGGGTCCTCGATGCCCTTCTTCTCGGCGTAGGCCTCCTGCATGTGGTCGGCCCGGAACCGCTTGTGGCACGACTGGCACTCGGTCAGCGGGTCGGTGAACGTCGAGACGTGGCCCGAGGCCTCCCACGTCTTGGTCGGCAGGATCACCGAGGAGTCCAGGCCGACGATGTCGTCGCGACCGGTGACCATCGAGCGCCACCACTGGCGCTTGATGTTCTCCTTGAGCTCCACGCCGAGGGGGCCGTAGTCCCACGCCGACTTGGTGCCGCCGTAGATCTCGCCGCTCGGGAACACGAACCCGCGGCGCTTGCAGAGGGAGACGACGCTGTCCAGGACGGATGACTTCGAGGTGGCGCTGGACATGGGGAACCGGACCTTCTCATCGGGTGCGCCGCCTGGCTGACGGCGAGCAGCCAGCCTAACGCCACCCTGCTCGGCCCTGCTCGGCCCTGGTCGGCCCTGGTCGGCCAGCGCCGAGCCGGCGCGTATGGTCGCCCGGGTGATCGTGGTCAACCGCTTCCGGGTCGATGAGGCCGACGAGGCTGCCTTCCGCGCGGACCTGGACGCCGCACGTGCGGTCCTGGCCGAGCGACCCGGGTACGTCGACGGGCAGATCGGCCGCAACGTCGACGACCCGCGGCTCTGGGTGCTGGCCACGACCTGGGCCAACGTCGGCAGCTACCGCCGGGCGCTGTCGGCGTACGACGTGAAGGTGACCGCCGTACCCCTGCTGTCCCGGGCCATCGACGAGCCGTCGGCCTACGAGAGCGTCGCGCCGGGTGTCGCGACGAACACCCAGCTGCCGCGCGAGCTCGACTGAGCCTTGGCACCAGCCACCAGACCCGCCGGGTCGATGCCTACCGGGCGCCGCCGTAGCGACGGTCCCGCGAGGCGTAGATCTCGATCGCGTTCCACAGCGCCAGCCGGTCCACGTCGGGCCACAGCACGTCGGTGAAGACGAGCTCCGCGTAGGCCGCCTGCCAGAGCATGAAGTTCGAGAGCCGCTGCTCCCCCGACGTGCGCCACACCAGGTCGGCGTCGGCGAGCTCGGGGACGTAGAGGTGCCGGGCGAACGTCCGCTCGTCGACCTTGTCCGCGTCGAGCCGGCCGGCCGCGACCTCCCGGGCGATGGACCGGGCGGCGTCGGCGACCTCCGAGCGGCCCCCGTAGTTCACGCACATGGTCAAGGTGAGCACGTCGTTGTCGCGGGTCAGCTCCTCGGCGACCTGCAGCTCCTTGACCACCGAGCGCCACAGCCGCGGTGTGCGCCCCGCCCACCGGACGCGGACCCCGAGCTCGTGCATCTCGTCGCGCCGCCGACGGATCACATCCCGGTTGAACCCCATCAGGAACCGGACCTCCTCGGGTGAGCGGCTCCAGTTCTCGGTCGAGAACGCGTAGGCCGAGACGGCCCGGACGCCGATCTCGATCGCGCCCTCGACCACGTCGAACAGCGAGTGCTCGCCGCGCTCGTGACCGGTCGTGCGGGGGAGGCCGCGCTGCTTGGCCCAGCGCCCGTTGCCGTCCATCACGATGGCGACGTGCCGCGGCACCAGCTCGGCGGGCACGTCGGGCGGGCGCGCGCCCGAGGGATGCGGCGTCGGAGCGCGTACGTCGCGCCGGGTGCTCCTGCGCGCCACCGAGGGCTCCCTCCACTGGCCTGGACCTACACTTCATCCAACACGACCGGCTATCGCTCCCGGAGGTCAGGCGGCATGGACACGGCCAACAAGCACATCGAGCAGCAGCTGACGGTGCTGCTGCGACGCGTCCAGCGCATCCACCTGTCCACCAGCAGCGGGGACGTGGCCCTCGAGCGCTCGGCCTACGGGATCATGTGCAAGCTCGCCGACGAGGGCCCGCAGCGGCTCGGAGCGCTGGCCAGCACGTTCGGGCTCGACCCCTCGACGATCACCCGGCAGGTGCAGGCGCTCGAGGAGATGCAGCTCGCGCAGCGCAGCACCGACCCCTCGGACCGACGCGCGTCGATCCTGGACCTCAGCGACACCGGGCGCACGGTGCTGGAGGAGACCCGGGCCCACCGGCGCGCCCGGCTGCAGCTCGCCCTGGCCGACTGGCCGGAGGCCGACCTGTCGGACTTCGCACGGCTGCTGGCCGAGTTCAACCTGTCCCTGGACCGGCTGCTGGAGATGAGCAGCTAGCGAGGCAGGTGGGCCAGGGACTTCAGGGCCCGCTCCAGGTGCCACTGCAGATAGGCCGCCACCAGGCTGGTCGCCTCCCTGCGGTGCCGCGGGTCGCTCGCCTCGACGACCGGCCAGTCACCGGCGAGCAGGGCGCCGAGGACCACGACGGTCTCGATCGCCGGGCTGGCGGTGCCGGGGACCCGGCACGTCGAGCAGAGCATCCCGCCGGCCGCCGGGCTGAACGCGCGGTGCGGTCCCTCGAGCCCGCACCGCGCGCAGGCCTCGAAGGTGGGGGCGTAGCCGGCGACCGCCAGGGAGCGGAGCAGGAACGAGTCGAGCACCAGGCCCGGTGCCCGGCCGGTGTCACAGATCGACCGCAGGGCCCCCACGAGCAGCAGGAACTGCTGGAGGGCGGGCTCCTTCTCCTCGACCACCAGCCGCTCGGCGGTCTCCAGCATCACGGTGCCCGCGGTGTAGCGCTCGTAGTCGGCGCCCATCCGCGAGGCGAACGGGTCGAGGGTCTCCGCCTGGGTGACGACGTCGAGCGAGCGGCCCTCGGCGAGCTGCAGGTCCACATGGGTGAACGGCTCGAGCCGGGAGCCGAAGCGGGACGTGGTCCGACGTACGCCCTTGGCGACCGCCCGCACCCGTCCGGACCCGCGGGTGAGCAGGGTGATGATGCGGTCCGCCTCACCCAGCTTCTGGGTGCGCAGCACGATCGCCTCGTCCCGGTAGAGCCCCATGCTGCAAGTGTCCCTCAGGGCCCCCCAGAGCATGCCCCGGAACATGCCCCGTGCACGCGGCAAGCGATGCGTGGTTGGCTGGGCGCATGCCTGGTTCTCGCCGACAGCTGATGCACGTCGTGGTGATGGGGGTCTCGGGGACCGGGAAGACCTCGGTCGCCGTCGAGCTCGCCGAGGACCTGGGATGTGAGTTCATCGAGGGCGACGACCTGCACCCGCGCCAGAACATCGAGAAGATGACCAAGGGGATCCCGCTCACCGACGAGGACCGCTGGCCGTGGCTGCAGGCGATCGCGGAGCTGGTGGCCGTCAAGGACTTCGAGGGCACGTCGACCGTCGTCACCTGCTCGGCCCTCAAGCACAGCTACCGAGCGGTGCTCAGCGACGCGGCCCCGACGTTCTACGTGCACCTCGACGCGTCGTTCGAGGTGCTCCAGGACCGCATGCAGCACCGGACCAAGCACTTCATGCCCGCGACGCTCCTGAAGTCCCAGATCGACACCCTCGAGCCGCTGGGCGACGACGAGTCCGGAGCGGTCGTGGACGTCTCCCCGCCACTGGAGGAGGTCGTCGAGGAGGCCCTCAACGCGGTGCGCACGCACTACACCCGGTGAGCAGCAGACGGGGCCGGGCTGGGCCCCGGTGACCGCGGCTCATCCGGAGGGCGCACGCCTCGACGGTCCCGCCAGGGCGGCCAGATGCTCCCGTAGATCACTCTCGGCATCGCTGAAGAAGCTGTCGTCCACCGCGCGCGCAGCGTGGGTGGCCTGCCGCAGCAGCTGCCGACCGTCGTCGGTGCACCGGATCCGGCGCAGTCGCGCGTCATCGCGGTCGCTGACCCTCTCGACGAGCCCCTTCGCCTGGAGGACCCGCAGCACCTTGCTCGCCATCATCCGGTCGATGCCGGCGAACTCGGCGGCCTCCTGCTGCGTGGGAGGGTCGCCCCCGAGACCGAGCCACCCGGCGGCTGCCAGCACCGAGAACTGCGTGTGCGTCAGACCCAGCACCCGGAGCTCGGCGTCGAGCACGCGAAGGTAGGCCAGGGCGGCACGGTGCAGCCAGAACCCGGGGCTGGCGAGCGGACCGCCGACGTCGGGTGCGCTCACGCCTTCGTCCGGCGGAGGGCCTCGGCCTCGAGCGCCTCGAAGGTGGCCGGCATCTCGCGGCGGATGCCGCGCGAGAAGTGCAGCGCGAACAGCACCGACAGCGGGCCGTGCGCCGTGTAGGTCTTGCGGACCAGCACCTGCCCGTCCCCGAGGCTCTGCAGGTGGTGGTCGATGACCAGGCGGCCCATGGGCAGGGGCAGCTCGTTGACCCACCGTGAGATGGGCTCCACCAGCGTGAGGACGAACGACGACCCGGCGCGTCCGCCCTTCTGCTTGCTCCAGCCCGTCGTACCGGTGGCGAACGGCCCGTCCAGCCTCGTCTCCTCCTCGCGGGGGTCCCAGCTCGGGTACGCCGCCATGTCCGCCCAGGCGTCCCACACCTGGGCGATGTCCGCGTTCAGGGTGGTGCTGCACTCGGTCGTGTGCTTCATCGCTCAGCCCTCCGTTGTAGTCGTGACAACTATCGTAGAATGTCGTCGCGACAACAGCAAGGGGTATCGGCGAACCGGCTCGACGTCGGTGACATCCTCGGTCCGTGAGCGCCGAGACGGAGCGGAGCAACCGCACCATGCTGCGGGTCCGGGACGCGCTGGACCGCGACTACGCCGCCGACCTCGACGTCGAGTCGCTCGCCCGATCCGTGCACCTCTCGCCGGACCACCTGATCCGGTGCTTCCGCTCGGCGTTCGGCGAGACCCCGCACCGCTACCTGCAGCGTCGCCGGATCGAGCGGGCGATGTTCCTGCTGCGCACCTCGGACCTCGACGTGACCGAGGTCTGCCTGGCCGTCGGCTACACCAGCCTCGGCACCTTCAGCCGGCTGTTCACCGCCATCGTCGGGCAGCCACCCTCCCGCTACGCCCGGCGCGGGCCGCCTCCTCCGGTGCCCGGCTGCTTCACGATGAGGTGGACCAGGCCGAGCGCCTTCACGCACCCCGCCCCCCTTTCTGGCACCGCGTCAGCCGATGTGCCGGTTTCGGAGAAGCAGCCGACGTCGCCCGGGCGCTAGCGTCACGCCCATGAGACTCGCCCACACCACCATGTCCTCGCTCTACGTGCTCGACCAGGACGAGGCGCTGGCGTTCTACGTCGGCGTGCTCGGCCTCGAGGTCGGATCCGACATCGACCTCGGCTTCATGCGCTGGCTGACCGTCCGGGTGCCCGGAGAGCGCCAGGAGATCCTGCTCGAGCGTCCCGGTCCTCCCGCCCACGACCCGGCGACCGCCGAGCAGGTCCGCGAGCTCGTCGCCAAGGGGGCGGCGGGTGGCTGGATCGGCTTCCAGGCAGACGACATCGACGCCCTGCACGCGGAGCTGGTCGAGAAGGGCGTGGACATCACGCAGCCCCCGACCGACCAGCCCTACGGACGCGACATCGGGCTGCGCGACCCGTTCGGCGGCGAGGCGCACCACGTCAACCCGACCTGCGGACCCGTTCGGCAACCACCTGAGGATCGGCAACATCACGACATGATGCGAGCACGGGTGCTCGGACCCGAGGACTGGGCCGCCTGGCGCGACATCCGGCTCCAGGCCCTGCAGGAGAGTCCGGGCTCCTTCGGGTCGTCGTACGCCCGGGAGCGGGAGTTCGAGGACCAGGTCTGGCGCGACCGCCTGGCCGACCCCGGCAGCGTCTGCGTGCTGGTCGTCGCCGACGGCACCCCGGTCGGGATGGGCGGTGGGTTCACCGACGGTCCCGGCCTCCTGCACGTGGTGGCGATGTGGGTCGAGCCGGCTGCGCGCCGCCGTGGCGTCGGGCACCTCGTCCTCGATGCCCTGCGGGACTGGGCCGGGGCGCGTGGACTGCGGCTGCATCTCGACGTCTACAGCGGCAACCCCGGTGCGCGAAGGTGCTACGAGCGCTACGGGTTCGAGGCCACCGGCGAGACCCGGCCGGTGGCAGAGGGGTCCGCCGAGCTGGCCGAGCGGATGCTACTCCCCTGACGGGCCGGCTGTTCCCTGCGCGCTTCAACCTTCGAGACGTCAGTGGGCCGGTCCTCTCGTCGGGTACCTTTCCACCTCGTCCCGACCTCGGGGCGACGTACGTCGTGGAAGGGCTGGAACATGCGCAGATGGGCATCGGGTGGAGCTGCGCTCTTCGTGCTGCTGCTCGGCCTCCTGGCCGTCGGGCCGGCGCACGCGGACCAGGGACGGGCAGCCGAGCAGGCGGCGGCACCCACCACAGTCGTCCGCGTGGGGACCGAGGGGACCTACCCGCCCTTCACCTACAAGGATCCGCGCACCAACCAGCTCACCGGCTACGACATCGAGGTGATCCGTGCGGTCGCGAAGAAGGCCGGCTGGCGGCTGAAGTTCGTCCAGTCCCAGTTCGACTCGATCTTCCCTGCGCTGGACGCCAAGCGGATCGACGTGATCGCCAACCAGGTCTCGATCAACCCCGAGCGGCAGGCGAGCTATCTCTTCTCTTCGCCCTACACCTACTCCCACGGCGTGATCGTCACGGCTGCGGACGAGGACTCGATCACGACGCTCAAGGACCTGCGGGGCAAGACGACCGCGCAGTCCGAGACCAGCAACTGGGCCAAGGTCGCCAAGGACGCCGGGGCGCGCGTCCAGTCGGTCGAGGGCTTCGCCCAGGCGGCCGCCCTGCTGCAGCAGGGCCGGGTCGACGCGATCGTCAACGACAACATCGCCGTCCTGGACTACCTGGCCTCCACCAAGTCCAAGCGCATCAAGATCTCCGGCAACGCGGGCAATGAGGTCAGCAAGCAGGCGTTCACCTTCCGCAAGTCCGACCCGGCGCTGCGCAAGCAGGCCGACCAGGCCCTGGCCTCCCTACGCAAGGACGGCACGCTGGCCACGATCTCGAAGAAGTACTTCGGCGCCGACGTCTCCGTCGCGAAGAGCGGCAAGCTCGACGTCGCCGCCTCGGACAGCAGCCGCAGCACCCTGGACGTGCTCAAGGACACCGCCGGCCCGATGCTGATGGGAGTCATCAAGGGGACGATCCCGCTGACCGTCATCAGCTTCGCGATCGGGCTGGTGATCGCCCTCGGTGCAGCACTGGCCCAGCTCTCCAGCGTCCCCCTGCTGACGGTGCCGACCCGGGTCTACATCTCGATCATCCGCGGCACACCTCTGCTGGTGCAGCTGTTCATCGTCTTCTACGGCCTTCCGCAGGTCGGGGTGAAGCTGCCCGGCTTCCTCGCCGCGTGCATCGCGCTGAGCCTCAACGTGGGCGGCTACGCGGCGGAGATCATCCGGGCCTCGATCCTGTCGGTCCCCCGCGGCCAGTTCGAGGCGGCGACCACGATCGGGATGGGGTATGCCCAGAGCCTGCGGCGGATCATCCTGCCCCAAGCCGCCCGGATCGCCGTGCCTCCGTTGTCGAACACCCTGCTCTCCCTGGTCAAGGACACCTCCCTGGTCGCCGTGGTGCTGGTCACCGAGCTGTTCCGAGAGGCCCAGAACGCAGCCTCCGTGAGCACCAAGTTCCTTGCGCTGTACGCCTTCGCGGCGCTCTACTACTGGATCATCTGCTTCCTGCTGTCGCTGGGACAGCAACGGCTGGAGAGTCGACTGAAGAGGTTCGCCGTATGACGACCACACCCGAGCGCACCGGTCCCCTGGTCGACGTACAAGGGCTTGCCAAGGCGTTCGGCGACAACCAGGTCCTGCGAGGCGTCGACTTCACTGCGGCCGAGGGCACCGCGACCGTGCTGCTCGGTCCGTCCGGATCCGGCAAGACCACCGTGCTGCGGTCCCTGAACGTGCTCGAGACGCCGGACACCGGGCGGGTCTCGATAGCCGACCGCGCGGTCGACTTCGGGTCCCTCACCACCGACAAGCGCGCTCGCCGGTCCGAGGTCGCAGCGCTGCGCTCGCAGAGCGGGATGGTCTTCCAGTCCCACAACCTGTTCCCGCACAAGACCGTGCTGGAGAACATCATCGAGGGGCCGGTGCAGGTCCAGCGTCGTCCGGCCGAGGAGGCGGTCGACGACGCCCGGCGTCTCCTCGAGCAGGTGGGGCTCGGGGATCGCGGGGACTCCTACCCCGCCCAGCTCTCCGGCGGGCAGCAGCAGCGCGTCGGCATCGCCCGGGCGCTCGCGCTGAAGCCCAAGGTGGTGCTGCTCGACGAGCCCACCTCGGCGCTGGACCCGGAGCTGGTCGGCGAGGTGCTGGGGGTGATCCGGGACCTCTCGAAGGAGGGTTGGACGCTGATGATCGTCACCCACGAGATCAAGTTCGCCCGCGACGTCGCGGACCAGGTGCTGTTCCTGGACGGTGGCGTGGTGGTCGAGCGGGGTGGCCCGGAGGTGATCGCCGACCCGAAGCAGGAGCGCACGCGTGTCTTCCTGCGGCGGGTGCTCGAGGCGGGCTGAGACTGGTCGGGACCCTCCAGTCGGGCGCCGCGTGCGACCGCGCCAACTCCGCACAGGCGACGTTGCCGCGCCCGGATAGCCACTCGTCGGACAGCCGGCGAGGGAGTACGGCGCCGCGCGACCGGAGCGCCGCTTCGACCCGAGCGACCGTCTTGGCCGGGTCGCGGTAGATGCCGCGCGAGAACACGGGAAGCAGCACCCAGTCGCGCGCGTCGAGCCAGTCCCGGCGGTCGGTGTCGTGGTCCCACTGGTCGAGATCGGCCCGGCGCTGCAGCCCGTCGTACTCCACTGCGATCCGGAGCCCCGGGTAGCTGAGGTCGAAGCGGTAGAGCACCCACCCGTTCACGTCCGACACCTCGACGTTGATCTCGGGCTCGGGCAGCCCGGCGAGCACGATCAGCATCCGCAGGCGGGTCTCCATGGGTGACTCGACACCGGACCGCACGTGGGCAGCGGCCCGTCGAGCCCGCTTGGCGCCCGGGTGCCGCGACGCGGTGCAGAATGCCAGCAGCTGTCGCGGCGTGCAGCGCCGGGTGCGGACCAGCCAGTCGCCGACGACGACGAGCTCGACCAGGTCGAGCTGCTCGGCCAGCTCGACGAAGGTCTGGCACGGTGCCGAGGCTCGGATCCCCCGCACCGCGGCCACCGGGGTACCTGCTGCCGCAAGGTGTGCGACGAGACCGGCTCGGGGTCGGCGGTCCTGCTTGCGGAAGACGCTGACGTGCTCGTCGGGGAGGGTGGGCAACGGCAGGCCGTGCAGGCGGCCCGCACTCGCGTGGCTCGCGAAGGCGCCGACTGGGTGCAGCAGCACCGCCGCCTCCGCCCTGACCAGAGGGTGCGCTGGGACGGACGCGTCGACGTGCACACCGCGGAACAGCGTGCGGAACCTCGGCCCGCGCAGCACCGCGGCCGACAGGTGCACCCGGGCGGCGTCCGCGGAGGTGAACGGGCGCCGTACGTCGATCTCGTCCGCTCGGGCTGGCATCGGACGAGGGTGCCACGACCGGCCGATCCGTGTCGTGGCTCATCCACAGGCGCGCGCTGAGGTCACTGGCCCCGGTAGGACCCGAAGCTCCACTGGTTGCCCTCGGGGTCGCGGAGCGTGCAGCCGCGACCGCCGTAGTCCTGGTCCTCGGGTTCGCGTACGACGGTCGCGCCGGCGGCCACCGCGCGCTCGAAGACGCGGTCCACGTCCTGGTCGGTCTCGGTGACGCAGTAGCACTGGCTGCGACCCACCGAGTCGACCCACTTCTCATCGTGGCGACGAGACGATCCGAACATGATGCCGCCGCCGGGTGGCCAGTCGAGCTGGGCGTGCATCACCTTGGACGGGTCGTCGGGGTCGGTGTAGACGCCGTTGGAGACGAAGCCGAAGGCGGTGGAGAGGAACTCCGCCGCCGCGAGGGCATCGTCGTAGGACAGGGAGTGGAAGACCGTTGGCTCTTTCATGTCCACCACGATGTCAGTCGGCGGCCGCCTCGTCTTGAACGAATGAGAGGCTCTCGCGGCGCCACTGCGTCGGCGTGCACCCGCCCAACGTCCGGAACTCCCGCGTCAGATGGGCCTGGTCGGCGTAGCCGCACCTCGCAGCGACGTCCGCGACGGCGAGGCCGCCGGCGAGCAGGTCGCGCGCCCGCTGGAACCTCTCGATGCGGGCGGCCTGCTTCGGTCCGATGCCGTACTCGTCGGTGAACCGCTCGGTGAGGTGCCGCCGGCTCCAGCCCACCTCGTCCGCGAGGTCGGCGACGCGTACGTCGCCCCGGCACCTCGCGATCCGCTGCCAGGCGTGCTGCAGCTCGCCCCTGATCGGTGGCTGGTCGTGGGCCGCTGCCCGTCCGAGCAGCAGCCTGTCCACGACGTCGAACCTGTCCTCCCAGGTGGTGGCGGCGACCATCGCGTCGTACGCCCGGGGGATCTGCAGGGTCGCCAGCTCGCCGGCCAGCGCCGCGGCCGGGGCGCCGAGCAGGACACGCGAGCCCAGCGGCGTGAGGGCGAGCTGTACGCCGTGCTGGAAGCCGGTGTGGTGGATCAGCGCGGGCCCGGCGTGCAGGCCGGACACCATCGACCAGTGCTGCCCGCGCGAGCCGGGGTCGGCCTGCCAGGCGACGTCGACGGGCTCGTCGAACGCGAGGATGACGGTGAGCGTCGACGAGGGCAGCCCGTGGTGCACGCCCGGCGCCAGCGAGTCGTGGAAGTAGCCGTGGTAGTCGGTCACCAGCCCGCGCAGGGCCGGGTGAGGCGCGCGGCGTCGCGGTGCCCGCAGCGCCTCCCCGACCGTCACGGCTGCCGACCCCTACGCCCGGTTCACCGCGGAGATGACCGCCTTGAGCGAGGCAGTGACGATGTTCGCGTCCAGGCCCACGCCCCACAGCAGCTGGTCGCCGACGGCGCACTCGACGTAGGCCGCGGCGATCGCGTCGCCACCGGAGGACAACGCGTGCTCCTGGTAGTCGAGCACCCTGATGTCGTCGCGGTTCTCGAACAGCGCGCTGCCCTTGGACAGCTCGTCGTCGGCGAGCTCCCCGAGGGCGTTGACGAAGGCCGCGATCGGTCCGTTGCCGGTGCCGGTCAGCGTCCGCAGCTCGCCGTCGACGTACACGTTGACCTCGAGGGCATCCTTCTCCCCCGCCGCCGACGAGGTGTGCACCGAGTTGAGCTTCAGGGGCACGTCGCGGTCGAGGTACTCCGCCCGGAACGCCGCCCAGATGTCGGCCGGGGACATCTCGCCGCCGGCGTCGTCGGTGTGCTGCTGCACGGCCCGGCTGAACTCGATCTGCAGCCGCCGCGGCAGGTCCAGCTTGTGCTCGGACTTCAGGATGTAGGCCACGCCGCCCTTGCCGGACTGGCTGTTCACGCGGATCACGGCCTCATAGGTGCGGCCGACGTCGTGCGGGTCAATCGGCAGGTACGGCGCCTCCCACGGCAGCTCGGCAACCGGGCGACCCGTCTCGGCCGCGGCGACCTCGAGGGCCTCGAGGCCCTTCTTGATCGCGTCCTGGTGCGAGCCGCTGAAGGCCGTGTAGACCAGGTCGCCCGCGTAGGGGTGGCGCGGGTGGACCGGCAGCTGGGTGCAGTACTCCACCGTGCGACGGATCTCGTCGATGTCGGAGAAGTCGATCTTCGGGTCGATGCCCTGGCTGAACAGGTT
>CAXSHL010000048.1:0-7133 GCA_964237315.1 uncultured Nocardioidaceae bacterium
TGATGTGGATGCCCTCGGGGCACACCTCGGTGCAGCACTTGGTGATGTTGCACATCCCGAGGCCGGCGGCGTCCTGGGCGAGCTTGCGCCGGTCGTGGGTGTCCAGCGGGTGCATGTCCAGCTCGGCGTAGCGCAGGAAGTGCCGGGGGCCCGCGAAGGCCTCCTTGTTCTCCTCGTGGTCGCGCACGACGTGGCAGACGTTCTGGCACAGGAAGCACTCGATGCACTTGCGGAACTCCTGGCCCCGCTCCACGTCGACCTGCATCATCCGCCGCTTGCCGTCCGGGTCGCGCGGGGTCAGCTTGACCGCCGGCACCTCCTTGGCCTTCTCGTAGTTGTACGACACGTCGGTCACCAGGTCCCGGATCACCGGGAAGCTCCGGACCGGGGTGACGGTGATCGTCTCGCTCTCCTCGAAGTCCGAGAGCCGGGTCATGCACATCAGCCGCGGGCGGCCGTTGACCTCGGCGCTGCACGACCCGCACTTGCCGGCCTTGCAGTTCCACCGCACCGCCAGGTCACCGGCCTGGGTGGCCTGCAGCCGGTGGATCGCGTCGAGGACGACCTCGCCCTCCTCGACCGGCACGCTGTAGTCGCCGAGCGCGCCGCCGCTGCGGTCGCCGCGCCACACGCGCAGCTTCAGGTCATAGCCCATCAGTGGTGCTCCATCCGGGTGCAGGGTCGTGAGATCACTGGGCGAACAGCTCCCGGAGGTCGTCCGGCATCTGCGGCAGGGGCTGGTGCTCGAGGTGCACGGGAGCCGAGTAGTCCCCGCCCGCGAGGGTCAGCACCAGGTTGATCTCGCCCCAGCTGTCGTCGGGGCCAGGGTAGTCGTCGCGGGTGTGACCGCCTCGCGACTCCGTGCGCTCGAGAGCGGCCTTGGCGATGCACTCGCACACGATCAGCATGTTGGTGAGGTCGATCGCGAGGTGCCAGCCGGGGTTGTACTGCCGGTGCCCCTCGACCGAGAGCCGGGTGGCCCGGTCCTTGAGCTTCTGGATCTGCTCGAGGGACTCCTGCAGCTCGTCGGCCTTGCGGATGATCCCGACCAGGCGCTGCATGACGTCCTGCAGGTCCTTCTGGATCGTGTACGGGTTCTCGCCGCCGTCCTCGATCGCGAACGGCGCGAGCGCGGCTCCGGCGGCGGCCTTCACGTCGTCCTCACCGATCCGCGGTCGGTCGGCGCGCAGCCCGTGGGCGTAGGCGGCCGCGCTCTCGCCGGCCCGCCGCCCGAACACCAGCAGGTCCGACAGCGAGTTGCCGCCCAGCCGGTTCGAGCCGTGCATGCCCCCCGCGACCTCGCCGGCGGCGTACAGGCCAGGGACCTTGCTCTGCTCGGTGTCGGCGTCCACCTCGACGCCACCCATCACGTAGTGGCAGGTCGGGCCGACCTCCATCGGCTCGGCGGTGATGTCGACGTCGGCGAGCTCCTTGAACTGGTGGTACATCGACGGCAGCCGGCGCCTGATGAAGTCGGCGTCGCGACGGGACGCGATGTCGAGGAAGACGCCGCCGTGCGGTGATCCCCGGCCCGCCTTGATCTCGGAGTTGATCGCGCGCGCCACCTCGTCGCGGGGCAGCAGCTCGGGGGGCCTGCGGTTGTTCTTCTTGTCGGCGTACCAGCCCTCGGCCTCCTCGACGGAGTCGGCGGTCTCGGACTTGAAGTACTCCGGGATGTAGTCGAACATGAACCGGTTGCCTTCAGAGTTCTTCAGGGCCCCGCCGTCCCCCCGCACGGACTCGGTGACCAGGATGCCCTTCACCGACGGCGGCCAGACCATGCCCGTGGGGTGGAACTGCACGAACTCCATGTTGATCAGCGAGGCGCCGGTCTTCATCGCGAGCGCGTGGCCGTCGCCGGTGTACTCCCAGGAGTTCGACGTGACCTGGTAGGACTTCCCGATGCCGCCGGTGGCGAGCACGACGGAGGGGGCGTCGAAGACCACGAAGCGTCCGGTCTCCCGCCAGTAGCCGAACGCACCGGCCACTGCCTCGCCCGCCAAGGATTTGTCCTTGAAGATGTCGGTGACCGTGCACTCCATGAACACGTCGATCCCGAGTGCGACTGCGTGCTGCTGCAGGGTCCTGATCATCTCCAGGCCGGTGCGGTCACCCACGTGCGCGAGCCGGGCGTACTTGTGGCCGCCGAAGTCGCGCTGGGAGATCAGGCCCTCGGGGGTGCGGTCGAACAGCGCCCCCCACTCCTCGAGCTCCAGCACCCGCTCGGGAGCCTCCTGCGCGTGCAGCTGCGCCATCCGCCAGTTGTTGAGCATCTTGCCGCCGCGCATCGTGTCGCGGAAGTGCACCCGCCAGTTGTCGTCGGGATAGACGTTGCCCATCGACGCGGCGATGCCACCCTCGGCCATCACCGTGTGCGCCTTGCCCAGCAGGGACTTGCACACGATCGCGACGCGCGCGCCTGCGTCGTGGGCGGCGATCGCGGCCCGCAGCCCCGCTCCTCCAGCGCCGATCACCACGACGTCGTACTCGTGCCGCTCGAAGCCGGCGGCGGGGCCGGAGTCCATCCGGTTCCCGGTCATCGGGTGTCGCTCATCCATGCTGTGGGACATCTAGAAGAACCTCGGGTCGGAGAAGGCGCCAATGGCGAGCAGGTACACATAGAGGTCGGCGAGCGCGACCGAGAACAACGACAGCCAGGCGTAGCGCGCGTGGTTGGCGTTGAGCTTGGAGACCAGCGTCCACGCCTTGTAGCGCAGGGGATGCTTGGAGAAGTGCCGCAGCCGGCCGCCCACGGCGTGCCGGCACGAGTGGCAGCCCAGTGTGTAGGCCCAGATCAGCACCACGTTGACGAGCAGCACCAGGGTGCCGAGACCCATGTGGCCCCAGTTGCCCTCCTCGTCACGGAAGCCGAGGACCGCGTCGTAGGTGAGCACCAGCGAGACCACGGACGCGGCGTAGAAGAAGTAGCGGTGGATGTTGTTCAGGATCAGCGGGAAGCGGGACTCGCCGGTGTACTTCGTGTGCGGCTCGGCGACCCCGCAGGCCGGCGGGCTGAGCCAGAACGCCCGGTAGTAGGCCTTGCGGTAGTAGTAGCAGCTCATCCGGAAGCCCAGCGGGAAGATCAGCACGATCAGGGCCGGGGACAGCTGCCACCAGCTGAACGGCTGCCCGAAGTCCGACGAGCCCTTGACGCAGCTGCCCAGGCAGGGCGAGTAGAACGGCGAGAGATAGGGCTCGGAGTAGTAGTCGTGCCCGGAGAAGGCCCGCCAGCTGGCGTAGACGATGAAGGCGAGGAAGACCGTGAAGGTGACGGCGGGGTAGAGCCACCACCGGTCCTGGCGCAGCGTCTTCTGCTCGATCTGGGCGCGGCCTGGACTGCGGACGCCGGAGGACATGTGTGCGGATACCTACTCTCTCGGTGTGGCTCGTGCGACGTCCGGGGCGGGCGCGTCGCAGGTCACATCATGGGGCACCTTACTGCGCGCGCTGGGTCTCCGACTGTGCGTCGTGCCACATGCTCTCGTCGTAGGCATCATCGGGGATGAGGATCATCTCGTCGGAGCCGGGGTGCGGCCGGTGCCCCGGCTGCGGCTCGCCGAGCTGGTCGAGCGCCTCGGCGAGCCGGTCCACGTCGGACGTGAGGCGTCGGACGCCGAGCGTGTCGCCGTACTCGTTGCGGACCTGCAGCACGGTCGCGGCGAGCGCCGTGAGTGCCTCGCGGGTGGATCCGACCGCGTCCTGTGCTGTCATCGCGGACCTCCGGGTGTGACGGTTGGACGGGTGGGCAGGGCATCGCCCACGCTGCCGAGTCTGTCGCGGAATCCGGCTTTTCGGAAGGGGCCGCGCCCTCAGAGCCCGAAGAGCTCCTCGAGCACGGCGGCCACCCCGTCGTCCTGGTTGGCGGGGGCCGTCTCACCGGCCAGCTCCCGCACGCTCGGGTGCGCGTTGGCCATCGCGTAGGAGCTGCCCGCCCACTCGAGCATGGCCAGGTCGTTCGGCATGTCCCCGAACGCCACCACCTCGTGCGGCTGCACACCCAGCTCCTCGCACAGCAGCGCCAGCGTGCTGGCCTTCGTGACGCCGGCGGCGCTGATCTCCACCAGGGCCCCGATCGAGGCCCAGGTGGTGGTCACGAGGTGCCCGACCACCCGCTCGGTCTCCGCCCAGAACGCCTCCGGCTCCATCTCCGCGTGGCGCACCAGCATCTTCACGGTGTCGTCGCCGAGCAGCTGCGCCAGCGGGCCCACCGCCACGTCGCCCACGGCGTTGCGCTCCACGAACTCGGGCTCCCGGCCGAAGCCACGCAGGGTCTCCACCGCGAACGCCGTGCCCGGCACCGCCGCTCGCATCAGCTCGGCCACCTCCAGCCCGACCGCGGCGGGGATCGGCCGGGCGGTGCGCACCCTGCGGGCCGGGACGTCGTAGACGATGCCGCCGTTGGAGCAGATCGCCAGCCCGTGCTCACCGACGTCCTCCCACAGCTCGAGCATCCAGCGGATCGGTCGGCCGGTGACGAACACCACGGTGACGCCGAGCGCCTCCACGGCTCTCAGCGCTGCCCGGGTGCGGTCGGTGACGGTGCCGTCGGTGTGCAGCAGGGTGCCGTCGAGGTCGGTGGCCACCAGCCGGATGCCGGGAGCGGTCCCCGGTCCGTGGTGGTTCTCGGCGCCGGGCACGCCGTGAAGGCTAGCCCCCACTGGGTCCACCCGGCTCCCGCACCCGCAGGGACGCGGCCGGCACGAACCCCGCCCGCTCGTAGAAGGGCACGGAGCGCGGACTGGGGCTCAGCAGGAGCCTCGCGAAGTGGTGGGCGTCGGCATGGGCGACCGCGGCGTCGAGAAGCAGCCTTCCCAGCCCTCGGTCGCGCTGGGGGGCTGCGACGTAGACGTTGGCGACGTAGCCCCACTGCGTCGGTCGGGCGGATCCGGCAGCCGGCACCGGGACGGGCATCCGGGTGAACACCATCAGGTTGAGCATCCCGACCGGATCGCCGTCGAGCTCGGCGAGCCAGGTGACGCGTCGCCGGCTCTCCTGCTCGAACCAGGCGGCGAAGCGCTGCTCGAAGTCGTCGTCCTCGATCGGTCCGCCGGCCAGCTCCTCCACCCAGTCCCGCCGGAGCCCCGCGAGCAGCGGTACGTCGTCCTCGGTCGCGACCCGCACGGACGCCGGGTCGCCGCGGGTCACCGGAGGTACTTCCAGCGAGGGGCGGTCTGCTGGACCGGTCGCTCGGCGCGCCACAGCTGCTGGGTCCCGGCATCGGGCATCAGGCCGTCACCGATGGCGTGCGGAACCACCCGGCTGTAGTAGTCGGTGATCGGGCCGTCGCTCTCCCGCACGATCATCCCGGCGGCCTGGCCGTCGACGACCCAGGAGCCGATCACGGCCCGGTTGCCGTCGAAGGACGGGAGCGGGCACCACTGCTGGTAGACCACGTCGTCGTGGCCGTAGGCGCCGGGCTGGACCGTGTCGGTGCCGTCGGCGAGGTGCACCCGGATGTTGTCGCCCTCGCGGCCCCACAGCGGCTTCGCGACCCACTCGGTGAGGTCGTGCGGGTGGTCGCGGTACGACGGCAGCAGCAGCGGGTGGTCGGGGTACATCTCCCAGAGCACCGGCAGCAGGGCCTTGGTGGACATCAGCACCTTCCAGGCCGGCTCCACCCACCGCACCGGCTGCCTCTCCTGCCGGCGCAGCAGCACCTCGCCGAACTCCTCGGCCAGCATCGCCTCCCAGGGGTAGAGCTTGAAGGCGTTCTGGATCGGTCGCCCGTCGCGGTCCAGGAACCGGCCCAGCCTGGAGTTCCAGCCCACGTCCTGGATCGGGTGCGCGTAGGTCATCAGCCCGGCCTGCGCGGCGCAGTCCTGCATGTAGATCGTGGTCATCTCCTCCTCGCCGGTGGCATCGCCCTCGGCGTAGAGGAAGTGCACGGCGTGCCCGGGCAGCTGGCGGTCGCCGTCGAGCTGGTGCCAGCGGTCCACCAGCCGATCGTGCAGGCTGTTCCACTGGTCGTTGTCTGGCAGCTCGGACTCCAGCCACTTCCACTGCACCACGCCGGTCTCGACCAGCCCGGTGGGGGTGTCACCGTTGAGCTCCAGCATCTTGGGCCGGCCCCCGTCGAACCAGAGGTCGAAGCGGGCGTAGACACTCGGGTCGGCGCGGGTGATCGACTCACCGACCAGCTCGAGGGTCCCGTGCGGAAGCCCGAGCCGCTCGTCGGTGAGGTCGGTGGCCATCTTGGTGGCCGCCTCCACGCACATCGGCCACAGCTCCTCGGTGGCCGCCTCCATCGTCTCGACCTCGTCGAGGGTGACCTCGTACCACGCGGCCTCGTTCCAGTAGGGCACCGTCCCACCGTCCGGCAGGTGGGTGTCCGGGAACACCAGCCCCTGCTCGGTGACGATGTCGCGCCAGCCTTGGCGAGGCTGCGCACCGTGACGCCACACGGCTAGGCGATGCTCGCGCAGACGGCAGGCAGGACGGCGTCGAGGAGGTCGGGCACAGGTGGGCCTTCCTTTCCGGGGGTGCGGCCGGGTCCGAGCTCGGCCGGCGCGGCGAGAGGCCTCAGGAGCCGACGCCGCGGGAGCCGCCGAATCCCCCGGACCGGGTGAACGACTTGACCGACTTGGCACCCTCGCGGGGCAGCCCGCCGCGCTGCACCGCCCTGCCGCTCCGGGACAGGCTGCGTCCGCTGTAGGTCCCCCACCGGGGACTGTAGGTCTGACCGACCGCGGGGATCCGGTGCGTGGCGCTGGTCAGCATGTAGAACCAGAAGAAGCCCCCGAGGCCCGGACTGTAGTCGCGCGGCTCGTCGGAGTCGTCGCACTGGCTGTCGTCGACCCGCTGGTTGGTCTGCGGGTCGGTGCAGATCGCGGCGTAGTCCGGCTGGCTCGCGCATCCGGTCAGGGAGGAGGCGGCGAGGGCCGTGACCCCGATCAGCACCGTGTGAGAGCGCATCCGCCGCGGCGTTGTGGTGCCGGTGGGAGCCATCGGCTAGCCGAACCAGCGACCGAGCTCGAAGGCGACCCCGTCGTCGAGGACCGTCTCGGTGACGTCGTCGGCGGCCTCCTGGACCTCCACCCAGGCCTTGGCCTCGACCCGGCGGAGGGCATCGCGGAGGGTGTCGGGATGGCAGGGGAGCGACCCGGCCTGCCTGCCGTCGGGAAGGCGATGGCGGT
>CAXSHL010000048.1:7143-32432 GCA_964237315.1 uncultured Nocardioidaceae bacterium
GACGTCGTCGGCGGCCTCCTGGACCTCGAGCGGCGCCTGGCCCATCGCGACCCCGCGTCCGGCCCACTGGAGCATCTCGATGTCGTTGCGACCGTCCCCGATGGCCAGCACGTCCTTCTGTGCCACGCCCAGCTCCTGGGCGACCTCGGCGAGGGCGGACGCCTTCGAGACCCCCTCGGGTGCGATGTCCAGCCAGGCCGTCCAGCCGATGAAGTAGTTCGTCCCGTGCAGGCCCAGCTTCTCCGCGAGCTCGAGGAACTCCTCCTCCGAGGAGTGCGGGTCCCGGATGATGACGCGCGTCACCGGCTCGGCCACCAGCTCCTCGACGCTCTGCAGCACCATCCGGCCGGTGATCTCGCCGTCCGGGAAGGGCCGGTTGATGCGGTAGCCCACGCCGACCTCCTCGACCGCGACCGCGGCGTTCGGCACGTGCTCGAGCAGCATCGCGACGATCTCGCTGGCGTCGAACGTCACCGCGGAGAGCACCTCGAGCGGCGGGTAGCGGAACACCACCGACCCGTTGCTGGCCACCGACAGCACGGTGCGGCCCTCGGCAGGCAGCCCGAGCAGGTCCCAGACGTGGGCGATGCCGAACGTGGACCGCCCGGTGGCGAGCACGACGTGGGCGCCTGCGTCGTACGCCCGTCGTACGGCGTCCCGCACCGGCGCGCTGATCGTCTCCTCGACGACACCGGTCGAGGGGACGTTGCTGAACAGGGTGCCGTCGATGTCGAGGGCCACCAGCCGGGGCGTGAAGCTCACCGGGCCGGCACCGGGGAGCCCGCCGGCTCGAGGACCTCGCGGCCCTGCAGGTAGGGCTGCAGGGCGCCCGGGACGCGCACCGACCCGTCGGCCTGCTGGTGGGTCTCCAGGATGGCCACGATGGTGCGCGGGATCGCGACCAGCGTGCCGTTGAGCGTCGCGATCGGCCGCACGCCCCCACCGTCGCCGTCGCGGGCGGGGAACCGACCCCGGATGTCGAGCCGCCGGGTCTGGAAGTCGGTGCAGTTCGAGGTCGAGGTCAGCTCCCGGTAGCGGCCCTGCGTCGGGATCCACGCCTCGCAGTCGAACTTGCGCTGCGCCGACAGGCCGAGGTCACCGGCGGCCGTGTCGATGACCCGGTAAGCCAACTCCAGCTTGTCGAGCCACTGCTTCTCCCAGCCCAGCAGGCGCTGGTGCTCGGCCTCGGCGTCCTCGAGCGTCGTGTAGGAGAACATCTCCACCTTGTCGAACCAGTGCACCCGGATGATGCCGCGCGTGTCCTTGCCGTAGGAGCCTGCCTCCTTGCGGAAGCACGGGCTGAACGCGGCGTAACGACGCGGCAAAGTCTCGGCGTCCAGGATCTCGTCGGAGTGGTACGCCGCCAGCGGCACCTCCGAGGTGCCGACGAGGTACATGTCCTCGCCCTCGACCCGGTAGACGTCGTCCGCGGCCTGCCCCAGGAAGCCGGTGCCCTCCATCGCGCGCGGCTTCACCAGCGTGGGCGGGATCATCGTGGTGAACCCGGCACCGCGGGCCTGGTCCATCGCCATGCTCACCAGCGCGAGCTCGAGGTCGGCGCCTGCCCCGGTCAGGTAGTAGAAGCGGGCCCCGGACACCTTCGCGCCCCGGTCGATGTCGATGGCGCCCAGGATCCTGCCGAGCTCCACGTGGTCGCGCGGCTCGAACCCCTCGGCGGCGAAGTCGCGGGGCTCGCCGACGTGCTCGAGCACCACGTAGTCGTCCTCGCCCCCGGCGGGTGCCTCCTCGGCGGCCGGGTTGGGGATCGTCATCACGAGGGCGCGATAGGCCTCGTCGGCCTCCGCCTGGGCGGCCTCGGCCTTCTTGACCTGCGCCGACAGGCTCTTGGTCCGGTCCAGCAGCGCCTGCCGCTCCTCCCCGCTGGCCTGGGGGATCTGCTTGCCCAGCGTCTTCTGCTCCCCGCGCAGCCGCTCGAACTCCACGATGGACGCGCGTCGGCGCTCGTCGGCCGCCAGCGCCTCGTCGACCACGTCCGCGGACAGGCCCCGCTTGGTCTGGGCGGCACGGATCCGCTCGGGGTCGTCTCGCAGCGCCTTGGGGTCGATCACCGCCTCAGCCTAACGGCCGGGTGGTGCGCTCCTCACCTCGGTTTGCACCGGCATACTGGACCGACTTCGTCCGCCGCGTGGCCCGACCGCGCCTCCCGACGGGAACCCTGTGCCGTTCACCTCCTCCCGTTACCGGACGCTGGGCTGGGCCGCCCTGTGCCTGGTGGTGGTGGTCGGGCTGGCGGTGCTCTACAAGCTCGACGTGCGCGAGCTCGACACCGTGGACGGCGACCTCGGCTCCGGCCCGCAGGCCTGGACCTTCCGGCACCCGGCCGCCCAGCACTTCTTCCTGGTCGTCGAGGCGGTGTTCGCCACCATCCCGATGACGGTCTACACGCTCCTCACGGCGGGTCTGCTGGCCTTCCGCAGGCACGTGCGGGCAGCCGTGTGGACGGTGGGCGTGATGCTGGCGGCCGCGCTGACGACGTACTTCCTCAAGGGTGTGCTGCGGCGGAAGCGACCCGTCTGGGAGGACCCGGTCACCACGCTGACCAGCTTCTCCTTCCCGTCGGGGCACGCGACCGGGATCGGGGCGGCTGCCGGGGTGGTCATCGTGCTCACGCTGCTGCTGGTGCGTCGGCGAGGCCTCCGACGGGTGCTGTACGGCGTCGCGCTCGGCGTCGCGCTCCTGGTCGGGGCGGACCGCATCTTCCTCGGCGTGCACAACGTCTCGGACGTGCTCGCCGGCTGGTCGATAGGCGCCTTCTACGTCTTCCTGGGGCTGGTGGTCTACCACCCGGGCCGCCGGACCCGGCCGCAGGAGGCCTTCAGCACCCCGCTGCCCACATCCAGGCAGCTCGCAGTGGTCCTCAACCCGATCAAGGTAGAGGATGCCGGCGCCTTCCGGGCGATGGTCGAGCAGAGCGCGGCGGCGGGCGGCTGGGGCGCCCCGACCTGGTACACCACCACGGTCGAGGACCCGGGCCGGTCGATGGCCGAGGCAGCAGCGATCTCGGGGGCCGAGCTGGTGCTGGTCTGCGGCGGCGACGGCACCGTGCGCACGGTGTGCGCCGAGCTCGCCGGCACCGGAGTCTCGGTCGGCGTGGTCCCCGCCGGCACCGGGAACCTGCTGGCGCGCAACCTGGGCATCCCGCTCTACCTGCAGGCCGCCGTCGACGTCGCCCTGCACGGCCAGGACCGCGCCATCGACCTCGTCGAGATCTCCGGCGACGGGATCCCCGCCGGCGAGCACTTCATGGTGATGGCCGGCATGGGCCTGGACGCGGCGCTGATGGAGGGCGCCAACGAGCAGATCAAGGCCCGGGTCGGCTGGCTGGCCTACGTCGTCTCGGGCGTGCGCAACATGATGTATCCCGCCGTACGCGTGGACGTGTCGGTGGACGGCGGCGAGTGGACCCGGCACCGCGCCCGGACGGTGCTGATCGGCAACGTCGGCTACCTGCAGGCCGGCATGCCGCTGCTGCCGGACGCCGCGATCGACGACGGGGTGCTCGACGTCGTCCTGCTGCACCCGAGCCGGTTCCTGAGCTGGATCCCGCTGGCCGTCCGGGTGCTCCGCAAGGGCAGGCGCACCGACGACCTGGTGAACCGGATGACCGGGAGCACGGTCAGCCTGCGGGCGGCCACCGACACCCCCCGGCAGCTCGACGGTGACCCGATCGGCGCCGGGCGCGAGCTGCACGCCGTCTGCGTGCACGGCTCGCTGCTGGTCCGGGTGCCGCGCTGACATCCGGGTCAGCCGGACTACCGTGGGCAGCGTGACCACCGCCTTCACCTCGTCCGTCCTGCCGCCCCACGAGCGGGGCGTCGAGCTCGGCAGGCGCTTCGCGGCCGAGGTCGCGGCCACCGTGGCGAGCTACCGCGGGCTGTTCGAGACCCGGGCCACCGGGCCCTTCGACGTCGACCTGTGGTCGCGGCGGGCCTGGGACACGATCCAGCGGGTCGCGCCTGCGCACGCCGAGGAGATCGCCGGCATCGCGGCCGGCGCCGGCCTGAGCGCCGAGCAGGTCGCCTCGGTCAACGCCCGCACCGAGATCCTGGTCGCCGCCAACCCGACCGGCCAGACCGAGTGCTCGACGGTGGTCTCGGTCTCGCCCGGCCGGCCGCCGGTCGCCGTGCAGACCTGGGACTGGTACGACGCCATGTCGGAGAACTGGTTCACCTGGACGGTGCCGCACCCCGACGGACGCATCGTCTCGACGGTCACCGAGTTCGGGATGCTGGCCAAGATCGGGGTCAACGACCGCGGCGTCGCGGTCCTGCTGAACATGCTCAACCATGCCGCCAACGCCGAGACCGTGGCGAGCGGTGAGGTCGGGCATCCGGTGCACCTCCTGGCCCGCTCGATCCTCGACGACGCCGGGTCGACGCGCGAGGCGGTGGCCATCGCCTCGGCGGCGCGGGTGTCGGCCGCGACCTCGCTGACCGTGGTGGACACCATCGGCGACGCCGTGTCGGTCGAGCTGTTCCCGGGCGGCCCGGGACTGGTGGAGCCGACCGACGGCCTGCTGGTGCGCACCAACCACTTCGTCTCCGACGCGGGCCGGGACGGCTGCCTCGCGAGCACGATCGGGGTGAGCACCGAGCTGCGCCGCGACCACCTCCTCGAGACGTTCGCCGGACGTCCTCCGGAGACCGCCTCCGACGTGCTCGAGGCGATGGAGCACCACCTCCCCGACGGCGGCGTGTGCCGGCACCCGGTCACCGACACGGACCCGGTGCTCTGGCACCGGACGCTGGCCACCGTGGTCGTCGACGTCAGCACCCGCACGCTCGACGTGCGCCCGGACGGCCCCTGCGGGCACCGCCTGGAGCCGGTGGAGCACCCAGCGGCGCAGTTCAGCTGAGCCCTGCTGAGGCAGCTCCCGGTCAGGCGGACCGGGCTGCCCCGACCGCCTCTGTCTCCTCCGGTGACAGCTGCTGGTCGCAGGACCACGCGGCGATGTTCTTGGCATACGTCCGCGCCTCGCTCCGTCCGTGGATCGAGGTCAGCACCACCCCGTCGCCCGACTCGTCGAGCAGGGCCAGGGACCACGACAGCCGGCCGCCCATGTCGCTGAACGCGTCGTAGCGCACCACCGCGAGGTGCCGCAGCGCCTCCGCCGCCTCCACGCGCAGGGCCTGCACCTCGCCCCGCAGACCCTCGAGGTCCCCCGGCACGGTGGCCGGATTGCGCCGGGAGAGGCGGCGCGCGTGGTGCGTCGTACGCCTTAGGGCGAGCACGGAGAGGACCAGGGCGAGCAGGCTGACCACGAGCAGGACGAGGACGAGAGCGGAGAGCAGCGAGTCATCCATCGCCGCCGAGCCTAGGCAAGCAGTCAGGATCCGTTGCGGAGGCGCGCGAGCCAGGCTGCGGCGTCGTGGAACTCCCGGTCCGTGGTCCCCACCCGGATCTCCGGCGCGAGCCCGTCGTGCCGCTCGTAGGAGCCGAGGAAGCGCACGTCGGCGCAGACCCGCCGGAGCCCCATCAGCGCCTCCCCGACCCGGGCGTCCTCAACATGACCCTCGCAGTCGATGGAGAAGCAGTAGTTGCCCAGCGCAGCGCCGGTCGGCCGGGACTCGATGCGGCTCAGGTTCACGCCCCGCATGGTGAGCTGGTCGAGGATCTCCAGCAGCGCTCCCGGATGGTCCTCGCGCATGAACGCCACCAGCGAGGTCTTGTCCCGACCGGTCGCCGGTGGCGGCGGACCGGGGCGGGACACGAGGACGAAGCGGGTCAGCGCGTCCGGGTTGTCCCCGATGCCGTGCGCGAGGGTCGAGAGCCGGTAGTGCTGTCCCGCGACCGGCGCCGAGATCGCCGCGTCCCACCCGGGGTCCGGCTGGGTCAGCATGAACGCCGCGTGCGCCGTCGAGCTGGTGTGCACGACCTCGGCCTCGGGCACGTGCAGCGCGCACCAGCGACGGGTCTGGGCGGCTGCGTGCGGGTGGGTGGCGACCCGCCGTACGTCCTGGATCGTGACGCCCGGCCTGGCGAGCAGACTGAACGCGATGGGCACGGTCATCTCGCGGGTGATCATCAGCGGCTCGCCGGTGGCCAGCTCGTCGAGGGTGACCGGCACCGATCCCTCCACCGAGTTCTCGATGGGCACCACGGCACCGTCGGCCTCCCCGGCGCGCACGGCGTCCAGGGCGACGGTGACGGTCGCACAGGGCTGCAGGTCGGCCCTGGCGGCGGCTGGCACCGTGCGCAGAGCCTGCTCGGTGAAGGTGCCCTGCGGCCCGAGGTAGGCGTAGCGGGCGGGCGGGACTCCTGGCACGCAGGACAGCGTACGCACCGATAGATTCGCGTCCATGACCGACGAGGGGACCGACGAGGCGACCGACGGGGCGACCACGGGCCTGGGCGACTACGCCCGCGTGGACACCGGACGCGCGGCGCGCACCGGGGACCCCGAGGTCGTGTACGGCGCCGGCAAGACCCCGCAGCAGGTCGTCGAGATCCTGCGGGTGCTGCACGAGGCGCACCCGGAGCGGGCCGTGCTGGCCACCCGGCTGACCGACGACGCCGTGGACGCCGTGGTCGCGGCGCTCCCCGAGGCCGTCGTGGAGCCGGTCGCCCGGGCGGTCACCCTGGGGCCGATGCCGGCGGCCCGCGGCACCGTCGTCGTGGTGGCGGCGGGTACGTCGGACGCGCCGGTGGCCTCCGAGGCGGCCCTGAGCGCGCGGGTGCACGGCGCCGGCGTGCAGGTGATCACCGACGTCGGCGTGGCCGGCCTGCACCGGCTGCTCGCCGTGCGCGAGGACCTCCTCGCGGCCGACTGCCTGGTCGTCGTCGCGGGCATGGAGGGGGCGCTGCCCAGCGTGGTCGGCGGGCTGGTCGGCGTCCCGATCGTCGCCGTGCCGACCAGCGTGGGCTACGGCGCGTCCTTCGGCGGGCTCGCGGCGCTGCTCGCGATGCTGAACTCCTGCGCCCCCGGGGTCAGCGTGGTCAACATCGACAACGGCTACGGCGCCGGGGTCTTCGCGGCCCGGGTCGCCCGCAGCGCCGCTTCGCGGGACCCCGGGTGATCGGCTGGGTGGACGCCTCGTCGGGAGCCAGTGGGGACATGCTGCTGGGCGCCCTGCTGGGCGCCGGGGTGCCGATCGAGGTGCTGTCGGACGCGGTCACCGCCGTCGCACCGGAGGCCGTGTCGCTTCGCGCCGAGCACGTGCAGCGCAACGGGTTCGCGGCCACCCGCTGCCACGTCTCCGTGGCGGACAGCACCACCCACCGGACCTGGGCGGACGTCTCGGGCCTGCTCGCCGCGGCTCCCCTGTCCGAGCCGGTCCGGTCCCGGGCCCGCGCGGTGTTCGAGCGGCTGGCGACCGCCGAGGCGGCCGTGCACGGCAGCGACCCCGCGGACGTGCACTTCCACGAGGTCGGGGCGCTCGACGCCATCGCCGACGTGGTCGGCGTCTGCGCCGGGCTCGCCCACCTGGGTCTCTTCGAGCTGGTCGTCTCACCGGTGGCAGTCGGGTCCGGGCGGGTGCGGGGCGCCCATGGTGACCTGCCGGTGCCGCCGCCAGCGGTCGCCGAGCTGCTCAGGGGCGTGCCGTCCTACGCGGGCCCCGTCTCCTCAGCCGATGTCGGGGAGCTGTGCACGCCCACGGGGGCGGCCCTGCTCACCGCGCACGCCAGCTCCTACGGCCACCAGCCGGCGATGACGGTGGCGGCCGTCGGCGTCGGTGCCGGTGGACGCGACCCGGCCGGTCACGCCAACGTGCTGCGGCTGTTCGTCGGGGAGGCGACCGGCTCGGTGTCCACGCACGGGGTCGACGCGCCCCTGCTGCTCGAGGCGAACATCGACGACCTCGACCCGCGTGTGTGGCCCGAGGTGATCGCGGCGCTGCTCGCGGCGGGCGCGTCGGACGCGTGGCTCACGCCGATCCTGATGAAGAAGGGCCGCCCGGCACACACGCTGACCGCCCTCACCTCGGGCGGTCACGCGACCGCCGTACGCACCGCGATGTTCGAGCAGACCTCGACCATCGGCCTGCGTGAGATCTCGATCACCAAGACGGCGCTCGAGCGCAGCATGCGGACTGTCGAGGTCGACGGTCTGGAGATCCGTGTGAAACTTGCCCTGCTCGACGGCCGCGTCGTGAACGCGCAGCCGGAGTACGACGACGTGGCGCGCGCCGCGAGGAGGTCGGGGAGACCGACCAGGGACGTGCTCCACGAGGCGTCCGCCGCCAGCCGGGGCTTCCTGAGCCCCCGACCAGATCCCGACTGAAGGGCCCCATGGACCTCGCCATCCTCGCCGCGACCTTCGGCGCGATCTTCATCGTCGAGCTGCCGGACAAGACCTTCATCGCCGCCCTGGTGCTGTCCACGCGCTACCGGCCGCTGGCCGTCTGGCTCGGGGTCGGGCTCGCCTTCGGGGTGCAGACCCTGGTCGCGGTGACCATCGGCGCGCTGGCCACGCTGCTGCCAGACGTGCTCGTCAAGAGCGTGGCGCTGCTGATCTTCCTGGCCGGCGCCGCGGTGCTGGTGCGGACGGCGCCGGGCGCCGACGCGGCCGAGCAGGAGCAGGAGGCGGAGTTCGAGGCGCGCTCTGCCGAACCCAAGTCGTTCCTCAAGGCCGCCGTCGCGTCCTTCCTGGTGCTGTTCGCGGCCGAGTGGGGCGACCTGTCCCAGCTGCTGACGATCAGCTTCGTCACCCGCTACCACAACCACGTCAGCGTCTTCATCGGCGCGTGGGCGGCGCTGCTGACCGTCTCCGGGCTCGCCGTCCTCGCGGGCCGGGTGCTGCTGCGCTACATGAAGCTCTCGCTGCTGCACTACATCGGCGCGGCGGTCTGCCTCCTGCTGGCCGTGGTCACCCTGGTCGAGATCATCGCCGGCTAGGGCCGCCACACCCGCCGGGTCGCCACTACGCTTCCGGCTATGACGAACCTGGGCGCGGCGGGACAGCACGGGGCGGACAGCGAGGTGGGCCGGCTGCGGACCGTGATGCTGCACCGACCCGGGCCGGAGCTGCAGCGGCTGACCCCACGCAACAACGACAAGCTGCTCTTCGACGGCATCCCCTGGGTGAGCCGGGCCCAGGACGAGCACGACGCGTTCGCCAAGGCCCTGGAGGACCGGGACGTCGAGGTGCTCTACCTGACCAAGCTGCTCACCGAGACGCTGGAGAGCGAGGCCGCCCGCGAGCACGCCATCGCCGGCGCGATGTCGAACCTGCACCTCGGCGACACGCTGCGGACCTACCTGGACTCCGCGCTGCACGACCAGGCGCCCGAGGAGCTCTCCCTGTTCCTGACCGCCGGCGTCCGCAACGACGAGGTCCGCGGCGGGCACGGCCTGGTCACCAGCCTGCTGGCCCACGACGACTTCCTGATCGACCCGCTGCCGAACCTGCTGTTCACGCGGGACTCCAGCGTGTGGATCCGGGACCGGGTCGCCATCACCTCGCTCGCGATGCCGGCGCGTGAGCGCGAGACCCAGCTCACCGAGCTGATCTACACCGAGCACCCCCGCTTCGCCGGCACCGCGACCATACACGGCTGGCAGCGCGAGCACGTCGAGGGTGGCGACGTGCTCCTGCTCGCACCCGGCGTCATCGCGGTCGGCGTCGGGGAGCGTACGACGCCGGCCGGCGCCGAGCGTCTCGCACGGCAGGTGTTCGGGGCGGACCTGGCGCACACGGTGCTCGCCGTACCCATCGCCCAGGAGCGCGCGACCATGCACCTGGACACGGTGTGCACGATGGTCGACGTCGACAAGATCGTGATGTACCCCAACGTCGCCGACTCCCTGTTGGCCTATGCGGTGACGGTGTCGGACCGCACCGGCGATGCCGACGGCGACCTGGTGCTGCAGGTGGCCGACGCCGAGCCGTTCCTGGTGGCCGCCGCCAAGGCGATGAGCATCGACACGTTCCACCAGATCGACACCGGTCTGGACCCGGTGACCGCTGAGCGCGAGCAGTGGGACGACGGCAACAACACCCTCGCCGTGTCGCCGCGGGTCGCGGTCGCCTACGAGCGCAACATCGAGACCAACGCACGCCTGGAGCAGGCCGGCGTCGAGGTGGTCGCGATCGCCGGCTCCGAGCTCGGCTCCGGACGAGGCGGCCCGCGGTGCATGTCCTGCCCGGTCACCCGCGACCCGTTGCCGGGCTGACCAGCACGACAGCCGGGCCCTCAGGGCACCCCGAGCAGCCGGAGCCCGGCCGTCGTACCCGCGGCCGCCACCAAGATGACCGGGAAGGGCGCCCGCCGCACCGCGAGCACCGCCGCGACCGTCACCCCGGCCGGGCGGGCCCAGCCCGCGAACGCCTGCCCGTCCGTCCGGGCCGGCACCACCAGAGCCAGGAGTACGGCGGGGAAGGCAGCGTCCAGACTCAGCGCGTCGGTGTCACTGATCACCCCACCGGACGCCGCACCGGCCAGCACCGCTCCCACGGCGGCGAACTGGGCGCCGCCGGCGAACACGAGCAGCGACAGGGCCACCGGGAGCCAGGGCGGCAGCCCGCCGGAGACGGTGATGGCGCCGAAGGACAGGCCCACGAGGATGTCCGCGACCCAGACGAGTGCGCCCGCCACCGCCCCGCCACCGCCAGGCCTGGCCGCTGACAAGGTCCGGGTGGCCGAGAACATGGATGCCCGGCCGTTGCTGACGGGGGATACAACAACGACCGGGCAGCGCCAATGTAGCGCGATTGATGGATCGATCAACTACCGGGGTCCCGAACCGCCGCAGAAGCACACGAGTCGGTCACTGGTCTAGCCCATCGACCGAGCCCGGGTCAGCGGATCGTCAGCTGACGGTTCGCCAGGCCGCTTCGCGCGGATCGCTCCTCACCGGTCAGCGGTGTGGCGTCCGCGAGCGCCGACTCGAGGTGCCGGCCGAAGCGTGCTGCCGGCTCCTCGAGGACCGCGGCGCCGGTGCCCGAGGGCAGGTCCCAGACCGGCACCAGCCGCCCGTGCGCCCGGAACATCCCGACCAGCCGCGACCCGTCGGCCACGTCGTCCATGCCGGCGACGTGCAGCCGGGCGAGCGCGTCGAGGAGCGGCTCCTCGTCGTACGGCAGGACCCACCTCAGGTGCTCCCGGCTGCCCACGTCGGTCCAGTAGGCCGCCTCCACCGACGTCAGCCGGCTGCTCGGGCTGGCGGCGGCGTTGGCCTCCTCGAGGGACGCGGCGGCGGAACCCGTCGGGTCGTCCACGTCGGCGATCCAGTATCCGAACCCGTCGTGCACGGTGACCTCGAGCGGCCCGTCGGTGACCAGGTCCTGCAGCCGCGGTCCCGGCCCGGGTGCGTCCGTGAGCCCCACGACGCCGTCGCCGGGAGGAGCCTCCAACGCCCGCAGCAGCACAGCGGCCAGGTCGCGGCTCGGGTCGCCGAAGCCGTGCTGCACCTGCAGACCCAGCCAGATGCTGCCGTCGGCGCGGGAGAGCGCCGGCGCGGCCATCGGCAGCAGGGAGCACAGCTGGACGGGCCGGCCGTCGGCGACCCCGTCCCGCAGGAGCAGCGGAGCAGTGGCGGCCGCGACGATCTCGCGCATCGCGATCAGGTCGCACTCGCCGGCGATGCCCTCGAAGGGCCGGGCGACGAACCTGGCGACCGGTCCGGCGGAGCTGCCGTGACAGGCCTTGTAGCGGCGCCCCGAGCCGCACGGACACGGCTGCCGGGCGCCCACCGCGGCGCCGTCCACCGAGCTCGTCTCCTCGAGCCGCCCGGTTGCGAGCCGGTCGGTGGTGCGTGCCTTGACCCGCGACTTCTTGCCCATCCCCGGAGCCTACGCACGAGGACGGCGCCGGTGGGGCCGGACCGCCCGGGCTGTGGAGGACCTACTGGTGCAGCAGCGCGTGCACGCTGGAGCGGGACTGGGTGTCCTCGGTCCACCACCGCTGCGACAGGGCGTCCACGATGGCGATCCCGCGGCCGGCGAGCGCCGTGGGCGCGGCGTGCACGTTGCGGGGCCGGGTGGTGGCACCGCCGTCGGTCACCGACACCTCGATGCCGCCCTCACCCTCACGGTTCCAGGAGACCAGCAGGCTGCCGTCCGCGAGGGGGCGGGCGTGTCGCACGGAGTTCGCGACGAGCTCGGAGATGACGATGCGCGCGTCCTCGACGGACTCCGAGCGCTCGCCGACCTCGAGCATCCAGGTCCGGAGCCGCTGCCGGGCCACCGAGACCGACGCCGGCGCGAAGGGGAGCCGCATCGTGACGACGGTGCTCACGGAGCTGGCCACGACTTCCTCACGGTGCCTCGACGGTTCGCTAGTCACACAGGATGGTGCCCGATCGATTCGGTGCCAAACACGGTACCGCTAGCGGTCCACCAGTGTCGGAAGGGCGCGGATCAGTCGTGCGGCTCGGACGTGGACAGGCCGTCCAGGTGGTCCAGCGCCCGGCGCGGGTCGTCGGTGATCACTGCCTCGACGCCCAGGGAGAGGCACAGGTCGAGGTCCTCGGTCTTGTTGACGGTCCACACGTGCACGCGACGACCACGCTTCCGGAGCCGTCTGGCCAGCTTGGGGCGCTCCCGCAGCAGCTCGATACCCGGGCCGGCGATCCAGTCCGAACCCCGCACGCCCTTCGCCATCCGCCAGGAGTGCTGGTGGTCGATGAGCAGCACCACCTCGAGGCCCGGCGCCAGCCTGTTGACCCGCGTGAGCGCGACCGGCGAGAAGCTCATCACCCGTGCCGGTGAGTCGGCCCCCGCCCAGCCCACGGAGGCCAGCGCGTCCACGAGTCTTCGCTCCACCAGACCGGCGTACCGGGTGGGGTGCTTGGTCTCGATGGCCAGGTCGACCGACCGCTCGTAGTCGCGAGCGGTCTCCAGCAGTCGCTGCAGGGTGAGCACCCGGCGGGTGTCCTCGGCGATCTCCGGCGCCTCGTCGTCGAGCTCGCCCCAGGGGTTCTTCCACGACGCGAAGTCGAGCTCGTCGAGCTGGGCGAGCTCCATGGTGGAGACGACCCCGTGGCCGTTGGTGGTGCGGTCCACCCGCCGGTCGTGCACGCAGACCAGGTGCCCGTCGGCGGTCAGGCGAACGTCGCACTCGAGGGCGTCGGCGCCCGCGTCGAGAGCGGCCACGTAGGCGCCGAGCGTGTGCTCGGGGTTGTCGTAGCTGGCCCCGCGATGAGCGACCACCTGCGGGCGTCCCGCCACGCGCTGCATGCTGTCCATGGTCGCACCGAACCGGCCGAAGTGCGTGCAACCGGACACGAACCGGGCAGAGGTGGCTGGACCCTGGCGTCCCTAGCTGCTCTGCTGTCGCAGGAAGCGACCGAAGTGCGGCACGGTGAAGGCGACGGTCCCGCGCTCGCTCGAGTAGACGAGGCCCTTCTTGATCAGGCCGTCGCGCGCCGGCGACAGGCTCTGCGGGCGACGGGACAGGGCCCTCGCGAGGTCGGCGGTGCTCACCGCGCCGTCGCCGGTGTGCACGGCCAGGTCCGCCATCGCGCGCATGTAGTCCCGTTCCGCAGGAGTCGCGCGGTCGTAGCGCGCCCCGAAGAAGCCCACCGCCAGCTCCCCCTCGGCCTCCGGCGCGGCCTCGTGTACGTCGACCACCCGGATCGGGCTCGCCGGCGCACTGTCCCACGTCACCTTCCCGTAGGCCTGCACGAAGTAGGGGTAGCCGTCGGTCAGCCGGTAGAGCTCGTCGAGCGCAGCAGGCTCGAAGTCCACGTCCTCGGTCGCCGCCGGCACCAGCAGTGCACGGTCCGACATCTCGCGCGGCAGCCGGTCGACCACGACGTAGTGGAACAGCCGTTCGGCGTAGGACTTCGACGCCGCCAGCGCCACCGGCAGGTGCGGGAGCCCCGCGCCCACCACGAGCAGCGGCGCACCCTGCTGGCTGATCTCGTGGCAGGCACCGCACAGCGCCGCGAGCTCGGATCCGGAGAGGTCCTGCATCTCGTCGACGAACACGGCGATCCCGACGCCGAGGTCCCGGGCCAGGTCCGCGACGTCGGTGAACAGCTCGACCAGGTCGAGCTCGAGGTCGCCGGAGTCGGCGCGGCCCCGGGTGGCGGGCACATCGATCGAGGACCCCGGCTGCCACCGCACGCCCTTGCGGTCCGGCATCGGCGTGCGCAGGGCGAAGGACTTGAGCACGCCGGCGACCGCGTCCACCCGGTCGGGGTCGCGGTGGCGGTGGGCGACCTCCCGGACCGCCGCGTGCACCGCCTGCGCGAGCGGGAGCCTCATCGACCGGTCCGGACGCGCCTCGAGCTTGCCGGTGCCCCAGGCCCGCTGGACCGCCTGCCCGCGCAACGCGTTGAGCAGCACCGTCTTGCCGACCCCCCGCAGCCCGGACAGCACCATCGAGCGCTCGGGGCGGCCGGCGGCCACCCGTTGCAGGGTGACCTCGAAGCGGGCCAGCTCCCGGTCCCGGCCGGCGAGCTCGGGCGGGCGCTGGCCGGCGCCGGGGGCGTAGGGGTTCCGGACCGGGTCCACGCTCGGAGGATATCTGCTCGTCTAGGGAAAGTCGTAGATCTCCCTAGCGAGTCCTAGCGGTGCTGGTGACGGTCAGCCGGTGAGGTCCTGGGCGGTCTGCTGGTCCCCGCCGACCGAGCGCCGGTCGAAGGAGCGGGCCAGGCCCTCGCGCAGCGCGTCGACGAGGTCGGGAACGTCCTGGACGGCCAGCCGGAAGGTGCCCGTGCAGGTGCCGCCGTTCCACAGGGACAGGACCACCAGGTCGCCCTCGGCCGGGCCGAGGTGGTGCCAGGACACCCGCAGCGCGCGACCGGATCCGCGGGTGTCGAGGAAGACCTCGCCCGCCGCAGGCAACGGCGTGACCGGCATCACCGCTCCAGTGTGCCCCGCGCGTCCCAGTCCCGGCCAGACCGGTCCGAACCGGTCGAGCGGTCCGGAACCCTCCTACACTGGTCGCGTGCCCGAGCTGCCCGAGGTCGAAGGTCTCGCACTCGACCTGCGCGGCCGGCTCCAGGACCGGGCCGTCACCCGGGTGGACATCGCGGCCTTCAGCGCCCTGAAGACCTTCGACCCGCCGCTGAGCGCCCTGGCCGGCAGCCTCGTCGACGGCGTCACCCGGCACGGCAAGTTCATCGACATCGACGCCTCCGGGCTCCACCTGGTCATGCACCTGGCCCGCGGAGGCTGGGTCCGCTGGCGCGCCGAGGTCCCGAAGCTCCCTCCCAAGCCGAGCAACAAGTCCCCGATGGCCGCGCGGGTGCACCTCGACGACGGCTCGGGGCTCGACATCACCGAGGCGGGGACCAAGAAGCGGCTCGCGCTGTACGTCGTACGCGACCCGCTCGAGGTGCCCGGCATCGCCAGCCTCGGACCGGACCCGCTCGACGACGCGTTCACCATCGACGTGCTCGAGGGCATCCTGCAGGCCGCCGGTCGCGCCCAGGTCAAGGGCGTGCTGCGCCACCAGGGCACGATCGCCGGCATCGGCAACGCCTACTCCGACGAGCTGCTGCACGCCGCGAAGATGTCGCCGTTCAAGCCCGCGTCCTCCATCGTGGGCACGGACCTGCAGACGCTGTACGACGCGATCCGCACCGTCCTCGGCGACGCGGTCGACCGCTCGCGGGGGCTGGCAGCCGCCGACCTCAAGGGCGAGAAGAAGAGCAACCTCGCCGTGCACGGCCGCACCGGACTGCCGTGCCCCGTGTGCGGCGACACCGTCCGGGAGGTGTCGTTCGCCGACTCCTCGCTGCAGTACTGCCCGACCTGCCAGACCGGCGGCAAGCCGCTGGCGGACCGGCGGATGTCCCGCCTGCTGAAGTGACCTCCGACGGCCGGGGCCGCGGTGGCTACGGTGGCGTGATGAGCTTCGGCAGCACACCCTCGATCCCGACCGTCGCGGTCACCGGCGTCCCCGACCCTCTCCCCGAGGGCCTGCACGTGCTCGACGTACGCGAGCCCGTCGAGTGGGCCCACGGACACATTGCCGGCGCCACCCACATCCCGCTGCGGGACCTGCCGGCCCGGCTGTCCGAGGTGCCCGAGGGCCAGACCCTCGTGGTCTGCAAGGTCGGCGGCCGGTCCGCCCAGGCGGTGGGCTACCTGGTGCAGCACGGGCACGACGTGGTCAACCTCGACGGCGGGATGCTCGAGTGGGAGGCCGCCGGCCGCCCGATGGTCAGCGACACCGGCCAGCCTCCCCAGGTCGTCTGACCAACCAGGCAGGGGGCTCAGCGGAAGGCCGCCGGCAGGGGGACCTCCCGGGCCGCCCGCAGCATCGCGACGTACGACGGGCGGGGCACGGCCACCACCCCGAGGCTGGCGAGGTGCTCGGTGCGCCACTGCACGTCGAGGACCCGGCGGTCGGCGTACTCGTCGGTGAGCAGGTCCACGAGCCCGACCAGCGCCACCTTCGAGGCGTCGGTGACCCGGCGGAACATCGACTCGCCGGCGAAGATGCCGTCCACCGCGACGCCGTACAGGCCGCCGACCAGCGCACCGTCCAGCCAGGACTCCACCGAGTGCGCGAAGCCCAGGTGGTGCAGGCGGGTGTAGGCCTCGATGATCCGGTCGTCGATCCAGGACCCCTCGCGGGAGGGGTCGGCGCAGGCCGCGATCACCTCGTCGAACGCGGTGTCCACCCGCACCTCCATCCGCCGGACTGACCGGCGGAGCGAGCGGGAGACCCGGAGGCCGTCGAGGGGGAGCACGCCTCGCTCGACCGGTGACCACCACAGCAGCGAGACGTGCCGTCGCCGCCCACTCTCACCCGCGGGCATCGGGAACAGCCCCTGCCGGTAGGCAGCGAGCAGGGTCCCGGGCTCGAGGTCGGCGCCCGCACCGACGAGGTCGTCGGCGTGCCGGTCCATCGGCAGCCGACCGACGTCGGGGAACACCCACCCGGTGGCGGGTGGCTCGGTGGGCATGGCTCCATCCAACCAGGGCACAGCGATCCAGGAGGGTCCTCGCCAGAGGGCACCTGGATAGGCTCGAGACGGACACCGGCACACACTGGAGAAGACGGCGAGGAGCAGCTCATGGGGATCGGCAGCTCACTGGGCAGGAACCTCGCGCCGCGGATGGCGAAGCTGGCTCCGGAGATGAGCTCGCACTTCGTCCACGAGGCGATGCGGCGCGCGATCGAGGGCGTGGGGCCGCTCCCCGGCGCCGCGGCGGGCGCCGACAAGCTGCTCGCCGAGCAGAAGGGCGACGTCGACCGGGCCATCCACGAGGTGATCGAGGACCACGTGCGCTACGCGGGCATGCAGGGCTTCGCCACCAACATCGGCGGGCTGGTGACCGCCGCGTTCACCATCCCGGCCAACATCACCGGGCTCTCGCTGATCCAGTGCCGGATGGTCGCCTCGATCGCCCACCTGCGGGGCTACGACCTCACCGACAAGCGCGTCCGCAACGCGATCCTGGCGTGCATCCTGGGCGAGGACACCGTCAAGAGCCTGGTCAAGAAGAAGCGGCTGCCGAGCACGCCGATGGGCATCGCCACGGCGCCCACCTACGATCCGCACCTGGACTCGGTGATCGCGGCCGAGGTCACCTCCGAGCTACTCACCAAGGTCGCCGGCAAGCGGATCGTCACCACGGTCGGCCGGCGGGTGCCGGTCGTGGGCGGCGTGGTCGGCGCGGGCACGGACGCCTACTCCAGCTGGCAGATCGGGCGCTACGCCGACCGGGAGCTGCGGCCCCGGATGCTGCGATAGACCCCGAGCCCGATCGCGGCCGCCCGGTTGCGGTCGGCCTCGAGCACCAGTCGGCGCCTGGCGCGGAACCACAGGCTGCGTGAGCGCTCCAGCTCCTGGTAGACCGACTCGACGCGCTCGGCGAGGGTCCGCTCGGTCTCCCGCAGCCGGGCGACCTCGTCCAGCAGTGTGACGACGGCCGACACGGCGGCGTCCGCGACGTCGTGCTCGTCCGGGTGGTCCGGGTCGCTGAACTCGGCAGCGCTCGCGTCGGGCCGGAGCTCCTCGAGGCTGCCCCGGATGTCGTAGTCCCGCTTGGCGAGCAGGTCCACCCACTCCTCG
Source organism: uncultured Nocardioidaceae bacterium (assembly GCA_964237315.1). Lineage (GTDB taxonomy): Bacteria > Actinomycetota > Actinomycetes > Propionibacteriales > Nocardioidaceae > Nocardioides_B. The sequence goes on from CAXSHL010000048.1 coordinate 25,081, forward strand.
GAGAGGTCGACCGCCCAGGCGCGTACGTCGGGCGGCAGTCCGAGCCGCGGAGACCCGGTGCGGAGCGACAGCGTGCGGTGCACGAGCAGCTCGCGCACCAGCTCGCGGTAGTCCTCGTTGCGCAGCACGCCGTTGTTGACCTGCTTGTTGATCCGCCGGACCAGTGCCGTCTCCGGGACGCCGAGGGAGGCGTTGGACCGGTTGGTCTCCGGCTCCAGGGCCGCCTCGTCGAGGCCGAGGACCGAGGAGAACCTCTCCCACAGCAGCCCGCGCGGCTGTCCGGGCTTGGGCACCGTGACCAGGTGCACCCGCTCCGACGGCAGCGTGGCGCCCCACCGGTCGAGGATGTCGGGCACCTCCTGGACGCCCCAGAACCACGACGCGAGCTCGCCGGACCTGTGCGGGTCGGTGATCTTGGCCAGGAACTCGCGGTAGCCCAGTGTCCGCCGGTGCTTGACGTTCTCCTGCCACTCGGCGGGGATCTGGCGGACCAGGTCGCGCGCGGAGAGGACGACGTGCACCTCGGCGTCACCGAACGAGTCGAGCGCCCGTCGTACCTGCTGGCGGGTGGCGGTCGCGAGGATCTCGTGGGACACGATCGCCGTGCCCGGCCAGTCGCGGATCCGCTGCGCGAGCCGGTCCCAGGCACCCACCGCCTGCCTCTCCAGCCCGCCCCAGGAGAGCTCGAGGAGGTCGAGCGCTGCGAGGAAGTGCTCGTCGAACCGCTCCGCGGGGTAGAGGATCCCCTGCGCGGCCAGCGACTCGCGGTTCAGCCAGAGCACGTCCTGCACGAACGACGTGCCGGTCTTGGGGGCGCCGACGTGGACCAGGACCCGGCGGGGTCGCTGCGCTCCTGCGTCACTCACCGCCTCACTGCTCCTTCGGCTGCGGTCGCGGCTGCCGGCCCGGCGCTCGGCTGCGCCCGCACGAGGCACGCCGTCACGACCTCGAGGGCGTCCGCCCGGCGCGGGCGGCTGGCCAGGGCACCGGTGCGCGGGAGGACCCCGGCCACCAGCCCGTGCACAGGGTAGCCGCCCCGGGTCAGCTCCTCGGTCAGCTCGCGGGCCAGCTGCTCGGCCCGCTCGCGCGCCCACTCCCGTGCTGATGCGGGAACGGTGAGCGAGGCGGCTCCCGACCCCGAGGCCGGGTCGCAGTCTGCGACCAGCCCCACCAGGCGGGTCAGGACCGCGCGGTGGCGCTCCGGCGACACCCGCACGCCGAGCACCGCGTTCACCCGGCGAACCACGTCCAGGGCAGCCGGGGACAGGGCGAGCGGGCCGGCGGCAGCGGAGGCCGGCTGACCCGTGGGAGGCCGGTCGACGCCGATGATGTCCGCGACCGTGGCCGTGGCCGACGCGTGGTCGCGGGGCGCCACGACCAGGTGTACGGCGGCCGGGCCCACCCGCTCGGCCCACCACCGGGCGATGGCCGCGACGTCGACCGACGGCGGCAGCTCCCGGCGACCGGACCACCGCCGGACGAAGCCGTGCCAGCGCACCGGCGCCCCTTGCTGCACCCGGGCGGACCACACCTGGGCGAGGGCCAGGTCGAGGGGCTCGGCGACCACCAGCACCCGCGGGGACCGGCCCCCCTCGAGGTGACCCGCTGCACCCAGGGCCCGTCGTACGGCGGAGGTGGTGACCGGCGCCCCGGCCAGCGCGAACGCGGGTCGCTTGCGGAACGGCCTGGCCCAGAGCCGCCGAGGGAGGACCGTCACGGGGGGCTCCGGCGCCTCGAGCAGCAGCTCGGTCAGCGCCCCGGCACCGACCCGGACCAGCTCCTCGGCGGGCACCTCGGCAGGGTCGACCGCGGGTGCTCCCGTCCGGTGAACGGCCTCTCCTCCGGGGCTGACGGCCGGCCAGGCGAGCGGCTGCTGCCCCAGGCCGCGGCCCGGCCCTGAGCGACCGGTCACCAGGTCCGCGAGGGCCCGCATCGCGTCGCCGGCCAGCTCGCCACGAGCCGCGACCCGACGTACCAGCTCCAGCTGCGCCGCCCCGGGCGGCGACCAGGAGGCCGGCACCTGCTCGGTGACACTCGGCAGCCGGGCGACCCACTCCTGCCACGGCGTGCTGCCGCCGGCCGCCAGGTGCCGCTGCCAGGACCAGAGCGCCTGCTCGTAGGTCACGACCGGCTCACCGGGAGCGGAGCCGGCGTGCCGCGCGGGTGATCTTGGCCGTGAGCAGCTCGTCGGGGTCCGGGCGCCGGGCCGCCTCGAGCGCCAGTGCCACCAGGGCGTCGACCGCGGCGTCGACCATCTCCGGGCGGCGCGGCCGGTCCGGGTTGACCCACCGCTGGTCGACGGGCGGCACCGGGCGCAGGTCGTCGACGTCCCCGACCACGTCGATGCCCGAGCCGCGCACCCACTGCACCCACTCCTCGGCGACATCGGCCGCCCACGGGAACGCGGCCGGGGGCAGGGTCACCTTCGTCATGTTCGGGCGCCGGGCCATGGTCTGGTGCACGACCAGCTCGCGGATCAGCCGGCGGTACTCCTCCGAAGGCAGCCCGGCCTGCCGGAGCCGCCGGTTGAGCTTGCGGAGCAGGTAGGTCTCGGCGGCCCCGACGGACACGTTCGCCCGGACGCTCTCCTGGGGCGCCCAGTCCAGGTCGATCTCGAAGGCCCGGCAGTAGCGTTCCCAGAGCAGGTTGCGGGGCGCCCCGTCCTGCGGCACCGTCACCAGGTGCACCCGCTCCGGCGGCAGGCCTCGTGACCAGCGGCCGAGCACGTCGGGCAGGCTCTGCACCCGCCAGAACCACAGGCTGGGCTTGTCGCGCTTGGAGGTCTGCACCTGCCGCAGGAAGCCGGCATAGCTGACCTTGCGCTGGTGCTTGACGCCCTCCTGCCACTCGGCCGGGATCTGCCGGGCCAGGTCGCGCGCGGAGAGCACGAGGTGCACCTCGCTGCCGGCGAGCCCCGTCATCACGCGGCGCACCTGCGCCGGCCTCGCCGCGGCCAGGATCTCGTGGGAGATGATCACCGACCCGCTGAGCCGGCGGATCCGCGCGACCAGCGCGTCCCACTCGCCGTCCACGTCCTCCTGCAGCCCGCCCCACGCCATCTGCAGCACGTCGAGCGCCGGCCGGAACTGGCTGGCGTGCAGCGCGAGCGGGTAGTGCACGCGGTGCCTGGCGAGGGACGCCTTGTTCAGCGCGAGCCGGTCCTGGAGGTACGTCGTGCCCGTCTTCGGCGCCCCGACGTGCAGGTAGACGACGCGGCTCATGCAGGGCAGTCTGCCCTACTGGGTCACACCCGCCCCGAGGGCCTTGACGACCGCCGAGGGGCTGGGCCGGCCGAGCTGAGCGGCCATCCAGGTCGACGTCGCGACCAGCCGGTCGAGGTCCACGCCATGCTCGATCCCGAGGCCGGTGAGCATCCAGACCAGGTCCTCGGTGGCCAGGTTGCCGGTGGCGCTCTTGGCGTAGGGGCATCCGCCCAGCCCGCCGGCGGACGCGTCGAACGTGGTCACCCCGCAGCGCAGCGCCGCCCCCGCGTTCGAGAGCGCCTGCCCGTAGGTGTCGTGGAAGTGCATCGCCAGCGACTCGTTGGCCAGGCCGGCCTCGTTGAACGCGGCGAGCAGGGCGGTCACGTGGCCCGCCGTACCCACCCCGATGGTGTCGCCCAGCGACAGCTCGCTGGCGCCGAGGTCGAACAGCCGGCGGCCGACGTCGACCACCTGCTCGACGGGTACGGCGCCCTCCCACGGGTCGCCGAAGCACATCGACACGTAGGCGCGGACGTCCAGGCCGGCGTCGCGGGCCCGGCGCACCGTGGGCTCGAACATCGCGAACTGCTCGTCGAGGCTCCGGTTGAGGTTGCGGCGGGCGAAGGTCTCGGTCGCGCTGCCGAAGATCGCGATGTGCCGCAGGCCCTTCTCCAGAGCCCGGTCCAGGCCGCGCTCGTTGGGCACCAGCACCGGCATGTCCCGCGCGGCGTCCCCGAGGTCATCGACGATCGCGTCCACGAGCTCGGCGGCGTCGGCGAGCTGGGGCACCCACTTCGGGTGCACGAAGCTGGTGGACTCGATGACCGGCAGCCCCGCCGCCGCGAGCCGGCCGATGAACTCGGCCTTGGTCCCGGTCGCCACCAGGGTCGACTCGTTCTGCAGGCCGTCGCGGGGGCCCACCTCGTAGATCCGCACCCGCCCAGGCAGGGCGGGGTCACGCACGACCTGCGGCAGTCCGAGCTCGGTCACTGCGCACCGCCGGCGGCCGAGGGCTCCGGAGCGGGGGTGACCGCGAACAGGGTCGCCCCGAGCGCCACCTGGTCACCGGGCGCGGCGCCCACGACGTCGACGGTGCCCGCCACGGGCGCCTTCAGGGACAGCTCCATCTTCATGGCCTCCAGGATGCCGAGCACGTCGCCGGCGTCGACGACCTGCCCCTCGGTGACGGCCACGGACAGCACGGTGCCGGGCATCGGGGCGGTCACCGACCCGTCCCCACCGGCGGCGACCGGCTCGGCGAACACGTCCGGGCGCGCGAAGACGTGCCGCTGACCCTGGTGCACGACCTCGACGCTGTGCGCCTGGGCGTTCACCACCGCCCGGGCCCACTCACCGTCGATGCTGAGCACCGCCACGTGGTGCTCCGCGGACAGCTGGCGGACCTCGACGCCGTCGACCGTGCCGGTGCCGTCACCGGCCCGGTGCACCAGCACCGGCCGGTCCAGCTCGACGACGATGGGCGCGCTCGGTCCGCCGAGCCGCCAGCCGTCCCCGCGGAAGGGGTGAGTGGGCTCGGCCTCGGCCGCGAGCATCGCCTGCACCCAGGCGGCGAAGATCCGGGCGACGCCCTCGTCGGGAGGCGCCAGCGTGTTGCGGTCGAGCCACGCGGTGTCGATGCCGGCGTCGCGGAACTCCGGGCTGTCGGCAAGGGCCCGCAGGAAGCCGACGTTGGTCGTGAGCCCGAGGACCGCGGTGTCGTCGAGCGCGTCGACGAGAGCGCGACGAGCGGTCTCCCGGTCCGGACCGTGCACGATCACCTTGCCCAGCATCGGGTCGTAGGCCGTCGACACCTCCTGCCCGCTCTCCAGCGCGGCGTCCACCCGGGCCTGCGCGGGCCACCGGACCAGGACCGCCGTGCCCGCCTGCGGGAGGAACCCGGCGTACGGGTCCTCGGCGTAGACCCGGGCCTCGATGGCGTGCCCGGACACGGTGACGTCGTCCTGGGTGAACGGCAGCGGCTCCCCGGCCGCGACCTGCAGCTGGAGGGCGACCAGGTCGGGCTCGGCTCCGCGCACGCGCACCGCCAGCTCGGTCACGGGGTGCTCGACCTGCAGCCGCGTGTTCATCTCCAGGAAGAACACACCCGGGGGGTTCCCCCCCGGGGACCCCCCGGAGACCGCATCGGTGTCCAGCAGGAACTCCACCGTGCCGGCGTTCTGGTAGCCCACCTGCCGCGCCAGCGCCACCGCCGAGCTGGTCACCAGCTCCCGCACCTCGGCCGAGATGGTCGGCGCGGGCGCCTCCTCGATGACCTTCTGGTGGCGGCGCTGGGACGAGCAGTCCCGCTCGAAGAGGTGGACCACGTTGCCGTGCGCGTCGGCGAGCACCTGCACCTCGATGTGCCGGCCGTGCTCGACGTAGCGCTCGAGCAGGATCGTGTCGTCCCCGAACGCGCTGAGCGCCTCCCGCCGGGCCGCCGCGACCGCCGCGTCCAGGTCCCCGGGCTCGCGGACCACCCGCATCCCCTTGCCTCCGCCGCCGGCCGCCGCCTTGACCAGCAGCGGGAAGCCGACCTCGCTCCCGGAGGCACCCGACGGCACGACGGGGACCCCCGCCGTCACCGCGACCTCCCGGGCCACGTCCTTGCGCCCCATCTGGTCCATCACGTCCGCCGACGGCCCGACGAAGACCAGTCCCGCCTCGGTCACCGCTCGGGCGAACGCCGCCCGCTCGGACAGGAAGCCGTAGCCCGGGTGGACCGCGTCGGCGCCGGTGCGTCGGGCTGCGTCGAGGACGGCCTCGACGTCGAGGTAGGACTCGCCCGCAGGCGTCGGGCCGATCCGCACCGCGACGTCGGCGGCCCGCACGTGCGGCGCCTCCCGGTCGGCGTCGGAGTAGACCGCGACCGTCCGCAGGCCGGCCGCCCGGGCGCTGCGGATCACCCGCACCGCGATCTCGCCCCGGTTGGCCACCAGGAGAACACGGAGCGGCTTCGCCGCGCTGCCTGATGCTCCGTGGAACCCAGGCTCGTTCCTCGCGGGTTCCACGGTCACATCCTCCAGATCCCGTACGACGGCGGAGGGACCGGCGCGTTGGCCGCCGCCGCGAGGCCCATGCCGAGGACCCGGCGGGTGTCGACCGGGTCGATCACACCGTCGTCCCAGAGCCGGCCGGTGGAGTAGTACGGCGACCCCTGGTGCTCGTACTGGTCTCGCACCGGCGCCTTGAAGGCCTCCTCGTCCTCGGCCGACCACTCCTCGCCGCGCGCCTCGAAGCCGTCCCGGCGCACCGTCGCCAGGACCGCCGCGGCCTGCTCCCCGCCCATCACCGAGATCCGGGCGTTCGGCCACATCCACAGGAACCGCGGGTCGTAGGCCCGCCCGCACATGCCGTAGTTGCCGGCCCCGAACGAGCCGCCGATCACCACCGTGAACTTCGGCACCACCGAGCAGGCGACGGCGGTGACCAGCTTGGCGCCGTCGCGCGCGATGCCGCCGTTCTCCGCGTCGCGGCCGACCATGAACCCGGTGATGTTCTGCAGGAACACCAGCGGCACCCCTCGCTGGTTGCACAGCTCGATGAAGTGCGCGCCCTTCAGCGACGAGGACGAGAACAGGATCCCGTTGTTCGCCACGATGCCGACCGGGAACCCCCAGATCCGCGCGAACCCGCACACCAGCGTCTCGCCGTACAACGCCTTGAACTCGTGGAACCGGCTGCCGTCCACCACCCTGCGCACCACCTCCCGCACGTCGTACGGCGTCCGCGAGTCGTCCGGCACCACGTCGTACAGGCCGTCGGGGTCCTCGGCCGGCTCCTCGGGCTCGTGCTGCTCGAGCGAGGGAGCCGTGCGCCGCTCGAAGGTCGCCACGATCGAGCGGACGATCGCCAGCGCCTCGGCGTCGTCGTTCGCGAGGTGGTCGACGACGCCGGACCGGCGGGCGTGCACGTCACCGCCGCCGAGCTCCTCGGCGGTCACCACCTCGCCCGTCGCCGCCTTCACCAGTGGCGGACCACCGAGGAAGATCGTGCCCTGGCCCTTGACGATCACGCTCTCGTCCGACATCGCGGGCACGTAGGCGCCGCCCGCGGTGCAGGACCCCATCACCGCGGCGACCTGCGGGATGCCCTGCGCGGAGAGGTTCGCCTGGTTGAAGAAGATCCGGCCGAAGTGCTCCTTGTCCGGGA
>CAXSHL010000049.1:0-31836 GCA_964237315.1 uncultured Nocardioidaceae bacterium
ACGCGCAGAACGCCATCGCCGGCTGGCGCCGGGTGATCGGCATCCTGGACACCCCGGCCGACGTGGTGGACCCCGGCGAGACAGGCACCAGGCTGCCGGACCGGCCCGTCACGATCGAGTTCGCGGGCGTGGGCTTCGCCTATCCCGAGGGTCCACCGGTGCTGCACGACATCGACCTGCTGATCGCGCCCGACACCCGGGTGGCGGTCGTCGGCGAGACCGGCTCGGGCAAGACCACGCTGGCCAAGCTGCTCACCCGCCTGATGGACCCGACGTCCGGGTCCGTGCGGCTGGACGGCGTGGACCTGCGCGAGGTCCCGTTCGACTCGCTGCGGGACCGGGTGGTGCTGGTGCCGCAGGAGGGCTTCCTGTTCGACTCCACCCTGCTCGCCAACGCGCTCTACGGCCGGCTCGACGCGACCGACGACCAGATCCTGCTCGCCGTCGACCAGCTAGGACTACGTGACTGGCTGGACACCCTCCCGCGTGGCCTGGACACCCGGGTCGGGCAGCGGGGCGAGTCGCTGTCGGCTGGAGAGCGCCAGCTCGTCGCCCTGCTGCGGGCCCACCTCGCGGACCCGGACCTGCTGGTGCTCGACGAGGCGACCAGCGCGGTCGACCCGGCGCTGGAGATGCGGATCGCCCGGGCCCTGGAGCGGCTGACCAAGGGCCGCACGTCGGTGACCATCGCGCACCGGATGTCCACGGCGGAGGGCGCCGACGAGGTCGTCGTCGTCGACAAGGGGCGGATCGTGCAACGGGGCAGCCACGCTGCCCTGGTGGCCGAGGGTGGGGTCTACGGGCGGATGCACGCCAGCTGGGTCAGCCAGCAGGTCGGTCCCTAGCATCAGGTGTGCCGGTCCGCTGGGTGCTCCGGCGATACTGAGGAGGTGACCCAGACATCGAGCGGGCTGTCCCCGGACCTGGCCGCACGCCTCAAGCGCGACGCTCAGGGCCTGGTGGCGGCCGTGGTCCAGCAGCACGACTCGGGCGAGGTGCTGATGGTCGGCTGGATGGACGACGAGGCGCTGCACCGCACGCTCACCACCCGCCGTACGACGTTCTGGAGCCGGTCCCGCCAGGAGTACTGGGTCAAGGGGGAGACGTCCGGCCACCGCCAACGGGTCCACGAGGTCCGGCTGGACTGCGACGGGGACACGCTGCTGGTCAAGGTCGACCAGGACGGCGCCGCCTGCCACACCGGTGACCGCACCTGCTTCGACGCCACCGAGCTGCCACTCGGCGATGGCTGAGCGCCGGAGCCGGAGCTTCGGCCCGGCCGTGCTCGCCGGCCTCGCCGGTGCCGTGCTCGCCGCGGTCTCCGCCGGTCAGGACTGGGCCACCGCGTCGGGGTCCAACGCCGGCGTGGACGTCACGGCCGCGGCGAAGGGGTCGGCCACGGCGCCGCTGGCCATCGCGCTGGGGCTGGTCGCACTGGCTGCCTGGGGGGTGGTGCTGGTCCTGCGCGGACGCGCCCGTCGCCTTGTCGCGGTCCTCGGCACGCTTGCGTCCGCGGGCGTCCTGGCGGCGGTGCTGACCGGCTCCCAGCGCGCCCAGCACGACGCCGTGGAGGCGGTCGCGGCCAAGGGCGGCACGGGCGACGCGGTCTCCGCCGCGCTGACCGGCTGGTACTACGCCTGCGGCGTCGGCGCGGTCCTCACCCTGGCCGCCTTCGCGGTCGCCGTCGTGGCGTCCCCGCGGTGGCCGGCCATGGGCAGCCGGTACGACGCTCCCGGTGCCCGACCGGTCGGCGCGCCCACGTCGGCGGACGGCCGGTCAGCCGAGCCGGCGACCGAGCGCGACATGTGGCACGCCCTCGACGACGGCCGCGACCCGACCGCCTGAGGAGGGTCTGCGGACCCCTATCATGTGACCGACCGCGTCACCGACCTTCGAGGGAGTACGGCGAAAGATGGCTCACCACGGCAACACCCCCGCTGCCTGGACGGGCGTCGTCATCATCCTCGTGGGGTTCGCCGTGGGCGGCATCGGCCTCATCATCGGCAGCTGGCTGGTGTTCTACGTCGGCGTCATCCTGTGGCCGGTCGGCGCCGTCGTCGGCAAGGTGATGCAGAGAATGGGCCTCGGTGCCGAGACGCACAAGACCACTGCCGACCGCTGACGGTCGCCCGTGACCACGGTCGCGGCCGGCACCTCCGCGCCGCGCGCCCGCCGCCGGGTCGCCTGGCCGCTCGTGGCGGCCGCGTCGGTCCTCGGGGTGAGCGTCCTCCTGCACGTGCGCGACCCGCACACCAGCGGGAGCTGGGGCTACTGCCCGTGGCTCCTGCTGACCGGCACCTACTGCCCCGGTTGCGGTGGTCTGCGGGCGGTCAACGACCTCACGCACGGGGACCTGCGCGCCGCGGCCTCGAGCAACCTGCTCTTCGTCGCGTCCCTGCCCGTCCTGGTCACCTGGTGGTCCCGCTGGACGCTCGACCGGTGGCGGGGCGTGGTGCGCCACGGCAGCCCACGCCTGCAGGTCCGGCTCGCGTGGGCCTTCCTGGCCCTCGCCGTCTGCTTCGCAGTCGTCCGCAACACCCCCGCCGGCGCCTGGCTGGCTCCCTGACCCACCCACCCACCCTGTCGACCCGGCGCGTCTGCACGGGGTGCAGTGGGGGCAGGGCGCGAGGGCCGTCAGACGCTGGTCGTGCCGTAGCCGTGGAAGCCCGCGTCGGCTGCCAGCGCGATCAGCACCACCAGCGCGACGAGAGCCAGGCTCAGGACGACCGCGAGCGCACCGGTGATGATGCCGGTCAGGGCGAGTCCGTCACCGGTCTGCCCGCCTCCGCTGGCCCGGATCTCGCTGCGCGCCTTGACCCCGAGCGCGATCGGCACGACTCCGAAGACCCCGAGCGCGCAGCAGGACAGGACCAGGAGGGCGATGCCGCTCCACAGGGCCGCCTGCGCCTTGCCGTTCGTCCTCGGCGAAGGACCGCCGTAGACGGGGTACGACGGACGACCCCACGGCTGTCCGTACCCCGTCGGGCTCCACGACTGGCCCCCCGGCCGACCGCCGGGCCCGTCCACACCTGGAACGCTGGTCCCCGACTCACCCTCACCGGGGCTGCCGGGCGGCTCGGTCATCGGTTCTCCACAGCGGACGGTCGTGGGGTGAGCCCCGAGATGAGCCCGAGGTGAGCCGCGGATTCGGGGTGTCCCGGCGCTCGTGAGAGTCTAGGGTCCTGGCTGCAGACGTTCAGGAGAGGTGCCGCATGTCCGTTCTCGACGAGATCATCGACGGCGTCCGCGTCGACCTCGCCGAACGCGAGGCGCGCACTCCGCTCGCCGACCTCAAGCAGGCGGCGCGGCACGCCCGCGAGGCCCTCGACCCGATGCCGGTGTTCCGGTCCGGCGGAGTCAGCGTGATTGCGGAGGTCAAGCGGTCCAGCCCCAGCAAGGGTGCGCTCGCCAGCATCACCGACCCCGCGGCGCTGGCCGCGAACTATGAGGCGGGCGGGGCCGCGACGATCAGCGTCCTCACCGAGGGTCGGAGGTTCGGTGGCAGCCTCGAGGACCTCCGGGCGGTGCGCGCTGCTGTCGACGTGCCCGTCCTGCGCAAGGACTTCATCGTCACCTCCTACCAGCTGTGGGAGGCAAGGGCGGCCGGCGCGGACCTGGCTCTCCTGATCGTCGCAGCCCTCACCGACAACGAGCTCGAGTCGCTCATCGACCGGGCGCACTCCATCGGCCTGACGCCTCTGGTCGAGGTGCACGACGAGGAGGAGGTCGACCGGGCCCTCGCCGCCGGCGCCACCCTGGTCGGCGTGAACGCGCGCAACCTCAAGACTCTCGAGATCGACCGCGAGACGTTCGCCCGGCTCTCCCCGCGCATCCCCGATCCGGTCGTGCGGGTCGCCGAGTCCGGGGTGCGCGGCCCGCACGACGTGTTCGAGCTCGCCAAGCAGGGTGCCCACGTCGTGCTCGTCGGTGAGACGCTGGTGAGGGGCGAGGACCCCCGAGCAGCGGTCGCCGACCTGGTGGCCGCCGGGTCCCATCCCGCCCTGAGACAGCGCGACTGAGGAGCAGCCACCGCATGCCGGACCTGGCACCACCGACACCAGGCGTCGCGCCCGCCGGAGCTGACGGCCGGTTCGGCCGCTTCGGCGGGCGGATGATGCCCGAAGCGCTGATGGCCGCCCTCGACGAGCTGACCGCGGCCTGGGTCGACGCGATGAAGGACCCTGCGTTCACCGGTGAGTTCGAGCGCATGCTGCACGAGTACGCCGGCGTCCCGAGCCTGCTGTACGACGCCACGAAGCTGTCCGAACGCGCCGGGGCCCGGATCCTGCTCAAGCGTGAGGACCTCAACCACACCGGGGCCCACAAGATCCGCAACGTGCTCGGGCAGGCGCTGCTGACCAAGCGGATGGGCAAGACGCGGGTGATCGCCGAGACCGGGGCCGGTCAGCACGGCGTGGCGGCGGCGACCGCGGCGGCATACCTCGGGCTCGACTGCGTGGTCTACATGGGGGAGGTGGACACCGAGCGGCAGGCCCTCAACGTGGCCCGCATGCACCTGCTCGGCGCCGAGGTGGTGGCGGTCAAGTCGGGGTCACGGACGCTCAAGGACGCCATCAACGAGGCGATCCGCGACTGGGTCGCCAGTGTGGACCACACCGCCTACCTCTTCGGCACCGCCGCTGGTCCGCACCCGTTCCCCTCGATGGTCCGGGACTTCTGCCGGGGCATCGGGGACGAGGCGCGCGCCCAGTGCCTGGAGCTGACGGGTGCGCTGCCGGACTCGGCCGTCGCGTGCGTCGGTGGCGGCTCCAACGCCATCGGCCTGTTCGCCGGGTTCGTCGACGACGAGTCGGTGCAGCTGGTGGGCTGCGAGGCCGCCGGCGACGGGGTCGACACGATGCGGCACGCCGCGACGATCTACGCCCGCGAGTTCGGGGTGCTGCACGGCGCCCGCACGTTCGTGCTCCAGGACGAGGACGGCCAGACCAAGGAGTCGCACTCGATCTCGGCCGGGCTCGACTACCCCGGCGTGGGTCCGGAGCACGCCTTCCTGGCCGAGTCGGGCCGGGCGTCGTACCGCCCGATCACCGACGCCCAGGCGATGGACGCCTTCGCGATGCTCTCCCGCGTCGAGGGGATCATCCCGGCGATCGAGTCCGCGCACGCGATCGCCGGTGCGCTGGAGCTGGCCGCCGAGCAGCCCGGCTCGACGATCCTGGTGAACCTCTCGGGCCGCGGGGACAAGGACATGGGCACCGCCATCGAGTGGTTCGGGCTCGGCGCTGCCAAGCCCGACGACGACGCGGGCGAGCCGGCCGGCACGCCCGGCGAGGGGTCCGGCAACAACGCCCCCCGGGAGCCGCAGGAGTGAGCGGCGGGTCCACCACCAGCACCGCGTTCGCGGCCGCCCGGGCCGAGGGTCGTGCAGCGCTGGTCGGCTATCTGCCAGCCGGCTTCCCGGACCTCCCCGGCTCGGTCGAGGCGATGCAGGTCCTGGTCGACGGCGGCTGCGACATCATCGAGATCGGGCTTCCCTACAGCGACCCCGTGATGGACGGTCCGACGATCCAGGCGGCGGCCCAGCAGGCCCTCGAGGCCGGCACCCGGACCGCCGACGTGATCCGCACCGTCGAGGCGGTCGCCGCGACCGGGGTGCCGACCCTGGTGATGACCTACTGGAACCCCGTCGAGCGCTACGGCGTGGACCGGTTCGCCCGCGACCTGGCCAGCGCCGGCGGCGCCGGCCTGATCACGCCCGACCTGGTGCCCGACGAGGCCGACGTCTGGATGGGTTCGGCCGACGAGCACGGGCTGGACAAGGTCTTCCTGGTGGCGCCCTCCTCGACCGACGAGCGGCTGGCGATGACCACGACGTGCTGTCGTGGCTTCGTGTACGCCGCCGCCGTGATGGGGGTGACCGGGGCTCGTGAGTCCTCGAGCGAGCTGGCCGGCCCCCTGGTGGCACGCGTGCGGGCGGTGGCCGCGAATCTGCCGGTCGGGGTGGGGATCGGGGTGTCCACCGGCGACCAGGCGGCCGAGGTGGCGGGCTTCGCGGACGCGGTCATCGTCGGCTCGGCGTTCGTCCGGCGCCTGCTGGACGCCGACGGGGACCGGGCAGCGGGGCTGGCGTCGTTGGGCGAGCTGACCCGCGAGCTCGCCGACGGGGTCCGTCGTGCCGGCCGCGTCGCCCACGGCACCCAGGTGCCCGGACGATGATCGGGACGATGACCGGGACGATGATGTCCCACGTGCTTCCGTTGTTCATCCCCAGCCCCAGCCAGGGCGTCTGGCACATCGGGCCGTTCCCGGTCCGTGGCTACGCCCTGTGCATCATCCTGGGCGTCGTGGTGGCCATCTGGATCGGCGAGCGCCGGTGGACCGAGCGGGGCGGCGTGCGCGGACAGGTCTCCGACATCGCCATCTGGGCCGTGCCGTTCGGTCTGGTCGGTGGCCGGCTCTACCACGTCATCACCGACCCGGCCCGCTACTTCGGCAAGGACGGCGACCCGATAACCGTCCTCTACGTCTGGCAGGGCGGGCTGGGGATCTGGGGTGCCGTCGCGCTCGGCGGCGTCGGCGCGTGGATCGGCTGCCGGCGGTACGGCATCAAGCTGCCGCCCATGGCCGACGCGCTGGCGCCCGGCATCCTGGTCGCGCAGGCCATCGGCCGATGGGGCAACTGGTTCAACCAGGAGCTGTTCGGCAAGCCCTCGACCCTGCCCTGGGCCCTGAAGATCGACCCTGCCCACCGCGAGGACCTGGCACCGAAGTACCAGGACGTCGCGACCTTCCACCCCACCTTCCTCTACGAGTGCATCTGGGACCTCGGCGCCGCCGGCCTGGTGCTGTGGGCCGACCGCCGCTTCCGGCTGGGCCACGGCCGCGCGTTCGCCCTCTACGTGATGGCCTACACCGCCGGGCGGGGCTGGATCGAGTACCTCCGCATCGACCCGGTCGAGGCCAACGACGTGCTCGGCCTCCGGCTCAACGTGTGGACCTCGATCGTCGTGTTCCTCGGCGGGCTGGTCTACTTCGTCCTCGCCGGCCGGCGGCACCCCGACCGCGAGGAGTCGGTCTGGCGTCCGGGCCACGAGCCCGACGACCCGTCGCCCGCCGTCACCTCGGAGGAGGAGGACGCCGGGTCGAGCGATACCGGGTCGAGCGGCACCGGGTCGAAGGCCCGGCCCGACGCCGAGGGTGTCGGCGCCGAGGGGACCGAGGCCACGACGGACGCCCGGGACCCCTAGCTCGGACTCGTCGCCGGCGGTCAGGTGAGCCTGGCCTTCGGTGAAATCCGCGCCGGGCGTCGGTACCGTCGACACCATGTCCGCAGAGATGTCCGCTGAAGCCGGGTTCCCCGGAGTGCCGGAGATCTCCCACGAGCATCCCGACGTCACCGGAGGCTGGCTGAGGCCGGCCGTCTTCGGCGCCATGGACGGCCTGGTCTCCAACATCGCGCTGATCGCCGGGGTCGCCGGCGGCACCCGGGACCACGCCGACACGACGGCCGTGGTGCTGGCCGGCCTGGCCGGTCTGGCCGCCGGCGCGTTCTCGATGGCGGCGGGGGAGTACACCTCGGTGGCCAGCCAGGCCGAGGCCGCCCAGCGGGAGATCGACAAGGAGCGGCGCGAGATCCTCGCCAACCCGGCAGGGGAGGCCAGCGAGCTCGCCGAGATGTACGTCGAGAAGGGTCTGTCCCCGGAGCTCGCCGCTGAGGTCGCCCGCCAGATCCACACCGACGTGAACAACGCCGTGTCCGTCCACGCCCGCGAGGAGCTCGGCGTGGACCCTGACGACCTCCCCTCTCCGAGGCTGGCGGCAGTGTCCTCGTTCCTGTCCTTCGCCGTCGGCGCGCTGCTGCCCGTCCTGCCCTTCCTGCTCGGGGCCGGCAGCCTGCTGCCCGGTCTGGTCGTCACGCTGGTCGCGCTGTTCGCGTGCGGTGCCGTGGTGACCCAGGTGACGAGCCGGTCCTGGTGGTACGGCGGCTCACGCCAGATGCTGCTCGGCGCTGCAGCTGCGGGCGCGACGTACCTCATCGGCGGGCTGGTCGGCGACGCCGGGCTCGGCTGAGAACGGGCCGGCCGACGGCGCGGCCCGCGGCCCGGGGGGACGGTCCGGCGCCCGAATCTCGTGGCGCGGGCACAATGCCCTCGTGCTGTAGCATTTCGAGCGCGCACGGGCCAAAGTCGTCCCCTGCCCCCCGCATGAGCAGACAGGCATGAGCAAGCACCGGGAAGAGCGCCCGTTCCCCGCGACTCCGGTGCTCCGACGACGGAGGATGGCCGCATGCACGCGATCCCGCCGCCCCACTCGCGCGGCACCGCAGGCCGGGCCCAGGGGCTCTACGACGGCCTCCACGAGCATGATGCCTGTGGCGTCGCGTTCGTCGCGTCCCTGACCGGCGAGGCCAGTCACGACATCGTCGCCAAGGCGATCACGGCGCTGCGCAACCTCGAGCACCGGGGCGCGACGGGCGCCGAGCCGGACTCCGGAGACGGAGCCGGGATCCTGATCGGCGTTCCCGACCAGTTCTTCCGGGAGGTCACCGAGGAGTGCGGGTTCGAGCTGCCGCAGCCGCACGGCTACGCCGTGGGCACCGCCTTCCTGCCCGGTGACGCCGACGAGGTCGCCAAGATCCGCCAGCGCATCGAGGACATCGCCGTCGAGGAGGGGCTGCGCGTCCTGGGCTGGCGCGAGGTGCCCACCGACCCCCGCTCGCTGGGGGCCACCGCGATCAGCGTCATGCCCACCTTCAACCAGCTCTTCGTGGCGGCGGAGGGCCGCGTCGTGGGGATGGCGCTCGAGCGGCTCGCGTTCTGCCTCCGCAAGCGCGCCGAGCGGGAGACCGAGGCCTACTTCCCGTCCCTGTCCTCGCGCACCATCGCCTACAAGGGCATGCTCACCACCGACCAGCTCGACACCTTCTACCCCGACCTGGTGGACGAGCGGGTCGCCTCGGCGGTGGCCGTCGTGCACTCGCGGTTCTCCACCAACACGTTCCCGAGCTGGCCGCTGTCGCACCCGTTCCGCTACATCGCTCACAACGGCGAGATCAACACGGTGATGGGCAACCGCAACTGGATGCGTGCCCGTGAGGCGCTGCTCGCGAGCGACCTGATCCCCGGGGACCTCAACCGGCTCTACCCGATCTGCTCGCCGGGCGCCTCGGACTCCGCCTCCTTCGACGAGGTCCTCGAGCTGCTGCACCTCGGCGGCCGCAGCCTGCCGCACTCGGTGCTGATGATGATCCCTGAGGCCTGGCAGAACCACACCGAGATGGACCCCGCACGTCGCGCGTTCTACGAGTTCCACGCCTCGATGATGGAGCCGTGGGACGGCCCGGCCTGCGTGGTGTTCACCGACGGCACCCAGGTGGGCGCCGTGCTGGACCGCAACGGCCTGCGGCCCTCGCGCTACTGGGTCACCGACGACGGTCTCGTCGTGCTCGCCTCCGAGGTCGGGGTGCTCGACATCGACCCCGCCTCCGTGGTCCGCAAGGGCCGGCTGCAGCCCGGTCGGATGTTCCTCGTGGACACCTCCGAGCACCGGATCATCGAGGACGAGGAGATCAAGGGCGACCTCGCGGCCGAGCACCCGTACGACGAGTGGCTGCATGCCGGGGTGATCCGGTTCCAGGACCTCGCGGACCGGGAGCACATCGTGCACACCCACGCCTCCGTGACGCGCCGCCAGCAGATCTTCGGCTACACCGAGGAGGACAAGCGGGTCCTGCTCAGCCCGATGGCGAAGACGGGGGCCGAGCCGATCGGCTCGATGGGCACCGACACCCCCATCGCCGCCCTGTCGGACCGGCCGCGGCTGCTCTTCGACTACTTCGCCCAGCTGTTCGCCCAGGTGACCAACCCGCCGCTGGACTCCATCCGCGAGGAGCTGGTCACGTCCCTGTCCGGGATGATCGGTCCGGAGGCGAACCTCCTGGAGCCGACTCCCGCGTCCTGTCGCCAGCTGGTGCTGCCCTTCCCGGTGATCACCAACGACGAGCTCGCCAAGATCCGGCACATCAACCGCGACGGAGACCTGCCCGGCTACGCGACCCACGTCTCGCGGGGGCTCTACCCCGTCGAGGGCGGGGGGAAGGCGCTCGCGCAGCGCATCGACGAGGTGTGTGCGGAGGTCTCCGCGGCGATAGAGGAGGGCGCCCGCATCATCGTGCTGTCCGACCGGCACTCCACCGCCGAGCTCGCGCCCATCCCCACGCTGCTGCTCACCGGTGCGGTCCACCACCACCTGGTCCGTGAGAAGACGCGCACCCACGTCGGGCTGGTCATCGAGGCCGGTGACGTCCGCGAGGTGCACCACGTCGCCCTCCTGATGGGGTACGGCGCCGCCGCGGTCAACCCCTACCTGGCCATGGAGACCGTCGAGGACCTCGCACGCGACCGCTACTACGTCGACGTGGAGCCCGAGCAGGCCGTGCGCAACCTGCAGCGCTCGCTCGGCAAGGGCGTGCTCAAGGTGATGAGCAAGATGGGCGTCTCGACGGTGGCCTCCTACACCGGCGCCCAGATCTTCGAGGCCCTCGGACTGGCCCAGCCGCTGGTCGACCTGTACTTCACCGGCACGACCAGCAAGCTCGGCGGCGTCGACATCGACACGATCGCGGAGGAGGTGGCCCGCCGCCACCGCAAGGCCTACCCGGTCGGCGGGCTGCCGCCGGCGCACCGCTCGCTGGACGTCGGCGGGGAGTACCAGTGGCGCCGCGAGGGCGAGCCGCACCTGTTCGACCCCGAGACCGTCTTCCGGCTCCAGCACGCCACCCGGACCGGCCGCTACGACGTGTTCAAGCAGTACACCCAGCGTGTCGACGAGCAGTCCAAGCGACTGATGACCCTGCGAGGGCTGTTCGCCTTCAAGAACAGCTCGGCCTCGGGCCGCGAGCCCGTCCCGATCGAGGAGGTCGAGCCGGTCTCGTCGATCGTCACGCGGTTCCAGACCGGGGCGATGTCCTACGGCTCGATCAGCGGCGAGGCGCACGAGAACCTCGCCATCGCGATGAACCAGATCGGCGGCAAGTCCAACACCGGTGAGGGTGGCGAGGACAGCGACCGACTGCACGACCCCAGGCGGCGCAGCTCGATCAAGCAGGTCGCCTCCGGCCGCTTCGGGGTGACCTCTGAGTACCTCACCAACGCCGACGACCTGCAGATCAAGATGGCGCAGGGCGCGAAGCCGGGTGAGGGAGGCCAGCTGCCGGGCCACAAGGTCTATCCCTGGGTCGCCAAG
Organism: uncultured Nocardioidaceae bacterium; assembly: GCA_964237315.1. Classification (GTDB taxonomy): domain Bacteria; phylum Actinomycetota; class Actinomycetes; order Propionibacteriales; family Nocardioidaceae; genus Nocardioides_B. The sequence continues at coordinate 11,206 of CAXSHL010000049.1, forward strand.
ACCCGGCACTCCACGCCGGGAGTGGGCCTGATCTCCCCACCGCCGCACCACGACATCTACTCCATCGAGGACCTCGCCCAGCTCATCCACGACCTCAAGAACGCCAACCCCTCGGCACGGGTGCACGTCAAGCTGGTCGCCGAGACCGGTGTGGGGACGGTGGCCGCCGGGGTGTCCAAGGCGCACGCCGACGTCGTACTCATCTCCGGGCACGACGGCGGCACCGGTGCGGCACCGCTGACGTCGCTCAAGCACGCCGGCGGACCGTGGGAGCTCGGCCTCGCCGAGACCCAGCAGACCCTCCTGCTCAACGGCCTGCGCGACCGCATCGTCGTCCAGGCGGACGGCCAGATGAAGACGGGGCGGGACGTGGTGGTCGCCGCGCTGCTGGGCGCCGAGGAGTTCGGCTTCGCGACAGCGCCGCTCGTTGTCTCCGGCTGCATCATGATGCGGGTCTGCCACCTGGACACCTGCCCGGTGGGGGTGGCCACCCAGAACCCGGTGCTGCGCGAGCGCTTCGCGGGCAAGCCGGAGTTCGTGGTGAACTTCTTCGAGTTCATGGCCGAGGAGGTTCGCGAGCTGCTGGCCGAGCTCGGCTTCCGCACGCTGGAGGAGGCTGTCGGTCACGCCGAGCTCCTCGACGTGGGCACTGCCGTGCGCCACTGGAAGACCTCGGGCCTGGACCTGCGACCGATCCTGCACGTCCCCCAGCTCCCCGCCGGGGCGGCGCTGCACAACACCACCGTGCAGGACCACGGCCTGGACAAGGCGCTCGACAACGAGCTGATCGCCCTGGCCCGAGACGCCCTCGACAACGGCGAGCCGGTGCGCGCCCAGGTGCAGATCCGCAACGTCAACCGCACCGTCGGGACCATGCTCGGGCACGAGGTGACCAAGCGCTACAAGGGCGAGGGCCTTCCCGACGGCACGATCGACATCACGTTCACCGGCTCGGCGGGTCAGTCGTTCGGCGCCTTCCTCCCCCGCGGGATCACGCTCCGGCTGGAGGGCGACGCCAACGACTACGTCGGCAAGGGACTCTCCGGTGGGCGCCTCGTGGTCCGCCCGGACCGCAACGCGACGTTCGTCGCCGAGGACCAGATCATCGCGGGCAACGTCATCGGCTACGGCGCGACCTCGGGTGAGATCTTCCTGCGCGGACAGGTGGGGGAGCGGTTCTGCGTCCGCAACTCCGGGGCGACAGCGGTCGTCGAGGGCGTCGGCGACCACGGCTGCGAGTACATGACCGGGGGCCGCGTCGTGGTGGTCGGTCCGACGGGACGCAACTTCGCGGCCGGCATGTCGGGCGGCGTGGCGTTCGTGCTGGACCTCGACGAAGGCCGGGTCAACAAGGAGCTGGTGGAGCTCGCACCCGTCGACGGGGACGCTGCCGACGAGCTGAGGGACCTGCTGCGGTCCCATGTCGAGGAGACCGGGTCACCGGTGGCCGAGGAGCTGCTGGCGGACTGGGCGGCGGCCGTGGGCCGGTTCACCGAGGTGATGCCGCGGGAGTACAAGCAGGTGCTGGCCGCCAAGGAGCAGGCAGAGGACGAGGGCCTCTCCGAGGACGACACCACCACCAGGATGATGGAGGCGCTGCATGGCTGACCGCATCGCGTCGGTCCCGACGAGGGAGGGCTGGTCACGTGGCTGACCCCAAGGGATTCCTCAAGACCCCCCGCGAGGTGGCCTCGCGGCGTCCGGTCGCCGAGCGGGTCAACGACTGGCACGAGGTGTACGCCGGAAGCGCCGGCCGTGCGCTCCTGCCGATCATCACCGAGCAGGCCGGGCGCTGCATGGACTGCGGCATCCCGTTCTGCCACCAGGGGTGTCCGCTCGGCAACCTGATCCCGGAGTGGAACGACCTGGTCTGGCGCGACGACTGGGACGCTGCCATCGAGCGACTGCACGCCACCAACAACTTCCCGGAGTTCACCGGCCGGCTCTGCCCGGCGCCGTGCGAGACCGCGTGCGTGCTGGGCATCAACCAGGACGCAGTCACGATCAAGAACGTCGAGGTGTCGATCGCCGACCGCGCCTGGGAGTCCGGAGCGGTGCGGCCCCAGCCACCGGAGTGGCTCTCGGGCAGGACGGTCGCCGTCGTCGGGTCGGGGCCGGCCGGTCTCGCCGCCGCCCAGCAGCTGACGCGCGCGGGCCACACGGTCGCCGTCTACGAGCGGGCCGACGAGCCCGGCGGACTGCTGCGCTACGGCATCCCCGAGTTCAAGATGGAGAAGAAGCACCTCGACCGCCGGCTCGACCAGATGCGTCGGGAGGGCACGGTGTTCCGCTCCGGGGTGGCCGTGGGTGACACCGTCACCTGGACCCGGCTCGTCGAGCGCTTCGACGCGGTCGTGCTGGCCATGGGATCCACGGTCGCCCGCGACCTGCCGATCACCGGCCGTGAGCTGGGGGGCATCCATCAGGCGATGGAGTTCCTGCCTCAGTCGAACCGTGTCGCCCTGGGTCAGCAGGTCGACGATCAGATCGTCGCGACCGGCAAGCACGTGGTGATCATCGGCGGCGGTGACACCGGCGCCGACTGCCTCGGCACCGCGCATCGGCAGAAGGCTGCGTCGGTCACGCAGCTGGAGATCATGGGACACCCCGACGACGACCGTCCCGCGGGGCAGCCGTGGCCGACGTACCCGATGATCTTCCGGGTCTCCTCGGCCCACGAGGAGGGCGGCGAGCGGCTGTACTCGGTCTCGACCCAGGAGTTCCTCGGCGACGACGACGGCAACGTCCGGGCGCTGCGGCTCGTGGACGTCGAGTTCAAGGACGGCAAGTTCGCCGAGATCGACGGCACGCAGCGGGAGATCCCCGCCGAGCTGGTGCTCTTCGCCATGGGCTTCACCGGGCCCGAGACGGAGGCTGTGGTCGCCCAGCTCGAGGTCGACCTGGACCAGCGAGGCAACGTCGCCCGGGACGGGGCCTACATGACCAGCGTGCCGGGTGTCTTCGTGGCCGGTGACGCGGGTCGCGGTCAGTCGCTGATCGTCTGGGCCATCGCCGAGGGCCGCGCCGCCGCCGCCGCGGTGGACACCTACCTGACCGGCTCCACCACGCTGCATGCCCCGATCCCGCCGACCGAGCGCCCGCTCGTCGTCTGAGGGACACCTTCCGTCAACCCGGGCGGCCACATGGTGGATGCCGGCGGCGTGCGGCCGCCAGGAAATCACCGGTTGCCCAGTAAGGTCAGATCCGTGCGTAGAGCAAAGATCGTGTGCACCCTGGGCCCTGCCGTCAACACCCCTGAGAAGATCCGGGCGTTGGTGGATGCCGGGATGGATGTGGCCCGGATGAACCTCAGCCACGGGTCCTACGCGGACCACGAGGCCGTCTACAAGATGGTGCGCCAGGCGTCCGACGACAGCGGCCACGGCGTCGGGATCTTCGCGGACCTCCAGGGGCCCAAGATCCGTCTCGGCAACGTGGCGAACGGTCCCCTCCAGCTGGAGGAGGGGGCTGAGTTCACGATCACGACCAGGGACGTGCCGGGGGACGTGACGGTCTGCTCGACGACGTACGCCGGACTGCCCGGTGACGTGCACCCCGGCGACCCGATCCTGATCGACGACGGCAAGGTCCGTCTCGAGGTGCTGAGCGTCGACGACACCGACGTGCTCACCCGGGTCAAGGTCCCCGGTCCCGTCAGCGACCACAAGGGCATCAACCTCCCCGGAGTCGCGGTGTCGGTGCCCGCGATGTCGGAGAAGGACACCGAGGACCTCCGCTGGGCTCTGCACATGACGGTCGACTTCATCGCCCTGTCGTTCGTCCGCTCCGCCGCCGACGTGGAGGACGTCCGGGCGATCATGCGCGAGGAGGGCATCCACCTCCCGGTGATCGCCAAGATCGAGAAGCCGCAGGCCATCGACAACATCGAGGAGATCGTCGACGCGTTCGACGGCTTCATGGTGGCCCGGGGCGACCTCGGCGTCGAGTGTCCCCTCGAGGACGTGCCTTTCCTGCAGAAGCAGGTGATCGAGGTGGCTCGCCGGCACGCCAAGCCGGTCATCGTCGCCACCCAGATGCTGGAGTCGATGATCTCCTCCCCACGGCCGACCCGCGCAGAGGCCTCCGACGTCGCGAACGCCGTCCTCGACGGCGCGGACGCGGTGATGCTCTCCGGTGAGACGAGCGTCGGGAAGTTCCCCATCGAGACCGTGGAGACGATGGCCCGGATCATCGCGTCCACCGAGGACCACGGCCTGGCGCGGATGGCCGCGATCAACTGGCAGCCGCGCACCCGAGGCGGGGTGATCGCCAAGGCCGCGGCAGAGGTGGCCTCGCGTGTCGGCGCGAAGTATCTCGTCTCCTTCACCCAGAGCGGCGACTCGGCTCGGCGGCTGTCCCGCTACCGGGGGTCCATCCCGATGCTGGCGTTCACGCCGGTCCCGGTCGTGCGGTCCCAGCTGGCGCTGTCGTGGGGGGTGGAGACCTTCCTCGGCGAGATGGTGGAGCACACCGACGAGATGGTGCGCCAGGTCGACGAGCACCTGCTGCGGGTGGGCCGCGTGCAGGAAGGCGACCTCGTGGTGATCATCGCCGGGGCACCCCCCGGCATCCCGGGCTCGACCAACGCCTTGCGCATCCACCGGATGGGCGACGCGATCAACGAGGTGGCGCCCGCCTACCACCGGCTGCCGTAGCCCGCGCCCCCTGCCCCGGGCTCACTGCTTCTGGCCGATCAGCTCGTCGAGCCGGGCGACCCCCGCCCGGGTGGACACCGACACGGTCTTCCAGCTCGAGAGCCGCCAGGGGACGCCGACGGCGTCCAGCGCCTCGCAGCACCACTGCCGGATCTCCGCGGAGTGGTTGACGAACTGCCACCGGGGATAGTCGTAGCGCTTCATCTCACCAGCCACCATCCGCTGGGCCCAGTTGTTCACCCGGCACCCGTCGGAGTGGAACAGGCCGCGGAGGAACGCAGCCGGCTCCGCCTCGATGATCTCGCGCTGCCAGTCCTCCAGCACCAGCGTGCGCAGGTGCTTGCGACCCGGGCCGTGCTGGGGGAACAGACACGGCCAGTGCTTCCAGCTCACGGTGATGACCAGGCACCCGGGAAGCTCACGGGTGTGCGGCCTGCCTCCGGGCTTCACCTTCCTCATCAGCTGGATGATGTGCTCGTTCAGCTGCCGATACTTCAGATCATTGAAGATGTGCAGCCCATAGACGTCCCGACGCCCGCGACTGATGTGGCCGTCGCCGAGGTACCAACCGAGAAGCTCGCTGTAGGCGCCGACGTCGAGGTCCGCTCCGTCACATCGAGGGCACTGTGCGCTCGTGTGTTGTTGCCCCCGGGGCTGGCCGCGTCTCTGGTAGAGCCGTCGCCAGCGGCGGATGGTCTTCACGGCCACACCATGCCGCTGTGCGTTGTCACGGTCGGGCAATCCCGAGTCTGACGCCCGAAGAGCACTCTCTACGACTTCGGCAGCTCGGATGTGCACCATTGTCGGAGCCTCTCAGCGAGCGCCGACAGAACCTCGCCCGATGAGTGCCGGGTGTGGGATTCGAACCCACACGCCCTTTCGGACAATGGTGTTTGAGACCATAGCGTCTACCTAGTTCCGCCAACCCGGCCAGCGGACGACAGATTAGCGGACGCTTCACCTCGTCACTCGCGAGCCCTCGTGGACCGACGTATAGCCTTGACCGGTGAGCATACCCACCGGCCCCCCCGCGCGGCGGGTGGTCATCGCCGAGGACGAGGCGCTGATCCGCCTGGACCTCGCGGAGATGCTGGCCGAGGAGGGGTACGACGTCGTCGGGCAGGCCGGCGACGGGCAGACGGCCGTCGAGCTCGCCGAGGAGCACCGCCCGGACCTCGTGGTCCTCGACGTCAAGATGCCGCGGCTGGACGGGATCGCCGCGGCGCAGCGGATCGCGGAGCAGCGCATCGCGCCCGTGGTCATCCTGACGGCCTTCAGCCAGCGGGACCTGGTCGAGGGTGCGCGAGACGCCGGCGCGATGGCCTACGTCGTCAAGCCGTTCAGCAAGGACGACCTGGTGCCGGCCATCGAGATGGCGGTGAGCAGGTTCGCCGAGGTGCAGATGCTCGAGTCGGAGGTCGCGGACCTCACCGAGCGGCTGGAGACGCGCAAGTCCGTGGACCGGGCGAAGGCCGTCCTGCAGCAGCAGCTGTCGCTGAGCGAGCCGGACGCCTTCCGGTGGATCCAGAAGACGGCCATGGACCTGAGGCTGTCCATGCGGCAGGTCGCAGAGGGCGTCGTGGCGCACGGGCCGACGGTCGGCGGCCGCGCGGCTGCCCAGCAGCCCGAGGGGCCGCCTGAGAGGCCGCCTGAGGGGCCATAGGTGCCACAGTGACCCGCCGAGGTCACGAAATGACAACGAGTCACCTACCAATCCAGCACGGGTCATGGCGTTGGAACGCGACTGACGTAGGTTCACTCCAACAGATAGCGTGGTGTGCTGCCTCGACGGGGACATCGCGGACATTCCATGACGGAGGCTCAATTGAATCGCCCTACTCGCCGCGCCCTCAGCGCGGCCGCCGTGCTCGCGACAGCGTCGCTCGCGCTGACGGCCTGCGGCAGCGACAGCAGCAGCGACAAGCCCTCGAGCAGCAGCTCGTCGTCCAGCTCGGCTCCCGCCAGCAAGGGTGACGGCACGTTCACCGTGGGCACCCTGCTGCCCCAGACAGGTGACCTCGCCTTCCTCGGCCCGCCGGAGTTCGCGGGCGTCCAGACCGCGGTCGACGACATCAACGCAGCGGGCGGAGTCCTCGGCAAGCCGGTCACCCAGGTCAAGGCCGACTCCGGTGACGGCACGCCGGACATCGCCGGGGCGCAGACCGACAAGCTCCTCGACGCCAACGCCGACGTGGTTCTCGGTGCAGCGTCCTCCTCGGTGTCGCTGAGCGTCATCGACAAGATCACGGGTGCCGGCGTCGTGCAGTTCTCGCCTGCCAACACCTCGACGGTGCTGGACGACAAGAAGACCGACCCGAAGAACCTCTACTTCCGCACCGCTCCCTCCGACGTCCTCCAGGGCGCCGTGCTCGCCAACACCGTGATCGAGGACGGTCACAACAACGTGGCGATCCTGGCCCGTCAGGACGCCTACGGCGAGGCGCTGGCGCGCGAGACCGCCAAGGGCATCAAGGCCGGCGGTGGCACCGTCGCGGTCAGCAAGCTCTACTCCGCGGACGCCACCAACTTCACCGCCGAGGTGAACGCGGTCGCTGCGAAGAAGCCGGACGCCATCGTGCTGATCGCGTTCAACGAGACCACGAAGATCATCCCCACGATGATCGCCAAGGGCATCGGCCCGAAGGCGCAGCAGGTCTACTTCGTGGACGGCAACACCGCCGACTACTCCAAGGACTTCCCGAAGGGCACCCTGACCGGGGTCAAGGCCACCTACCCGGGTGCGGAGCTGACCGGTGACTTCAAGCAGCGGATGCTGAAGACCGACCCGAAGCTCAAGGACTTCACCTACGGTCCCGAGTCCTTCGACGCCACGACGCTCTCGGCCCTCGCGGCCATCGAGGCCAAGTCCGACGACCCGACCACCTTCGCGCCGGACATCATCAAGGTCTCCGAGGGCGGCACCCAGTGCTCGACGTTCAAGGACTGCGCCGCTCTGCTCAAGAAGGGTGAGGACATCGACTACCAGGGTGTCTCGGGTCCGTGTGACCTGGGTCCGACGGGCAGCCCGACCAAGGCGACCATCGGCGTCTTCCAGTACGACGCGAAGAACCAGTACAAGAACCTCAAGTACGTCACCGGCGTGATCTGAGCCGACGTACGACACAACAAGTGGGGGCCCGACTCGAGGAGTCGGGCCCCCAGTTGTGTGTCCGTGGCTGCTGGGTTCTGGTCTGGCAGGCCGGGCCGAGGCGACCGGTCAGTTCTTCTCGGCGAGCGTGCCGAGGTAGAGCTCGATGACCTTGGGGTCGTTGATGAGATCCCGGCCGCTCGCCGTGTAGGCGTTGCGGCCCTGGTCCAGCACGTAGCCGCGGTCGCAGATCTGCAGGCAGCGCTTGGCGTTCTGCTCCACCATCACCACCGAGACACCGGCCCGGTTGATCCGCCGGGTCTGCACGAAGACCTCGTCCTGCAGCACCGGTGACAGGCCCGCCGAGGGCTCGTCGAGCAGCAGGACGGACGGCTCCATCATCAGCGCACGTCCCATGGCGACCATCTGCCGCTCGCCACCGGACAACGAGCCCGCCCGCTGGGCGCGACGGTCGATCAGGGCCGGGAACAGCTCACCGACGAACTCGAAGCGCTTCTTGAACGACTTCGGTCGCTGGTAGACGCCCATCTCCAGGTTCTCCTGGATGGTGAGCGACGGGAAGACGTTGTTGGACTGCGGCACGAAGCCGATGCCCTTGGTGACCAGGGTGTCGGCGCGCTCGTTGGTGATGTCGTCGTCCTTGAGACGCACCTGCCCGGAGTTGATCCGCACCAGGCCGAACAGAGCCTTGAGCAAGGTCGACTTGCCGGCGCCGTTGGGTCCGATGATGCCGACCAGCTCGTTCTCCTGGCAGTACAGGTCCGCGCCGTTGAGGATGTTCACGCCCGGCAGGTAGCCGGCGATCAGGTTGTCCGCGCGCAGCACGGCTCCCTCGGCGGCCTTCAGGTGCGCGCTGCGGTCGGCTGACTCGGTGACGGCTTCAGACACGTTGCTCTCCTTCGACGGGAGCGGCGGCCGTCCCGGTGTGCTCGTCCTCCAGCTCGGCCTGCGCTTCGGCGATGATCTTCTCCTCGAGGTCCTCGCTGATGTCCTGGTCGTGGTGCGAGCCCAGGTAGGCGTCGATGACGCGCTGGTCGCCCATCACCGAGTGCGGGGGTCCTTCGGCGATCACCTGGCCCTGGGCCATCACGATCACCCAGTCGGAGATGTCGCGCACCATGTCCATGTCGTGCTCGACGAACAGGACGGTGCGGCCGTCGTCGCGCAGCGACTTCACGTGACCGAGCAGCGACTGCTTGAGGGCGGGGTTCACACCGGCCATCGGCTCGTCGAGCATCACCAGCTCGGGATCGGCCATCAGCGCACGCGCCATCTCCAGCAGCTTGCGCTGGCCGCCGGACAGCGAGCCCGCGAAGTCCTCACGCTTCTTGATGAGCAGGAAGCGCTCGAGAAGGGCGTCGGCCCGCGTGGTGTTGCTCGTCTCCTGGCTCCTCCAGAACGGAGCGAACATGGCCCGCAGCAGGCGCTCGCCCTGCTGGCCGGTGGCTCCCACCCGCATGTTCTCGAGCACCGTCAGCTTCGAGAGCACCTTGGTCAGCTGGAACGTGCGCACCATGCCCCGGCGGGCGACCCGGTAGGCGGGAACCCCCTTCAGGCTCTTGCCGTTGAAGGACCAGTCGCCCTCGTCCGGGCGGTCGAAGCCGGTGAGCAGGTTGAAGAACGTGGTCTTGCCGGCGCCGTTGGGACCGATCAGGCCGGTGATCACGCCTCGCTGGATCTCGACGTGCTGCACGTTCACGGCGGTGAGGCCGCCGAAGGTCCGTCGTACGCCGTCGACGACCACGATCGGGTCGGGCTTCGGTGCGCCGGGCTCGTGGGGGACGTCCTTCAACGCCGCCCGGGCAGCCGACACGTCCACCGCCGAGGCTCGCGGTGCCGCGGCGCCGACCGCCGTCGCACCCGTGCTGCGCTCCGCCTCGCGGGCGGTCTCCCGGGCGGTCGCCTTGTCGCTCAGCTCGTCAGCGGGCATCGAGGGCCAGCTCCCTTCGGTCGCCGATCATGCCCTGCGGGCGGTAGACCATCAGCAGCATGAGAGCCAGGCCCATGAAGATGAAGCGCATGAGGCTGGCCTGGTTGTTGTTCATCAGCCACTCCGGGATCAGCGGACTGGTCCCGGACGTCGCCTGGCCGAAGAACAGGTCGAGGAAGCTGATCAGGAACCAGAAGATGATCGTGCCGACCACCGGGCCCATCACGCGGGCCGCTCCACCCACGAGGAGCACCGTGTAGGCGAAGAAGGTCGTGTCGGTGGCGAAGAACGACGGGTTGATGGCGGAGTGCTGCAGGGCGGACATGATGCCTGCGAGGCCACCGATCAGGCCACCGATCATCAGTGACTGCATCTTGTAGGCGTAGACGTTCTTGCCCAGGCTGCGCACCGCGTCCTCGTCCTCGCGGATGCCCTTGAGCACCCGGCCCCACGGGCTGCGCATCAGCGCCCAGACCATCAGGCAGCACAGGGCGACGAGCACCCAGCAGACGAGCAGGGTCCAGAAGTCGTAGGGCCGCCAGGTCACCACGCCCGGGATGCCGATGCGGCCGGTGAACGGGTTGAGGCCGGCGAAGCTGTCGTTGAACCCCTGCAGGCCGTCCTGGCCGCCGAAGTACTTCAGCAGCGTCACCGACCCGATGGTCTGCCGGATGATCTCCGCAGCGGCGATCGTGACGATGGCGAGGTAGTCGGCCCGCAGCCGCAGCGTCGGCACGCCGAGGAGCAGGGCGAGCACCGCGGCGGCGAGGAGCCCGACGAAGCTGCCGAGCCAGAAGTTCAGGCCCCAGGTGGCGACGAACGAGGAGACCGCGTAGCCACCGACGGCCATGAAGCCTGCCTGGCCGAAGTTGAGCAGCCCGGTGTAGCCGAAGTGCACGTTCAGCCCGATGGCGGCGAGGCAGTAGACCGCCGCGACCGGGCCGAGGCCCTGCTGGAGTGCTTGGCTGAAGATCCCGTGCCAGTCCATGTCGTCCTGTCTCCTAACCGACCCGCTGGGCCTTGCCGAGCAGGCCCTGCGGCCGGATCAGCAGTACGACGATGAGTACGACGAGTGCGCCGACGAACTTCAGCTCGGCAGGGATGAACAAGGTCGAGACCTCGACGAACAGGCCGATCACGAGCGCCCCCACGATCGCGCCCCACACGGTCCCCAGCCCGCCGAGCACGGTCGCCGCGAACACCAGGAGCAGGATCTTGAACCCGATCTGGTAGTCGAAGCCCTGGGTCATCCCGAGCAGGACACCGGACAGGCCGGCGAGCATGGCGCCGACGATCCAGACCACCGAGATGACCCGGTCCACGTTGATGCCGGTGGCGGCGGCCAGGGCGGTGTTGTCGGCGACCGCACGGGTCGCCTTGCCGAGCTTGGTCCGCTGCAGGGCGACGGTCACCGCGACGAGCACCAGGATCGAGAGCAGCACCACGAAGATGTCCTTGGGTGTGACCAGGACGGCCCCCCAGTGGTACGGCGTCGGGCTCGAGAACTGGGAGTATTGGTGGGTGCCCGCGCCTGCGAAGTACTGGTAGACGTTGCGCAGCAGGATGGAGAGCCCGATGCTGACCACCATCATGGCCACTAGGCCCGTCCCGCGTCGGCGCAGCGGGCCCCAGAGCGCGCGGTCGTTCAGCCACCCGAATGCCGCCGACGCGATGGTGGCGAAGATGATCGCCACCGCGATCGTCACGTTGACGCCGCCGATCTTGATCTCCCCGGGCAGCGCGTCGATCCCGTAGGCGGCGAGTGCCCCGAACGTGACCAGCTCGCCGTGCGCGAAGTTGGTGAGGCCCGTCGTGCCGAAGATCATGGACAGTCCGAGCGCCGCCATCGCCAGCAGCAGGGCGAAGACCAGCCCGCCGACCGCAAGCTGGAGCGCCTGCACGCCCTTGCCGGTGCCACCGGCCTCCGCGTCGCCGATGGGGAAGGTGACGAAGACGTCGGAGTCGAGCTTGAGGCTGACCTTGAGGGACACCTGCTTGGGGTTGCGCAGCGCCGCGCCCTTGGGCAGCGACTTCTGGTCGATCTTGACCGTGAACGTCTTGCCGAGGTTGTCGATCGACTTGCCCGGCAGGGCGATGTCGAAGACCCCGGAGGCGTTGCTGGTGCCGGAGCCGACGACCTTGCCGGCATCGTCCTGCACGTCGATGTCGACGTCGGGCACGGGAGCAGGTGGCCGCTCACGCAGGTCGCTGAGGCAGCCCTGGATGTGGATGCTGTCGTCCTTGCGCGGGGCGGGCTTGGTGCACGCCTTCGCGGCCGCCGGCACCACGCTGGACCCCTCGGCGGCCGACGCCGCACCCGCTGTGGTGACCACACCTGCGAGCGCGATGCCGAGCACCGCGACGAGTGCGGCGACGAGCCGGACGACGAGCGCGGCGATGATGCTTCTTGGGCGGGCGTGCATGGGACTCCTGTCGCCTCGGCTACGGCACCACTGAGGCGGGACTATAACCACAGCGCAGATCTCGGGTGTTTCGAAGCACTCGGCCGCGCCCCTCAGCGTTGCCCGACGGACAAACCCTAGGTCGTGCCTGCCGCTAACGGGGGATGTTGGAGGCAACGAAACGACAACGAGTGGTCACCCGGCCATCCGCTGCAGGAACCGGTACGGCGCTCAGCGGAGCGTGGCGACGAGGGCGGTGACCACCGGCGCGACCAGCAGACCGGGGAGCAGGTCACCGACCGGCAGCTGCTTGATCCGGAGCAGCCGCAGGGCGACGCCCACCAGCATCAGGCCCCCGGTCGCGGTGAGCGCAGCCACCTCCGCGGCCGGCAGGATGTCCCCCAGTGCGGCGCCGAGAGCGGTCAGCGAGCCCTGCACCACCAGCAGGGCGGCGACGCTGGCGGCCACCCCCCAGCCGAACGACGCTGCGAAGGCGATGGCTGCGAACCCGTCCAGTGCCGACTTGAGGAAGAGCTGGTCGGCGCCCTTGCCGAGGCCGTCGCTGATCGACCCCAGGACGGTGAGTGGACCGACGCAGAAGACCAGGGAGCTGGTGACGAATCCCTCGATGAACCGCTGGCGCTGCGCGACGTGCTCCGACTCTGCCTCTCCAGCCGCGCCTCCACGCTGCAGGCGGCTCTGCAGCCACCCCCCGAAGCCCTCGAGCCGCTGCTCGATCCGCACCGTCGACCCGATGATGCCGCCGATCACGAGGGAGCTGAGCACGATCAGCATGGGGGCGCTGCTCCCGACGGCGTGGGAGAGCGCCGGGTCGCCGACGCTGGTCGCAGCCCTGCCGGCGATGAGCAGCGTCACCAGACCGAGGGCGTCGGTGACCACCTCGCGGGTGCGCTGGCTGAAGCGGTGACCGACCGCGACGCCGATCGTGGTGCCCAGCAGAACGGTCGTCATGTTGACCACGGTCCCGATGCCTGGGAACACGGTCCTCCTCGGCTGGCCTCGACGCGGGTCCTTGAGTTGTCCACTACCTGGTTCGTCCGGCTATCCAAGGGCCGGAGCTAGGCGTAACCTCTCATCTCGGTCCGGTTCGTGAGCTGCCGGGGGCGCCTGCCACGCGGACCGGGTCGCGTCGGGAGCACGACCCTCGTCAGCCAGCACAGCGTCGTCAGGTGGGAGAGGTGCCCTCACGTGTTCCGTAGCCCTGTGCATGTCCGCGACGCGTCGCGGGAAGACGCCGAGTCCCTTCTCGAGATCTGGGGAACCGGCCGCGCCGCCGGCCACGAGGGCTCCCCTCCGGGCCTCGAGGACGTCGGTGCCTCCGTGGACCGCATCGCTGCGGACCCCGAGCAGCGGCTCCTCGTCGGCTCGATCGATGACCGGGTGGCGGGCGCCGTACACCTGACGCGTGGGCCGCTCACGCCCATCCACGGCGACACGGCGGTGTACGTCGGACACCTGCAGGTCATCGACGACTTGCGCCGGCACGGCGTCGGGAGGGCCTTGATCGAGGCCGCCGTGACCTGGGCCGAGCAGAAGAACACCCCCCACGTCCTGGCGGCGGCCGCGGTGACCTCGCGCGACGCGAACCGGTTCATGGCCCGGCTCGGGTTCGGGCAGCTCGCGGTGATCCGGGGCGCCACCGTCACCGCCCTGCGCGCGAAGCTCCCGGTCGAGCCGCCCGCTGCTGCCCGGATGGGCACCCGCAGCCACCGCAGCGTGGGCCAGGTGCTGGTGCAGCGGCGCTCCCTGCGCCGCTCGCAGGCCCGACCTTCCTGAGCCGACCGCGTCCAGCGGCCCGCTCGCCGCGGTCGGGGGGTGGCCCCGACTAGGGTGGCTGTCGTGTCCGATCTGCCTGCCGCCTCACTCGACGTGCTCACCGACGTGCTGACCGACGATCTCAGCGACGCACCTGCCGACGAGCCCACCGAACGGCCACGACTGCTGCTGCTCGACGGGCACTCGCTGGCCTACCGCGCCTTCTACGCGCTCCCGGTCGAGAACTTCTCCACGACGACCGGGCAGCACACGAACGCGGTCTACGGGTTCACCTCGATGCTGATCAACGTCCTGCGCGACGAGGCTCCCACGCACGTGGGGGTCGCCTTCGACGTCTCGCGGGCCACGTTCCGCTCCGAGGAGTACACCGACTACAAGGCCAACCGCTCGAAGTCCCCGGACGAGTTCTCCGGCCAGGTCTCGCTGATCAAGGAGGTGCTGTCCGCGCTGCGCATCGCGATGGTCGAGAAGGACGGCTACGAGGCCGACGACGTGATCGGCACGCTGACCACCCAGGCGCTCGCACAGGGGTTCGACGTGCTGGTGTGCTCAGGTGACCGGGACTCCTTCCAGCTGGTCACCGACCACTCCACGATCCTCTATCCCACGCGCGGGGTCTCCGAGATGGCCCGGATCACCCCCGAGGCCGTCCACGAGCGCTACGGCGTGCCGCCGGAGCGCTACCCAGAGATCGCCGCCCTGGTCGGGGAGTCCTCGGACAACCTGCCCGGCGTCCCGGGCGTCGGCCCCAAGACGGCAGCCAAGTGGATCACCCTGTACGACGGCCTCGACAACGTCATCACCAACGCCGACGCGATCAAGGGCAAGGCGGGTGAGTCGTTCCGCGAGCACCTGGGAGACGTGATCCGCAACCGGCGGCTCAACGCGCTGGTGTGCGACCTGGAGCTGACCGCTCGTCCCGAGGACCTGGTGGCGAGGCCGTGGGACCGCCAGGAGGTGCACACCCTCTTCGACAGCCTGGAGTTCCGGGTGCTGCGGGACCGGCTGTTCGAGACGCTGACGTCGGAGGAGGAGATCGACGAGAGCGGGTTCGAGCTGGACGGCACCGAGCTGGCCCCCGGGGCGCTCGCCGGCTGGCTCGACGGCCACGCATCCGGACCCGGCCGGGTGGGGATGCACGTGCAGGGCACCTGGGGATCGGGGACCGGCGACGTCGCGGCGCTCGCCCTGGCGGCCGCGGACGGTGCAGCCGCGTGGCTCGACGTGGAGGACATCGGCCCGGAGGACGACTCGGTGCTGGCCGCCTGGCTTGCCGACGCGTCGGTGCCCAAGGTTCTCCACGACGCCAAGGGCCCGATGCTCGCGCTGATCGGGCGGGGGTGGCACCTCGAGGGCCTCGAGCGGGACACGGCGCTCTCGGCGTACCTCGCTCGACCCGACCAGCGCTCCTACGACCTGGCCGACCTCACCCTGCGCTACCTCAAGCGCGAGCTCAAGGCCGGGGACGCAGGATCAGCGGCCGACGAGGGCCAGCTGACCCTCGAGGGCATCGCGGACGACGGCCAGGCTCGCGGTCCGGGTGACGCGGCGATGCTGCAGGCACGCGCCGTGCTCGACCTCGCCGAGGCCCTGGACCAGGAGCTCGAGGACCGGGGCGGCACCCGGCTGCTCGCCGATGTCGAGCTGCCCCTGGTGAGGGTGCTCACGGAGATGGAGCGCACCGGCGTCGCCGTGGACATCGACCATCTGGAGGCGCTCGAGTCGGAGTTCGCCGACGGGGTGCTGCGGGCGGCCAAGGACGCCTACGGCGCGATCGGTCGGGAGATCAACCTCGGGTCGCCCAAGCAGCTCCAGGTGGTGCTGTTCGAGGAGCTCGGGATGCCCAAGACCAAGCGCACCAAGACCGGCTACACCACCGACGCCGACGCCCTGACCGCGCTGAACCTCAAGGCTCCGCACCCGTTCCTCGACGCGCTGCTGCGACACCGAGACGTCGCCCGGCTGCGCCAGACGGTCGAGGGGCTGCTGAAGACCGTCGCCTCCGACGGCCGCATCCACACCACCTTCAACCAGCTGATCGCGGCGACCGGCCGGCTCTCCTCGACCGACCCGAACCTGCAGAACATCCCGGTCCGCACCGAGGAGGGCCGCCGGATCCGGCAGGCCTTCGTGGTGGGTCCCGAGCACGAGTCCCTGATGACGGCGGACTACAGCCAGATCGAGATGCGGATCATGGCGCACCTGTCCGAGGACGCGCTGCTGATCGAGGCGTTCCGGTCGGGACGCGACTTCCACTCAGTCACCGCCTCCCGCGTGTTCGGCGTCGACGCCGCCGAGGTGACGCCGGCGATGCGGGCCAAGATCAAGGCCATGAACTACGGGCTGGCCTACGGCCTGTCCGCCTACGGCCTCGGCCAGCAGCTCGCGATCGACCCGGCGGAGGCACGAGGTCTGATGGACGAGTACTTCGAGACGTTCGGCGGCATCCGCGACTACCTCGCCGGGGTGGTGGACCAGGCCCGCCGCACCGGGTTCACCGAGACGATCCTCGGCCGTCGCCGCTACCTCCCCGACCTGACCAGCGACAACCGGCAGCGCCGCGAGATGGCGGAGCGGATGGCCCTCAACGCGCCCATCCAGGGATCGGCTGCCGACATCATCAAGGTCGCCATGCTCAACGTCGACGACGCGCTGACCGCCTCCTCGCTGAGGTCCCGGATGCTGCTGCAGGTCCACGACGAGCTGGTGTTCGAGGTGGCACCGGGGGAGGCCGAGGCGCTGGATCGTCTGGTCCGGGAGCAGATGGGTGACGCCGCAGACCTCACGGTGCCGCTCGACGTGTCCGTCGGCACCGGCTCCAGCTGGCACGAAGCCGCCCACTAGGCCCCGTCGACCCGGCGACTCCGGCGGCTGGCGACCGCCGAGTCGTCGCGTGTGCACGCTCGAGCGCAGCGCCATCCTGGTGGGCGACCCGGTCGCGACAACGGCACCCATGCGGAGTTGCAGTGCCGTTTCGCGTGTTTCCTGCGCGGCAACGGCGCCTCAGGGGACCGGGGCCTCCTCGACGGGGGTGGGCTGCGCGGGGGTGGGGGTGTACAGGCTCGCGAGCAGCAGTACGACGAAGAGCAGGGCGTCGATGCCCAGCACCGTGGTGAGCAGTGCGGTCAGGGAGTCGAGGAAGGGGGCGGCGCCCAGCAGCAGGGCCATGCCGGCCCACACCACGAACACCATGCGCTGGTGCTGGCGCGCGACCACGTCGTAGATCATCAGCTGCAGCACCGCGAGCAGCGTGCCGAGCGCCGCGAAGGCCCACAGCTGGCCCTGGAGGGCGGAGTACTGGGGGCCTCCGATGAACACCACGGCCAGCCTCGAGAGCACCGCGACGCCGAGCACGGTCACGGTCCCGATCCCCAGCACCATGGCCAGGCTGAGCATGTGCATCCGTCTGCCGCTGCCCTGACGCGACATCGAGGGGAAGGCGATGACGACGACGAACTGCGGCAGGAAGAGCACGGCCTTCGCGAGGATCAGCCCACCGGCGTACAGCCCGGCCTGGTGCGGGTGGAGGGTGCTGCGGGCGACGATGACGTCGGTGTTCGACAGCGCGAAGAACGCCAGGAGGGCGTGCGAGTTGTGCATGGTCTCGCGCAGGACTCCTCCGGGGGCCCAGCGCCGGCGCCGCGTCCTGACGGCGCCCCAGCCGACCGAGTCGGCGATGGCTCGACGACGGTCTGGGTGCCGCAGGGCCATGGCGCCGACGATGACCGGGAGGAACGCTCCGGTGGAGACCCCGATCATCGCTCCGAGGGTGTGCGGCTCGAGCACCAGAGCGACGGCGCCGAAGCCCAGACGGCCCACCCCCATGGCGAGGTAGATGCCGGCCAGGGCGCCCCACCGTCGCTCACCCTGGAGGATGCCGGCCTGGCCGCCCATCACCGAGAGGGGTACGGCGGTGAGCGCGATCAGGGCGGCCGCCACCGGGGAGTCCAGGTTCAGGGTGTCGCTGATCACCGGGGTGGCCACCAGCAGCAGGAGCCCCAGCGCGAGCGCCGAGACGTAGCTGGTGCTCATCACCTCGCGCTCGATGTCGACGAGGTCGTGGGGTGCCGCGCTGACCCGGCGGGCGCCGGTCGCCTGGAGGCCGAGGGACAGCACGTTGACGACCAGCAGGACGCCCATGACGGCGGCCAGGGCGCCGTACTCCTCGGGACCCAGCAGCCGAGCGGCGAGAATGGTGAACCCGTAGGTGGTGACGTTCATGACCGCCATCGCCACGGCGATGACGGCGCCGCCCCGCAGGGTCTGTCGGCTCGTCGGGCTTCCCTTCACCTGGTTCAGCGTAGGCGCTGCCGGACCGTCGGGCCTGCCGACCCCCGCAGGTGGCGCCGACTCATCGGCTCGACCCCGGGTCGGCCAGCCGGGCGCTGACGATGGCGGTTCCCGGCAGCAGTCGCCCCCGCTCGGGACCCCAGCCGCCCCAGACCCGCTCGTGCCCCTCGGGCCACTCAGGCTCCATCAGCGAGGTGATGACGAAGCCGCGCGCGGCCAGCAGCCCCACCCAGTCGCCCAGGGTGCGGTGGTGCTCGGCGTAGGTGACCGTGCCTGCGTCGTCCTCCTCGAGGTACGGCGTGCGGTCCCAGTAGGAGCTGGTCACCGTCAGCCCCTCGCTGGTCGGGTCGTCGGGGAAGCACCAGCGCACCGGGTGGGTGACCGAGAACGCGAAGAGGCCACCGGGTCGGAGCACCCGGGCCGCCTCGTCCAGGGCCCGGCCGGCGTCCTGGACGAACTGCAGCCCGCCGAAGGCGGAGAACACCACGTCGAACACGGCGTCCGCGAACGGCAGCGCGGTCGCCGTACCGCCCACCACCGGCACGACGGCCCCGGTCGCCTCGTCGATGCGCCGGGCGTGCTGGAGCTGGCGCACGGAGAGGTCCAGGCCGACGGGGCGGGCACCGTGCACGCCCAGCCATCGCGCACACTGCGCCGCGCCGCAGCCGACCTCCAGGACCCGGCGCCCGGAGACGTCGCCGAGCACGGCGGCGTCGGCCTCGTCGACCCCCTCGGGGCACCAGACGAACCCGACGTCGCGCAGGAACTCCCCGTGGGTCGCCTGGTAGTCGTCCGCGTAGGCGTCCCACTCCCGCCGGTTCGCGCGCTGGGTCTCCGCCTCCGTGACCGTACGACGGGCCGGGTGCACCATGCCCGCACGGTATGCCCCCACGGTCCGCCAGGACGGCATGGCCGGCCGGCAGCGGCAGCCGTCCGCGCCGGAGGTGGTAGGCATCGGAGCATGAGCGAGACCGACTTCGGCCTGACCCCGCTCGCCGGCGGGTTCAGCGGCGAGACGTTCCTCGGCCGAGCGGCGGGGGAGCAGACGGTGGTGCGGGTCTACGGTCCCCGCAGCGCCGCGCGGGGCCCGGAGGCGCCTGCCGTCGACGCTGCCGTGCTCCGGCTGGTGCGGGGCCTGCTGCCGGTGCCCGACGTGCTCGACGTGCAGCGCCCGGACCCCGCTGCCGGCACTCCCGGGCTGCTCGTCACGTCGTTCCTGCCCGGTGATCGGCTCGACCTCCTGCTTCCGGGGCTCGACGCCGACCGGCGCACCCGGCTGGGGCGCGGTCTCGGCGGTCTGCTGGCCCGGCTGGCCGGCATGCCGATGCCCCGCCCGGGACTCTTCGTCGACGGGGACCTGCACCTCACGCCGCCACCCGGCGGTGACCTGGTGCAGCTCGTGCAGAGCCACCGCAGCGGCACCGCCCTCGCGGCCTGGCCGCCTGACCTCTTCGAGAGGCTGCTCGCCGTGGCGGACCGTGCGGCGGCGGCCCTCGACCCGGTCGTCCGCACCTGCCTGGTGCACGGCGACCTCAACCCCAAGAACCTGCTGGTCGACCCCGGCTCGCTGGAGGTGACCGGCCTGGTGGACTGGGAGTTCGCGCGCGCCGGGGTGCCGGGTGCCGACCTGGGCAACCTGCTCCGGTTCGAGCGGGACGCGGTGTTCACCGAGGCGGTGCTGGCGGCCTACCAGAAGGCGGTGCCCGACGCCCCCGACCGGGTCGAGGACCTGCTGGACCAGGCTCGCGCCGCCGACCTGCCGGCCCTGGTCGACCTCGCCGGCAGGCGCGGCGAGAACCCGGTCACCGAGCAGGCCCACGACCTGCTGGTCGCCGTGGCGAGCAGCGGTGACCCGCACCGCACGCCGTACGCCTGAGGCGGGTTGGACTACGGTGCTCCCTGTTGCGTATCCTGTGAGGTGCGCAAGGAGTCTGCCTCAGTGCAGGTTCTCGCTCGCTATCACCTCGGCGGCCTGACCGCCGTCGGCCCCCAGACCCACCTGGTAGTGATTCGGGGCTTCGAGCGCGCCGGCATGGCACCACCGTCCCATCCACCACCACACCCACCTACAAGGGAAACCCAACACCCCTATGACGATCACCCCTACTCTCGCAGGACCCCCGCAGGTCGCGGTCAACGACATCGGCTCCGAGGAGGACTTCCTCGCCGCGATCGACGCGACCATCAAGTACTTCAACGACGGCGACATCGTTGAGGGCACCATCGTCAAGGTGGACCGCGACGAGGTCCTGCTCGACATCGGCTACAAGACCGAGGGCGTCATCCCCTCGCGCGAGCTCTCGATCAAGCACGACGTCGACCCCTCCGAGGTCGTCTCCGTCGGCGACAAGGTCGAGGCCCTCGTCCTCCAGAAGGAGGACAAGGAAGGCCGGCTGATCCTGTCCAAGAAGCGCGCGCAGTACGAACGCGCCTGGGGCACCATCGAGC
>CAXSHL010000050.1:0-31762 GCA_964237315.1 uncultured Nocardioidaceae bacterium
CGGACTACGTGCAGTGGCTCGACGACCGCAAGTGGGCCTACGTCCGGCTCGAGGGCCGCGCGTTCGGCGACGTGCCGCTGAACATGGAGTACAAGCTCGAGGTGTGGGACTCCCCGAACAGCGCCGGCATCATCATCGACGCGGTGCGGGCCGCCAAGATCGCCCTGGACCGCGGCATCGGCGGCCCGATCATCTCGGCCTCGACCTACCTCATGAAGTCCCCGCCGGTCCAGATGCCCGACGACCAGGGCCGGGTCCAGGTGGAGGCCTTCATCCGCGGGGACGTCGAGCGCTGAGGCCCGCCCCGCTGACGGATTCCCAGCCCGCAGACTGGCGTGGGTCAGCCAGGACGGGACGATGACCGCCCTGCGACACCTCCGGGACCTGCTGAGGGGGCGGTGGTTCCGGAGGCTGTTCGCGGTCCGGGTGGCCAGCCAGCTCACCGACGGCGTGTTCCAGGTGGCCCTGGCGTCCTACGTCGTGTTCTCGCCCGAGCGGGCTCCCGGGCCAGGGGCGATCGCCGCGGCGCTGGCGGTGGTGCTGCTGCCGTTCAGCGCCCTGGGACCGTTCGTCGGGGTGTTCCTGGACCGCTGGTCGCGGCGGCAGGTGCTCGCCTGGTCGAACTTCGTCCGGGTGGGCCTCGTCGTCCTGCTCGCGGTGGCGGTGCGCGCCGAAGTCCGCGGCCCGGTGCTGTTCGGCCTGGTGCTCCTGTGCCTCTCGGTCAACCGGTTCCTGCTGGCCGGGCTCTCCGCCGCCCTGCCGCACGTGGTGCGCGAGGACGAGCTGATGACGGCGAACGCCCTGACGCCGACCGCCGGCACGCTGGCGTTCCTGGTCGGGCTGGCGGCGGGCGCGCTGGCGCGGACCGGCTGGAGGCACGCCGGCCTCGACGGCGACGTCGGCGTGCTGCTGACGGCTGCCGTGCTCTACGCCGTCGCCGGGTCCCTGGCGCTGCGGATCCCCCGCGACCTGCTCGGCCCGGACCTGACCCACCCGCCGCCGGCGCTGCGGGACGCGGTGGCCAGCGTGGTCGGTGGCCTGGTCGCCGGGCTGCGGCACCTGGGCCGGCGACGGCCGGCCGCCTACGGACTCGCCGCGATCGGGGTGCACCGGTTCTTCTACGGGCTCTCGTCGGTGGCGCTGATCCTGCTCTACCGCAACTACTTCCACGGACCCGGAGACGTGGACGCCGCGTTCAACGAGCTGTCGGTCGCGGTGCTGGTCAGCGGGGTCGGCTTCGTCGCCGCTGCCTTCCTGACGCCGGTCGTCACCGAGCGGATCCCGCAGCGCACGTGGGTGCTGGGGCTGCTCGCCGGCGCCGCCTTCACGCAGGTGGTCCCCGGGGCGCTCTACACCCGACCCGCGCTCCTGGTCGCCGCGTTCTTCCTCGGACTCGCCTCCCAGGGCATCAAGATCGTCGTCGACACGCTCGTGCAGACCCATGTCGACGACGCCTACCGCGGGCGGGTCTTCTCGCTGTACGACGTGATCTTCAACGTCGCCTTCGTCGCGGCTGCCGCGGTCGGGGCCGTCGTGCTCCCGGTCGACGGCAAGTCCTACGTGGTGCTCGCCGCCATCGCCCTCGGCTACGCCCTGACCGCCCTCTGGTACGCCCGGGTGACCCGCACCCACGCCCGCGTCCTGTCGGTCTGAGCCGGCCCGGGCGAGTCAGCCAGGGGCCCGCCTGTCGACGAGCAACGCGATGCCGTCCAGCATCCGCTGCAGACCGAACTCGAACTGCTCGAGGGGGTCGTCGTCCTCGTCGAACTCGCCGGTGGCGAGCAGCCGGTGCACGGCCGGGAAGTCCGCGGCCTCGGTGAGCTCGAGCACCTGACGGGCCCAGATTCCCGACAGGTCGCCCTGCTGCTCCCGGCTGGCCGGCCCGATGCTGCTCGCCAGCGCCGCGTCGCCGCGCACGTAGACGTTGAGCTGCAGCAGCACCTGGGTCAGCTCCTCCGCGGAGAGCCGCATGCCGTCCATCGCAGCGACCGCCACCTCCATCCAGGCCAGCTGCCGCGGGGTGATCGGCGGCGCCGTCACCGGCACCTGCGTCATCCACGGGTGCGCCACCAGCACCGCCCGGTAGGCGCGGCACCAGGTCTCCAGCTTGGTCCGCCAGGTGCGGCGTCGCGTCAGGTCGGGGGCCGACCCGGTGACGAACTCGAGCATCAGCAGGAGGACCTCGTCCTTGGTCTCCACATAGCGGTAGAGCGCCATGGTGCTCACCCCGACCGCCTCGGCGACCCGCTTCATCGAGACGTCCGCGAGACCCCGCTCGTCGGCGATCGCGATGGCGGCACGACCGATGCCCTCCAGCGTCAGTCCCGGCTTCGGGCCTCGACGGCTGGCGGCGGCACCGCGGCCCCAGAGCAGGGCGACGGTGCGAGGTATGTCGTCGTTGCCCAAGCCGACCTTCCCGAACAGCGGTGGAGTCACCTCCGGATATCTGTTTACAAGATACACCGATCCGGGCTATCTTTGCGTACGACGTACACAGTGTACGTCGTACGCGATTGCCGGAGGCCGCCATGAGCACCGAGACACCCACCCCCCTTCCCGCTCTCGCCGGCCGCCGGGAGTGGCTGGCCCTGGCGGTGCTCATGCTGCCGCTGATGCTGGTCTCGATGGACGTCTCGGTGCTGTACTTCGCCGTCCCGTTCATCGCTCGCGACCTCGAGCCGACGGCGACCCAGCAGCTGTGGATCTTCGACGTCTACGGCTTCGTGCTGGCCGGGCTGCTGGTCACGATGGGGTCGGTCGGGGACCGGATCGGCCGACGCCGCCTGCTGATGTTCGGTGCCGCCGGATTCGGCGCGGCATCCGTCGTCGCGGCGTACGCCTCGTCGGCGGAGCTGCTGATCGCTGCCCGGGCGGTGCTGGGTGTCGGCGGCGCGACGCTGATGCCCTCGACCCTGGCGCTGATCCGCAACCTGTTCCACGACGAGAGGCAGCGCGGCACGGCGGTCGCCATCTGGACGGCGGTCAGCGGTGCCGGCATCGCGCTGGGACCCGTGCTCAGCGGCGTGCTGCTCGAGCACTTCTGGTGGGGGTCGGTGTTCCTGGTCAACCTGCCGGCCATGGTCCTGCTGCTGGTGCTGGTCCCGGTGCTGGTCCCCGAGTTCCGGCCGGCCCCCCGAGGCCGATTCGACCTGACCGGTGCGGTGCTCTCCCTCACCACGGTGCTCAGCGTGATCTGGGGCGTCAAGGAGACGGCTGCTCACGGCCCGTCCGTCGCCGCCTCCGCTGCGGTCGCCGGCGGTGTGCTGGTCGGCCTGGTGTTCGTGCACACCCAGCGCACCGGTGAGCACCCGATGATCGACCTCGAGCTGTTCCGCCACCGGCGGTTCACCGGCTTCCTGAGCGCCAACCTGCTCGCGATGTTCGCGCTGGTCGGCAACGCCATCTTCACCACCCAGCTGCTCCAGTCCGTGCTCGGCATGAGCCCGCTGCGCGCCGCGCTGTGGAGCGTCGCGCCCACGGTCGCGGTGATGGCGGCCGCCCCCACGGCGATGGCGCTGTCCCAGCGGGTCGGCAGGTCCGCCGTCACCGCGGGCGGCTTCACGATCGCCGCAGCGGGCTTCGTGGTCCTCTCCCGGCTGCCCGTCGAGCACCGCCTGGTGATGCTGCTGGTCGGCGCCAGCACCCTGGCCGTCGGGCTGGTGTGCGTGATGACGCTGGCCGGCGAGACCGCGATCGGCGCGGCGCCGCCGGAGCGGGCCGGGTCCGCGGCCGCCCTGATGGAGACCAGCAGCGAGCTCGGCGGCGCCCTGGGCATGGCGCTGCTCGGCAGCGTCGGTGCCGCGGTCTACCGGGCCCGGCTCGACCAGCACCTGCCGCACGGACTGGGTGGCGCGGCCACCGAGACGGCCCGGGAGACGCTCGGCGGAGCGCTCGCGGTGGCGGACGGCCTCCCAGGTCCTGCCGGCGGCCAGGTCCTCACCGTCGCCCGGGAGGCGTTCGTGGCCGGCGTGCACGTCGAGTCGGCGCTGGGAGCCGCCCTGATGCTGCTCGCCGCCGCGGCGACGGTGCTGCTGTCCCGCAGGGGCGACCGCGACCAGACCTAGTGCGACGCCGGCCCCCAGGGGTCAGCCGTTGAGCAGGTTCCCGAGCCCGCCGCCGCCTGACTGCTGCGTCGGCGGGGTCCACTCGTTGGGCTGGACGACGACGAAGCCGGCGCCGTGGAAGGCGTACTGGAACGCCTCGCCCGAGCCGCCGCGCAGCATCGACCGCATGTTCATCGAGGACACCACGTTCGGGACCAGGTTCGCGGACCAGGCGACACAGGCCTGCACGTCGACGTACGTCGGCTGCTGGGAGCAGTCCAGGACCACCGGGTGGCCGACCGTGCACAGAGCGACCGTGCCGGTGCCGCTGACGGTGGTGTTGAACAGCCCGCCGGCCATCATCCCCGCACCCTTGACCCGGTTGATGTCCCAGGACAGGGAGGCCTCGAAGGCCAGCAGGTTGCGGCCGTTGACGCTGATCCCGTCCCCGGCCAGGTCGATGAGGTAGACGTAGCCCGCCTCGTTGGCGAAGAACACCTCGCCCTCGCCGGAGACCCGCATCAGCGGCATGTCCTCGCTGGTGACCATCTTCTTCAGCAGCTTGCCGACACTGCCCGCCTTCTCGTGGTCGAAGCGGACCGAGCCCTGGTAGGCCACCATCGCGCCCTTGACCGACAGCACGTCGCCGCCGAGCGAGACCCGCAGCATCTGGGAGTTCTGGAGGGCGAACCGCTTGCCCTCGACCTCGAGGTTGGACTGGGAGAACAGTTCACTCTGCATCCCCGCAGCCTAGGGGAGATGACCGACCGTGAGGAGCGCGTGCCTCGGCCTCAGTCGCGGGCGCGCCACCACTCCAGCAGCAGCGCGGACGCCTCCTCGGTGCTCATCGGACCGTGGTCCATCCGGGCCTCGAGCAGGAAGCGGTACGCCGCCCCGACCTCCCGGCCCGGCCCCACCCCGAGGAGCTCCATGATCTGGTTGCCGTCGAGGTCCGGGCGCACGGAGTCGAGCTCCTCCTGCTCGGCCAGCCGGGCGATCCGCTCCTCGAGGTCGTCGTAGGTGCGGCGCAGCCGGTCGGCCTTCCGCTTGTTGCGGGTCGTGCAGTCGGCCCGGGTCAGCACGTGCAGCCGGGCCAGGTCCTCACCCGCGTCGCGGACGTAGCGGCGGACGGCCGAGTCGGTCCACTCCCCCGACCCGTAGCCGTGGAACCGCAGGTGCAGCTCCACCAGCCGGGCCACCTTCTCGATCACGTCGTTGGAGAACCGCAGCGCCTTGAGCCGCTTGCGGGTCAGCTTGGCGCCGACCACGTCGTGGTGGTGGAAGGTGACGGTGCCGTCGCCCGCGAACCGGCGGGTCCGCGGCTTGCCGACGTCGTGCATCAGCGCGGCCAGCCGGGACACCAGGTCCGGCCCGCCGCCGGGCAGCCGGTGCTCGAGGTCGATGCTCTGCTCGAGGACGGTCAGCGTGTGCTCGTAGACGTCCTTGTGCCGGTGGTGCTCGTCGCGCTCCAGCGCCAGCGCCGGCAGCTCGGGCAGCACCCGGTCGGCCAGCCCTGTCTCCACCAGCAGCGCCAGTCCCCGCCTGGGATGCGGCGCCAGCACCAGCTTGACCAGCTCGTCACGGATCCGCTCGGCGGACACGATCTCGATCCGGTCGGCCATCTCTCCCATCGCCCGCACCACGGTGGGGTCGACGGTGAACCCGAGCTGGGCGGCGAACCGCGCGGCGCGCAGCATCCGCAGCGGGTCGTCCGAGAACGACTGCTCCGGCGTCCCCGGAGTGCGCAGCAGGCCGTGCGCGAGGTCCACGATGCCGCCGTAGGGGTCCTCGAACGTCCGGTCCGGCAGCGTGACCGCCATCGCGTTGACCGTGAAGTCCCGCCGGACGAGGTCGCCCTCGAGGGTGTCCCCGAACGCCACCGCCGGCTTGCGCGAGTCGGCGGCGTAGGCATCCGAGCGGTACGTCGTGATCTCGATCTGCCAGTCGCCCTTGCGGCAGCCGATGGTGCCGAAGGAGCGGCCCATGTCCCAGGTGGCGTCCGCCCAGCCGGCCACCAGCCGCTCGGTGGTGTCGGGCCGTGCCGAGGTGGTGAAGTCGAGGTCGTTGTGCAGCCGGCCGAGCATCGCGTCGCGCACCGGGCCACCGACCAGCGCGATCTGCTCCCCGGCCCGGGTGAACCGAGCCCCGAGCTCGTCGATGACCGGCGAGAGCCGCAGCAGCTCGCGGACCGCGGTGTCCTGCACCTCCCGCATGTTGCGGACCTCGGCGCCGGTGCCGGCCGCGCCGTCCTCCGCTGCTGCTGCCGCTGCTGCGGGCAGAGGTGTGCCCTGCCGCAGGGGCTTGGCGAGGGGCTCGGACACGAGGGGCAACTCTATGCCAGGCGGACGGGCCCCCGGTCCGGACTGGCTAGCCTTGCGCCTGTGACCCGTCGCGCGGTGCCCCGGCTGCTCGCGGGTCTGCTGATCACCGCGGGGGTCACCGCGAGCGCCGCCGCGCCGGCCCCTGCCGAGGCGGCCTCCGCCCGCTCCGTGCCGGCCGCGCACCGGGCCGCGACCACTCCCACGCAGGTGGCGGCCGAGACCCCTCTGCAGGTGAGCATCGAGACCCTGTCACCCGCGACCATCCCGGTCCGGGGGCCGGTGACGCTGAGCGGCACCATCACCAACCGGTCGAGTGACGTCTGGACCGGCGTGAACGCCTACCTGCTGACCTCGCCGGAGCCGATCCGGAGCCGAGCGGACCTGGCGCGCGCCTCGGCGACCGACGCGGACACGCAGGTCGGCATCCGGCGCACCGCCCCCGGGCTGTACGTCGAGGTGGGCGACCTGCTGCCGGGCGCCTCCCGGCCCTACCGGCTCACGGTCAGCCGGGCGGACCTCGGCATCTCCGGGCGGACCGGCGTCTACTGGGTCGGCGTGCACGTGCTCGGCGCGAAGGACGGTGTCCGGGACGCCATCGCGGACGGGCGGGCGCGCACCTTCATGCCGCTGCTGCCCCGGCCGGGGACCCCGGCGGCCGGTCGGGCCAGGACCCGCCTGGCGCTCGTCGTACCCCTGCGGCGGCCGGTGCACCGAGGCGGTGCCGGGCGGCTGCTCGACCTGCCGGGCTGGGAGCGGGCCCTGTCACGCGACGGGCGCCTGGACCGCCTGCTCAGGCTGAGTGCCCGGGCGAGCCAGCCGATCACCTGGGTCGTCGACCCAGCCGTCCTCGAGGCCGCCCAGTCGGTGGCGCTCGGCAACCCTCCGGTCGACACGGGCGGGCCCTCGTCCGGCCCGACGCCGTCCCCGTCCCCGTCCGCCCCGCCCGCAGCCTCACCCTCCACCTCGACAGCACCGACGGTGTCCCCGACCAGCACGCCGACCAGCACACCCACCAGCACACCCACCAGCACACCCACCTCGTCACCCACCGGCACACCGACCGGGACACCGACCGGGACACCGACCGGGGAGGCCACCACGGAGCCCGAGAACGCCGCCCAGGCCGCGGCCACCGCCCGGGCCTGGCTCGAGGAGTTCCGCCGGCAGGCCCCGACCCACACGGTCGCCACCGTCCCCTACGGCGACCTGGACGTCGCGGCCACCCTCGACGACGGCCGGGCGTCGCTCTACGAGCGCGCCACCGCCCTGAGCGCGTCGACGGCGACCGCCTACGGAGACGCCGACCCCGCTCCCGTGGTGGACCCGGTCAGCGGATACCTCCCGGAGTCGGCCCTGGCGCAGCTCGACAGCCAGGCCACGGTGCTGCTCGGCCAGCCCGCGATCCCCGGCCGCCGCGGACCTGTGCTGGCCGGCGCCGACATCACCGCCGGCGCCCGGGCTCCGGTGGTGATCACGGACGCCCGGGCGGGTGCGGGCGGCCCGAAGCCGAACTCCCGCTACGCGGCCCTCCAGGTGCGCCAGCGGCTGCTCAGCGACGCGGCACTGCACGCGATCTCGGGGCGTCGCACGGAGCCGCTCGTGGTCACCCTGCCGGCCGACTGGAACCCCGGCGACGCCTGGGCGCGATCCCGGTTCTTCGGGGGCCTCGACCAGACCTGGCTGCAGATGGTCGACCTGCCCTCGGTGGCCGCGACCATCTCCAGCGATGCGGGAGCCGGTGACGCACAGAAGATCACCAAGGACACGCTCGTCTACCCCGACACCGAGCGGGCCGCCCAGGTGCCGGTCGCCAACCTCGCTGCCACCGAGAAGCTGGTCCGCACGGCGAGGATCTTCACCGGTGTGCTCCGCGCCGGCGACTCGATCCAGGACGCCTTCTCGAAGGTGGCGATGCTCGGCTCGTCGGTCGACGCGCGAGCCGACCCCGACCTCGCGCGCTCCCAGACCTCGGCATCGACCGGATACGTGCGCTACCAGATGGCCAAGGTGCACATCGACGGCCCGCCCTTCGTGATGATGTCCGGGGAGTCCGGTCCCATCCAGGTCACCCTCGTCAACGACCTGCAGCAGACCGTCACCGTCGGGCTCGCGATGTCGACGCCGGGCAACCGGCTGCGGATCGCCCGGGTGCCGCCGGTCACGCTCGGCCCCGGACGCCGTACGTCGATCCGCCTCGAGGTCCACTCCAACGACATCGGGGTGCACGCGGTGACGCTGAAGGTGACCGACGCCCACGGGCGGGCCCTGGGGAGCCAGACGCACTTCAGCGTCCGCACCAGCCACGTGAGCACCGTCATCTGGGTGATCATCGGGATCGGCGGGGCGCTGCTGTTCCTGGCGATCGGCGTGCGGCTCTACCGCCGGGTCCGCCGGCGCCGGGCCACCCACGGGCCGCTGCTCCCGCCCGGCCGGACGACTCGGGACCGGGCCACCCAACCCGGTCGGGAGACGGTGTGAGCCCGTGAGCCAGGGCCGGGCGGGCACCGACGCGAGCGTCCTGTCCTCCAGCGCGGTGATGGCCGCGGGCACGGTGGTGTCCCGGCTCAGCGGCTTCGTGCGCAACGCGATGCTGGCTGCGGCCCTCGGCACAGCCCTGCACGCGGACATCTTCACGATCGCCAACACGCTGCCGAACATGCTCTACATCCTGCTGGCGGGCGGCGTCTTCAACGCCGTGCTCGTGCCGCAGCTGGTGCGGGCCAGCAAGCAGGACGCCGACGGCGGCGAGGGCTACACCAACCGGGTGATCACCCTCGCCGCGGTGTTCCTGGCCGGGGTGACCGCCGTCCTGGTGATAGCGGCGCCGCTGCTGATGAGGCTGTTCCTGGACGGCAGCTTCTTCACCCCCGAGCTGGCGCCCCAGCGCGAGTCGGTGATCGCGTTCGCGCGCTACTGCATCCCGCAGGTCTTCTTCTACGGCATGTTCGTGCTGGTCGGCCAGGTGCTCAACGCCCGTGGCGTCTTCGGGCCGATGATGTGGGCACCGATCGCCAACAACGTCATCTCGGTGGCGGTCCTCGGGGCCTACCTGTGGTCGTTCGCCCCGGTCCGCGACGTGTGCCGGGCCGGCGTCGGGGACCCCACGACGCTCGCCGGCCCCGGATCGACCGTGGGCGCCTACTCCGGTGGCCAGGAGCTGCTGCTCGGCCTCGGCTCGACGGTCGGGATCGCCGTACAGCTGCTGATCCTGGTGCCGTTCCTGCACCGGGCCGGCCTGCGCTTCCGGCCCCGCTTCGACTTCCGCGGCACCGGGCTCGGGCACACGCTGCGGCTGGGCACCTGGACCGTGCTGTTCGTGATCGTCAACCAGGTCGCCTACTCCGTGGTGGTGAGGATCGCCTCCTCCGGCACGGCCGACGCCTTCGGCCAGGTCTGCGGGGCCCATCCCGGCAGCGGCACGGGCGGCACCGGCTACACGATCTACTCCAACGCCTTCTTGCTGACCATGGTGCCGCACTCCATCGTGACGGTCTCCCTGGCCACCGCCGTGCTCCCGCGGCTCTCGGCCTACGCCGCCGACGCCGACCTGCGTGGGCTGGCCGAGGGCGTGGCCTCGACGCTGCGTACGGCGTACGCCCTGATCGTGCCGTTCGCCCTCCTGCTGCCGGTCGTGGCACTGGACCTGAGCAACCTGATGATCGGCTACGGCGCGGCGCGGCCCAACGTCCCGGCCTTCGCGGTGTCGCTGGCCCTGTTCGCGCCGGGGCTGGTCTTCTTCACCGCCCACTACCTGATGCTGCGGGGCTTCTATGCGCTCGAGCGGACCCGCACGGTGTTCTGGGTGCAGTGCGTGATCGCCGCGACGAACATCGTGGGCGCGGTGCTGCTCAGCCGGAACGCGTCGCCCTCGGGGACGGCGCCGGCGCTGGTGGTGGCCTACGGCGCGTCGTACCTGGTGGGGGCGGTGTGCTCCTTCACGCTCCTGCGGCACGTGCTCGGCGGGCTGCAGGTCCCGGTGCTGGTGCGCTTCGCGGTCCGGCTGCTCATCGCCGGGGTCCTCGCGACCGCGGTGGCGGCGGCGGTGAAGTACGGCGCCCAGCAGCTGTGGCCCGCGCCGACGGGCCTGGAGGCGACCGCGGCCGGCGGCAAGCTGCAGGCTGCAGGCGTCCTCGCGCTGACCGGAGTGGTGGACCTGGTGGTGTTCGCGGCCCTCGCCCGCATGATGCGGATCACCGAGGTGACGGCGCTCGCCGGCCTCCTCACCAGGAGGCTCCGGCGCTGACCCGGCCCCCGTACCATGGGGCTGCGCCGCATCGTCGGCGCGCCTGAGTCGAGGAGGGACGTGGCCGAGGACACCGTCGGGGAGGACACCATCGGGCCCGGGACCGTCCTCGCCGGACGGTTCACGCTCGAGGACCTCCTCGACGAGAGCTCCGGAGCCCTGTTCTGGCGGGCCACCGACCAGGTGCTGGCCAGGAGCGTCGCCGTCCACGTGCTGCCCGACACCGACCCGCGCGCGTCCGCGCTGCTCGGTGGCGCCCGTTCCTCCGCCCTGGTCAGCGACCCCCGGCTGCTGCGCGTCCTGGACGCGGCTGCCGCGGACGGCATGGTCTACGTCGTCAACGAGTGGGGCTCCGGGGTGTCCCTGGACCGGCTGCTCGCCGAGGGGGCGCTGTCCCCGCGCCGGGCCGCCTGGCTGGTCCAGGAGGTCGCGGACGCGATCGCGGTGGCGCACCGCAACGGCGTCGCGCACGGGCGCCTGCTGCCCGAGAACGTCATGGTCTCCGAGGCGGGCACGGTCAAGCTGATCGGCTTCGTGGTCGACGCGATCCTGCGCTCACCAGGCGGCCAGCGGCTCGTCACCGACGGCAGCCCGCTGACCGCCCGGGCCTCCGATGTCGTGAACCTCGCCGGGCTGCTGTACGCCGCACTGGTCTGCCGGTGGCCGGGCACCGAGGGCTCGACGATCCCGGTGGCGCCTGCCGAGCACGGCCGGCCGCTGCGCCCACGACGGGTCCGCGCCGGCGTACCCCGCCCCCTCGACGCCATCTGCGAGCAGGTGCTCAACGGGCAGCTGCACCCGAACGTCGCGCCGATCGACACGGCTCTGGAGATCAAGGCGGCCCTCAGCGACTTCCTCGGGGACCCCAGCGGCAGCTCCGCCTGGGCGCCGCCGGGCAACGAGCCGACCGCCGTCCTCGACCGGGCGGCGCTCGAGCGCACCGGGCCGGACAGGTCCGGGCCCGACCGGTCCTGGCCTGACCGGTCTGGGCCTGACCGGTCTGGGCCTGACCGGTCTGGGCCTGACCGGTCTGGGCCTGACGAGGACGCGCCGGACCAGCTGCCGGCGGCGGACGACCCGGAGGCCACCCAGGCCGCCGCCCCGGTGTTCCGCGAGGACGACGCCTCCGACCCCCGCAGCGGGAGTCCCGGCGACGTCGGGCAGGACACCGTCGCCACGCCCGGCCCCGACCGCGCACGCCGCTTCGGCGTCGCGCCGTCGGCGGCGCCACCGGAGAGATCCTGGCAGGAGGAGCTCACCGAGCGGCCGCTGTTCGCAGACGGCCGGGCCGCGAACGCCACCGGAGCGTCCCGCGGCTCCTACGGTCCGGCCACCTACCGGGACAGCGGCTACACCGGCAACGGCCACGGCGATCATCCCGGCAGCGCGTCGACGGGCAGCACGCCTACGGAGAGCGGCCCTCCCACCGGCTCGTCGACGCACGACGCCTTCACCGGCGCGTCGACGGGCAGCCAGCGCAGCGTCGGCGCCGGGAACGGCTCGGTGCCGCCGGTGTGGGGTCCCGACGCCGACCAGCCCGCCGACGCCGACCAGTCCGGGCTGGACCCCGACAGCGGGGACGAGGACCTCCCCGGACGGAGCTGGCTGCGCCTCGCGGTGGTGCTCGCGGTCGTGCTGGTCCTGGTGCTCGGCACCGTCTTCGCGCTGAACCTCGGTCGCGGCCCGGCGGACGACCCCGCCACGACGACGAGCCCGAGCGCCTCCGCGAGCGACAAGCCCACCGCGAGCAGACCGGTCCCGATCAGCGGCGTGCGTGACTTCGACCCGCAGGGCGACCCTCCGGAGGAGAACCCCGACCTGGCCGACCTGGCCGTGGACGGCAAGCCGGGCACCTACTGGAAGACCGTGACCTACCGGGGCAACCCGCGGCTCGGCGGACTGAAGAGCGGTGTGGGTCTGCTCGTCGACCTGGGCAAGAAGACGCGGGTCGGCGACGTGCGACTCACGCTCGGCGGCAGCCCGACGTCGCTGCAGATCCTGGCCGCCCCCGGTGCCACCGCGGCCCCGACCAGCACCGAGGGGCTGACCACCGTCGCGACCGACGCCGGTGCCGGCAGCCAGGTGGACCTGCGGCTCGAGAAGACCGTCTCGACGCGGTGGCTCGTGGTCTGGCTGACCTCGCTGCCGCCCGCGCCAGGTGGTTTCCAGGGCCGGGTGGCGGAGATCTCCGCGCGCTCATGAGCGCCGACGGGGCCGAGCCCGACGACCGGGCGCTGCTCCGGGCCCACGTCGAGGGCGACCCGGCGGCCTTCGGCACCTTGTTCACCCGGCACCGCGACCGCCTCTGGGCGGTCGCCCTGCGCACCACCGGCGACCGTGAGGAGGCGGCCGACGCGCTCCAGGACGCCATGGTCGCGGCCTTCCGACGGGCCGACTCGTTCCGCGGGGAGGCGGCCGTCACCACCTGGCTGCACCGGATCGTCGTGAACGCCTGCCTGGACCGGCTCCGCCGCAGCAAGGTACGTCGCACCGAGCCGCTGCCCGACCAGCTGCCCGACCAGTCGCCCGCCCGGTCATCCGTCCGGTCATCCGCCCGGGTGGCCGACACGTCGGCCGGCCCGGTGCACAGGCTGGTCGCGCCCGTGCCGGCGTCGGCGGCCGTGGTCGACCCGGCCGACCTCGTCGTGGACCGCGAGCGGCGGACGGCCGTGCTCGCCGCCCTGTCCCAGCTCCCCCTGGACCAGCGGGCGGCTCTCGTGCTGGTGGACATGGAGGGCTACTCCGTCCAGGAGGCGGCCGCCATCTTGGAGTGCGCGCCCGGCACGGTCAAGAGCCGCTGCTCGCGGGGCCGCGCCCGGCTGCTTCCGCTGCTGGTGGAGCACCAGGACGACGGCCCGACCGGGAACCGGCAGGGCACCCCGCGCGTCGAACCTACGCCCACCACCCGTGCGACAGCAGACGACCAGCCAGGAGGGGACCGGCCATGACCCCCGAGCAGGAGGAGCAGGTGCGCCGCGCGCTCGGCGCCGCGGCCCGCGCCGAGGACCAGGACGCCGGCGACGGCGCCGGACCCGGCGACACCGGTGAGCACCGGAGCCCTCCGCTGCCCGCGGACGTCGCCAACCGCCTGGACACCGTGCTCGACGAGCTGCTGGCACCCCGGGTCAACGGCGCCTCCACGGGCGCGTCCACGGGCGCCTCCACCGGTGTCGACGAGCTGGCCCGGCGTCGCCGTCGCCGGTGGTCGAACGGCCTGGTCGCAGCCGCCGCGCTCTGCGCGATCGCCCTCGCGGGCGGTGCGGTCGCCACCGGCGGGTTCGGGCTGGCCAACGGCTCGGGGACCGACTCCCAGACGGCGGCCGGCACCGCCTCCGACGACAGCGCCGGCCCGGGGTCGAGCCCTTCGTCGAGCCTGGAGTCGAGTTCGTCGTCCGGCTCGAGCCCCGGCTCACGGACCGTGGCGAGCCCTGCGGCTCCGAGCCTCGCCTCACCGGGCGCGGACGGCGCGGCGCCGTCCGGCGGGCCGCGCGAGCTCGCCGCCACCGGCTCCTCCCCGACCTTCCGGACCGAGACCCTCACCAGCGACCTCCAGCGCCTGGTCGACACGTCGGGTCCGCTGCCCACCGGGGAGCCGCCGTCGTGGAGGTGCGTCGCTCCTCCCCTGGGAGCCGGGGAGCAGCTGCTCGGCGTCCGCGTCGACGGTCGTCGCTCGTCTCTGGTGCTCGGTGCGCCCACGGACGGGCAGCGCTCGGCGCGGATCTACTCCTGCGCGGACCCGCGCATCCAGATCGCCACGACGACCGTGCGGACGCCGCGCCCCTGAGGCAGGCGACGGAGACGGGCGACGGAGGGCGCCGTACGCCGGTGGCCGGGAATGTCGCGAGCCTAGGATCGGTTCCACCCTCGTCAGCCACACCCAACCGGTGGGACCCTGAGCAGAGCGTCGACCCGACCGTTCGGGCCACCGGACGGGCCCTCAGCACACGGAAGCGAGCATCTCCTGCGATGACCAGTGCCAGCATCGACAGCCGGTCCCTCGACCGAGCGGGCATCCGCGACGTCATCATCATCGGCTCCGGTCCGGCGGGCTACACCGCTGCGGTGTACGCAGCCCGCGCGAACCTCGCGCCGCTGGTCTTCGAGGGCTCCGTCACGGCCGGTGGCGCCCTGATGAACACCACCGAGGTGGAGAACTTCCCGGGCTTCCGGGACGGCGTCATGGGCCCGCAGCTGATGGACGAGATGCGCGCGCAGGCCGAGCGCTTCGGTGCCGAGCTGGTGCCCGACGACGTCACCGCCGTCGACCTGACCGGTGAGGTCAAGGTGGTGACCGACAGCGCGGGCACGCAGCACCGCGCCCGAGCGGTCATCTTGTCCACCGGGTCCGGCTACCGCCGGCTCGGTGTGGACGGTGAGGACCGGCTCTCCGGTCACGGCGTCTCCTGGTGCGCCACCTGCGACGGCTTCTTCTTCCGCAACCAGCACATCGCGGTCGTGGGAGGTGGGGACTCCGCTCTGGAGGAGGCCACCTTCCTGTCCCGCTTCGCCGCCAAGGTGACCCTGGTCCACCGGCGCAGCGACCTGCGCGCGTCGAAGATCATGCAGGACCGGGCGTTCGCGGACCCCAAGATCGAGTTCGCCTGGAACTCGGCCGTGGAGGCCATCCACGGCGAGGACAAGCTGACCGGCCTGACTCTAGTGGACACCGTCACCGGCGACCGACGCCGCCTGGACGTCACCGGCCTGTTCATCGCGGTCGGGCACGACCCCCGCTCGGAGCTGCTCGGTGGCCAGGTGGACCTCGACCCGAACGGCTACGTGCTCGTCGAGCACCCCTCGACGCGCACGAACCTGGCCGGCGTCTTCGCCTGCGGCGACCTCGTCGACCACCACTACCGGCAGGCGGTCACCGCGGCAGGCACGGGCTGTACGGCGGCCCTGGACGCCGAGCGCTTCCTGGCGGCTCTCGACCACGAGGCGTCCACCGCCGTCGCGGCCGAGGCGAGCGTCAAGGCGGTGGAGGAGTCCGAGGAGCGCACCGAGCAGGTGCAGCCCGCCGGCGCCTGACCCGCCTCCCCAGGGATGCAGACGCGTGCCCGGACCGGTGAGACCGGGAAGAAATGTCCCCGGGCTCGTGTTGACTACAGCAGACCTAGCAACGCTCTTCCTCCCAGAAGGAGTCACCCACGTGGCCGACATGCAAGCAGTCACCGACGCCGACTTCGACACCTCGGTGCTGAAGTCCGACAAGCCCGTCCTGGTGGACTTCTGGGCGGAGTGGTGCGGGCCGTGCCGCCAGGTCGACCCGATCCTGAAGGAGATCGCCGCCGAGCACGGCGAGAAGCTCACCTTCGTGAAGATGAACGTCGACGAGAACCCGGTGACCCCCGCCGCCTACCGCGTGACGGGCATCCCCTCGCTCAACGTCTACTCCAACGGCGAGCTGGTCAAGCAGATCGTGGGCGCCAAGCCCAAGGCTGCGCTCCTCCGGGAGCTCACCGAGTTCATCGGCTGACCCGCCACCGACGCCGGGCGCCGGTCGCCAGCCGGCCGACCCCCAGCTGTGACGCCCACGACCCGTCGGGTCGTGGGCGTCCTGGTCACGGCCAGGGCCCGGTCGAGCGTCCTTCGAGGGGGCCGTCCACCTTGGAGATTGACCGCCGGTCTGTTTGAGTAGCCCCCGTCCCTGTTCGTCGACGCCTCTGGAGGCTGCGTGTCCGAGGTCTCCATGTCGGTCCCGGCCCAGCCAGGCCCACGGCACCGCCCCGCGTCATACCGCATCGGCGACCGTGGCCGAGCCGTCCGGGAGATCCGGTCCCGGCTGGCGCTGCTCGGTCTCACCGAGGACGACCCGGCGCACGCCTCCCGAGACGACGTCTTCGACGAGGGTCTGGACCGGGCGGTCCGGGCGTTCCAGCAGCAGCGCGGACTCAGCGTGGACGGCGTGGTCGCGGTCGGCACCTACCGGGTCCTCGACGAGGCCCGCTGGCGGCTCGGCGACCGGCTGCTGACGCACGTCGCCGGCAACCTCCTGGCGGGAGACGACGTGCTGGCCCTCCAGCAGCGGCTGCTGGACCTCGGGTTCAAGGTCGGCAAGGTCGACGGACGCTTCGGGCACCAGACCGAGCAGGCCGTGCGCGACTTCCAGCGCAACATCGGGGTGCCCGCCGACGGCACCTGCGGACCGGCGACGCTGAAGGCCCTGTCCCGGCTGGCCCCGATGGTGCGCGGCGGCAGCCCGAACGCCATGCGGGCCCAGGAGCGGATCCGCCGCGACGGGCCGCACCTGACCGGCAAGATCGTGGTCATCGACCCCTGCGTGGGGTCCTTCGACGACCCGGCACTGCGGCTGCGCGCCGACGCGATCGCGGCCGACCTCTCCCGACGGATCGAGGGCCGGCTGGTCGCGACCGGGGTGCAGGCGTTCCTGACCAACACCGGGGGTGCCACCGAGGCCACCGAGGTCGCCCGCGCCGAGTTCGCCAACCGCACGGACGCGCACCTGTGCATCTCGATCCAGGTGGACGGCTCGCCGAACGAGGACGCCGCCGGTGTCTCGACCTTCTACTACGGCTCCGAGGCGCACGGCGTCGCCTCCTCCGTCGGTGAGCGCTTCGCCGGGCTCGTGCAGCGCGAGATCGTGGCCCGCACCGACCTCGGCGACCTGCGCTCGCACGCCAAGACCTGGGACATGCTGCGCCGGACCCGGATGCCCGCCGTCCGCGTCGACGCCGGCTACCTCACCAACCCAGGCGATGCGGCCCGGCTCTCGGACCCACACTTCCGGGACGTGATCTCCGAGGCGGTCGTGGTGGCCGTGCAGCGGGTCTACCTGGACCCCGACCAGGACGCCCAGACCGGCGTGCTGCGGTTCAGCGAGCTCCGCGAGGCTCTCCGCCAGCACCCCTGATCTCGGGCCCTCGCGTCGCAGTCCCCGCCACCCCTCGCGGAGCCGGGTCCACGACGGGGTGCCTGGCCGGTCGTACGGCGCCCAGCAACCGCTCCAGCGCGCCCTCCACCTCGTCGCGCCAGGTCAGCGCCGTCTTCAGCTCCAGGCGCATCCGCGGGTAGCGGGGGTGGGTGCGGTGGGTCTTGAACCCGACCCGCAGCAGGTAGTCCGCCGGCAGCACGCAGCTGCCGTAGGCCCCGTCGACCCGACGCGCCCAGTCC
This sequence comes from uncultured Nocardioidaceae bacterium, assembly GCA_964237315.1. GTDB lineage: Bacteria > Actinomycetota > Actinomycetes > Propionibacteriales > Nocardioidaceae > Nocardioides_B. Next base: position 17,739 of record CAXSHL010000050.1, read on the forward strand.
TTGCGCCCTGGCGCCTGGGTGTCGCCGATCGCCTCCAGGGCGCGGATCCCGCCTCGCTTGACCAGGTCCTTGACCACGGTCTGCATCAGCACCCGGCCGAGTCCCGCGCCGGCGTACTCCGGGAACACCATCGCGGTGGCCAGCAGCACCGCGTCCTCGCTGACCGGGGCGGTTGCGAACGCGTCGGCCCCGGGGAAGTAGGTGGCCGGCGCGAACAGCACGTAGCCCGCCGGGTCCCCGTCGACGTAGGCCACCCGGCCGCAGGACCCCCACTCGAGCAGGGCCCGGGAGACCCAGGCCTCCTTCTCACAACCCGCCTCCCCGGCCTCGACGGCCCGCTGACGTCGTACGGCGTCCAGCTCCCAGAACACGCACGACGCACACCCCACCGGGAGGTCGCCGAGGTTGTCCAGGGTCAGCCGCTCCATCCGCCTAGCCATCGACGGCGCCCGCCCGCAGCTGCATGTCCGAACCCCTCACTGCGGGGCCGCCGTTAGGACGCTGCGACCCCGATGCCTCATCCTAGGAGGGAGGAGACGAGGAGCGACACAGATGTCCGCGCACAGCCCCCGACAGCCCGACCGGTCCCGCGCCCACGGCAACACGCCGGGGCCCAGCGGCAGCACCCGGCTGGACAGCTATGTGGACCGCTACGCGGCCCGGACCCAGGGGATGACCGCCTCGGAGATCCGCGCCCTGTTCGCGGTGGCCAGCCGGCCGGAGGTGGTGTCGCTGGCCGGTGGGATGCCGAACATCTCCGGGCTGCCCCTCGACGTCGTGGGGGACGCCATCGCCGACCTGGTCCGCACCCGGGGCACCGTCGCGATGCAGTACGGCTCGGGCCAGGGCGACCCGCACCTGCGCGACCAGATCTGCGACGTGATGCGGCTCGAGGGAATCGAGGCGCACCCCGACGACGTGGTGGTGACCGTCGGCTCCCAGCAGGCCGTGGACCTGGTCACCCGCATCTTCTGCGACCCCGGCGACGTGGTGATCTGCGAGGCGCCGTCCTACGTGGGCGCGCTCGGGGTGTTCAAGGCCTACCAGTGCGACGTCGTGCACGTGGAGATGGACAGCGCCGGACTCGTCCCCTCCGCACTCCGGGAGGCGATCGCCACGGTGCAGGCGGCCGGCCGGCGGATCAAGTTCGTCTACACCATCCCGAACTACCACAACCCGGCCGGCGTCACGCTGGCCGCCGAGCGCCGCCCGGAGATCCTGGAGATCTGCCGCGAGGCCGACGTGCTGGTGCTCGAGGACAACCCCTACGGCCTGCTCGGCTTCGACGAGGAGCCGCACCGCGCGCTGCGCGCAGACGAGGCCGACGGCGTCATCTACCTCGGCTCGTTCTCGAAGACCTTCGCCCCCGGGTTCCGGGTCGGCTGGGCGCTGGCGCCGCACGCCGTACGCGAGAAGCTGGTGCTGGCCCAGGAGTCCGCGACCCTGTGCCCACCGTCGTTCTCCCAGATGGCGGTCTCGGCGTACCTCGAGAAGCACGACTGGCAGGGCCAGCTCAAGTCGTTCCGGGAGATGTACCGCGAGCGCCGGGACGCGATGGTCGGAGCGCTGGCGGACATGATGCCCGCAGCCGCCCACTGGAACGTGCCGACCGGCGGGTTCTACGTGTGGTTGACCCTGCCGCCGGGCCTGGACGCCAAGGCGATGCTGCCGCGCGCCGTCACCTCGCGGGTCGCGTTCGTCCCGGGCACGGCGTTCTTCGCCGACGGCTTCGGGAGCCGGAGCATGCGGCTGTCCTACTGCTACCCGACGCCGGAGCGGATCCGCGAAGGGGTGCGCCGGCTGGTCGGGGTGATCGAGGAGGAGCTCGAGCTGCGTCAGACCTTCGGCACCGGGCTGCCGGCGCCGACGGGCCCGGGAGGATCCGGGGCGGCCGCTCGCGAGCTCAACCGGGGGTACGACGGACCGACGACCGACCTCACCTGATGACCTCACTGACTTCGGGAGACCCGATGCCCGCCAGCGCCCCTGCCGACGCCTCTCGACGAGATGGCCAGGCCACGAGGGTCGTGGTGCTGGCCGGTGGGCTGTCCCACGAGCGCGACGTGTCGCTCCGGTCGGGGCGCCGGATCGCGGAGGCGCTGCGCGAGGCCGGGGCCGAGGTCGACGTACGCGACGTGGACGCCGACCTGCTCCGCAGCCTGCGTGAGGACCGGCCGGACTGCGTTCTCCCCCTGCTGCACGGGGAGACCGGCGAGGACGGCGCCGTCCGCGAGGTGCTGGAGCTGGTCGGCCTGCCCTACGTCGGCTCCCGACCCTCGGCGTGCCGAGCCGCGTTCGACAAGCCCGTCGCCAAGGCCGTGGTCGAGCGCGCGGGCATCCACACCCCCGTCGGCGTCACGCTGCCGCACGAGACGTTCCGCGAGCTCGGGGCGGCCGCGGTGATGGAGGCGATCATCGCCTTCGTCGGCCTGCCGCTCTTCGTCAAGCCGGCCCGGGGCGGATCGGCGCTGGGCTGCGCCACGGTGCGGGAGGCCTCGCAGCTGGCCGGCGCGATGGTCGGCGCCTTCGCCTACGGGGACACGGCACTGGTGGAGCGCTTCGTGGCCGGCACCGAGGTCGCCGTACCCGTCGTGGACACCGGTGCGGGTGCCTACGCGCTCCCCGTCGTCTCCATCGAGCCCGACGGCGGGGTCTATGACTACTCCGCGCGCTACACCGCAGGAAGCACCGCGTTCGAGGTGCCCGCGAAGCTGTCCGACGAGCTCGCCGCGGAGTGTGCCAGGGTCGCGGTCCTGGCACATGAGTCCCTCGGGCTGCGCGACCTGTCCCGCTCGGACCTGATCATCGACGACGAGGGCACCGTGTGGTTCCTCGAGGTCAACGTCGCGCCGGGACTCACCGAGACCTCCACGGTGCCGCTCTCGGTCAGCGCCGCCGGCCTGGACCTGGGTGACCTGGCGGCCGACCTCGTGCGAGCCGCTATGGTTCGCAGCAGCCGGTCCGACGCGGCCGACCCGAGCTGACGGGAGCACCGTGCTGGACCTGACCTACCCCCCCATCATCGCGACCGCCAAGCTGGGCTTCCGGGCGCTCGGTCTGCAGTTCGTGATGTCCGGCACCGAGCACGTCCCCCGCACCGGTGGTGCGCTGCTGGCGCTGAACCACATCTCCTACGTCGACTTCATCCTCGGCGGTCTGGCCGCCCAGCCCTCGAAGCGGCTGGTGCGGTTCATGGCCAAGCGCGAGATCTTCGACCACCCGGTGGCCGGACCGGTGATGCGCTCGCTGCACCACATCTCGGTGGACCGGGCGGACGGCATCGCGTCCTACGACGAGGCGATCCGCTACCTGAAGGCCGGGCAGGTCGTCGGCATCTTCCCCGAGGCCACCATCTCCCGGAGCTTCGAGCTCAAGGAGTTCAAGACGGGCGCCAGCCGGATGGCCGCCGCAGCAGGGGTGCCGCTGGTGCCCGTCGTGCTGTGGGGCACCCAGCGGATCAAGACCAAGGACCACCCCCAGGACCTCTCCCGTGGCAAGACCATCGCCATCTCCGTCGGCGAGCCGCTGCACCCGGCCGGCCGGCACTCGGTGCAGGAGACCGCCGAGCTCAAGGCCCGGATGGCCACCCTCCTCGACGAGACGATCCGGGCCTACCCCGACAAGGAGCAGCCGCCGGGCTCGTGGTGGCTGCCCGCGTCCTACGGCGGCACCGCCCCCACCCTCGAGGAGGCGGCCCGCCTCGACGCCCAGGAGAAGCGCGAGCGCGCCAAGGCCCGCGCAGCCAAGCGCCGCACCAGCTGACCCGGCCGACCCGGCAGACACGGGTGTACGCCGCCAGCGGAATCGCTTGGCAGGCGAACGACCCGATGTCCATGCTGACTCCCATGACCCAGACTGACATGACCCGGACCCCCATGACCCAGTCAACGGACCTGGACCTGCTCGTGCTCGGGGGCACCTCGTGGTTGGGCGGCGTGGTGGCGAGCCACGCGACGTCGAGGGGACATCGGGTCACCTGCCTGGCCCGCGGTCGGTCCGGCGAGCCACCCGCAGGGGTTCGCTGGGTGCAGGCGGACCGGTCCCAGCCGGGTGCCTACGACGCCATTCTCGACCAGACCTGGGACGCCGTCATCGAGGTGAGCTGGCAGCCGGACTTCGTGCGGGCGGCCCTCGAGGCGCTGGCCGATCGGACGAGCCACTGGGTCTACGTGTCGTCCTCCTCGGCCTACACCGACGACCTGACCCCGGGCCAGGCGGAGGATGCCCCGGTCCACGAGGCCTTCTCCGGCACGGGACCGGTCGACTGGGACGTCTACGGCCCGGCGAAGGTGGCCTGCGAGCAGGCCATCGTCTCCAGGCTGGGAGCCGAGCGGGTGCTGATCGCGCGAGCGGGCCTGATCGGTGGGTACGGCGATCGCAGCGACCGACTCGGCTACTGGCCGGCGCGCCTGGCGCGGGCCACCGAGGCGGAACCGGTCCTGGTCCCGCGACGCGACGCAGCCGTCCAGGTGGTGCGCGTCGACGACCTGGCGTCCTGGCTGGTCACGACGGCGGAGCGGCGGACGTCCGGGATCTTCAACGCCGTCGGCGAGGTCACCACCCTGGACGCGGTGCTCGGCGCGTGCGTCGAGGCGACTCGACGGTCACCACGGTTCGTGGCGGCCGATGACGCCTGGCTGGTCGAGTCGGGCGTGGAGCCGTGGGCCGGCGAGGAGTCGCTGCCGCTGTGGCTGCCGGAGGCCGAGTACGCCGGGTTCATGACCCGGACCAACGACGCGGCCCGCTCCGCCGGTCTCACCCTGACTCCGCTGGCCACCCTCGTGGAGGACACCCTGCGCTGGGAACGTGTGCAGGGGCTGGACCGCGAGCGTCGAGCCGGTCTCACACCCGCCCGCGAAGCCGATCTGCTGCGGCGGTTGTTGGCCGGGAAGGCGTGAGCCGTCAGCGGTCGCAGCGGCTCACCAATGCGGAGTCGACTGATCGACCTGTCGCCTTGTCGCCTTGTCGCCTTGTCGCCTTGTCGCCTTGTCGGCTTATCGATATGTCGACAAAGCAAGTGATGGCACGTGCTGGGTGACTCCGGTGGCGGACCGCCGCCTGGGTCCCCCTGAGCGCGACCGTCGGCTGCTCGCGGGACCGCTCACTCGGGGTGGCCGTCCTGGCGGGTGCGAGTCGGGTGACCGGGGTCGATCATGGCGACGATGCGCTCGAGATCAGGCAGGGACGCGAACTCGACGGTGATCCGGCCCTTGCGCTTGCCGAGCTCCACCCTGACGCGGGTGTCCAGCCGGTCCGAGAGCCGAGCGGCCAGGTCCTCCACACCCGGAGCGGTCGGCCGCCTGCGGCGCGGACCCTTCCCGGGTTCCGGACCCAGGTCACCCACCGCGACGAGCTCTTCGAGGCCGCGGACCGAGATGCCCTCCGCGACGACCCGGCCGGCGAGCCGGTCCTGGACCTCCGCGTCCTCGACGCCGAGCAGGGTTCGGGCGTGCCCGGCCGAGAGGACTCCTGCAGCGACACGTCGCTGGACCGCGGGTGAGAGCTTCAGGAGCCGGATCGTGTTGCTGATCTGGGGACGGCTGCGGCCCAGGCGAGCCGCCAGCTCGTCGTGCGTGCACCCGAAGTCCTCGAGGAGCTGCTGGTAGGCGGCTGCCTCCTCCAGCGCGTTGAGCTGGGACCGGTGCAGGTTCTCCAGCAGCGCGTCGCGGAGCAGGGCGTCGTCCGCCGTGTCCCGAACGATCGCCGGGATGGTGTCCAGTCCCGCCAGCTGCGTCGCCCGCCAGCGACGCTCGCCCATGACCAGCTCGTAGCGGTCGTCGTCGACGGGACGCACCACCACCGGCTGGAGAAGCCCCACCTCGAGGATCGACTGCACCAGCTCGGCCATCGACTCCTCGTCGAAGACCTCGCGTGGCTGGCGGGGGTTCGGCGATATGTCAGCGACCGCGAGCTCTGCGAACCAGGCGCCGGTCACCGGCTGGAGACCGGTCGAGGCGTGGGTCGGGTCACCGGACCCCTGGGGCGTCGACTCTGGGGCCACCGCGTCAGCCACCGCTGAACCCGCCGCGGCTGTCGCTCTCGGATCGCCCGAGGGACCAGGGAGCGGGCCGGCGGGACGACTCGTCGGTCGTTGGTCCACGAACGGGACCGCCGTCGCCGCCGTCGCGCCGCCCGACGCTCGGTCCAGCACGTCAGTCAGCAGGGGCACGCCGATCCAGTCCGCGACCCCCGGGACGGCCGGTCGCAGGCTGCCTCGACCGTGAGCCGAGCTGACCTCGTCATGTCCGCGGGACTCACCGGACCGGTGGCCGAGATCCTCGCGGGGCGCACCCACACCTGGAGAGTAGGGACCGGAGCCCGGCGACTCGGCCGTGGCCGCGCCGGCCTGAGGGTCGTCTCCGGCCCCGGGGCCGCCGGGAGCCACCCGGTCCGAACTGGCGTCGAGCCCGGCCGCGACCAGGCGGTCCGCACCGGGCTCAGGCTGGGCCGCGACCAACCGGTCCGCACCTGAGTCAGGCTGGGCCGCACTCGACTCCGGTGCACCGAATCCAGCCCCGCCGTCGGGCTCGAGGCCCGTCTCGCGCGTCGCGGTGCGAGCAGGCTCGGAACGCTCGGCCTCCGACGGCGAACCCTCCTCGGTGGTGTCCGGGGCGCCCGCGGTGCCTCCGCCGAGGTCGTCCCGGGTCGGCGGTGGTGCCTCGGCCAGCGCGTGGCGGCCTCTCTCAGGTGACGCCTCGTCGCTCGCCTCGTGGGCGGAGTCCGACTCCGAGCGTCGGAGCGCAACAGGCTCCTCATCGCGGTCCCGGAGCTCCGGTCGTGGCGACGTGGGGATCAGGGAGCCCAGTCCACGACCGAGACCGCGGCGCTGGTGCGGCTTGGGGTTCATGCCCGCACCGCGCCGGCTGCGGCCACGTCGGCCGGACGCTGCTGCGTCGCCGCCAGCGCAACCTCGCGGGCCGCCTCGAGATAGCTGAGCGCTCCGGGCGAGCCGGGATCGTAGGTGATGACCGTCTGCCCATAGCTCGGCGCCTCGGAGATGCGGACGGACCGAGGGATCGCAGTGCGCAGCACCTGCCGCGGGAAGTGGGTTCGCACCTCATCGGCCACACCCGCGGCCAACCGCGTGCGGGCGTCGTACATGGTGAGCACGATCGTCGAGACGGTGAGGTCGGGGTTCAGGTGTTCCCGGACCATCTCGACGGTCTCGAGCAGCTGACCCAGGCCCTCGAGCGCGTAGTACTCCGCCTGGATCGGGATCATCATCTCCTCAGCGGCGACCAGGGCGTTGAGGGTGAGCAGGCCGAGGGACGGCGGGCAGTCGATCAGCACGTAGTCGAAGCGGTCGTCCCCAGAGCCGAACACCAGCGGGTGTGCGTGCAGGGCCCTGCGGAGCCGACCCTCCCGGGCCACCATGCTCACCAGCTCGATCTCGGCGCCCGCCAGGTCGATCGTCGCCGGAACCACGAACAGTCCGTCGATCTGCGGGCTCGGCAGCACCACATCCACCAGCGGCACGCCGTCGACCAGCGCGTCGTAGATCGACGAGACGCCGCGGTGGTGCTCGATGGCCAGTGCGGTGGAGGCGTTGCCCTGGGGATCCAGGTCCACCACCAGCACCCTGAGCCCGCCCTGGGCGAGCGCGGCCGCGAGGTTCACCGTCGAGGTCGTCTTCCCCACCCCACCCTTCTGGTTCGCGACCACCAGCACGCGGGTCCGCTCCGGGCGCGGCAGCGAGTCACTGGCGGCGCGACCCTCGCGACTCGCGGCTGCGACCCGCGGCGGTGTGGCAGCGGGTGGGGCGTCCAGCTCCGGTACGTCGACCACGTCGGCCGGCGACTCGAGCACTGCCTCCGTCGGCAGCTGAGGCGGCCCGGCGTGGTCAGCCGAGCCGAGGTCGGTCGTTTCACGTGAAACGGCGGCCGCTGGAACCCCTACCGCGGCCGCCGACGCCGGCGTGTCCGTTCCCAGAGCCCGAGTGTCGTCAACGTTGGACGCACCGGCGGACGCGACCACCGGGCCAATCACATGCGCCGCCTCAGGCTGGCGTATGGCCGCCGCGCCGACCTCACTGGCGGGTTCATCGGCTGAGTCAGTGACATGGGCCGCATCGGGGTCGAGCATTTCCGCCGCCGCGTCGCCCCCACCTGCGGCCTCCTCCGTTGAAGCGGAGACGTGTGTCGCGCTGGCGACGCCTGCTTCAGGCGCGTCGACGACACACGCAAGATCGCCACCCAAGGGCGATACATGATCCGCGCTGTCGCCGACTGCTCCGGACGCTTCGCCGACACGCGCGAGATCGCCATCCAGGGGCGCGACACGTTCCACGCTCTCGCCGACTTCAGACGCGTCGTTCGCACGGGCGAGCTCAGCCTCCGACCCCGCGACATGCGCCGGGCCGTCGACGCGATCCTCGTCCGTCTCGCTGGCGACGCAGTCCGCATCCGAATCGGCGCGGCGGTCGCTTGCGCCGGTTCCACGTGAAACATCGGTGCCTGGCCAACCCAGGCCGGTAGGCCGGCCGAGCACCGACAAGGCCACGCCCCATCCAGGCGAGCGTGGCGCGACGAGCGCCCGGTTGGGCCAGCCGAGCCCGGCGAGCACCGGGACGCCCGACTCCCCGGAGACACCCCCATCTCCGGTCCCTCGGCCAGTGACGACCGGGTGAGCCGTGACCGCGTCCGACGCGGGAGCCGGGCCCGCGTCCTTCGAGCCGCCGCCCACAACCCCAGCCGGCGTGCCCTGAGCAGCGAGAGCACCGGTGTTGCCGGTGACCAGGGGGGCCGACCCCCGATCGAGATGAGATGGGTTCTCGGTCATCGTCACGTCAGCATCCTTTGCTCTCGAGCTTCGGCCCGACGCGGTCATGTCCGCCGGCGGCCGCCCGTGGACAAACCTAGTGCCGACGGACGCGTCGACTCGATGCGAATCACCGTGGCCTGTGGATCAATCACTCCCTGCCCCAGCGACATGACCTCGACGGTGCCCGCAGCCCACCGGCTCAGCTCGGGTGCGGCTGCCTTGACCTCCTGGCCGGCACTCGCGCTCTTCATCGCCAGCATCTCTCCGCCCTGTCGCACCAGCGGCATGCACCACTCCAGCAACCGAGGAAGGGGCGCCACCGCCCGTGACGTGACCACGGAGAACTCCCGCCGTCCATGCACCTCCTCCGCCCGAGCACGCAGCACCTCGACGTTGGTCAGCTCGAGGCGCTCGACCACCTCGGAAAGGAAGGTGGTGCGGCGCAGCAACGGCTCCAGCACCGTGACTGACAGATCGGGTCGGCGGATCGCCAGCACCAGCCCTGGCAGGCCCGCACCTGAGCCGACATCGCACACGTCGGTGCCCTGCGGCAGCAGGTCAGTCAGCACGGCACAGTTGAGCAGATGACGCTCCCACAACCGTGGGGCCTCTCGTGGGCCGATCAGACCTCGGGTCACCCCGTCCGTGGCCAGCTGCCGGACGTACTGGGTGGCAAGTTCGGTGCGCGTAGCGAACACCCCCGGTGCCGACGACGGCATCGGGGGTGTTTCACGTGAAACGAAACCAGGGTCACGCTCCGGCCGGCCAGCGGACCGCTCGGCTGGCATCAGGCGGGGAGCACGACCACGTATCGCCGGGGCTCCTGCCCCTCCGAGGCAGAGGACAGCCCGGAGGCGGCAACGACGTCGTGCACCACCTTGCGCTCGAAGGGTGTCATCGGGTCCAGCGCCTTGCGCTCACCGGACGCCTGGACCTCCGCCACCGCGTCGGCGGCGACCCGCTCGAGACGGGACCGCTTGTCGGCGCGGAAGCCGCCCACGTCCAACATCAACCGGGACCGCTCGCCGGTCTCCCGATACACGGCGAGTCGCGTGAGCTCCTGCAGCGCCTCGAGCACCTCTCCGTCGCGTCCGACCAGCAGTCGGACGTCGCCGCCGACGATGCTGACGGCAGCTCGGTCACCCTCCACGTCCATGTCCAGGTCACCGTCCAGATCGGCGATGTCCAGCAGCTCCTCGAGATAGTCCGCGGCGATGTCTCCCTCGTTCTCCAACCGGTCGACATCACCCCCCTCGCCGTCGGCTGACTCTCCGGCGTCCGCAGCGTCGGTGGGCTCCGCAGCGTCGGTGGGCTCCTCGACGATCGAGGCCGAGTCCCCCGTCCCGGCCGAGCGCGCATCGGTGTCCACGCCGCTCGAGTCCGCGTCCTCCGAGGTACCCACCGGCGCGTCTGTCGGCTCCGGCGGCTCCTCGACCGCAGTGGCACTGGGCGAGGCCGGCACTCCGGCCCCGCCTGCCTGCGGTACCTCGGCGGCAGAGTCCTGCTGCGCAGCCTCCAGACCCTCCGTGGGCAGGTCCGAACCCGGTAGGTCAGAACTGGGTAGGTCAGAACTGGGTAGGTCAGAACTGGGCCGATCGGCCTCGGACGTCGTCGATTCACTCACGTGCTACTCCCTCTGTTCAGTAAGGCAAGCGGGGATGGGTGCCGGTCGCACCGGACGGACAGCCGCAGCGCAGCGGTCAAGCGCCCTTGCGGTCCGGCTCGGCGCCCTCGTCCGGGTCGCCGGTTACTCGGTTCACGGGGCCACCGGCACCGGGGCCGCTGCCGCCACCGGCAGGCCCCGCAGGTCTGGCAGCGGGCGGACCCTGCTTCTTGCGCTGGCTCCGGGTCTGCTTCTTCGGCTGCTGGCGCTTGGGAGGCTCCGGCGGCAGAGGTGTCTCGGGGTCGACCTTCGCCTCGATCGGGATGGTCGGGTCGGGCAGGCCCTTGCGCTCGCGCTTGGCCGCGTCGCGGTCCTGCTTGGCCTTGGCGGCGGGGGTGCCGGGGGCCGGGTTGTTCCTGATCACGTAGAACTGCTGGCACATGGTCCACAGGTTCGACGTCGTCCAGTAGAACAGCACGCCGATCGGGAACGCGATGCCACCGACGGCGAAGACCACCGGGAGCACGTAGAGCAGCATCTTCTGCTGCTGGGCGTACTGACCGGTCATCGCATCGGCCGGCATGTTCTTGCTCATCAGCTGTCGCTGAGTGAGGAAGGTGGTGGCCGTCATGGCCACGACCAGGACCCCGGCCAGCAGCCGGACACCGCCCAGGTTGGTGTTGGTGAAGCTGTCGGAGATCTTGGCGCCGAAGAGGGTGGCGTTCGCGAAGCTGCCGGCCAGATTCGCGGTGAGCAGCGCCCGACCCTCGTCGGGGTGCTTGACCGCATGGTCGATCAGTCGGAACAACGAGAGGAAGATCGGCATCTGCAGCAGGATCGGCAGGCACGACGCGAACGGGTTGGTGCCGGTCTCCTTGTAGAGGGCCATCGTCTCTGCTGCGAGCTTCTCGCGGTCGTGGCCGTACTTCTTCTGCAGCTCCTTGACCTTGGGCTGCAGGAGCTGCATGTTGCGGCTGGACTTGATCTGCTTGACGAAGAGCGGGATGAGCGCGGCCCTGATCACCAGGGTGAGGCCGACGATCGACAGCACCCACGCGGCACCCGAGGACTCCCCGAAGATGCCTCCGAAGAGTCGGTGGAACGCCACCAGCACGAACGACGTCAGGTAGTACAGCGGCGTCATGATGTACGTGCCGAGCTGGACGAGGAGGTCGATCACTCAGGCTCCTTGAGTCTGGTGGGCGGGTGTCGAACGAGGAGGAACCGGGTCATAACCACCTGCTGCCCACGGGTGGCAGCGGCCGACCCGACGGACGGCGTACCAGCTGCCTCGCAGGCTGCCGTGCACGGTCACCGCCTCGAGCGCGTAGGCGGAGCACGAGGGGTAGTAGCGACAGACCTGCCCGTAGAGCGGGCTGATCGCGAACCGGTAGGCCTTGAGCAAGCCGATCAGGAGGTACTTCACCGACCGTCCACCACCCGACGCGGAAGGTCAAGGCGGGCCAGTGCGGTGTCGAAGTCGCCGGCGAGGCTGCCGAAGGACGCCTCAGCCGCCGCCGGTAGGGCGCGCACCACGAGCACCGCACCCGCAGGCAGGGACGCGAGGCGTTCTCGTGCGAGATGTCGGAGCCGACGCTTCACCCGGTTGCGGTGCACGGCGTTCCCGACCGCCTTGCTCACCACGAAGCCCACGCGTGCCGGCGTCCCGTCCGCCCCGGACACTGCCAGGTGCAGGACCAGGTGACGCGTGCCCGCCCGGCGGCCGCGTCGGGTCGCTGTCGTGAAGCCGGCTGACGTGGTCAGCCGGTGACGACGGTCAAGCACCGCACGACACAGCAGGCACGCCCGGGACGCTCAGACCGCAAGCTTGTTGCGACCCTTGCGCCGACGCGCGGACAGGATCGACCGCCCGGCACGCGTGCGCATCCGCAGTCGGAAGCCGTGCACCTTGTGACGACGACGGTTGTTCGGCTGGTACGTACGCTTGCTCACGGCGAATCTCCGGTGGTGGGACGAGTGGTGCGTGGTCAGTAGGGCGAACCGTGGTCGTGCTGCCCAGCCAAGCATGGCCGGCCAAGCCAGTCGCGGGTCCAGCCGGTCACGCGAGCAGGACCGGCCGGTGCACAGGCGGCACCGGTCGACACGGGTTCGACCGTTCCACGTTACGCGGTGGCCCAGGAACGGGTCAAACCGGCGCCTGTGGACAACCGCTTGCGAGGGCGGTCTCTGGGCTTGTAGCGTGCGGATGTCCCCGGGGTTCCCCACGGCCGACTCCCTCATGCTGCACACCACGATCGCGCTTCCGCGTGTGCCGGGTCAGACCACCTCTGACCTGGTCTCCCCCGTGGTCCGAGGGCGAGGTGAGCCGTCCCCGGACTGTCCGAGAGACCAAATCGGGCGACATGCACAACCTGTGGACAAAGGTGTGGATCAAAGGTGGTCAGCCAGGACGGCCGAGTGCCGCTCGGCCTGACCTGCTCCCACTCGGACACCACTCGGACACCAGGGGCCCCCACGACGCTCGTCCTCGAGACGCCCGTCGTGGACGAACCGGGCCCGCGCAGCACACAGCCGACCCGGATGGGGGAGACCGCGTGACCGACCACAGTGACGCTCCAGGAGATGTCTCGAGAGAGCACCCGCGAGAGGACCCCGGAGCCACCGGACCAGCGGCTGGTGAACCCTCGGCCGGGGAGCCCGGCGGCCCCGACCAGCTCGACGTGGTCTGGCGCGAGCTCGTCGAGGACCTGCCGCCGAACCAGCGGGCCTGGCTGGCGGCCAGCCGACCGGTCACCCTGCACCAGGGCACCGCCATCATCGCCGTCGCGGACGACTTCACCAGGAACCAGATCGAAGGCCGGTTCCGGACCCGCCTCGAGGACTCGCTGGGCGCCTCGTTCCAGCGCCAGGTGCGGATCGCGGTGACCGTCGACCCCGACCTCGGGGCGCGGACCCCCGGCCACGAGCTCAACGGCCGGCTGCCCGAGGAGGAGCACCGGGCCACGTCGTACGGCGCGGAGCGGATCGCCGGATCCGGATACCCCGGCCACACCGAATACGGCGGCGCCGTCGACGCGCGCTCCCCCGGCGCTCCAGGCTTCTCCGGCGGTCTCGAGGCCCGTGGCCCGCGCGACGACCGGGATCCGCGCGACAGCCGGGACGACCGGGACGACCGCGGCCGGAAGCCCGTCGACCTGTCCACGAACCCGTTGGACTACCCGACGCCCCCGCAGTCCGCGGCCAGCGCCCAGGACATCGACGAGCGGGCCCAGCGGAGCACCGGACCGCTGAGCAGCAGCGCCCTGGAGACCAGGCTCAACCCGAAGTACATCTTCGAGACCTTCGTCATCGGCTCGTCCAACCGGTTCGCGCACGCAGCCGCCGTCGCGGTCGCCGAGGCACCGGGCAAGGCCTACAACCCGCTGCTGATCTACGGCGACTCGGGACTGGGCAAGACCCACCTGCTGCACGCGATCGGGCACTACGTGCGCAGCCTGTTCTCCGGGGCCCGGGTGCGCTACGTGAGCTCGGAGGAGTTCACCAACGAGTTCATCAACGCGATCCGCGACGACCGGCAGGACCGGTTCAAGCGCCGCTACCGCGACGTCGACGTGCTGCTGATCGACGACATCCAGTTCCTGGAAGGCAAGATCCAGACCCAGGAGGAGTTCTTCCACACCTTCAACACCCTGCACAACGC
>CAXSHL010000051.1:0-31138 GCA_964237315.1 uncultured Nocardioidaceae bacterium
ACCAGCCAGTCCGCGGCTCGTACGGCGTCCAGCGCCTCCGGGCAGGCGGGCGGGTCCTGCGGCTCGAGGTGTACGGCGGTCACCCGGCCGCTCGTGGAGGCGACCTCCACCTGCCCCGACACGGTGGTCAGCGCCTCGGGTCGGGAGGGGTCGGCGCCGCGGACGACGGCCGTGATGTCGAGGGGGGCCAGAGCCATCGGCAGCACCCGCCCCTGCGCGCCGAGCAGCCGGGCCACCCAGTCCAGCCCGTCCACGTGGTCGCCGAGCAGCTCCCACAGCGTGACGATGAGCAGGTTGCCGACCGCGTGGTTGTCCATCTCGCCGGCGCTGGCGAACCGGTGCTGGAGCACGCTGGCCCAGGTGCGCCCCCAGTCGTCGTCACCGCAGAGCGCGGACAGCGCCTGCCGGAGGTCGCCCGGCGGGAGCACCCCGAACTCCCGGCGCAGCCGCCCCGAGGAGCCGCCGTTGTCGGCGACCGTGACGATCGCGGTCAGGTCGTCGACGACCCGGCGCAGCGCGCTCAGCGAGGCGGACAGCCCGTGGCCACCGCCGAGCGCGACCACGGCGGTGGAGCGCCGGGCGCCCGCGGCTGTCTCCTGCGAGGACATCACTCCCGTCCGAGGTCGCGGTGCACCGGACGGGCGTCCATGCCGTCGGCCCGCAGCCGGGCGGCGATCTCCTCGGTCATCGCCACGCTGCGGTGCTTGCCGCCGGTGCAGCCGACCGCAACGGTCATGAACCGCTTGCCCTCGCGCAGGTAGCCGGCGCTGACGGTGCGCAGGACGGGGATGTACTGCTCGAGGAACAGCTGGGCCTCGGGTCGCTTCTTCACGTAGGCGGCCACCTCCTCGTCGCGGCCGGACAGCGGGCGCAGCTCCGGGACCCAGTGCGGGTTGGGCAGGAACCTCATGTCCGCCAGCAGGTCCGCATCCACCGGGATGCCGTACTTGAAGCCGAAGCTGACGATCGTCGCCTTGAGCGACGTGGTGCTCTCGGTGCCGAACGCGCCGGCGACCTTCTCGGTGAGCTGGTGGACGTTGAGGGCGCTGGTGTCGATGACCAGGTCGGCGTCTGCGCGCAGCGCGGCCAGCGCCGTGCGCTCGCGGCGGAGCCCGTCCAGCAGCCGGCCGCCCTCCTGCAGCGGGTGCGGGCGGCGGGCGGCCTCCTGCCGGCGGACCAGCACCTCGTCGCCGGCCTCCAGGAACAGCAGGGTGGTGCGGCGCCGGGTGCTGCCCTGCGCCAGCACCTCCTGCAGGCCGGTGAAGAACGCCCCGGACCGGACGTCGACGACGACGGCGACCGGCTGCATGGGCCCGTGGGTCTCGTCGACCAGCCGGACCACGTCGGCGACCAGCTGGGGAGGGATGTTGTCCACGACGAAGAACCCGAGGTCCTCCAGCTCCTTGGCAGCGGTGCTCCGGCCGGCCCCGGTCATGCCGGTCACCACCACCACCTCGCCGCGGTGGTCGGCACCGGCCACAGCGGCCGAGCGGTCGGCGACGCCCTCGGAGGCGCCTTCGACTCCGTCGACTTCTCCGGCACCCTCGACTGGGGTCATCACAGGTCCTCGATCTCTCCGGTCGCGGTGTTCACGCTCACCTTGGCTCGTCCCGGCTGCTCCTCGAGCGCGGTGGCGATCGCCTCGGCCGTCCGCAGCCCGATGCCGGGAACCTCGGTGATCTCCTCCACAGTGGCAGCCCGGAGCTTCCTCAGCGAGCCGAACCTCTTCAGCAGGCTCTTGCGGCGCACCTCGCCCAGCCCCGGCACGTCGTCGAGCATGCTCTCCACCATGGTCTTGGACCGCCGCGAACGGTGGTGGGTGATCGCGAACCGGTGGGCCTCGTCCCGGATCCGCTGCAGCAGGTAGAGACCCTCGCTGGTGCGAGGCAGGATCACCGGGTCCTCCTGCGAGGGCAGCCACACCTCCTCGAGGCGCTTGGCCAGCCCGCACACCGGGACGTCGTCGATGCCCAGCTCGTCCAGCGCCCGTTGAGCCGCCGCCACCTGGGGCGGTCCGCCGTCCACGACCACCAGGCCGGGGACGTAGGCGAACTTCTTGGGCCGGCCGGTGTCCGGGTCGATGAGCAGGGGTCCCTGCTCGTCGGCCGGGGTCTCGTCCGGGGACTCGACGAAGTCGCCGGTCTCCACCCGCTCGTCGAGCAGCCGGCGGAACCGGCGCGTGATCACCTCGTGCATCGAGGCGACGTCGTTCTGCCCCTCCACGCCCTTGATCACGAACCGGCGATACTCGCTCTTGCGCGACAGGCCGTCCTCGAAGACCACCATCGAGGCGACCACCTCGGTGCCTTGGAGGTTGGAGATGTCGTAGCACTCGATGCGCAGCGGCGCCGAGGGCAGGCCGAGCGCGAGCTGGATCTCCTCGAGGGCCCGGTTGCGGGTGGTCAGGTCGCTGGCCCGCTTGGTCTTGTGCAGCCCGAGCGCCTGCAGCGCGTTGCGGGCCACCGTCTCCTGCAGCGCCTTCTTGTCCCCCCGCTGCGGCACCCGGATGGACACCCGGGCGCCCCGCAGGTCGCACAGCCACTGCTCGAGCACGTCGACGTCGTCGGGCAGCGCCGGCACGAGCACCTCGCGGGGGATGGCGTCGCCGAGCTCACCGTCGTACAGCTGGAGGAGGAAGCGGCCGACCAGCCCGCCGGTGTCCGCGTCGTCGGTCTTGTCGGCCACCCAGCCGCGCTGGCCGCGGATCCGGCCACCGCGGACGTAGAAGATCTGCACCGCCACCTCGAGGGGGTCCTCCGAGAGCGCGATGACGTCCGCGTCGGTGCCGTCGCCGAGCACCACCTGCTGCTTCTCCATCGCCCGGTTGAGCGCGCCGATGTCGTCGCGCAGCCGGGCCGCCCGCTCGTAGTCGGTGGCCGCGGAGGCGGCGTACATCTCCTTCTCGAGCCGCTTCATGAACGCCGTGGTCTGGCCGCCCATGAAGTCGCAGAAGTCCTCCACGATGGCCCGGTGCTCCTCGGCAGTGACCCGCCCGACGCACGGCGCCGCGCACTTGCCGATGTAGCCCAGCAGGCAGGGGCGGCCGATCTGCTCCGACCGCTTGAACACCCCGTTGCTGCAGGAGCGCATCGGGAAGACCCGCAGCAGCAGGTCGACGGTCTCGCGGATCGCCCACGCGTGCGCGTAGGGGCCGAAGTAGCGGGTGCCGCGACGCTTGGCGCCCCGGCCCACCATCACCCGCGGGAACTCCTCGTCGACGGTCACCGCGAGCCACGGGTAGGACTTGTCGTCGCGGTACTTCACGTTGAAGCGCGGGTCGAACTCCTTGATCCAGGAGTACTCCAGCTGCAGCGCCTCCACCTCGGTGTTCACCACCGTCCACTCGACGCTCGCGGCGCTGGTGACCATGGTCGCCGTGCGTGGGTGCAGGTTGACGATGTCCTGGAAGTACGACGTCAGCCGGGCGCGCAGGTTCTTCGCCTTGCCGACGTAGACCACCCGGCGGTGCTCGTCGCGGAACCGGTAGACGCCCGGGGAGGTCGGGATCGACCCCGGTGCCGGGCGGTACGTCGACGGGTCAGCCACTCCTCAACCCTACGGGTGCCCGCCGACGGCCGGCCCGACGACGGGCTGACGACGGGACGGTCGTCCGGCGGCTCAGGTGACCGACACCTCGCTGCCTGTGACTTCTGCCTGCTTGGCCTCGAGCGGCTTCGTCGCCGGGCCCCGGACGGCCGACCCGTCCTTGATGGAGAAGTGGCTGCCGTGGCAGGGGCAGACGATCTCGCCGCCCTCGACCGAGCCCACGATGCACTTCTGATGCGTGCAGATGGCGCTGAACGCCTTGAAGTCGCCCTTGCTGGGCTGGGTCACGACGAGCTTCTCGTCCTTGAGGATGGTGCCGCCGCCGACGGGGACGTCGGCGGCTGCCACCGTCGTACCGCCTCCTCCGGCTGACGCGGACGTGCTCGGGCTCGCTGAGTCGCCGCCGCTCGACTCGCTGGTGCCGCCGGAGCTGTCGCTGCTGGACGTGCTGTC
Source organism: uncultured Nocardioidaceae bacterium (assembly GCA_964237315.1). GTDB lineage: Bacteria > Actinomycetota > Actinomycetes > Propionibacteriales > Nocardioidaceae > Nocardioides_B. The sequence goes on from CAXSHL010000051.1 coordinate 4,000, forward strand.
CCCGCCGCCGCAGGCGGCCAGCAGCGGCAGGGCGACCCCGCCGACCGCGACGCCGCGGAGCATCGTGCGACGGGAGACCTCGTCGGCCCGGGGGGAAGGGTGGTCACTCGTGGCGGACTGGGTGGTGTTCGTCATGGCTCTCCCGGTTGCTGGACATCTGCGGAGTCGAAGATGGTTGAAGCTTCACCATAGGGACGATCTCTGACCGACACCTGAGACCCGACTGAGGATCAGGTGACGTTCTGTCAACTGGTTGCGCAGTGCAATCAGCGCAGCCCGGTCAGTCAGCGCAGCCCCGGACCGTAGGTGCGACGACGGGGCAGTCAGGCGCTGCGCCGGGCCCGGGACGTCCGACCGGTGCTCGCCGGCGCCCGCGTGGCGCGGCGCCGGGTCGGCTTCGGCGGCTGCTTCGCCGGGGTGGCGGCGAGCAGCGGGGCGAGGAACTGTCCGGTGTAGCTGTCCGGGTGCGCCGCCACCTCCTCCGGCGTCCCCTCGGCGACCACCAGGCCACCCCGGTTGCCACCTTCGGGACCCATGTCGACCAGCCAGTCCGCCGTCTTGATGACGTCCAGGTTGTGCTCGATCACCAGCACCGAGTTGCCCTGGTCGACCAGGCGCCCCAGCACCAGCAGCAGCTTGCGGATGTCCTCGAAGTGCAGGCCGGTGGTCGGCTCGTCGAGCACGTAGACGGTGCGACCGGTCGAGCGCTTCTGCAGCTCCGAGGACAGCTTCACGCGCTGCGCCTCGCCTCCGGACAGCGTCGGGGCCGGTTGGCCCAGCCGGACGTAGCCCAGCCCGACGTCCATCAGGGTGTTCATGTGCCGGGCGATGGCCGGGATCGCGGCGAAGAAGTCCACGGCCTCCTCGATCGGCATGTCCAGCACCTCGGCGATGGTCTTGCCCTTGTAGTGCACCTCGAGCGTCTCGCGGTTGTAGCGGGCGCCGTGGCAGACCTCGCAGGGCACGTAGACGTCGGGCAGGAAGTTCATCTCGATCTTGATGGTGCCGTCGCCCGCGCACGCCTCGCAGCGCCCACCCTTGACGTTGAAGGAGAACCGGCCCTGCTGGTAGCCGCGCACCTTGGCCTCCGCGGTGGACGCGAAGAGCTTGCGCACGTGGTCGAAGACCCCGGTGTACGTCGCCGGGTTCGACCGCGGAGTGCGCCCGATCGGCGACTGGTCGACGTGGATCACCTTGTCGACGTGCTCGAGGCCCTCGATGCGCCGGTGCCGGCCAGGGACCGTGCGGGCGTTGTAGATCTCCTTGGCCAGCGAGGTGTAGAGGATGTCGTTGACGATCGTGGACTTGCCCGAGCCGGACACTCCGGTCACCGCCACGAACAGCCCGAGCGGGAACCTGACGTCGATGTCTTGCAGGTTGTGCTCCTTGGCCCCGCGGACCACCAGCTCGCGGCCCGGCGTGCGCGGACGTCGTACCTCGGGGACCGGGATCTTCTTGCGCCCGGAGAGGTACATGCCCGTCGCGGAGTCGTGGTGCTCCAGCAGGTCCTGGACGGTGCCGGAGACCACCACCTGGCCGCCGTGCTCGCCGGCACCCGGGCCGATGTCCACGACCCAGTCGGCCACCCGGATGGTGTCCTCGTCGTGCTCGACGACGATCAGGGTGTTGCCGAGGTCCTTGAGCCGGACGAGCGTCTCGATCAGCCGGTGGTTGTCGCGCTGGTGCAGCCCGATCGACGGCTCGTCGAGGACGTAGAGCACGCCGACCAGGCCGGCGCCGATCTGGGTCGCCAGCCGGATCCGCTGCGCCTCGCCGCCGGACAGCGAGCCCGAGGGCCGGTCCAGCGAGAGGTAGTCCAGGCCGACGTCGAGCAGGAACCGCAGGCGCTCCTGGATCTCCTTGAGCACCCGCTCCGCGATCTGCTTCTCGCGCGGCGACAGCTCGATCGTGCGCAGGAAGTCCGCGGTCCCGTCGATCGGCATGCGGCACACCTCGGCGATGCTCTTGCCGCCCAGGGTGACGGCCATCGACACCGGCTTGAGCCGGCTGCCCTTGCACACCGGGCAGGGCACCTCGCGCATGTAGCCCTCGAAGCGCTCCCGGCTCGTGTCGGACTCCGCCTCGTTGTGCCGGCGCCCGATGTAGGGCCGGACGCCCTCGAAGCTCGTGTAGTAGGACCGTTTGCGGCCGTAGCGGTTGGTGTGCTGCACGTGCACCTTGGTCGAGTGCCCGTCCAGGATGGACCTGCGCGCCTTGGCGGGCAGCTTCTCCCACGGCGTGTTCAGGTCGAAGCCGAGCTCCTCCCCCAGCGCGCTGAGCAGCCTCATGAAGAAGTCCGCGACGTGCGCCCCGGACCAGGGTCCGATCGCTCCCTCCCCCAGGGTCGCGCCGGGGTCCGAGATCACCAGCTCGGCGTCCACCTCCATCCGGGTGCCCAGACCGTGGCACTCCGGACACGCCCCGAACGGTGAGTTGAACGAGAAGGACCGCGGCTCGAGGTCGTCGGTGTCGATCGGGTGGTCGTTCGGGCACGCCATCTTCTCCGAGAACCGCAGCTCGCGGCCCGGGTCCCCGGCGGGCAGGTCGACGAAGTCGAAGACCACCAGGCCGCTGGCCAGTCCCAGGGCGGTCTCCACCGAGTCGGTGAGGCGCCGCTTCGAGCTGGCCTTGACCGCCAGCCGGTCCACGACGACCTCGATGGTGTGCTTCTTCTGCTTGTCCAGGGCGGGCGGCGCGTCCATCGCGTAGGTCTCGCCGTTCACCCGTGCGCGCGAGAACCCCTGGGTCTGCAGCTGGCGGAACAGGTCGACGTACTCTCCCTTGCGGCCGCGGATCACCGGGGCCAGCACCTGGAACCTGGCCCCCTCGTCCAGCGCCAGGATCCGGTCCACGATCTGCTGTGGGGTCTGCCGCGAGATCGGGGCGCCGCAGGTCGGGCAGTGCGGTCGCCCCGCGCGGGCGTAGAGCAGGCGCAGGTAGTCGTAGACCTCGGTGATGGTGCCCACCGTCGAGCGCGGGTTCTTCGAGGTGGACTTCTGGTCGATGGACACGGCCGGCGACAGGCCCTCGATGAAGTCCACGTCGGGCTTGTCCATCTGGCCCAGGAACTGGCGGGCGTAGGCCGACAGCGACTCGACGTAGCGGCGCTGGCCCTCGGCGAAGATCGTGTCGAACGCGAGGCTGGACTTGCCCGAGCCGGACAGTCCGGTGAAGACGATGAGGGAGTCACGCGGCAGCTCGAGCGAGACGTCCTTGAGGTTGTGCTCGCGCGCACCGCGGATGATCAGCTGGTCGGCCACGGATGGGTCCTCGGATCCGTCGAGATGCGGGTGGGTGTGCAGCCTGGGGGAAGGGGCAGGCGGGTCGAGGCCCGGCTCTGTGTGACTCCGAGTGGCGGGCGCGTTCGAACAGGCGTTCGCCATGATACCGGGGTGGTGCAAGCCGGCGCCGCAGAGTTGGATGGCTGGATGGACACGGCCGCAGCCCTCCCTGGTCTCGACGAGACTGCCCTCGCCACGACACGCTATCTGCAGGCACTGACAGTCCTCGACGAGGAGTCCGCGCGTGCTCCGTCCCTGCTCCCCGGGTGGACCCGCGCCCACGTCGTGGCCCACCTCTCGCGCAACGCGGACGCGTTCGAGCGGGTGCTCACCCAGGCGGCGAGCGGGCAGCAGGCCACCATGTACGACGCCCAGGACAGCCGGGACCGCGACATCGAGGCGACGGTCCGGGACCTGGACCTCGAGCGGCTCCTCGACGACGCGCGGGCGTCCGCGCGGCGGCTCGAGCAGGCCTGGCGGGGGTGCGACGCCGACCCTGGGACGTCGTACGCCCGCCTGCCCGACGCCGCCGAGACCTTCCCGCTGCACACCGTCGGGTTCCGCCGCCGGGTGGAGGTGGAGGTCCACCACGCCGACCTCGGCCTGGGCTACCTGCCGTCCGCCTGGCCGACCGACTTCTCGCTGCGCGTGGTCGGGCAGCGGCAGGACGAGCTGTCCGGGCTCCCCGGCGGCGGCCCCTCGATGGTGCTGTCCTCGACGGACGTGGACGGTCTGTGGAAGCTCGGACGCGGCCAGGGACCCGAGATCAGCGGCACCGTCGGCGACCTCGCCTGGTGGCTGGTGGGGCGCGGCGGCGGCCAGGGGCTCGAGTGCTCGGGCGGCAGCCTGCCGGACCTCGGCCGGTGGCGGTGATGAGAAGATGACCGGCATGTCCTACACCGGAAAGGTCCACCCCGGCGGGCGTCCCGACGTGCGCGAGCTGGCAGAGCTGATCCTGACCAAGGTGTCGGTCAGCGAGATGGACAACAACGTCTACCTGCTGCGGAGCCGCGAGACCGGGGAGCAGCTGCTGATCGACGCGGCCGACGACGCTGCGACCCTGCTCCAGGTGGTCGGTGACACCGGACTGCGGACCGTGGTGACCACGCACCAGCACTGGGACCACCATCGGGCCCTCGCCGCGGTCGTCGACGCGACCCACGCCGAGACGGTCGCCGGCGCCGAGGACGCCGACCACCTTCCCGTGCCGGTCACGCGCCGGGTGTCCGACGGCGACGTGGTCACCGTCGGTGACTCCCGCATGGAGGTGATCCACCTCGTCGGACACACGCCGGGCTCCATCGCCCTGCTCTACGACGACCCGGACGGCACCCCGCACCTGTTCACCGGCGACTCGCTCTTCCCCGGAGGGCCCGGTCGCACGACGTCGCCCGAGGACTTCCAGCAGCTGATCTCCGACCTCGAGCGCAAGGTCTTCGACCGGCTGCCCGACGAGACGTGGGTCTACCCCGGCCACGGCGACGACACGACGCTCGGCGCCGAGCGTCCGTCGCTGGCGGAGTGGCGCGCCCGGGGCTGGTAGCCCCCGTCGACCCGGCGCGTCTGCGCCATCTCCGGTCGCCATGACCGGGTATGGCGACCGTTGCGCGGGATGACCCACCACAACGGGTCGCTGTGACCGATGCTGGCGGTAGCGCCCGTACGACGTGCAGTCATGGCCCCGGTGGCACAACCGCACGCTCGAGGCCAGAGACGATCTGCCGCAAGTGCACGTTCGAGCGGTCGTCCCCGGGCTCAGGGCCGCCGGCCGTGCAGACGCGCCAGGTCGCGCGTCAGCGGCGCGGACGCCCGGGGGCCAGCACGCGTGCCGGGTCGAGGCGGCGCTGCACCAGGCCGTTCGCCACCTCGCCGAGCTTGCGGTTGGAGCTGCGGGCGAAGGACCGCATCGCCGTGAACGCGGCCTCCATGTCGAGCTGCCCGAACTCCGCCAGCACCCCCTTAGCCTGCTCGATCACCACGCGGGTGGTCAGGGCCGCCTGGAGCTGCTCGGCGACCAGGGACACGCGATGGATCGAGCGCTGCTGCAGGATGCCGATCGTCGCCACGTCCGCCAGCGCCTGGGCCACCCGCTGGTCCGCCGAGGACAGCGCCGCCCCGACCTCACCGAAGAGGTTGAGCCCGCCGATCACCTCGCTGCGCAACCGCATCGGCACGGCGTGCACGGTGTGGAAGCCGACGCTGAGAGCCTGCGCCGCGAACCGCGGCCACCGCTGGCCCTCGGCCCCGAGGTCCCCTACCGAGACCACCGACGCCGTGCTGACGCACTCGATGCAGGGGCCGCCCTCGGCGCTCTGCAGCTGGAGCAGCTCGATGATGCGGGTCGCCTCGCTCGTGGAGGCCAGGACCTCGAGACCGCCGCTCGGGTCCAGCAGCATCAGTCCCGACTCCGAGACCGGCAGCAGCTCGACGGCCGCGTGCACCAGGACGTCGAGCAGGTCCACCACGTCGTAGTCGTCGACGAGGGTGTCGGCCAGCTCGACGAGGCGCTGGGCCAGCAGGACGTCGCGCGACCCGACAGGACTGGCGACGTCCCCCGGAGGCGTCTCCTCGCTCATGATGGCTCCTTCGTGAATCGGCGGCGTCCGCTGATGACCTCCGCGGACAGTGACGTCAGTGAGACACCCTCTGCGAAGGCATTGGCCCGCAGCTGCGCCATGGCCTCGTCGATCGTGCAGCCCGACTGCACCATCACCATGCCGGTCGCCTGGTGGACCGAGGCAGCCGACCGGCCGAGGATCCCGGCGTCCAGGGCACCCGCCCCCGAGGAGCCTGCGTCGGGGTGTCCACCGTCGATCGGCCCACCCAGGTCGACGATGGCCGTGCCCATCTCCTCGGCGGCCTGCAGAGCCGTGGAGAGCTCCCGGGCCTGGAGTCGACCGGCCCGGGTCCGGTACAGCTCGAGGGTCCCGAGCACCACGCTGCCGATGCGCACCGGGAAGGCGAAGATGCTGCGGATGCCCAGGGGGTCCACCTGCGGCAGGAAGAACGGCCAGCGCGCGACGACCCCCTCGTGCGGGTCGTGCAGGTCACCGATGAGCACCGGCGACGGGCCCGTGCCGGCGTCGACACACGGCCCCTCGGCGAGGTCGATCTGCGTCAGCTCGAGGGCGGTGGCGATGTCGTCGGTGGCATAGACGATGGCGCGGACACCGGCCGAGGAGAGGAGCGCCACGGCTCCCCCGTCGACGTCGGTGGAGGCCACGCAGACGTCGCAGATGGATACAACCCGTTCACGGACTCGGCCCAGCCAGCGTTCGGAACCCGATGCCGAGTCACGCGTGTGCATGGCCACCACCGTTCGTTCGAGGTGCGGCGCAGTGCCGCCGGAAGGTGCCCTGGACCGACACGAATCCTATCTCAGTACGTCGGGCTGGGCAGATCCCCCATACCCGCGATAAGGTGGTAAAGAAACACGACAACGCAGCCCGGACCCTGCTGCCCGGCACCACAGCGCCACGACGTGGTGCGCGGTACGGCGACAGGGAGACGACAGATGCGACTGGTGCTCTGCGACGGCCAACGGATGCTCCTCGACGTGCTGGCCCCGGCCCTGCGCGAGGCAGGGCACGAGGTCACCGACACCTGCTCCCAGCCGGACGTCCTGCCCGGGCTGGTGGCCCGACGCCGGCCCGACGCCTGCCTGCTGGAGGCGGTCTACCGCGGCAGCAGCCGACTCGACGCTGTCGCCGCAGTGCGGAGCGCGGTCCCGGAGACGGTGCTGGTGCTGCTGGTCGCCGACGCCGGTCCCTCGGTGTGGCGGGCCTACGACGACGGCGTCGTGGACGCCGTGGTGAGCAAGACCGGCTCGTTCGAGGACGTCGTCTCCACGATCTGCGCGGCTCAGCACGGCCGCGGTGCGGTGACCGGCTTCGGCCGCCCGGCACCCACCACACCCACGACGTCGGCGAGGCTCCCCGGGCACGCCGACCTGGACCTGCTCACCCGCCGGGAGCGCGAGGTGCTCGACCTGCTGGTGGAGGGCCTGGCGACGACGGCGATCGCGGCCCGCCTCGGCGTGTCGAAGAACACGGTCCGCACCCACGTGGCCAGCGTGCTGCGCAAGCTGAGGGTGCACGACCGCGGCATGGCGGTCAGCAGCGCCGTACCCCTGGGCCTGGCGTGACGGCCCCGGTGTCCGGCGACCTGAGGGTGGCCGTCGCGTCCGTCCTGGTGGTCGACGGCCATCGCGTGTTCGCCGAGCTGCTGGCCGAGCGCCTGCGACGCGACGCCGCGGTCGAGCACGCCCATGTCGCCTGCACCGTGGAGCAGGCGCGTTCCGCGGTGGGCCGGCGCGCTCCCGACGTCGTGCTCCTGGACCCGGACCTCGAGGGAGGGTCCGGGCTCGAGCTGATCCCGCATCTCGAGCAGCTGAGGAGCCGCCCCCGTGTCGTGGTCCTGGCCGAGCGCACCGGCGTACCGGTGGACGAGCTGCCGGACGACGTCGGCTGGGTCTCCAAGGAGTCACCGTTCGAGGAGCTGCTCCGCGCGATGGACGCCATGCAGCGAGGTGAGGCCCCGCGACCGACCGACTCGGGGACGTCCCACCCGACGGCCGACCGGTCGGCCGTGGTGGTGCAGCTGCGCGGTGGCGGAGGCCCGGACGCCCCCGAGGCAGGAGCCGCAAGGTCGCTGACCGAGCGGCAGGCGGCGGTGCTCGAGTGCCTGCTGGCCGGGATGACGCGCGCGGAGGTCGCCACCCGGCTGCGGCTGTCCCCGCACACCGTTCGAGACCACGTCCGGCACCTGTTCCGGATTCTCGACGTGACGTCCACACCGGAGCTCCTGGCCCGGATGCAGGCTGGTGCGGTCACCGAGCCCCGAAGGCTGCACCTGGTGCCTGGGCCGTAGGCTCACCTGCGTGATCGAGCTGAGGACCCCCGCCGAGATCGAGCAGATGAGGCCCGCGGGGCGTTTCGTCGCCGAGGTGCTGACCCGTCTCGCTGAGGCGGCCGCCGTCGGCGTCAACCTCCTCGAGCTCGACGCGCTGGCCCACGACATGATCCGGGAGCGTGGGGCCGAAAGCTGCTACATCGACTACCACCCGTCCTTCGGGGCGATGCCGTTCGGCAAGGTGCTGTGCACCTCGGTCAACGACGCGGTCCTGCACGGCCTCCCCCACGACTACACGCTCAAGGACGGCGACCTGCTCAGCGTCGACTTCGCGGCCTCCGTCGACGGATGGGTGTCCGACTCGGCGCTCAGCCTGGTGGTCGGGACCCCTGCTCAGCAGGACCTGGACCTGATCGACACCGCGACCCGTGCCCTGGACGCCGGGATCGCCGCGGCCAGGCCCGGGTCGCGGATCGGCGACATCTCGGCGGCGATCGCGGCGGTCGCGCACGCGGACGGGCTGTCCATCAACACCGACTTCGGCGGGCACGGTGTGGGCCGCACCATGCACGGCGACCCGCACGTGCCGAACAACGGCAGGCCCGGACGGGGCTACCCGCTCAAGCCCGGGCTGGTGATCGCCGTCGAGCCGTGGTTCCTGCAGACCACCGACGTGCTCTACACCGATCCCGACGGGTGGACGCTCAGGAGCGGTGACGGGTCACGCGGGGCCCACATGGAGCACACCATCGCCATCACCGGTGAGGGTCCCCTCGTCCTCACGGCCCGCAACTGACCGCTGATCACCAGGGGGGAGCCGCTCAGACCGACTTCTGGTACTCCATCTCCCGACCCATGATCTGGTAGCCCAACCGCTCGTTGACCGAGATCATGTGGTCGTTGGACTCGGTGTTCCACGTGTCCACGGACTCCAGCTGCGGCTCGGTCTCGGCGAGCCACAGCAGCATCCCGGCCTTGAGCAGCAGGCCCAGCCGGTGGCCGCGATGCGCCCGCGCCACCGCGGTGTCGTGCTGGTGGGCCACCGTCGGGCGACCTCCCTCGACGGCCAACGCGGTGTGCCCGCCCAGCTCCCCGGTCACCCGGTGCCGGGCAACCAGGCGGTACAGCCGCGACCCGGCGGCCAGCGTGGCGTCCTCGTAGGCGGCGAGCCGCTCGGGGCTGAACACCTCGTCCTCGATGTCGAGGTCGTCGGTCGGCGCGTCGTTGATCGCTCCGACCAGGGTGACCATCGCGTCCACCAGCGCCGGGGGGGTGCGACCGACGATGCGGACCAGCTCGTAGTCATGCGCGGCCTCCGCCGCCTCGTCGTACAGCCTCGAGACGATGCCGTCCTCGAGGTCCTTCAGGTGCTGACGGCGGTTGACCGCCTGGGACTTCCTCTCCAGACCGGACCTGGCCGCGAACGCGGCCGTGCGCTCGGACTCCCACCCGTCGAGGAGGAGGCTGGTCCGCCCTGCCGCCTTGGCCTCCTGCTCCAGGTGCTCGAGGAGCTCGCTGCCGTAGCCGCGGCGGCGGTGGTCGGGGTGCACCATCAGCCACACCCACGCCAGGTGGGTGTTGTCCCGCTCGGGAAGGACGACGAGCGCGAGACCGACCGGCACGTCGTCCACGGTCGCGAGGTACGGCGTCGGCGGCTCGCCGTCCCAGCCGCGACGCAGCATCGTGTCGAACTGCTCGGGGAGCCACGGGTGCTCCCACGGGGCGTCGGCGGCCGACACGGCGGCCGACAGCTCACGCGCCGCCGTCACCTGACCCAGGTCGTCCGGGGTGAAGCGGTGGATCCGGAGGGCTGGCATCCTCCTAGGCTGCCGCACCGACGCACCTCGCGCGACAGGTTTTCACCAGCGTCTGCGGCGGCTGGTCGCCAGGCTCCGCGAGCCTAGGGAGCCGGGGTCAGTGCTTCTTGCCCTTGGCGACGACCTCGGCCGCGCCCAGGGTGCTCTTCGCGTCGGACTTGGCGTGCTTCGCCGCCCGTTTCTCCTTCAGGGACTTGCCGTCCTTCTTGGACATGCTCTGGCGGGGTGACTTGTCGGCCATGACGGCGCTCCCTGGTGGAGCGCTGGAGGCTCCTTGCGTCGACCCTACGCCACGCGTGCCCGGATCCCGCGCGGCGCCGGCCCGTGGCCCTCAGCCCAGCACCGGCTCGAAGACCTCGCCGTACCAGTCCTGCGGGTCGGTGTCCCGCAGGTGCTGCGCGAGCACCCACCGGTGTCCGGCCGGGTCGGTGACCACGGCCTGCCGCACGCCCCACGGCCGGTCAGCGGGGGTCTCCAGGATCGACCCTCCGCCGAGGACCGCGAGCTCGCAGGTCTCACCGACGTCCTCGACATAGACCTGGGTGATGCTCGCGCTGTCGTCGAGACCCTGGCCGCGGCGGCCCAGCAGCAGCACGAAGCCGTCGCGCTCCACCTCGCTGTGACCCGACCAGCCGTCCGGCAACGTGGCGCGGACCATCTCCCGGAACCCGAGGGTGTCCCGGAGCCAGCGGACGGCCTGCGGGAGGTCGTCGTACAGCACGCAGGGGACGACAGCTGGATAACCGCGCTCGGGATCGTACACAGCACTTACGGTCCCACGTCCGGGCGGCATGTCAGGGTGAAGCCATGTACTTCGTGGGTGTGGACCTCGCCTGGGGCGGCCGGCAGCCCACCGGGGTGGCCGTCCTGGACGACCAGGGACAGCTGGTGCACGTGTCGGCGCAGACGGACGACGCGTCCATCCTGGCAGCCGTCGCGCCGTACGTCGACGGGCCCGTCTCCGTCGCCTTCGACGCACCGCTCGTGGTGGAGAACGCCTCAGGCAACCGGCCCGCAGAGGCGGCGCTGAACCGGGACTTCGCGCGCTTCGACGCCGGGGCGCACCCGACGAACACCGCGAAGCCCGAGTTCGCGCAGACCCCGCGCGGGGCCAGGCTGGCCGCGGCCCTCGGGCTGGACGTCGATCCGACAGCCAGGTCGTCCCGGCGCGCCGTCGAGGTCTACCCGCACGCCGCCACGGTCGCGCTGTTCCGGCTGGGCCGAACGCTGAAGTACAAGAACAAGCCGGGTCGAGCGGTCGCCCAGCTCCGCTCGGAGCTGTTCCGCCTGATGCGGCTCCTCGAGGGGCTCCGCGACGCGTCGGTCCCGCTGCGGCTCGAGGGGCACGAACCCTGGCAGGTCCTGGTCGGCCAGGTGGAGTCCGCGACCCGCAAGAGCGAGCTGCGGCGCGTCGAGGACCAGGTGGACGCGGTGGTGTGTGCCTACGTCGCCCTGGTCGCCGAGCGCGAGCCCGAGCAGATCACGACGTACGGCGACCTGCGCACCGGCTTCATCGTCACTCCCACCCTGCCGGCGGACCATCGCCCCACGCCCAGGAACGCCGCGCAGGCCCTCGAGACGGCGGACGACCCGGTGCGCAGCGCGGTGCGCGCCTACGCGGCACGCCAGCCGGAGCTGCGTGCGGCGACGGACTGGTTCGTCGCCCTGGTCACGACACTCCTCGACGACGCCGGCATCAACTACCTCAGCGTCACGGGTCGGGCCAAGACCGTGGCGTCCTTCGCGGCCAAGGCCGGCCGCACCCTCGACGGCTCCCTGATCTACCCCGACCCGATCCACGACATCACCGACCAGATCGGGGTCCGGGTGATCACCTACCTGCACAGCGACGTCACCGCGGTGGCCGACCTGCTCGGTGACCAGCTCGGCAACCAGCCCAGCAACCGGCTCAGGGTGCTCGACGACCGCGACCTGGGCCAGGAGACGGCGAGCGAAGGACGGTTCGGCTATGCGAGCCGGCATCTCCTCGTGGCCCGCACGGACGAGCCCGACGACCGACCCGACCGGCCCGACCAGACCGACCGGCTCAACGAGCGGCGGGCCCAGGTGCAGGTCCGCACGGTGCTGCAGCACGCCTGGGCCGAGTTCGAGCACGCGATCCGCTACAAGGGCACGATCCCGGCGGCGGACGCCCCGGACCTGGACCGCAGGTTCACATTGGCGGCCGGCCTGCTCGAGCTGGCCGACCGGGAGTTCTCGCTGATCCGCGACCGGCTCGAGGCGTCGGTGGCGGATCCCGTGCAGGACCCCGACGTCAGCGACCCGCGGATCAGCGCGACCGACCTCGCGACGTTCCTGGCGGGCCGGTACGCCGACGCCGGGTGGTCCCGCACCGACCACTACGCCTGGGTCTCCGGGCTGCTGCTGGAGCTCGGGGTCACGTCTCTCGACGAGCTCGCCGGCCTGCTCGACTCCGTCGACAGTGCCTCGATCAACGAGTCGATGGGCTACCGCTACCCGCCCGGTGCGGTCCGCCGCCTCGACGACGCGCTGCTCGCGGTGTTCGGTCCCCGCTACCTGGCACTGCACGGCAACGCCCACCGCGAGGCACTGCTGCGGACCCGGCTCGAGCGGCTCTCGGCGGCCGCCGACCCCGGCCTGCGCGCGGTGCTGCCCACCCGGCTGCCGGCGCCGGCGCCGGGCGAGATCGCTATCGACTCCCGCGACCGGCCTCGATGAGCCCGCTGCGCATCAGCTCCGCGACGTCTGGTGCGGGAAGCCCCATCAACGAGGCGATCTCGCGGTAGGTGTGGTCGCCGAAGAGGGCAAGCGCGATGGCCGAGCGCTGGCGGCGGGACAGGGCGCGGACGCCGGCGACGCCCGAGGAGGCCAGTGCGGCGGCCTCGGGAGGTCGGGCGTCCAGGACCGGCTGGGCGCTGCCACCCCGGCGCCGCTCGTCGAGCACGTAGACGTAGCGCGCCAGCTCCTGGCGACTGACCGAGCCGACCGCGATGTCGCTGGGTGTGCAGGCGTCCAGGACCGCCTGGACGACGACGGACTCCGCGGTCTCGGCGTCCTGGCAGATCACCAGGGCCAGGGCGAACATCGCCTGCCCGTGGCGCTGCCACACCTCCTGCACGCCGGCAGGCCCGGCCCCGGGGGCGGACCGGTCCGTCCGGTTCGACCTGAGGGCGCGCGGGCGAGGCGCGGGCTGGGTCTGCGACACGCGGCCTGCCTCGGGTAGATGAGCGACCGCCGGGGTCCAGGGCGATTGCCAGTACAGTTAACTGTCCGATAAGTGAAGCACGCGGGGACATCAAATGCGGCGTTCCCCCCAAACCGGTGCCACGGTCAGCCGGCCAGCTCCCCCAGCAGACCTGGCACGACCGCCGGCAGCTCGCGCGCGAGGAAGCCCAGCGGTCCTTTCGTGTCGGCCAGCACCTCGCCCGTGGTCCCGTGCAGCCAGGCGCCCCATACCGCTGCCTGGTCCGGGTCGGCCCCGCGCGCCAGCAGGCCCGTGACGATGCCGGCCTGCACGTCGCCCGAGCCGGAGATGCCCAGCCCGGGGCAGCCGGCGGTGATCTTCCAGGTCCGGCCGTCGGGGTTGGCGACGTACTTGTCGCTGCCTCCGCACAGCACCACCGCACGCGCCCGGCGGGACAGCTCGACGGTCGCCCCGAGCGGGTCGTCCTCGACCTGCTCCTCGTCGACACCGAGGGTCAGCGCGATCTCGGTCGGGTTCACGGTGAGGACGGCCGTCGTCTTGAGGTGGTGCAGGCACTCCATGTCGTGGGTGACGTAGGCCGAGCCCAGGGCATCGACCACCACCCGCTGGCCGGACAGCTCGGGGACGATCTCCTGCAGCAGCTGGCTGGCGGCGACCGGGCTGGTGATCCCCGGTCCGAGGAGCACCGCCGCAGCGCTCTCGGCGAGCGCCAGCACCTGCTCCCCCGCCTCCGGGGAGATGTCGCCGGAGCGGAGCTCGGGTGTGCGGGAGACGAGTGCCTCGGGGATCGACACGGCCATCTGGGCCGCGACGCTGTCGGTGGTGGCGACCTGCAGCTTGCCGGCCCCCGCCCGCAGCGCCGCCTCACCGGCGAGCAGCATGGCACCGGGGACGCTGGAGCTGCCGCCGACCAGCAGTGCGGTGCCGCGGGACTGCTTGCTCGATCCGGGATCCGCGAGCGGCCAGTCGGCGAGCACCGCGCGGGTCACGTGTGTGGTCTCAGTCATCGGTGCTGGTCCTCTCGTGGACGGGGGGCTCGGCCGTCGTCTCCGCCGAGGCGGCGTCGACGATGCTGGTGTCGCCGAAGACGTCGAGCTCGAGCTCGCCGTCCGGTCGGCGGTAGGTGGTCAGCGAGACGTTGCCGAGCCGAGTCGTCCGGTCGATCTCCATCAGCTGCTCCTCGGTCAGCCCGTCCAGCACGTAGCGATAGCTCATGATCACGGCCTGGTGGGTGAACAGCCAGACACGAGCACCCTCGAAGCCGTGCCGCAGGTCCGCCAGGAGCGACCGGGCGCGGAGGACCACGTCGGCCCAGCTCTCGCCGCTGGGTGGCTGGTAGTAGAACTTGCCGACCTTCGTGCGGCGCTGGGACTCCTCGGCGTACTTCGACCGGATCCCCTGTCCGGTCAGCCCGTCAAACACCCCGAGGTCCCGCTCACGCAGCCGCTCGTCGAACAGGACGTCCAGGTCGAGCCCCTCCGTGGCGCGCAGCGCCGTGTCCCGGGCGCGGCGGTACGGCGAGCTGAGGACCACCGTCGGCCGCTCGTCCTCGGACGCCTGCTTCAGCCAGGCGGCAAGGGCGTCCGCCTGCCGGTGGCCGGCTTCGGACAGCTCCACGTCGGCGTCCCGGATGTCCAGGTCGAGGTGGTCCACGCCCTTGCGCTGCGCCTCGGCGTCCGCGAGGTTGCCGAGGCTCTCGCCGTGCCGGACCAGCGTGAGGCTGTCGGGTCCGTCCTGGAGGCCGACCAGTCGGGGTACGGGCACGCCGGCTCCTCTGTGTGGACGTCAGTGACCGACGGCGTACCCGGAACCGGCCGGACCAACCGGTCCTCATCGCCTTGGTCCCGCAACGATGTGGGCCGACCGGCGGCTACTGTGACCGCCGTGGCCTTCCTGCGTCGTCAGCTGGTGACGGCGGCGCTGACCGCCAACGCCCTGCAGCCGCTGCCCAGCTACTACGTCGGTGCGCCCACGATGGTCGCCGGCTGGCTGACCAGCGAGCTGGCGCCGCAGCTCGCTGTCCTGACCGCGCTCGACGCCGCCCGCGAGCTGACCTTCGCCCGCCGACCCGCCGGTCTGGGGCTGGCGGCCGGCAGCCTCGCCGGCCTGGGTGCGCTCGTCGTCATGTCGCAGCGGTCAAAGGGGTACGTCGACCGGGCTCTCGTCGAGGCCCTGGGACCCGACTACCGCACCCGGCTGTCCGCGCAGGACCTCGACCCGGCCCACCGTGATCCGGCCCACCGTGATCCGGCCCACCTCGACCGGGCCAGGCCGCTGGGTCAGCTGGTGATGCCGTTCCGGCTGCGCGACGACCTGGTGGAGGTGACCCGCGACGTCCGCTACAGCCCGCACGGCCGGCGAGGCCTGCTCGACGTCTACCGCAGGCGCGGCGCCGACGTGTCGACCGCTCCGGTGCTGCTCCAGGTGCACGGCGGCGCGTGGACGGTCGGCAGCAAGCAGGTGCAGGGCGTCCCGCTGATGCGGCAGATGGCCGCCCGCGGCTGGGTGTGCGTGGCGATCAACTACCGGCTCGCGCCCCGGGACCCGTTCCCGGCGCAGCTGGTCGACGTCAAGCGGGCGATCGCGTGGGTGCGCGAGCACGGGCCCGCCCTCGGCGCGGACCCCCGCTTCCTGGCGGTCACGGGCGGGTCCGCGGGCGGGCACCTCGCCGCCCTGGCGGCCCTCACCCCCAACGACCCCGACTACCAGCCCGGGTTCGAGGACGCCGACACCACGGTGCAGGCGGCTGCCCCGCACTACGGCGTCTACGACCTGGCCGGCGCGTCCGGGTCCAGGAAGGCCCGGCAGATGCGGGACACCTTCCTGGCCCGTGCGGTGCTGCGCAAGGACCCGAGGCGCGACCTGGCCGAGTTCGAGAGGGCGTCGCCCCTGCTGCGGGTCGGCCCGGACGCCCCACCGTTCCTGGTCATCCACGGCCGCCACGACACGCTGGTCGAGGTCGCCCAGGCGCGCCAGTTCGTCCAGGCCCTGCGGGCCGTCTCGCCGCGGACGGTCGCCTATGCGGAGCTGCCCGGCACCCAGCACGCCTTCGACGTCTTCCCCTCGATCCGCAGCGCCCACGTGGTCCGCGGTGTCGACCGTTTCCTGCGGTTCACCTACGACCGGTGGCGGGAGGGGCGGGCGGCATGAGTGGGACGGACCCGGAGCACACGCTGCGGATGGACCCGGTCCTGCACGCGAAGGCGCTGGCCGCGAAGGGCTTCATGCCACCTGACGAGGGCGACCTGCTCTTCCGGGTGGCGGCGCAGGCGATGCGCTCAGGGCCGGGTCTGGAGGTGGGCAGCTACTGCGGCAAGTCGGCGGTCTACCTCGGCGCGGCGGCCCGGGCGTCGGGCAGCACCGTGTTCAGCGTCGACCACCACCGCGGCTCGGAGGAGAACCAGGTCGGCTGGGACTACCACGACCCGTCCCTGGCCGATCGCGAGTTCGGCCGCCTGGACACGCTGCCGGCGTTCCGCCGCACCATCAAGGACGCCGGCCTGGACGAGGAGGTGGTCGCGGTCGTGGGACGGTCCACGACGGTGGCGGCGCACTGGCGCACTCCTCTGGCGCTGGTGTTCGTGGACGGCGGCCACACCGACGAGCACGCCGGCAACGACTACGTCGGCTGGGGCCGATGGGTGCGGCACGGCGGCACCCTGGTGATCCACGACGTGTTCCCCGACCCGGCCGACGGCGGCCAGGCGCCGTACCGGATCTATCTGCGAGCCCTGGGCAGCGGGTTCGAGGAGCAGCAGGTGCTCGGGTCGATGCGGGTGCTCACCCGGGTGGCCGGACAGGCCGGGGACGCGGTCAGCTGAGCGCCGGCTGCCGGGCCCGCCGGGCGGTGAGCCAGAAGCTGAGCGCGACGTAGTAGACGATGTAGGCCACCGAGACGACCAGCCAGGTGGCGCTGGGCGAGGGCACCTCGCGCAGCAGCACCGCGTAGCTCAGCAGCCAGACGGCGGTCAGGAAGAGCGTCAGCGTCCGCAGCGTGCTGGTCCGGGACGGGTAGACGTATCCCACGGGCACGAAGACCAGGACCGCACAGACCAGCAGCAGCACCGCCGTGATCGCCGGGCGCAGGTCCAGGACGATGACGTAGAACGCGACGATGTTCCAGTAGCTGGGGAAGCCGAGGAACAGGTGGTCCTCGGTCTTGGCGTCCACCCGGCAGAACTGGTACGCCGACGCCATCAGCGGGATGATGCCGAGCACCGTGGCGCTCGTGCCGTCGCCCAGGTAGCCGGTGCTCCACAGCAGCACCATCGGCACGAACGCGTAGGTGAGGTAGTCGACGATGTTGTCGAGCATCGCCCCGTCGAACCAGGGGACCACCCGCTTGACGCGCAGCCGGCGGGCCAGCATCCCGTCCGTGCCGTCCACGACCAGGGCCACCAGCCCGAGCCAGAGCGCGCGGACCTTGTCGCCGTCCCACGCGGCCATCACGATCAGCAGCGCGAGGGCGACGCCGGTCGCGGTGTAGACGTGCACCAGCCAGGCAGCGACGACTGCGCCCGGCGAGGCCCGGGTGACCGGGGCGGTCGGTGTGGTCGGCGTGTCGGTCATCGGCTTGTCGACTCCTCCATCAGCACCGGCCCAGCAACGGGAACGGCGCCCTCAGCGGTCCCACGCACCCCGCGACACGCCACGGAGCGGGTGGGTGGGACGGCTCGCAGGTCCGGCGTCCCTCGCTGATGTTGGCACACAACCGGCGCGGTCGTCTTCACGGCGCACCGCCGTCCCGCGGGGGCAGGCGGTGCAGGACGACGTCCTCGAGGGCGCCGTCGCGGGCCTCCGCGGTCATGAAGGTGCACTCCGGTTCGCGCCGGCGCTCGGTGGGCGAGCCGGGGTTGAGCAGGCGGACGCCGCCCGGGGTGACGCTGTCCCAGGGGATGTGGCTGTGCCCGAAGACGAGCACGTCGACGTCGCGGTAGGCGGCCTCGCAGCGGCGTTCTCGACCCTTCGTGTCTCCGGTCTCGTGCACGACGGCGAACCGGACCCCGCCGATGGTCGTGCGGGCGACCTCGGGCAGCCGGCGCCGCAGCTCGGATCCGTCGTTGTTGCCGTAGACGCCCACCAGTCGCCGGGCCCGGTCCTCGAGCCGGTCCAGCAGGTCGGGCACCACCCAGTCACCCGCGTGGACCACCACGTCGGCCGCGTCCACCGCCTCCCACACCGGCGGTGGGAGGTCCCTGGCCCGCTTCGGCAGGTGGGTGTCGGCCAGCAGCAGGACGCGCTCGGACGCCATCGGTCGCTCCCCCTCGCTCAGCGCGTCGAGCTGAGCGCGGTCTCGCAGCCGCACTCCAGCGCCAGCTCGGTGAACCCGTCGGGCAGCGAGCCGCCGCGGAAGATGTCCGCACCCGCCGTGCTGTGCGAGAGCGCGTCGACGGCGAGCAGCACGGCCGCAGCGGTGTACGTCGTGTGCTCGACCGGCCAGTTCTTCTCGTCGGGGTAGACGTAGCCCGTCCAGTAGCCACCGTCGGGAGCTCGCAGGTGCTGCATGTCGCGCACCAGCGTCGTGGCCCGGGCGCGGTCGCCGAGCGCGTCGAGGGCCAAGGCCAGCTCGCAGGTCTCGGCCCCGGTGACCCACGGGTTGGTGTCCACGCAGAGGATGCCCAGCCCGGGCACCACGAAGTCCTCCCAGCGGCTGTCGACCAGGGCCCGCCCCGCCTCCCCCCGCACCGCGCCGCCGAGCACCGGGTAGTACCAGTCCATCGAGTAGGTGGACTTGTCCAGGAACAGGTCACGGTGCCGGCGCAGGGCGTGCCCGAGCCGACCGGCCGCCAGCTCCCACTCCGGCTGCGCGGCGCCCATCAGCTCCGAGAGGGCCACACCGGCGCGCAGGGCATGGAAGATGCTCGAGCTCCCGGCGACCAGGGCGCCGGCCGACTGCTGCCCGGCGGTGTCCGGTCCGGCCGGGTGGCTGCGCACCCAGGCCACCCCTCCGAACGGCAGCTGCATCGAGACCACGAAGTCCAGCGCCCGTCGTACGGCGGGCCAGCATCGTCGCACGAACCCCTCCTCGCGTCGTACCAGCCAGTGGTGCCACACCCCCACCGCCAGGTAGGCCGACATGTTGGTCTCCGCAGCGGCATCCTCCACGACGCCCGCGACGACCTGCATCGGCCAGGATCCGTCGGCCCGCTGGGTGTCCAGGCACCACGCGTACGCCCGTTCCGCGGCCTCGACCTGACCGCCGACGAGCAGCGCCATCGCCGCCTCGACGTGGTTCCAGACGTCCGTGTGCCCGCCGGTCGTCCACGGCACCGCGCCGTCGGGCTCCTGCATGCGGGCGATCGACCTCGCGGTGGCCGCGACCTCCGGCCTGGTCAGGACACCGGCCAGGAAGGGGATGTCGGCGCTCACCGCGTCAGCTCGGGCTTCCGCAGGTAGACCACCAGGCTCTTGCCGACCAGCGGGTCGAGGACCTTCTCGGCCGCCCGGGTCACGACGGGCCTGCTGACGATGTCCCAGACCAGCAGCCGGTGGTAGGCCCTGACCAGCGGGTGCTCGTCCTCGTCGACTCCGACCGCGCACTTGAGCCACCAGTACGGCGCGTGCAGGCCGTGCACGTGGTCGCTGCCTTCGGTCGCCAACCCAGCGGCCTCGAGACGGGCCACGAGCCGGCCGCGGGTGTAGATGCGGACGTGACCGCCCTCCACCTCGTGGTAGGCGTCGGACAGCGCCCAGCAGACCCGCTCGGGCAGCCACCGCGGGACGGTGACCGCGAGGGTCCCGCCGGGCCGGAGCACGCGGGCCAGCTCGGCGATCGCCGCAGTGTCCTCGGGGATGTGCTCGAGAACCTCAGCTGCGACGACGCGGTCGAACTCACCGTCGGGGAAGGGCAGCGAGAGGGCATCGCCCTGCTTGATGTCCGCCTCGGCACCCGGCGGCACCTCGCCTGCCTCCCGCATGGCCCCGAAGAGGTCGAGCACCCCCGCCAGCTCGTCGCCGTCCTGGTCGAAGGCGACGACGTCCGCACCTCGCCGGTACATCTCGAAGGCGTGCCGGCCGCCGCCACAGCCCATGTCCAGGACGCGGTCACCGGCCTGGAGGCCGAGCCGGTCGAAGTCAACGGTCAGCATCGCGGTGCTCCCCTCGCGGACGCTGGTCGCGGGCGGCGTCCACGGCCCGCTGGTAGGCGGCGGCCGTCGCCTCCGCGACCACCCGCCAGCTGAACCGGGTGAGCGCCCGCTGCCGGCCCGCCCTGCCCATCCGCTCGCGGCGGACCGGGTCGTCCAGAAGGCGCTCCAGCGCTGCCGTCAGCTCGCCGACGTCGCCCGGCGTGACCAGGTCCGCGCACTCGCCGTCGGGCCCGACCACCTCGGGGATGGCGCCCGTGCGGCTGACCACCAGTGGCGTCTCGCAGGCCATCGCCTCGAGGGTGGGCAGCGAGAACCCCTCGTAGAGCGACGGCACGCAGGCGACCTCGGCCGATCCGACGAGGGCCGCGAGCTCGCTGTCGGTGAGGCCGCCGACGAACTGCACGGAGTCGGTGATCGCGAGCCGGTCCACGAG
The DNA here is from genome assembly GCA_964237315.1 of uncultured Nocardioidaceae bacterium. Taxonomy (GTDB): domain Bacteria; phylum Actinomycetota; class Actinomycetes; order Propionibacteriales; family Nocardioidaceae; genus Nocardioides_B. Next base: position 24,657 of record CAXSHL010000051.1, read on the forward strand.
CCGCTCGGTCTCACCTCCGGGCTTGGGTCTGGAGACGAGCAGCAGCTCGACGTCACGCTCGGTGCGGAGCTTGGCGAAGGCCTCGAGAAGGGTCGCGATGCCCTTGATCGGCGTGTCGGCGCTGGCCATCGCCACGATGCGCCCCGGACTACGAGGCGTCGCCGGCGGCGCGAACACCGGGTCCACCCCCAGGGGGACCACCTCGATGCGGGCCGGGTCGACGGCGAAGTCGTGCACGACGTCGCGCGCCGAGCTCTCCGAGGGACACAGGATCAGCGTGGCCCGGCGCGCGACCTCGGCCTGCATGCGCACGAAGCCGTACCACCGGCGCAGGGTCAGCCTCGAGCGCCACCCGGTGGCCGCGGCGAGGTCGACCCGCCGGTCGAAGGTGATCGGGTGGTGGATCGTGGTGACCAGTGGCAGCCCAGCGCTCGAGATGTCGAGCATCCCGTAGCCGAGGGTCTGGTTGTCGTGAACCACGTCGAAGTCCGCCAGCCGCTCGCGCAGCAGCCGGGCGGCACGCATGCTGAACGTGCGTGGCTCGGGGAAGCCCGCGGTCCACATGGTCGCCACCTCGAGCAGGTCGATGCGGTCCCGGATCTCGTGCGGGCGCGGGGTGCGGAACGGGTCGGGCTCTCTGTAGAGGTCCAGGCTCGGCACCTCGGTCAGCCGGACCCCGGGGTCGAGCACCGGGTAGGGCTGGCCGGAGAAGACCTCGACCTGGTGGCCCAGCGCGACGAGCTCACGACTCAGATGACGGACGTAGACGCCCTGCCCGCCGCAGTGCGGTTTGCTGCGGTAGGACAGCAAGGCGATGCGCAACCCGACCTCCGAGACGCTCGTTGGACAACACGACGGCCGCGACGTACCGACGTCAACGCGTCCTAGTATGCCGACCCGCGGACGGCGGCCTGCGGTCAGGACCGCTTGGCGTCGTCGTCCGCGTTCTCGGTCGCGTCGAGTGCGTCGGCGAGCGGGCTCTGGTTCTGCACGCCCCGGGCGGAGGCCACCAGGCTCGCGACGGTGGTGACCGCCAGGATCCCGATGATTGCGCCGAGGGAGACCAGGATGGGGATGTCGGGCGCCCACGCGATGTGCTCGCCGCCGTTGACGAACGGCAGCTCGTTCTCGTGCATGGCGTGCAGGATCAGCTTGACGCCGATGAACCCGAGCAGCACTGCGAGCCCGTAGGACAGGTAGATGAGCCGCTTGAGCAGCCCGCCGATCAGGAAGTACAGCTGACGCAGTCCCATCAGGGCGAAGATGTTCGCGGTCAGCACCAGGTAGGGCTCCTTGGTGAGCCCGTAGATCGCCGGGATCGAGTCCAGGGCGAACAGCAGGTCGGTGGTGCCGAGGGCCAGGATCACCAGGAACATCGGGGTGATCAGCCGCTTGCCGTTCTCCCGGGCGAAGATCTTGACCCCGTGCCACTCCTGCGTCGCCGGCAGATGCGTCTCGACCCACCTGATCAGCCGGTTCTCCTCGTACTCGTCGTCGTCGTTCTGTCCCTCCCTGGCCAGGTTGACGGCCGTCCAGACCAGGAAGACGCCGAAGATGTAGAAGACCCAGCTGAACTCGTTGATGGCGGCCGCACCCACGGCGATGAACGCAGCCCTCATCACCAGGGCGAGCACGATGCCGACCAGCAGGGCCTCCTGCTGGTACTGCCGTGGCACGCCGAACTTGGCCATGATGATGATGAAGATGAACAGGTTGTCCACCGACAGCGAGTACTCGGTCAGCCAGCCGGCGAAGAACTCGGTGCCGTACTGGTGCCCGGCGAACATCCAGACGCCGATGCCGAAGGCCACGGCCAGCCCGACGTAGACGCCGAGCGCGATCGAGACCTCCTTGGTCGACGGCTCGTGCGGCCGCCTGCCGATCACGACCACGTCGAAGAGCAGGACCGACACGGTCACGATGATGGTGGTCCACCAGACCCATGTGGCAACGTCCACAACAACACACCCTTCCGGAGAACGCCTTCGAGTACGCGGCTGCGCCCCTCATCAGCATGTTTTCCGGAGGTCTCTTCCGCCCGCGTGACGCGGACCCTGGGCACCGGGACCAGCTCCGAGGAGCGGCCCGTGATGACGGCACCGAGGCGACAGGAATACTCCCCTCCACCGCGAGCAGTGTCTCACGTCCCGCCTAGGCTTCGCCATGATGTCCGTCTCACGTTCTGGCGCCGGGTCCCTGCGTCCTGCCCTCGGTTCGTGGCTTCGGGTGCTGGTCGTCGCGGCCGGCGCCAGCGTGCTGTTCGCCGCCGTCAACCTGCCCTCCCCCGTGCTGTTCGGGTCGCTGGTGGGCGGGATGCTGCACGCGCTGACGTCGGAGCTCGATCTGGAGATGCCGCCGCTCGCCTTCCGGGTCGGTCAGGGGCTCATCGGCGCGGTGATCGGCGGGCTGGTGCAGCTGTCCACCCTGAGCCGGCTGGCCTCGGACTGGCCGTCGGTGAGCCTGGTCACGATCGGGACGCTGGTGATCAGCCTCGTCGCGGGCCGGCTGCTGGCCCTGCACCGCGACGTCTCACCGGCCACCGGGGCCTTCGCGCTGGTCGCCGGCGGCGCCTCGGGGATCGTGGCGCTGGCCCGCGAGCTGGGCGCCGACGACCGCGTGGTCACCATCGTGCAGTACCTCCGCGTGCTGCTCGTGCTGCTCGCCATGCCGGTGGTCACCACGCTGCTGTTCCACCCGCCCAGCGGCGCGGGGTCGCTCTCTCCCGGGCACACCCGCTGGCTGCCGGACCTGGCCTTCGTGGTGCTGGCGGTCGGCATCGGCCTGCTGCTGCAGAGGGTGGTGACCGCACCGGCCACGGCCCTGCTCGGCCCGATGCTGGTCGCCGTCGCCATCTCCGCCAGTGGCGTGCTGGGTCACGTGTCGGTGCCCACGCTGCTGGCCAACCTCGGCTACGCGCTGATCGGTGTCCGGGTCGGCCTGCGGTTCACCCGGGCCAGCCTGCGGAGCATCGCCAGGCTCCTGCCGCTCGCCACCGCCCTGATCGTGCTGGTCATCGTCGCCTGCGCCGCCCTGGGCGTGCTGCTGTCGGAGGCCACCGGGGTGGACCGGCTGACGGCCTACCTCGCCACCACCCCCGGCGGCCTGTTCGCGGTGCTCGCCACCGCCGCCGACAGCGGCTCCGACGTCACCTACGTGCTCGCCGTGCAGGTCATCCGGGTCTTCGTGATGCTCCTGGTGGCCCCGCTGCTCGGCCGGTTCTACCGGCGGTAGATGACCTCCGTCGCGAGGGGCAGGGTCGTGGGCACTCGTGGGCACTGCTCGAGGGCCGGGCCTGGTTGTGGTCACTGCCGCCGGGCCGGGCCCGGTTGTGGTCACTACCGCCGGGCCGGGCCCGGTTGTGGTCACTGCCGCCGGGCCGGGCCGGGTTGTGGTCGCTGCCGGCAGGCCGGGCCGGGGTCGTGGTCACTGCGGGGCTCAGCGGCCGGCATACGAGGCCCGGAGTGACCACAACCTCCAGGCCCTGGATGCCGCACCCTCCGCAGCGGGCCAGGCGCCCGACTCGCGTCAGCCGCCGACCTACGCCGGTCAGTCCAGGCAGAACTCGTTGCCCTCGAGGTCCGCCATCACCAGGTGCCCCTGGTCCAGCCCGCCAGGCTCGAAGCGCTGCAGCCGGACGGCGCCGCGCGCGACCAGGCCGTCGGCCACCTCGTTCATCGCCGGCTTGGTGATGTTCCTGGTCGCACCCCGGTGTCCTGCGGAGCTGGGCAGGGGTTGTGGTCACTGCCCCGGGCTCGGCTGGGGTTTTGGTCGCTGCGGGCGGGCCAGGCCGGGTTGTGGTCACTGCCCGCGGGCCGGGCCGGGGTCCTGGTCACTGCGGGGCTCAGCGGCCGGCATACGAGGCCCGGAGTGACCACAACCTCCAGGCCCTGGATGCCACAGTCTCAGGAGCCGGGACAGGCACCGACTCACCACAGGCGCAGGACCCCGGCCGGTCAGTCCAGGCAGAACTCGTTGCCCTCGGGATCGGCCATCACCAGGTGCCCCTGGTCCAGCCCGCCGGGCTCGAAGCGCTGCAGCCGGACGGCGCCGAAAGCGACCAGGCCGTCGGCCGCCTCCTCGAGCGCCGCCATCCGGGCGTCTCCCTGGCGACCCGGGGCGGCCCGGACGTCGAGGTGCACCCGGTTCTTCACGGTCTTGCCCTCGGGGACCCGCTGGAAGAACACCCGCGGCCCGGTGCCGTCCGGGTCCACCACCGCGGACCGCTCGTTGCGCTGGTCCTCCGGCACCCCCCACGCCGAGAGGGCGGCGTCCCAGGTGTCGAAGCCCCCCGGCGGCGGCTGGACCACGTAGCCCAGGGCCGCGGCCCAGAACTCCGCCAGAGCCGCCGGGTCGCCGCAGTCGAACGTCACCTGCACCTCACGAGCCATCTGCACTCCTCACTAGGATCGTCGCCATGAGCTCATCCGGCCTCTCGGTCCCGTGGGGCGACTTCACCCAGGACCCCCGGTCCTCGCAGGCGGCGCCGTTGCGTGCCTCCGACCGCGATCGGGACGTGGTGACCGGCGTGCTGACCGAGGCGTACGCCGACGGGCGCCTCACCCGCGAGGAGTTCGACGAGCGCGCCGGTGCCACCGCGGCCGCCAGGACACTGGGCGAGCTCCCGGAGCTGATCGGCGACCTGGTGCCGCAGACGCCGGTCGTCCCCGCGCGCAGCGGCATCGCGGCGCTGGACGCGGACGCTCTGCACGCCAGAGCCGTGCAGCACTGGGAGTCGCAGCGGCGCCAGGCCGTCACCGGCGTGCTGATCCCGTCGGTGATCTGCTGGGTGATCTTCTTCGCCAACGGTTTGACGTTCCCGTGGCCGCTGTTCGTGATGCTCGGCACCGGGCTGAACCTGATGCGCGTGCTCTTGCACCGCGCGGACATCATCGCCGAGGAGGAGCGCCGCCTGGAGAAGAAGCAGCGCAAGGCGCTCAAGCCGCCGAAGTCCTTCGGAAGCGGGGATCCGGACGTCGGATAGCTCACACCCGGTCCCAGCCGTCGGGGCGGTGCTTCCTGGGCAGCCGGGACACGACGAGCGCGTAGGACTCGTCAACAGCCTCGCGGATCTCCTCGTCGGGGATCGCCCCCGCGAGGACCAGGGTGTTCCACCCGGAGCGGCCGATGTAGGGCATCACCGAGGCGTCGTCGGGATAGCGGCGCAGCCACTCGTCGGCCTCGTCACGGGTGGCCCCGGCCTTGACGCCCACCGTCGTGGCACCCAGGAACGCGAAGATCTTGCCGGTGCCCGGGCCGCTCGGCACCTTGATGACGGGGTCATCGTGGCCCCACGGGTTGTCGGCGAAGGCACCAGGCTTGGCGAGGCAGTACGCCTCGAGCCTCCGCACGTCCAGCCGGGTCATCGTCGACTCATCGGGTCACCTCGGTGATCGGAACGCCGGTCAGCGGGCGCCGGCCTCGACCATCTGCCGCAGCTCCTTCTTGAGGTCCTGGATCTCGTCGCGCAGCCGCGCGGCCAGCTCGAACTGGAGCTCGGCGGCGGCTGCGTGCATCTGGTCGGTGAGCGCCTGGACCAGCGCTGCGAGGTCGGCCGAGGGCATCCCGGCCAGCTCCGGGGCGTGCCGGCCGGTCGACCGCGACGACAGTCCGGGCACGGGTGCCTTGCCGCGAGACTGCTGCCGGCCGCCACCGCCGAGCAGCTCGGCGGTGTCCTCGTCCTCGCGGGCCAACATCTCGGTGATGTCCGCGATCTTCTTGCGCAGCGGCTGCGGGTCCACGCCGTGGAACACGTTGTAGGCGACCTGCTTCTCCCGGCGACGGTTCGTCTCGTCGATGGCCTTCTCCATGGACGGGGTGACCTTGTCGGCGTACATCACCACCTGGCCGGACACGTTGCGCGCGGCCCGGCCGATGGTCTGGATCAGCGACTTGTCCGAGCGCAGGAAGCCCTCCTTGTCGGCGTCCAGGATGGCGACCAGCGACACCTCGGGCAGGTCCAGCCCCTCGCGGAGCAGGTTGATGCCGACGAGGACGTCGTACTGCCCCAGGCGGAGCTCGCGGAGCAGCTCGATGCGCCGCAGGGTGTCCACCTCGCTGTGCAGGTATCGGGTGCGGATGCCGGCCTCGAGGAGGTAGTCGGTGAGGTCCTCGGACATCTTCTTGGTCAGGGTCGTGACCAGCACCCGCTCGTTCTTCTCGACCCGGCCGTTGATCTCGTGGATCAGGTCGTCGATCTGGCCCTTGGTCGGCTTGACGATGACCTCGGGGTCGACCAGCCCGGTCGGCCTGATGATCTGCTCGACCACCTCGCCCTGGACCTTGGCCAGCTCGTAGTTGCCCGGGGTGGCCGAGAGGTAGATCGTCTGGCCGATGCGCTCGAGGAACTCGTCCCAGCGCAGCGGGCGGTTGTCCATCGCGCTGGGCAGCCGGAACCCGTGGTCGACGAGGTTGCGCTTGCGGGACATGTCGCCTTCGTACATCCCGCCGATCTGCGGCACCGCGACGTGGGACTCGTCGATGAC
>CAXSHL010000052.1:0-30646 GCA_964237315.1 uncultured Nocardioidaceae bacterium
CCGCCCCGTGGTGGACCTGAACCGCACCACCACCGTCGACGTCCACGACCCACCAGCCTGGATGCGGGAAGCCGCCCTCCTGCGCGACCAGACCTGTGTGTTCCCCGGCTGCGCCACCGACGCCCGCGCCTGCGACCTCGACCACATCGTCGCCTACCAACCCATCGACACCGGTGGACCACCAGGACAGACCAGCCTGACGAACCTGGCCTGCCTATGCAGACGACATCACCGCCTCAAGACCAGGACCGGCTGGCGATACCGACGGCTCCCCGACCACACCTATCAATGGACCAGTCCCTACGGGCACGTCTACACCACCCGCCCCGGAGACCGACCCGACCGGAAATGACAGCACGGGCCTCTGCTGACTGAGCAGTCCGCCCCTGGACGTCCACCCGTACGCTCGCCCGTCCCTTCGCAGCACGACAGCCATCGCCACTCCCCGACACCACCCAGGTGCTCGGGGTATTGGCACGCCCGCGGCGCAACGGCTCAGGCACCGGCCAGAACTGGACCACAGCTCGAGGCTGCCGCGCCCCCGAGCCCGCCGCGTCAGCCCGGCAGGCCACGCGAGCACCGGGCCGATCGGTACGACCGCTCCCCCAGGCATCGTCGGTCCGCGAACCGGTCAGGCGGTGCGGGTGGCGATCAGGACCGCGAACGCGTCGAGCGCCTCGCGCACCGGCCCCGCCGGCAGCGCCGTCAGCAGCTCCTGGGCCTCCGTCGCGATGTCGAGCACGTAGCGACGGGCCTCGTCCATGGCGGGATGCTTGCGCAGCAGCCCCAGCGCCTCGGCGAGCCGTGCGTCGTCGTCCAGGTCGCTGGCCAGCAGCTCCAGCAGTCGCGCGTCGGCGGGGTCCGTCGAGCGCTGCGCCATCAGCACCGGGAGCGTCGGCACGCCCTCGCGCAGGTCGGTGCCCGGTGTCTTGCCCGACTCGGTCGAGTCCGAGCCCACGTCCAGGATGTCGTCCGAGAGCTGGAAGGCCATCCCGACCCGCTCGCCGTACGCCGTCAGCGCCTCCTCCACCTCGCGGGAGGCTCCGGAGAACCGGGCGCCGTAGCGTGCGGAGGTGGCGATCAGCGACCCGGTCTTGCCCTGCACGACGCGCAGGTAGTGCGCCAACGGGTCGGGGCCCGGCTCGAGGGTCTCCAGGATCTGGCCCTCGACGAGCTTGGTGAACGTCTCGGCCTGGATGCGCACGGCGTCGGCGCCGAGCGTCGCCGTGAGCTCCGAGGACTTGGAGAACAGGAAGTCGCCGGTCAGGATCGCGACGTGGTTGTCCCAGCGGGCGTTGGCCGACTCTGCGCCGCGACGCAGCGCGGCCTCGTCCATCACGTCGTCGTGGTAGAGCGAAGCCAGGTGGGTCAGCTCCACGACGCAGGCGGAGGTGATCACCCCCGGCAGGGAGGAGTCACCCGCCTCGGCAGCCAGCAGCACCAGGGCGGGACGGAAGCGCTTGCCGCCGGCGTGCAGGAGGTGCCGGGCCGCCTCGGTGACGAACGGCGCCACGCTGCGCACCTCGCGGTCCAGCCGCTCCTCGACCAGCGCCAGCTGGGATCGCAGCCGCGCGTCCAGCGCGTCGTCGAGGACCGGCAGTGCCAACGACGAGTTCGCGCCCGTCGGGCTCGGCCCGGTCGTCGTCATCTGCTGCTCATCTCAAGGCACGGGGTCAGCGGATGAACTGACCAGCGGTCGCGGCCAGGTCGAGCACGGGCCCGGGGTACACGCCCAGGACGACGGTCACAGCGAGGCCGACAGCGATCACGATAGTCGTGAGGAGGCTGGGGTTCATCACGACGGGCCCCTCGCCGACCGGCTCGGAGAAGAACATCACCACGATCACCCGCGCGTAGAAGAACGCCGCGACGGCGGAGAGCACCACCGCGACCACGACCAGCGGCCAGGCCCCGCCCGACACGGCGGAGGTGAAGACCGCCCACTTGCCGGCGAAGCCGGACGTCAGCGGGATGCCCGCCATGCTGAGCAGGAAGAACGCGAACACCCCCGCCACCACCGGTGACTCCTTGCCGAGCCCGGCCCACCTGGACAGGCTGGTGGCCTCACCTCCGGCGTCTCGTACGACGGTGATGATCGCGAACGCGCCGATGGTCATGAAGCCGTAGGTGACCAGGTAGAACAGCACGGCCTGGATCGAGGACAGCTCCGCCCCGCCGAACCCGGTGACCGAGTGCAGCCCGACGAACCCGACCAGGATGAACCCGGCGTGCGAGATCGAGGAGTAGGCCAGCATCCGCTTGATGTCGGTCTGGGTGATCGCCAGCACGCAGCCGACCAGCATGGTCAGCACCGCGACGATGCCGATCATCAGCGTCCAGTCCCAGCGGGCCGCACCGAAGGCGACGTAGAACAGCCGCAGCAGTGCTCCGAAGGCCGCGACCTTGGTGCACGCCGCCATGAACGCCGTCACCGACGTCGGCGCCCCCTGGTAGACGTCGGGTGTCCAGGCGTGGAACGGCGCGGCGCCGACCTTGAACAGCATGCCGACCGCCATCAGCCCGATGCCCGCGAGCAGCAGGGCCTGGCCGCCGATGCGGCCGGAGACCGCCTCGGAGATGTCGGCGAAGTTCATGGAGCCCGCGAAGCCGTAGGTGAGCGCGATCCCGTAGAGGAAGAAGCCGGAGCTGAAAGCGCCCAGCATGAAGTACTTCAGTGCCGCCTCCTGGCTCAGCAGCCGACGGCGCCGGGCCAGGCCGCAGAGCAGGTACAACGGCAGGGACAGCACCTCGAGCGCGACGAACATCGTCACCAGGTCGTTGGCCGCCGGGAAGAGCAGCATGCCGCCGATGGAGAACATCATCAGCGGGAAGACCTCGGTGTGCTCGAGGCCCTGCGTCGACGCGTCTCGCTCGGCCGAGGTCCCCGGCAGCGCTGCCGCCTGGCCCGCGAAGGCGGTGACCCCACCCTCGAGGGTGCGCTCCGCGAACAGCAGCACGCTGATCAGCGAGAGCGCCAGGACCGTGCCCCAGATGAACACCGACGGGCCGTCGACCGCGATGGCCCCGCCGACCGCGATCCGGCCGCGACCGGACGTGCCCTTGGGCGCCAGGTCGGCGGCCACCAGGACGGTGGCCACCAGAGCGGCCAGCACCCCGACCAGCGCCAGCGCCGTCTGCACCAGGTAGCGGGAGCGGCGGGCCACGAACGCCTCGACGAGCACGCCGAGGGTGGCCGCACCGAAGACGATCAGCAGCGGGGAGATGAGGCCGTACTGGACCTCGGGCTTGACGAAGTCGGCTGCCAGGTTCACGGGGTCTCCTTCGACGACGCGGCCTGCGCGGGCACGGTGGGCGCCGGGTCCTTGGCGCCGATCTGCTGCAGGGTGTCGGCGACGGCCGGGTTGATGATCGAGGTGAGCGGGCGCGGGAAGAACCCGAGCACCACGATCAGCACCAGCAGCGGCGCGAGTGACACGACCTCGCGGGTGTTCAGGTCCTTGAAGCCGGCCACGGCAGGCACCGTCGGACCGGTCATCGTGCGTTGGTACATCAGCAGGATGTAGAGCGCCGCGAGCACGATGCCGAGCACGGCGGCAGCACCCCACCACCACGCGTGCGAGAACGCGCCCAGCAGCACCAGGAACTCCGAGACGAACGGCGAGAGCCCCGGAAGCGACAGGGACGACAGACCGGCTACCAGGAACGTCCCAGCCAGCACGGGAGCCACCTTCTCCACCCCGCCGTAGTCGCTGATCAGGTCCGACCCCCGACGCCTGATCAGGAACCCGGCCACCAGGAACAGGGCGGCGGTCGACATGCCGTGGTTGAACATGTAGAGCGTCGACCCGGACTGGCCGTAGCTGTTCAGCACGAAGATGCCCAGCACGATGAACCCGAAGTGCGAGACCGAGGTGTAGGCGATCAGCCGCGGCATGCTGTTCTGCCCGATCGCCGCGATCGCGCCCCACAGCACGCTCACCACGGCGAGCACCAGCACCACCGGGGTCGCCCACCGCGACGCCTCGGGGAACAGCTGCAGGCAGAACCGGATCATCCCGAAGGTGCCGATCTTATCCAGCACGCTGACCAGCATCACCGACGTGCCGGCGCTGCCCTCCTCGGCGGCGTCCGGCAGCCACGTGTGCACCGGCACCATCGGCGCCTTGATCGCGAACGCGACGAAGAAGCCGACGAACAGCCACCGTCCGACGTTCTGGTCGATCGAGACCTGGCTCAGCTCCGAGAGGAGGTACGTCGGACCCGTCGACGACCTCGCGGACACGACGTACAGCCCGACCACGGAGGCCAGCATCAGCAGCCCGCCGAAGAGGTTGTAGATCAGGAACTTGACCGCGGCGGCCGACCTCTTGGCGCCGCCGAACCCGCCGATCAGGAAGTAGATCGGGATCAGGGTGGCCTCGAAGACCACGTAGAACAAGAACACGTCGGTCGCGGAGAACACGCAGATCGACAGCGCCTCGAGCGCCAGCAGCCAGGCGAAGAACGCCCCGGCGCCCCAGCGGCCGTCGTCCCCGTCGTTCCAGGAGGCCAAGATCACCACCGGGCTCAGGATCGCGGTCATCAGCACCAGGGTGAGGCCGATGCCGTCGACGCCGAGCGCGTAGTGCGCGCCGAACACCCGGATCCAGTCGTGGGTCTCGCTGAACTGGTAGCGCGCACCGCCCGGGTCGAACGCCAGGCCGACGTACGCGACCACGGCCAGCGTGACCAGCGAGAAGCCCAGCGCGACCTGCTTCGGCAGCGCCGAGGGGATCCGGCGCCCGTCGGCGTCCCGACCGGGCTGGGGCAGCACCGCCACGACGACGGCACCCACCAGCGGGAGCAGCAGCGCGATGGTCAGCCAGGGGAAGTCGCTCACAGCTGCACCGCCAGCATCGCCACGACGACCAGCAGGGCACCGACCAGCACCGAGAGCGCGTAGGACCGGACGAATCCGGTCTGCAGCCGGCGGAACGTCGAGGACATCGCGCCGAACGCGCCCCCCGTGCCGGTCACGAAGCGGTCCAGGGTGGTGTCGTCGAAGGTGACCAGGCCGTTCACGAACTGGTCACCCGGCCGCATCAGCAGCCCCTCGTTGATGGCGTCGCCGTAGAGGTCGGCCCGCGCCGCCCGGGTGAACAGCGACACCTTGGTCGGCGCGGTGCGCGGCACGTCGTGCCGCCCGACCGTCGTCCAGGCGACGCCGATGCCCGCCAGCACCACGAGCAGCACGATCAGGGTGAGCACGATGGTCGGGACCGCGAGGTCCACGTGGACCTCCTCGCCCACCACCGGCGCGAGCCAGTCGACGACCCAGCCGCCCAGCAGCAGCAGGCCGCCCAGCGCCGAGAGGGCGGCGAGGATCATCAGCGGCACCGTCATCACCTTGGGCGACTCGTGCGGGTGCACGCCCTCGGCCCAGCGCTTCTCCCCGAGGTAGGTCATCAGCATCACCCGAGTCATGTAGAACGCGGTGATGCCGGCTCCGACCAGGGCGGCCAGCCCGACCAGCAGGTTGTCGCCGAACGCAGCCTCGATGATCTTGTCCTTGGACCAGAAGCCCGCGAACGGCGGGATGCCGATGATGGCGAGGTAGCCGACGGCGAACGTCGCGAAGGTGTAGGGGATCAGCCTGGCCAGGCCGCCGTAGTGCCGCATGTTCACGTCGTCGTCCATGGCGTGCATCACCGAGCCGGCGCCGAGGAACATGTTGGCCTTGAAGAAGCCGTGCGTGAGCAGGTGGAAGATGGCGAACGGGTAGCCGGCGGGACCGAGGCCCGCGGCGAGCATCATGTAGCCGATCTGGCTCATCGTGGAGCCGGCCAGCGCCTTCTTGATGTCGTCCTTCGCGCAGCCGATGACCGCGCCCCACAGCAGGGTCACGGCACCCACGATGACGACCGCCGTCTGCGCGGCCTGGGTGTAGTCGTAGATGAAGTTCGAGCGGACCACGAGGTAGACCCCGGCCGTGACCATCGTCGCGGCGTGGATCAGCGCGGACACCGGGGTCGGGCCCTCCATCGCGTCCAGCAGCCAGGACTGCAGCGGCACCTGCGCGGACTTGCCGCACGCGGCCAGCAGGAACAGCAGCCCGAGCACCGTCATCGTCGTGTGCGAGGCCTGCCCGGCGCCGGCGGACACCCCGGAGAAGGCCACGGTGCCGAAGGTCGTGAAGACCAGCATCGTGCCGAGCGCCATCCCGATGTCCCCGACCCGGTTGACGATGAACGCCTTCTTGGCGGCCACCGCGGCAGACGGCTTGTGCTGCCAGAAGCCGATCAGCAGGTACGACGCGAGGCCGACGCCCTCCCAGCCCAGGAACATCAGCAGGTAGTTGTCGGCGAGCACCAGCGTGAGCATCGCCGCGACGAACAGGTTCAGGTAGGCGAAGAACCGGGCGCGGCGCGCGTCGTGCTCCATGTAGCCGACCGAGTAGATGTGGATCAGCGAGCCGACCCCGGTGATCAGCAGCAGGAACAGCGCCGACAGCGGGTCGTAGAGCAGGCCGAAGTCGGCCCGGAAGCTGCCGCCCTGCAGCCAGGTGTAGACGACCTGGCCCACCTGCCGGTCGCTCTCGTCACGACCGAGCAGCGCGAAGAAGGCGAGCAGGGAGAGCAGGAACGAGCCGAGCACGGTCGCGCAGCCGAGCAGGTGCGCGAACGACGAGGTGCGACGGTTGCCCAGCAGCAGGATGACGGCGGCGCCGAGGGCGGGCAGCGCGATGATCAGCCAGAGCAGGGAGAGCACGCCGCTCGTGGCGGACGGGTCCACCACGGGGACGGACTCCGCCAGGGCAGGGGTCATCAACGGATCGGCTCCTTAGTACTTCAGCAGACTCGCGTCGTCGACCGAGGCCGAGCGGCGGGTGCGGAAGATGGTCATGATGATCGCCAGCCCGATGACCACCTCGGCGGCGGCGACCACCATCACGAAGAACGCGGCCACCTGCCCGTCCAGGTTGCCGTTGGTGCGCGAGAAGGTGACGAGGGCGAGGTTCGAGGCGTTCAGCATCAGCTCGACGCACATGAACGCCACGATGGCGTTGCGCCGGGTCAGCACCCCGACGCTGCCGATCGTGAACAGGATCGCCGAGAGCACAAGGAAGGGCGAGCCGCTCACCGGTGGCCCTCCCTCGATGGGCTCTCCGGGCTGTCCGCGCTGTCGGTGCCGTCCGGTCCCTGGGTCTCACGAGGGGCGTGCGGGCCGTCGATCGCACCTCGCGGTCCCGAGCGGGTGACCGGGCGGTACGACGTGCCGTCGCCCATCGAGCCGGTCAGGGTGTCCACGTCGCTGGCGGGGGCGGTGCGCACGTTGCCCCGAGCCGTGAGCGTCCGGGACACCGAGATCTCCGAGGGGGTGCCGTCCGGCAGCAGGGCGGGCGTGTCCACGGCGTTGTGACGGGCGAAGACACCGGGCGCGGGCAGCGGCCCGAGCTGCGTGCCCTTCTCGGCGTAGTCGCGCATCCGCTGTGCCGCCAGGCCCGCCTGGGTGGGCTTGGGGGTCAGCCGCTCGCGGTGCGCGAGGACCATCGCGCCCATGGCGGCGGTGATGAGCAGCGCGCTGGTCGCCTCGAAGGCGAAGATGTAGCGGGAGAACAGCAGCTGCGCGAGGCCCGGCACGTTGCCGTCCTGGTTCGCGGCGCTCAGCCCGGCCACCGCCCCGATCGACACCTGCCCGAGACCGAGCACCAGGACGAGGCCGAACAGCAGTCCGACCACGGTCGCCATCACCCGCTGGCCACGGATCGTCTCCACGATCGAGTCGGACGCGTCGACGCCGACGAGCATCAGCACGAACAGGAACAGCATCAAGATGGCGCCGGTGTAGACGATGATCTGCACCACGAACAGGAACGGCGCGCTCTGCACGGCGTACAGGATGGCGAGGCTGATCATCACCACCGCGAGCAGCAGGGCCGCGTGCACGGCCTTGCGGGCGAACAGGATGCCGAGTGCGCAGGCCACCATGATGGGGGCCAGGATCCAGAAGGCGACCATCTGCTCAGACCTCGTTTCCTGCTGACGGGCTCCCGGCCGCGCTGCTCGGTGCGGACCGCTCCCGGGTCTTGAACGTGCCGCGGTAGTAGTCGCCCTCGTCCTCGCCGATCAGCATCTCGTGCGGGGGCTGGGTCATGCCGGGCAGCAAGGGGGCGAGCAGGTCGGACTTCTCATAGATCAGGTCCTCGCGGTTGTTGTCCGCGAGCTCGTACTCGTTGGTCATGGTCAGCGCCCGGGTCGGGCACGCCTCGATGCACAGCCCGCACAGGATGCAGCGCAGGTAGTTGATCTGGTAGACGCGACCGTACCGCTCCCCGGGCGAGAACCTGTCCCCGTCGGTGTTCGAGGCGCCCTCGACGTAGATCGCGTCCGCCGGGCACGCCCAGGCGCACAGCTCGCAGCCGATGCACTTCTCCAGCCCGTCCGGCCAGCGGTTGAGCTGGTGCCGGCCGTGGAAGCGGGGCGCGGTCGGCTTCTTCTCATACGGGTACTGCTCGGTGACGACCTTGCGGAACATCGTCCGGAAGGTCACCCCGAAGCCCGCGACCGGGTCCCAGAACTGTTCCTTGAGTGTGGGCATCTAGTCACGCTTCCCGGTGGAGCCGGCCCTGGGGACCGTGGTGGCCTGTGCGGAGCTCATCGGCGGCACAGGGTAGCCGCCGGCGAACGCGTCGAAGTCGTCCTCGCCGGTGTCGTCGCCGTCGGCCGTGGTGGACAGCTCGGGCTCCTCGGCTCCCTGGTCAGAGTCACCGACGAAGTAGACCAGCACGCACAGCACCGCGACGACCGCCAGCGCTCCGACGAGATACCTGCGGTCCAGGCCGCCGTCGAGGCTGACCAACCGGATCGCCGCGACCAGCACGATCCAGACCAGGGACGCCGGGATCAGCAGCTTCCAGCCGAACTTCATGAACTGGTCGTAGCGGAGCCGGGGCAGCGTGCCGCGCAGCCAGATGAACCCGAAGATGAAGATCAGCACCTTGGCCATGAACCACAGGAACGGCCAGTAGCCGGTGTTGAACATGCCGTCGTTGATGGCCGAGATCGGCCAGGGCGCGCGCCACCCGCCGAGGAACAGCGTGGTCGCGAGCGCCGAGACGGTGACCATGTTGACGTACTCGGCGAGGAAGAACAGCGCGAACTTCAGCGAGCTGTACTCGGTGTGGAAGCCGCCGACCAGCTCGCCCTCGGCTTCGGGCAGGTCGAACGGTGCCCGGTTGGTCTCCCCGACCATGGCGATCAGGTAGATGACGAACGACGGGAAGAGGTTGACCGCGAACCACAGCCGCTCCTGGGCGTCGACGATCCCGGACGTGGACAGCGAGCCGGAGTAGAGGAACACCGCCACCAGCGCCAGGCCCATCGCGACCTCGTAGGAGATCATCTGTGCCGAGCTGCGCAGCCCACCGAGCAGGGAGTACGTCGACCCGCTCGACCAGCCACCGAGCACGATGCCGTAGATGCCGATCGAGCTGATCGCCAGCACGAACAGCACGCCCACCGGCATGTCGGTCAGCTGCAGGGGCGTGGTGCGGTCGGTGAACGGGATCTTCACGTCCGGACCGAACGGGATCACCGCGAAGGCCAGGAACGCCGGCACGGTGGACAGCACTGGCGCGAGCAGGAACACCACTTTGTCCGCGGCGGTGGGGATGATGTCCTCCTTCAGCGCCAGCTTGACTCCGTCGGCCAGCGACTGGAGGAGGCCGAAGGGCCCGTTGACGTTGGGGCCGATGCGGTGCTGCATGCGCGCCACCACCCGGCGCTCGGCCCAGATGTTGAACAGCGTCAGCAGGACCAGGATCACGAAGATCAGCACGGCCTTGAGCAGCACGACCCACAGCGCGTCGTGGCCGAAGGCCGAGAGGTCGTCGACCGCCAGGACCGTCCCGAGGTTGCTGGTCATGCTCGCCCTCCGTCTGCTGCCTGCAGTCTGACGACCGATCCCGCGGCGGGAGTCCATCTCGACGCCACCGACATCGTCGGCGCCCACACCACGCCGTCCGGCAGGTCCGCGAGACCCAGCGGCAGGCTGGTCGCGCCGGTCTCACCGGAGAGGGTGACGTGCCGGCCGACCGTGAGCCCGAGCCCCGCGAGCGTGCCCGGGGACACCAGCGCCACCGGCGTACGCCCCGTCGACTTCAGCGCGTCCTCGCCGTCGAGCATCCGGCCGTCGTCGATGAGCATCTTCCAGGTCGCCACCCGCACGGTGTCCTGCGAGCCGTCGGACTCGCGCGACCACCGGGACGGCGCGACGGCGTGGGCACCGGACAGTCGAGGGGCGAAGGGCGGCATCGGCGCGCGACTGCCGTCCCAGGCGCCCAGCTCCGCCATCTCGGTGCGGGCCTGGTCGACCGTCTTGAAGCCGAGGTCCACCCCCAGCTCGTCGGCGATCCCGGAGAGCACGCGCAGGTCCGGCAGGGCGTGGGAGTCCGCCAGCACCTTTCCGAACATCCGCACCCGGCCCTCCCAGTCCACGAACATGCCGGACTTCTCCGCCACCGGAGCGACCGGGAAGACGACGTCGGCGTGCTCGGTGACGGCGCCGGCCCGGATCTCCAGGCTGACCAAGAACCGGGAGTTGCGCAGGGCGGCAAGGGCCATCGCCCGGTCGGGTAGATCGACCGGGTCCACGCCGGCCACCACGAGCGCCTCACCGCCGGCGGCAGCCGCGAGGATCGCGTCCGCGTCCCGGCCGGCCCGGGTCGGGACGGTGCTGCCCCACACGGTGCCGAGGTCCACGCGGGCGGCTGCGTCCGTCACCGGCCGCCCGCCGGGCAGCAGGGTCGGCAGGCAGCCGGTCTCCAGCGCCGCCCGCTCACCGGCCCGTCGGGGCACCCAGGCCAGCTTGGCGCCGGTGGTCCTCGCCAGGTCGAGCGCCGCGGTCAGCGCCCCGGGAACGGTCGCGAGCCGCTCACCGACCAGGATCACGCCGCCCGCGTCCAGTGCCACGTCGGCGTCCTCGGCGAGCGCCTGCAGGGCGGCCGGCTCGTCGCCCGGGGCGGTGCGGACCAGCGTGCCGGACATCTTCTGCAGTCCGCGGGAGGTGAACGGCGCGATGGAGACCACCCGGGTCTTCTTGCTGGCGGCCTTGCGCAGCCGCAGGAAGACGATCGGCGACTCGTCCTCGGGCTCCAGCCCGGCGAGCACCACGACGCCGGCCCTCTCGAGGTCGGCGTAGGTGACGTCGAGCGCCTTCCCCACCACGTGGGCGGCCAGGAAGTCGGCCTCCTCCGCGGAGTGCGCGCGGGCCCGGAAGTCGATGTTGTTGGTGCCCAGCGCCACCCGGGCGAACTTGCTGTAGGCGTAGGCGTCCTCACCGGTCAGCCGGCCGCCGGTGAGCACCCCGACCCGGCCCTGGGCAGCGGCCAGCCCGCGAGCCGCGGCCGCGAACGCCTCGGGCCAGGACGCGGGGCGGTGCTTGCCGGTCTCGGCGTCCCTGACCAGCGGCGTCGTGAGCCGGTCCTCCAGGCGGGCGTAGCGGAACGCGAAGCGGCCCTTGTCGCAGTTCCACTCCTCGTTGACGTCCGGGTCGTTGCCGGCGAGGCGGCGGGTGACCTTGCCGCGACGGTGGTCGGTGCGCAGCGCACAGCCCGACGCGCAGTGCTCGCACACCGAGTCGGTGGACACCAGGTCGAACGGCCGCGAGCGGAAGCGGTACGACGCCGAGGTCAGCGCCCCTACCGGGCAGATCTGGATCGTGTTGCCGGAGAAGTAGGACTCGAACGGCTCGCGCTCGTAGATCCCCACCTGCTGCAGGGCTCCCCGCTCGATCAGCGCGATGAACGGGTCACCCGCGATCTGCTCGGAGAAGCGGGTGCACCGCGCGCAGAGCACGCACCGCTCCCGGTCGAGCAGCACCTGGGCGGAGATGGCGAGCGGCTTGGGGAAGGTCCGCTTGGCCCCTCCGCTGTCGAAGAACCGGCTCTCGCCGCGGCCGTTGGACATCGCCTGGTTCTGCAGCGGGCACTCGCCGCCCTTGTCGCACACCGGGCAGTCGAGCGGGTGGTTGACGAGCAGGAACTCCATGTTGCCCTGCTGCGCCTTGTCCGCGACCTCCGAGGTCCCCTGCGTCTTCACGACCATGCCCTCGGACGCGACCAGCGTGCAGGACGCCTGCGGCTTGATCCGACCGGGCGGGCCCATCATCGGCTTCACGTTGCCGTCGCGGTCGGGCATCGCCACCTCGACCAGGCACTGGCGGCACGCGCCGACCGGGGCCAGGAGCGGGTGGTCGCAGAACCGCGGGATCTGCGCCCCGACCTGCTCGGCGGCGCGGATCACCAGCGTGCCCTTGGGGACGCTGACCTCCACCCCGTCCACGGTCAGCGTGACGAGGTCGGTCTTCTGCGACTGCTGGTCGACGGTCATGCTCCTGCTCCCACGGGGGCGAAGAGGGTGGCGGCCGCCGGGTTGAACGAGCAGCCGCCGTGGGTGAAGTGGTCGACGTACTCCTGCCGGAAGTACTGGATCGAGGAGGTGATCGGGGAGACCGCACCGTCCGCGAGCGCGCAGAACGACCTGCCCAGGATGTTGTCGCACTGGTCCAGCAGCGTCTCGAGGTCGTGCTCGGAGCCGTTGCCCTGCTCGAGCCTGGCGAGGGTCTGCACGAGCCACCAGGTGCCCTCGCGGCACGGCGTGCACTTGCCGCACGACTCGTGCTTGTAGAACTCCGTCCAGCGCAGCACGGCCCGCACGACGCAGGTCGTCTCGTCGAAGATCTGCAGCGCCTTGGTGCCGAGCAGCGACCCGGCCGCGGTGACGCCCTCGTAGTCCAGCGGCACGTCGAGGTGCTCGGCGGTCAGGATCGGCGTGGACGAGCCGCCGGGAGTCCAGAACTTGAGCTCGTGCCCCTCGCGCACCCCGCCGGCGATGTCGAGCAGCTCGCGCAGCGTGATGCCGAGCGGGGCCTCGAACTGGCCGGGGTTCTTGACGTGTCCGGACAGCGAGTAGAGCGTCATGCCCTTGCTCTTCTCGGTGCCCATCGAGCTGAACCACTCCGCTCCGTTGCTGATGATGCACGGCACCGACGCGATCGACTCCACGTTGTTGATCACGGTCGGGGCGGCGTACAGGCCGGCGACCGCAGGGAACGGCGGACGCAGCCGCGGCTGTCCGCGACGGCCCTCGAGGGAGTCCAGCAGAGCGGTCTCCTCACCGCAGATGTAGGCACCCGCACCCGCGTGCACCGTCACCTGCAGGTCGAACCCGGAGTCGTGGATGTTCTCGCCGAGGTGGCCGGCGAGGTAGGCCTCCTGCACGGCGCGCTGCAGCCGGCGTACGACGTGCAGCACCTCGCCCCGCACGTAGATGAACGCGTGGTTCGCACGGATGGCGTAGCAGGTGAGGATCACGCCCTCGACCAGCGTGTGCGGCGTCGCCATCATCAGCGGGATGTCCTTGCAGGTGCCCGGCTCGGACTCGTCGGCGTTGACCACCAGGTAGTGCGGCTTGCCGTCGTCTTGCGGGATGAAGCCCCACTTCATGCCGGTCGGGAAGCCCGCGCCGCCCCGGCCCCGCAGGCCCGAGTCCTTGACCAGCGCGATGACGTCGTCCTGGGGCATGGCGAAGGCGGTGTCCAGGGCGGCGTAGCCGCCGGTGCCCTCGTAGGACTCCAGCGTCCAGGACCGGTCGCTGTCCCAGTGCTTCGACAGCACCGGGGTCAGGACCCCGATCTGGTCGGCCTGCTCGCTCACTCGTCCACCTCGTCCTTGCCGCCGTGCGTGCCTGCGCCCGACTTCTCCACGCGCATGGCGGACTCGTCGTCGCTCGCGTCGGACTCCTGCGCCGCTCCCACCGCCGTGTCGGCCGGGGAGCCGGGGTCACCCTCGCGGTCGGTGCTCGGCGCCGCCCAGCCGTTCGCGCGGGCGATCCGCAGCCCCAGCAGGGATGCGGGCCCCGCGCCGGGCCCCTCGTCGGCGCGGTCGTCGGGGAAGCCGGCCAGCACCCGCTCGGCCTCGCGCCACGTGCAGATCCGCGGACCTCGCGTCGAGGTGACCTCGACACCGGCCCGCAGGTCGTCGACGAGCCGCGTCGCGGACTCGGGGGTCTGGTTGTCCATCAGCTCCCAGTTCACGGTCATCATCGGGGCGTAGTCGCAGGCCGCGTTGCACTCGATGTGCTCGAGCGTGATCTTGCCGTCGTCAGTGGTCTCGTCGTTGCCGATGTCGAGGTGGTCCTTGAGACGCTCGAAGATCTCGTCCCCGCCCATCACCGCGCACAGCGTGTTGGTGCAGACGCCGACGTGGTAGTCGCCGACGGGGCGGCGCTTGTACATCGTGTAGAACGTGGCGACGCCGGACACCTCCGCCGCGGAGATGCCGAGGATGTCCGCGCACGCCTCGATGCCGCGGGAAGTGACCCGCCCCTCGACGCTCTGCACGAGGTGCAGCATCGGCAGCAGGGCCGACCGGGCCTCGGGGTAGCGACGGGTGATGCTGACCAGCTCGGCCATCGTCTCGGCGTCCAGCCCGACCTGGGCGGAGCCGTTCGCACGCAGCTCGGTCACCTGTCGACTCCACCCATCACGGGGTCGATGGAGGCGATGGCCACGATGACGTCGGCGATCATGCCGCCCTCGCTCATCACCGACGTCGCCTGCAGGTTCGTGAACGACGGGTCGCGGAAGTGCACGCGGTAGGGCCGCGTGCCGCCGTCGGAGACCACGTGGGCGCCGAGCTCGCCACGCGGGGACTCGATCGGCACGTAGGCCTGGCCGGCCGGCACCCGGAACCCCTCGGTGACCAGCTTGAAGTGGTGGATCAGGGCCTCCATCGACTCGCCCATGATGTGCCGGATGTGGTCCAGGCTGTTGCCCATCCCGTCACTGCCGACCGCGAGCTGGCTGGGCCAGGCGATCTTCTTGTCGGCCACCATCACCGGCGCACCCTCGAGCCCGGCGAGCCGCTCGGCCGCCTGCTCGACGATCTTCAGCGACTCCCACATCTCGTTGAGCCGGATCCGGAAGCGGCCGTAGGCGTCGCTGGTGTCCCAGGTCTGGACCTCGAAGTCGTAGTCCTGGTAGCCGCTGTAGGGCTGGGTCTTGCGCAGGTCCCAGGCGAAGCCGGTCGAGCGCAGCACCGGTCCGGTGATGCCGAGAGCCAGGCAGCCGGCCAGGTCCAGGTGACCGACCTTCTCCAGGCGGCCCTTGAAGATGGGGTTGGCGTTGCACAGGGCGGCGTACTCGGGGAGCCGCTTCCTCATCAGGGCGACGAAGTCCCGGATCTGGTCGAGCGCGCCGGGAGGCATGTCCTGGGCGACGCCGCCGGGACGGATGAACGCATGGTTCATCCGGAGCCCGGTGATCAGCTCGAACAGGTCCAGCACCATCTCTCGCTCGCGGAACCCGATCGTCATCACGGTCAGCGCGCCGATCTCCATGCCGCCGGTGGCGATGCAGACCAGGTGGCTGGAGATGCGGTTGAGCTCCATCAGCAGGACGCGCATCACCTGAGCCTTCTCGGGGATGTCGTCCTCGATGTCGAGCAGCCGTTCCACGCCGAGGGAGTAGGTCGCCTCGTTGAAGAACGGGGAGAGGTAGTCCATCCGGGTGCAGAAGGTGACGCCCTGCACCCAGGAGCGGTACTCCATGTTCTTCTCGATGCCGGTGTGCAGGTAGCCGATGCCGCACCGGGCCTCGGTGACGGTCTCGCCCTCGATCTCGAGGATCAGCCGCAGCACGCCGTGCGTGGACGGGTGCTGGGGACCCATGTTGACCACCACGTGGTCGTCGTGGTCGGTGTCGTCGGCCTCGTAGTCGCTGATCCCCTGGACGACGGAGTCCCAGTCCTGCCCGGTGACGGTGAAGACCCGGCCTGCCGAGGTGTCGGACTCAGGGGCGTAGGGGTCATGGGTTTGGGTCATCAGTTGTACGACCTCCGCGTGTCGGGCGGTGGGACGGTGGCGCCCTTGTACTCGACCGGGATGCCACCGAGGGGATAGTCCTTGCGCTGCGGGTGGCCCGGCCAGTCGTCGGGCATCTCGATGCGCGTCAGGGCGGGATGACCGTCGAACACGATTCCGAAGAAGTCGTAGGTCTCACGCTCGTGCCAGTCGTTGGTCGGGTAGACCGCGACCACGGACGGGATGTGCGGGTCGGCGTCGGGGCAGGTGACCTCGAGCCGGATCCGCCGGTTGTGGGTCATGGACAGCAGGTGGTAGACCGCGTGCAGCTCGCGGCCCGCGTCGTCGGGGTAGTGCACGCCGGACACCCCGAGGCACATCTCGAAGCGCAGCCGGGCCTCGTCGCGCAGCAGCCGGGCCACCTGGAGCAGGTCCCTGCGGCGCACGAACAGCGTCAGCTCGCCGCGGTGCACGACGACCTTCTCGATCGCTCCGCCCGGGCCGGTCCCCATGCCTGCCTGGTCGAGCCCGGCCAGGAGCACGTCGGCGAGCTCGTCGAACCAGCTGCCGTAGGGACGTGGCGTCCCGCCGGGCATCGCGACCGGGCGCACCAGCCCGCCGTACCCGGACGTGTCTCCGGTGCCCTGCACGCCGAACATGCCGTGCCGCACCCCGACGACCTCGGGCTCGAGCTGCTCGGGGTCGGCGGGGAGCCGATTGCCTCCCGCGATGTCGGTGTCGGGGTCGGTGGCGTCCCGCTCGGTGCCGGGAGTGACTTCCGGGAACTCCTCGGGCTTCAGGTCGCCCGTGCCGTCGCTCACCGCAGCAGGCCCTTCATCTGGCTTGTCGGCAGCGCGTTCAGGGCGACCGTCTCCTGCTCCTCGATCTGGTTCAGCCGGTTCACGCCGAGCTTGGTCGACTGGACCTGCTTGTGCAGCTTGAGGATCGCATCGATGAGCATCTCGGGGCGGGGCGGGCAGCCGGGGAGGTACATGTCCACGGGCACCACGTGGTCGACGCCCTGGAGGATCGCGTAGTTGTTGAACATCCCGCCGGAGCTGGCGCACACGCCCATCGCCAGGACGTACTTCGGCTCGGCCATCTGGTCGTAGATCTGACGCAGCACCGGAGCCATCTTCTGGCTGACCCGGCCGGCGACGATCATCAGGTCCGCCTGCCGCGGCGAGGCCCGGAAGACCTCCATGCCGAAGCGGGCCAGGTCGTAGCGCGGTCCGCCCGAGGTCATCATCTCGATGGCGCAGCAGGCCAGGCCGAAGGTGGCCGGCCAGAACGACGCCTTGCGCATGTAGCCGGCGACGCCCTCGACGGTTGTCAGCAGGACGCCGCTCGGCAGCTTCTCCTCCAGGCCCATCAGGCCACCCCAGCTCTCGTCATGCCAGATCTCTCGTGGTCAGCTGTCGTCAGCTCTGCAGTTCTGTCTGGGCTCAGTCCCACTCGAGACCGCCTCGTCTCCACACGTAGGCGTAGGCGACGAAGACCGTCGCGATGAACAGGGCCATCTCGACCAGGCCGAACAGCTTCATCGAGTCGAAGTAGATGGCCCACGGGTAGAGGAACACGATCTCGATGTCGAAGACGATGAACATCATCGCGGTGATGTAGTACTTCACCGGGAACTTGCCGCCGCCCAGCGCCTGCGGGGTCGGCTCGATGCCGCACTCGTAGGAGTCCAGCTTGGCCCGGTTGTAGCGCTTCGGGCCGCTCAGCGAGCTGATCGCGACCGAGAAGACCGCGAAGCCGCCGGCCAGGAGGAGCAGGGCCAGCACGGGGGTGTAGAGGTCCATCGTGGCCCTCCTGTCCTTTTCTTCCCCGTGGTGCCCGGGGATCCGTCTCGAGTCTGCTGGGGTGGGTGCCTACGCGGCCGGAGCCACGCGGGCGAGTGCGTTGATGACCTTGTCGGAGACGTCGCCGTCGTGCGGGTCGGTGAGGTTGGCCATCAGCTTGAGCGTGAACCTCATCAGGGCGGTCCGAGGTAGACCGTACTTGGTCGCCTGCTTCATGAAGGTCGGGTTGCCGATCATCTTCGCGAACACCCGGCCCAGCGTGAAGTAGCCGCCGTAGGCCGCGTCCAACGCAGCGGCGTAGCCCTCGAGCACCCGCTCGCGGGCCGGACCCTCCGGGCGGTCGAGCGCCTGCACGACGGTCTCGGCCGCCAGGTGCCCGGACTCCAGGGCGTAGTCGATGCCCTCGCCGTTGAAGGGGTTCACCATCCCGCCGGAGTCGCCGGAGAGCAGCACGCCTCGGGTGTAGTGCGGCTTGCGGTTGAAGCCCATCGGCAGAGCCGCCGAGCCGATCCGGCCGACCAGGTTCTCGTCCCGGAAGCCCCACTCGTCCGGGGTCTGAGCGAGCCAGCGCCGGAGCACGTCCTTGTAGTCGACGTGCTGGAAGGCCTTGGAGGTGTTCAGGATGCCGAGGCCGACGTTGGCGGTGCCGTCGCCCACGCCGAAGATCCAGCCGTAGCCGGGCAGCAGGTTGCTGGTGCCTGGATCCCCGTCCCACAGCTCCAGCCACGACTCCATCCACCCGTCGTCGTGGCGAGGGGTCGTGTAGTAGGCGCGGACACCGACGGCCATCGGGCGGTTCTCGCGGCGCTCGAGCCCGAGCGCGATGGCGAGCCGGGCCGAGACGCCGTCGCAGGCGATCACCATCGGCGCAGTGTAGGTCTCGTCATCACCCACCCGACGACCCTTGTCGTCGACCGGCTTGGCCGTCACTCCCACCACGCGTCCCGAGCGCTCGTCGAGCACCGGGCCGGTGACCGACGTGCGCTCGGTCAGCCGGGCGCCCGCCTTCTCCGCGTGACGGGCCAGGATCTCGTCGAGGTCGGAGCGGGTGCGGACCAGGCCGTAGTCCGGGAAGGCCGCGAGGTCCGGCCAGGGCAGCTCCAGCCGATGACCGGCGCCGACGATCCGCAGGCCCTTGTTCTTCTGCCAGCCCGGGGCGTCGAGGTCGATGCCCATCGCGATCAGCTGACGCACGGCCCGCGGGGTCAACCCGTCGCCGCAGATCTTGTCCCGGGGGAAGGCGCTCTTCTCGAGCAGCAGCACGTCGACCCCGGCCTCGGCGAGGTGGTAGGCGGCACTCGCCCCAGCCGGTCCGGCCCCCACGACAATGACGTCGGCCTGCCGCGCGTCGGCGGTGGTCCGGGTCATGGGAGGCACCTTCTCTGGGCTGTTCAGTCTGGGCTGTTCAGTCTGGGCTGCTCATGGGGGTTGCTGCGCGTGTCACGACGGTGAGGCGTCGCGTCATGTGACCTTGTGAATTGCTTCACTAATGGCTGTCACCGGCCAGTCTAGGGGCCCAGGTCACATCACGCGACCCCGCCCGGCTGCCGGCTCGGCAGGGTCAGGCGATGGCGTGGTGCAGGGCGACGATGCCCCCGGAGAGGTTGAGCCAGCGGGGGGTCGACCAGCCGACCCCCGCGATCCGGGCAGCCAGCGCCGCTTGGTCCGGCCAGGCCCGGATCGACTCGGCGAGGTAGACGTAGGCGTCCGGGCTGGAGGAGACGGCGCGGGCGACGGTGGGCAGGGCACGCATGAGGTACTCGACGTACACCGTCCGGAAGGGCGCCCAGGTCGGGTGGCTGAACTCGCACACGACGAGCCGCCCGCCGGGCCTGGTCACCCGGAGCATCTCCCGCAGCCCGGCGTCCGGGTCGACGATGTTGCGCAGCCCGAAGGAGATGGTGACCGCGTCGAAGGTGTCGTCCGCGAACGGCAGTCGCGTGCCGTCGCCGGCGGTGAAGCCCAGCTGGGGACGGGCTCGCTTGCCGACCTGCAGCATGCCGAGGGAGAAGTCGCAGGGCACGACGTGGGCGCCTCGCTCCGCGAACGGCTCGCTCGAGGTGCCCGTGCCGGCCGCCAGGTCGAGCACCCGCTCGCCCGGTCGCGGGTCGACCGCGTCCACGACGAGCCGGCGCCACCGGCGGTCCTGGCCCAGCGACAGCACGTCGTTGGTCAGGTCGTAGCGCCGCGCGACGGCGTCGAACATCGCAGCGACGTCGGCCGGCCTCTTGTCGAGCTGCGCTCGGGTCACCGGCCCACCCTAGCCAGCCGCAGCCTGCGACCTCCGCCGTAGGCTTCCGGCGTGACCGAGCACTCCCGCACCGCGAGCTATCTGAGCGGGCGAAGCCCGGAGTCGGCACCCCTGGTGGTCCGCACGGTCGCGATCGATGACCCCGGTCCCCTGCTGGCGCTCCTTCCTGACGACCCGGACCCGACCGGCACGGCGGCCTGGGTGCGCCGCGGCGACGGCGTGGTCGGCTGGGGCGTCGCCGCCAGCTGCCGTACGTCGGGCCCGCAGCGGTTCGCGGACGCCAAGACCTGGTGGTCCGAGCATGTGCGCACCGCCGTCGTGCGCGACGAGGTGGACCGGCCCGGCACGGGCGTCGTGTGCTTCGGCTCCTTCGGGTTCGCCGACGAGCCGGGCGACAGCGTCCTGGTGGTGCCAGAGGTCATCGTGGGCCGCCGCGGCAGCACCACCTGGCTGACCACGATCGGCGTGGGCAGCATCCCGTCCTTCCCCGCGGTGCGGGCCACCTCCGAGCCCGAGGCACCACGGGGGATCGCCTTCTCCGACGGCGCCCTGAGCGGCACCGAGTGGGTCTCGGTGGTCGCCGAGGCGGTCCGCCGGATCAACGACGGCGCGCTGGAGAAGGTGGTGCTCGCCCGGGACCTGGTGGCCACCGCCGATGCGGACATCGACGTGCGCTGGCCGCTGCGGCGACTGGCGGACGGCTACCCGATGTGCTGGACCTTCCACGTGGACGGACTGTTCGGTGCCACGCCGGAGATGCTGGTGCGGCGCGAACGCGGGCTCGTGACCTCGCGCGTGCTGGCCGGCACCATCCGACGTACCGGGGACGACGGCCGGGACCTCGCGCTGGCCGCCACGCTCGCCCGTTCGTCGAAGGACCTCGAGGAGCACGAGTACGCCGTGCGCTCCGTTGCCGACGCCCTCGAGCCGCACTGCTCGTCGATGAACGTTCCCGAGTCACCGTTCGTGCTCCACCTGCCCAACGTCATGCACCTGGCCACGGACGTCGCCGGCGTCATGCACGACACCGCCGACCCGCTCGGCACGTCGCTGGACCTGGCCGAGGCGCTGCACCCGTCCGCCGCCGTCGGGGGGACCCCGACCGACGTCGCGACCGCGCTGATCAGCGAGATCGAGGGCATGGACCGCGGTCGCTACGCGGGTCCGGTCGGCTGGATGGACGCCACCGGCGACGGCGAGTGGGGCCTGGCCCTGCGGTCGGCCGAGGCAGCCGGCAACCGGGTCCGCCTGTTCGCGGGCTGCGGGGTGGTCGCGGACTCCGACCCGGAGTCCGAGCTCGCCGAGGCACAGGCGAAGTTCGTGCCGGTGCGCGACTCGCTGGCCGGTGAGAGCCCGCTCAGAGGCTGACGTCGCTGCCCGGTGCCACCCGCTCGAACGCATGCTGGTCATCGTCGAGCAGACCACCGACGACCCGGTCCACGAGGCCCAGACCGACGTCGTTGAGGAGGCCGTCGTGGACGGCCAGGGACCGCGCCGCACCGACGGTCCTGGCGAAGTCGACCACCTCGGACAGCTTGCTCCACGGCGCGTGCACCGGCAGCAGCAGGAGGTCGACCGGCCCACCAGCGGGGGTGAACGAGTCACCGGGGTGGTAGACCCGCTTGCCCCCGACATCGAGGACGAACCCGGTGTTGTCGATCTGCGGGATGTCCGGGTGGATGACCGCGTGCCGCTCGCCGACCGCGGTCACCGGCAGACCAGGGTCGAACTGCTGCCCGGGTGAGACGACCTGCACTAGTTCTGCGACGGCGGCGTCCGCCTCGGCGATCTGCCGGCGCACCGCCTCGATCGTGTAGATCGGCGCGTCGGTCGCGCGCAGCTGGTCGATGTCGAGGTGGTCGGCGTGCTCGTGGGTGATGAGCACGGCGGTGGCCCCGTCGGTGGCCCCTGGCTCGGTGAACCCACCCGGGTCCAGGACCAGGACGACGTCGTCGACCTCGATGCGGACGCAGGCGTGTCCGAGCTTCGTCAGGCGCATGCAGGAAACCTAGCCCAGCGGGCGGATCCTCAGCCCAGCCGGCTGTCCACGAAGCACCACCGCCACTCCTCACCCGGCTCGGCCGATCGCATCACCGGGTGGGTGCACTCCTCGAAGTGGGCGCTCGCGTGCCGGCGCGGGGACGAGTCGCAGCACCCGAGGTGGCCGCAGGTCAGGCACTTGCGCAGGTGCACCCAGCTGGTGAACCCGTCCCGGACGCAGTTCTCGCACTCCCGCGGCCCAGGGGTCTCCACGTCGCGAGGAGCGTCCTCGAGGTGCTCGCAGAGGGCGATGGTGCCGGTGATGCCACTGACCATGTCCTCCTGCTCGAGCTCGACGTCCCGCTCACTGCGCCAGTCGAGCATCGACTCCTCGATGTCGAGGGCGGTGAGCACGTCCTCCACCACCTCGTGCGGGATGGTGCCGGAGCTGCGCACCTGCAAGACCTTCTCGCGCTCCGCGTCCAGCATCTCCAGCCGGAGACGCGAGTAGGCCTCGCTGGGCGTCTCCTCCTGGGTCGAGGTGCTGCCCAGTCGCTCCCACGCGGCGGTGTTGCGCTGGTTGGCGCGGTCACGCAGCGCCTCCATCGTGTCGAACGGGTCGTCGTCGCCGAGGTGCGTCTCGAGCCTCTCCAACCCCGCGGCCGTCGCCTTCTCGAAGAGGGCTGCTCGCGCCAGGGCGTCCTCGCGTGGGTCGGGTGCGGACAGCCTGAGTCGTCGTACCAGCCACGGCAGCGTCGAGCCCTGCACGAACAGCGTGCCGGCCGCGACCACGAGCGCGGTGAGGATCAGCGTCTCGCGGTAGGCGAACGACTCCGGGATCGCGAAGGCCGCCGCCAGCGTCACCACCCCCCGCATCCCCGACCACCCCAGGACGGCGGTGTGCTGCCAGGAGGGCTTCTGCCCGGTGTCCCGGTCCACGTCCGGACGGACCAGGAGCAGCCGGATGAGGGCTACCCACACCAGCCGGAGGACCACGACAGCGACGAAGGTGGAGGCGCACAGCTTCACCACGTCCGTGACCGGTACGCCGGCCTCGTCGACGTCGGCGATGATCCAGCGCGCCTGCAGGCCGATGAGCAGGAACACCGAGTTCTCCAGCAGGAACGAGATGGTCCGCCAGTTCAGCCGCTCGGCGATGCGCGACGACGCGGTCTGCAGCACGGGTGCCCGGTGACCGAGCAGGAGACCGGCGATCACCACGGCGAGGACGCCGGACCCCTTGATCTGCTCGGCCGCGACGTAGGCCACGAACGGCGTCACGAGCGACAGGCTGGTGTCGATGACCGGGTCGGTCACCCGGCGACGTACCTTCCCCACCAGGAGGTAGAGAAGCACCCCGACGAGGATCCCGCCCACGGCGGCCCGCAGGAAGTCGAAGCCGACCCCCAGGACCGTGACGCTGCCGCCGACGCCGATCGCCGTGCGCAGGGCGACGAGGGCGGTGGCGTCGTTGAGCAGCGACTCGCCCTCGAGGATGGTCACGATCCGGCGGGGGATCCCGATGCGCCGGGCGATGGCCGTCGCGGAGACGGCGTCGGGCGGGGCGACCACGGCGCCGAGGGCGAACGCCGCCGGCCAGCTCATCTGCGGGATCACGTAGTAGGCGGTCACCGCGACCCCGACGGTGGTGAACGCGACCAGGCCCACGGAGAGCAGCAGGATCGGCCGGCGGTTGTGGTTGAAGTCGACCAGCGAGGTCTGCAGGGCGGCCGAGTAGAGCAGCGGCGGCAGCAGGCCGACCAGCACCACCTCCTCGGTCAGGTGCACCTCGGGCACGAACGGCAGGTACGACGCCCCGGCACCGATCGCCACCAGCAGCAGGGGCGCCGGCAGGTCGTAGCGGCGGCAGAACCCGACGACCACGATGACGACGGCGGCGAGTGCCGCCAGGGAGAGGACCACATGCACGCGTCCATTACACCAAGCGCCTCCTGACGCGGTGCGCCTTCGGATCAGGCATAGGACTCGCCGGTGGCGAGGGCCCGGATCCGGGCGTCCAGGTCACGGCGGTTGTCGCGCCGGACGACCGCCTCCACGACCTCGATCCCACCTGCGGGAGTGTCCAGCGCGTGCCGGAGCTCGGCGAGCGAGTCCACCTTCCAGTGCGGGGTCCGGGTGGCGGCGCAGAGGCTGGCCAGGTCGACGCCGTGCGGGGTGCCGAACAGCTTGTCGAACGACGCGCCGTGCCGGGCCGCGCCCTGCTCGAGCGAGGCGAAGATCGAGCCGCCGTCGTCGTTGACCACCACGATGGTCAGGTCCGGGCGCTCCTCACCGGGCCCGAGGACCAGCCCGTTGCTGTCGTGCAGGAACGTCACGTCCCCGAGCAGCGCGATGGCGCGGGTGCTGTGCGGGCGCCCGAGAGCGACACCGACGGCCGTGGACACCGAGCCGTCGATCCCGGCGAGCCCCCGGTTGCCGACCACCATCCGCCGGTCGCCCACGGCGTACGGCGCCACCATCAGGTCCAGGTCCCGGACCGGGTTGGAGGCGCCCACGAACAGCAGCCCCCCGGCCGGTACGGCGGCACTGACCGCCCCCGCGACGTGGTGAGGGGTCATCGTGCCCTCGGCCGCCAGCAGCGCGTCGAGCCGTCGGGACAGGTCCGCGTCGCGCGCGGCCCACTCCTCGGTCCACGCGTCGGGTGGAACGGGGACGGTGGCGACCGCGTGCACGACCCGGCTGACGTGCAGGCCCGGGTCGGACCACCCCGACGCGCCGGTGACCGCGATCACCTCCACGTCGTCGCGGGCCAGCAGCCGGCCCACCGGGCGGGACAGCGTCGGGTGCCCGAAGACGACCACTCGCTGGATCCGGCCGGCCAGGTCGTCGTCGGCGAGCAGCAGCCGGTAGGTGCGGACCACCGAGCCACCCGTGCGCGAGCCACTCGTGGGCTCGGCCAGCAGCGGCCAGCCCGCGGTCTCGGCGAGCACCCGCGCCGGTGGGCCCGCGTCGTCCCCGGCCACCACGACCGTGCGGGGCAGCGGGTCCAGCTCCTCCGGCTCGGCGCGCCACGGCGGCCCGGGGAGCATCCACGGCTCGTCCTCGAGGCGGCCGTCCAGCGCGATCCCCCACCCGTCGTCGACGCCCGGGGTCAGCGGCTCCTCGAGCTGCACGTTGAGGTGCACCGGGCCGGGCCGGCCTCCGAGTCGGCCGCGTGCGGTCGCCGCCGCCTTGGCGGCCACCGCGCGCCAGGACGCCACCTGGCGCCGCTCGACGTCGCCGCTCCCCGGGTGGGCGGCCGGCAGGTCGGCGTGGTCGCGGACCGCGCTGCCGAAGAGGCGGGTCTGGTCGGTGGTCTGGTTGGCGTTGGTGCCGCGCAGCCGCGCGGGGCGGTCGGCGGTCAGCAGGACCAGAGGGATGCCCGCGTGCGACGCCTCGAGGACGGCCGGGTGCAGGTTCGCGACCGCCGTACCGCTGGTGGTGACGACCGCGACCGGCCGCTTGCTCGTGCGCGCGATGCCGAGCGCCAGGAACCCGGCGGACCGCTCGTCGATGCGGGTGTGCAGGCGCAGCCGGTCCTGGGCGTCGTGGGCAGCGAACGCCAGTGCCGCGCTCCGGGACCCCGGTGCCAGGACGAGGTCGCGAACGCCGCAGCGGACCAGCTCGTCGAGGAGCACCGTGGCCGCGGCGGTGGAGGCGTTGGCGGGTGTCATGCCGGGCGCCGCCGGACCTCGTCGAGACGACGCCGCCAGTGCTCGGACCGCTCCTCGGCTGCGGCGGTGCGCCGCAGCGCGTCGGCGTCTACGTCGGGCCGGGTCACGGGCAGCTCGCCGGCCACCGGCACCAGCGGGTCCGCCACCACGTCGTCGGCGAGCAGCTGAACGGTCGCCAGGCCGCACGCGAACGGCAGCTCCGGGAGCGCGGCCGCGAGCGCCACCCCGGCGGCGATGCCCACGCTGGTCTCCAGCGCGCTGGACACGACGACCGGCAGGCCGATGTCCTCGGCGATGCGGAGGCAGGCGCGGACCCCGCCGAGGGGCTGGACCTTCAGGACCGCGACGTCGGCGGCCTCGAGGTCACGCACCCGGTAGGGGTCGGCGGCGCGACGGATCGACTCGTCCGCCGCGATGCGTACGCCGACCCGCCGCCGGACCGCGGCGAGGTCCTCGACACTCGCGCAGGGCTGCTCGACGTACTCCAGGCCGCCGGCGGCCTTGTCCAGCAACGGGATCAGCGCGACCGCGTCGTCCAAGGACCAGCCGCCGTTGGCGTCGACGCGGACCCGGCCGTCGGGGCCGAGGGCGTCGCGGACCGCCTCGAGGCGGGCGAGGTCGTCGTCGACCAGCTGCCCCGGCTCGGCGACCTTGACCTTCGCCGTCCGGCAGCCGCTGCTTGCCCGCACGATCGCCGCCGCCTGCTCCGGAGCCACCGCCGGGACCGTGACGTTCACCGGGACGGTGGCCCGCAGCGGCTCGGGCCAGCCCTCGTCGGCCGCCTCGCACGCCGCGCGCAGCCAGGGGGCGGCCTCCTCGGCGTCGTACTCCAGGAAGGGGCTGAACTCGCCCCAGCCCGCGTCCCCGCGCAGCAGCAGGCCCTCGCGCACGGTGATGCCACGGAAGCGCGTGCGCATCGGGATCGAGAAGACCAGCGGCGTCACGACCCGGCCGCCAGTCGCTGCACCGCGAGCCGGTCCACCTTGCCGTTGGGCAGCAGGGGGAGCGCGTCGACGCGCACGAGCCGGCGCGGTGCGAAGGTGCGGGGCAGGTCCTCGGCGACCCGGTCGCGCAGCTGCTCGAGGCTCAGGTCGGTGTCGGCGACCGCCACCACGAGCTCGCCCCACTCCTCGTCCGGCACGCCGACGACCTCCGCCGCACGGACCGACGGGTGTGACCGGAGTCCTTCGGCGACGACGCCGACCGGCACGTTGACCCCTCCGCTGACCACCACGTCGTCGACGCGCCCTCGCAGCCACAGCCGTCCGTCCTCGTGCACCCGGCCGAGGTCCTGGGTGCGGAACCAGCCGTCCCGGAGGACCTCCGCGGTGAGGTCCGGCTGTCCGTCGTACCCATCGAAGAGGACGGGTCCCCGGATCCGCACCCGGCCCTCCTCGGTCGTCCCCACCTCGACACCGTCAAGCGGGACACCGTCGTAGACACAGCCGCCGCAGGTCTCGCTCATGCCGTACGTCGTCACCAGCCGCGCGTCGCCACCGGCGCGGCGGCGCAGGTCGGGGTCCAGGGCCGCACCGCCCACCAGCACCGCGTCGAACCGGGACAGCTCGCCGTCGCTCCCAGTGACCAGCCGGTGCAGCTGCGTCGGGACCAGCGAGACGTAGCGGCGGGACCCGGTCATCGCGTCCGCGGCCTGACGCAGCTGGTCCGTCGACGCGGCCACCACCGGCTGCGTGCCGGCCCGCACCGAGCGGAACAGCACCTGGAGGCCGGCGACGTAGGCCGGCGGCAGGGTGAGCAGCCACTGCCCCGGGCCGCCCAGCCGGGCGTGCGTGGCGTCGGCGGACGCGCGCATCGCGGCCCGTGACAGCACCACCCGCTTGGGCCGGCCGGTGGAGCCGGAGGTCTCGACGACGAGCGGCTCCGGGTCGGGCGCTGCGTCCCAGCGCGTGAGCAGCGCGAGGATCTCGGCGGCCGAGCCGCGCACCGGGGTCAGGCCCGCGCTCGGCTGTGGGCTGCTCACGAGGTCCCACGCTATGCCTGCGAGAATCCCCGACTGTGGCAACCCCTGGGCAGTGGCTCGAAGGCGCGCGCCCGCGCACGCTTCCGGCCGCGGTCTCGCCGGTGCTCGCGGGCACCGGCATCGCGTCGTACGTCGACCAGGCGGTGTGGTGGAAGGCCGGGCTGGCCCTGCTCGTCTCCCTGGCGCTGCAGGTCGCGGTGAACTACGCCAACGACTACTCCGACGGCATCCGCGGGACCGACGCCGACCGGGTCGGCCCGCTGCGGCTGGTCGGCTCGGGGGTCGCGTCGCCGGGAGCCGTCAGGGCGGCGGCGTTCACGGCGTTCGGCGTCGCCGTGTTGGCGGGTCTGGTGCTGGCCGCGACCACCTCGTGGTGGCTGGTGCTGGTGGGTGCACTGGCCGTGGTGGCGGCGTGGTTCTACACCGGTGGGTCGATGCCCTACGGCTACCGGGCGCTCGGCGAGGTGATGGTGTTCGTCTTCTTCGGGCTGGTCGCGGTGCAGGGCACGACCTACGTGCAGACCGAGTCGCTCCCGCTCCCGGGGTGGTACGCCGCCGTCGGGGTCGGCGCCCTCGCGTGCGGGATCCTGGTCGCCAACAACCTCCGCGACATCCCGACCGACCGCGAGGCGGGCAAGCGCACCCTGGCCGTGGTGCTGGGCGAGACCCGCACGCGTGGGCTCTACGCCATGCTCGTCGGCGTCGCGTTCGTTGCGCTGGTCGCGGTGTCGCTCTCGACGAGCCGGCTGGCCCTGCTGGGCCTGGCGTTCGTGCTCCCGGTCGGGCCCGGCACCCGGACGGTGCTCAGCGGTGCCTCCGGCCGGGACCTGGTGCCGGTGCTGGCCCGGACCGGCGCCGCGGAGCTGGTGTGGTCGGCCGGTGTCTTCCTCGGCCTGCTCGTCGCCTCCCGCTGAGGCGTCCCGTCCTGCGATCCCCAGGCCACTGAGGCGTCCCGTTCTGCGATCCCCAAGCCGCTGAGGCGTCCCGTTCTGCGATTCGTTTCGCAGAACGGGACGCCTCGGCACGTCGCCGGCCGCACAATGGGACGCCTCGGCACGTCGCCGGCCGCAGAACGGGACGCCTCGGCACGTCACCGGCCGCAGAACGGGACGCCTCGGCACGTCACCGGCCGCAGAACGGGACGCCTCGGCGGGTCAGGGCTCCAGCCAGGTGCCGGTGTCGTAGAACCGCGTGAGCGTCTCTGTGTACGGCGTCAGCTCGAGACCCTGGGCGGCCAGCCACCCGTCGTCGTAGTACGTCGAGGCGTAGCGCTCGCCCCCGTCGCAGAGCAGGGTGACGACGCTGCCGGGGGTCCCCGCCTCGCGCATCGCCGCCACGAGTCGCAGCGCGCCCCACACGGCGGTGCCGGTCGACCCGCCCACCAGCCGGCCGGTGACCGAGGAGCACCAGCGCATCGCCGCGATCGAGGCCGCGTCCGGCACCGAGATCATCGCGTCCACCACCGAGGGCAGGAACGAGGGCTCGACCCGGGGACGCCCGATGCCCTCGATGCGCGAGCCCACGCCGGTGACGTGTCCGGGGTCCCCGCTCGACCAGCCCTCGAAGAACGCGCTGTTCTCCGGGTCGACCACGCACACCCGGGTGTCGAAGCGTCGGTAGCGCACGAACCGCCCGATCGTCGCGGACGTGCCGCCGGTGCCCGCGCCGACCACGACCCAGGTCGGCACCGGGTGCCGCTCCCGGGCCAGCTGCTCGAAGATCGACTCGGCGATGTTGTTGTTGCCGCGCCAGTCGGTGGCCCGCTCGGCGAACGTGAACTGGTCCATGTAGTGCCCGCCGGTCTCGGTGGCCAGCCGCCGCGCCTCGTCGTACATCGTGCGCGGGTCCTCCACGAGGTGGCAGCGACCGCCCTGGAACTCGATCAGCTCGATCTTGCCCCGCGACGTGGACGCCGGCATCACCGCGACGAACGGCAGGCCGAGGAGGCGGGCGAAGTAGGCCTCGGACACCGCCGTCGAGCCGGAGGACGCCTCGATGACCGTGGTGCCCTCGGTCACCCAGCCGTTGCACAGGGCGTAGAGGAACAGCGAGCGCGCCAGCCGGTGCTTCAGGGAGCCGGTCGGATGCACCGACTCGTCCTTGAGGTAGAGGTCCACGTCCCACGACGCGGGCAGCGGGAAGACGTGCAGGTGCGTGTCCGCCGAACGGTTGCTGTCCGCCTCGACCTTGCGCACGGCCTCGTTAAGCCAGGTGCGGTCCGGTGACCGGTGCACCTCCCGGCAGGCGCCTGGTGCGGGACTCCCGGGGAACGGCATCGCTAGTCCTGGTCCTCCTTGGCGCGCGCCTCCTCGAAGCGCCGCGACATATTCGTCGCACGCTCCTCGACGCGGGCCGCGAACCGCGACCGCGGTCCCTTGAGCAGGTATAGCGACGCGGCGGCCGACACCACCGCAGCGAGCAGCAGCGGCCAGACCAGCGGCACGGAGCTCGTGCCCGACACCAGCATGTAGACCCCGGCGATCACGGCGTACGACGCGACGAACAGAGCGATCCGCGCGACGGTGTAGACCACGAACTCCTTCACGCGCCCACCCTAGTCGCCGCCCCCGAGGCCCCTTGCAACCTGAAAGCAGTCGAAGAGATTGACCGCTCCCCTCACGAACGGCTTGCGGACCTGCCTAGGCTGAGCAGGTGGGTAAGTTCCTGCTCGTGGTGATCGTGTTCGCGGCGCTCGTGTACAGCCTGTTCTGGCTGATCGAGCGTCGCCGGGGTGGCGCGTCCGCGAGCCGTCGCCGCACCCCGCCCCGTCCTGCGCCGCCCCGCACGGTGGCCCCCGACGACGACGAGGACTTCCTGCGGGACCTCAACCGGCGCAACCGCCGCAAGGACGAGGACACCCCCAACAGCGAGTGACCCTGCCGGCGCTCGGCGGGGGCTCTGCTGGGCCTCGAAGGCGGGGCTCAGTGCGCGTAGGAGTGCAGGCTCCCGGCGCCGAAGAAGTAGTTGATCCCCACGAAGTTGAACAACAGGGACGCGAACGCGATCAGCGCGATCACCGAGGCGGCCTTGCCCCGCCAGCCGGCGGTCGCCCGGGCGTGCAGGTAGGCGGCGTAGATCACCCAGGTGATGAACGCCCACACCTCCTTGGGGTCCCAGTTCCAGTAGCTGCCCCAGGCGTACTCCGCCCAGATCGG
>CAXSHL010000053.1:0-17027 GCA_964237315.1 uncultured Nocardioidaceae bacterium
GCTTGCACGCCGGCATCACCAGGTTGAGGAAGAAGTGGTCGTTGCCGGAGACGAACCGCACCGCCTCGGCCACCTCGGAGGTGGGGAAGCCGGAGTCGATCATCGTGGGCAGCACCTCGCGCAGGAACATCAAGGTGCCGGCCCGGTTGCGGTTGTGTCCCTCGTCGCCCATCTGCACCATCTGCGAGATGATCGCCCGGACGTCGACGGGTCCCCGGGCCCGCACGGCGTGCTGCAGCAGCGGCCCCAGGACGTCGCGCATCCAGTGCAGACGCTCGAGCACCTCTCCGCCGTACGCCCCATAGCGCAGCACCTTCCCCAGCCCCTCGTTGAGCGAGCACCAGGAGGTCGCGTCGCGCTGCTCGTCGCGCACGCAGAACACCCACATCGACGGGGACACGACGCCTGCCATCGGACCGACCGCGCCA
Organism: uncultured Nocardioidaceae bacterium; assembly: GCA_964237315.1. Lineage (GTDB taxonomy): Bacteria > Actinomycetota > Actinomycetes > Propionibacteriales > Nocardioidaceae > Nocardioides_B. Next base: position 429 of record CAXSHL010000053.1, read on the forward strand.
CGGCTGTGGCACGGCTCCCAGCTCACCTCGCCCGCGGCCAGCGCACGCTCCGCGCGCTCGGGTGAGTCGGCGAGACCCTCGAAGAGCAGCGCTCCGACGAGCGCCCCGCGCATCGGTCCGGACGCCTGGTCCCAGGTCACCGGCGGGCCCGCGTGCAGCAGCTGGCCGCGCTCCAGGCCGAGGGCCTCACCCGCGGGGAGTACGTCGACCAGGTGCGCCTGCGCACCGAGCATCGCCTCGAGGGCCCGGGTGTTGGCGGCGCGCCGTCGTGGGTCGCCCATCACCGCGGCCACCGACGCCGGGTCGCCGGCGGGCGGCTGCCACCGCACCGCGGACACCTCGACGCCCTGCGCGGTCAGCGAGTCGGCCAGCATCGAGGCGCCGGCGGTGACCACGGCCGGGGGAGTCTGCAATGTCACGGGTTCACCTCCTGAGGGTCCGGCGCGGTGTCCTCCGCGGGAGCGAGCAGGTCGACCGCGCACCGGGCGGCGGCGGCGTTCGACCGGAACACCCACGCGCCGGCGTCGGTGAGCAGGGCCGCCTGCTGCCGAACACCCTGAGGGTCGTCGCGGGTGCCGATCACCGAGACCACCACGGGCAGCCCCGCGGCCGTCGCTGCGGAGATCGACCCGGCCAGCTCGGCGGCCGGGTCCGGAGCGGACCCGAGGCCGAGGACCACGTCGAGGAACAGCACGCCGGCCGTCGGGTCCTCCACCTCGGCAGCCAGCCGCCGGGCCCGGACCGAGCCGTCGATCATCGGGTGGGGCCGGCCCCGCGTCAGCCGGTCGTCGCCGAAGTCCACCATCGTGTGGCCGTCGGAGGAGAAGTTGTCGGAGCGCAGGTCCTCACCCAGCGCCCAGGCAGGGTCGAGCGGGATGTTGGAGGAGATCCGGCCGAGGGCCGCCGAGGCCACAAGCATCGCCTCGTCGCACAGCGTGCCGCCGCTGAACAGGCCCCGCAGGCAGCCGCCCGGCCGTCCTCCCGGCACCGTCCCGGACCAGTGCTCGGGCGCAGTCCATGCGCCACCGACCGCCTCTGCCACCGCCGACGCCACTTCGGTCAGGTCCGGCTCACCGGGGCCGAGCAGGGCCAGGTGCACGGGTGTGCTCAGCCCGGCCGCGTGGGCCCGGACCCGCTCCGCCACCTCTGGCGACGGAGGCTTCGACACGACCACGACCAGCGACGTGTCCTCGTCCTCCTCCAGCAGGTCGAGGGCGCGGATCGTGGACCGACCCGCCACCCGCGTGGACAAGTCACGTCCCCCGACCCCGAGACAGTGCGAGATGCCGACGCCGGCGCCGTCCAGGAGTGCCATCAGGTGCTGGGCACCCGTGCCCGACGCCGCAACGATCCCCACCGGTCCGGGGCGTACGACGTTGGCGAAGCCGAGTCCGACGCCCCCGATGACCGCCGTGCCGCAGTCGGGTCCCATCACCAGCAGGCCGGCCGGGGCGGCGTACTCCTTCAGCGCCACCTCCTGCTCGAGCGGCACGTTGTCGCTGAACACCATGGTGTGCAGGCCGGCGTCCAGCGCATCGACCGCGTCGGCGAAGGCGTGCTGGCCCGGCGTCGAGATCAGCGCCACGGTCGCCCTCGTGCGGGAGGCTGCGGCCCCGACCGTCACCGGCGCCGGGGCACTGCCGAACCCGGCGGAGGCGGGGGGATGTGCGGCCCCGGCAAGGACGGCGTCCAGCTCGGCGACCGCAGCCGAGAGAGCCTCCTGGGAGTCGGCCTCCACCGCGATCAGCATGTCGTTGGCAGAGACGGCAGGGACGTCGAACCCCATGTCGTGGGCGAGCTCGACGTTGAGGTCGGTGGCCATCGCAACCAGGGCCGAGGAGACCCCGTCGAGCGCGGACACCTGCCGGCTGACCTGCATCAGCGCCACCGAGTCGACGTAGGCTCCCGGCCGCACGGCCACGTCCCTCATGCGGCCCTCATGCGGCCCTCATGCGGCCCTCATGCGGCGCTGCCGAGCACGAAGAGAGCCCCGGTGGCCAGTGCCGCTCCGGACGTGTGACCCACCGCAAGCAGCCGGGCCGTGACCGGCGGCCTCGCGACGGAGGAGCAGGCAGCCCTCACGAAGTCGGCGAGCTCCGGCGTGGCCCAGCCGTCGACGGCGTGGTGCAGCAGGGCCCGAGAGACGGCCGTCGTGCGACGTCGTGCCAGCGCGTCCTCGGTCTCCGAACGCAGCCACGCCAGTCGCGGGTCCGCGGTGGCGTGCGCGGCCACCAGTGCGCCCGCAAGCACGTCGTCCCCGCTCGGCGTCAACCCGGTCCCCCTGCCGACCAGCTCGACCGGCCTCAGGGAGTCGGCACGTCGTACGCCCTCGGGCCAGGTGAGCGTGGACGGTGGGGTGAGTCCGACGGGCCGGGGTGGCTTCCACCATCGAGCCACCCGCCACGAGCGGGTCCGGTCCCTCAGGACGCCACCTGCGACGCGGGTGGGACCGACCGGGAGAACGGGTGAGACCACGGACGCCGGCAGCCGGACGGCGGCCGGCGTACACACGCACAGCACCGGTACGTCGTCGCGGCCGGTCTCGTAGTGCACGCTCACCCTGGTGCGAGCCACCTCGACGAGCGACGAGTCCGGCCCGGCCTCGCCGAGCAGTCCCAGGACCAGGGAGGACGCCGCGCAGGGGACGATGGTCGCGCTCACGTGGCCGAGCCTAGAGCAGGCCGCGACGGTGGGCGGTGTCGCCGCACACGCTCAATCGGAATCCAAACGTTATTCGAAACGGCCATCACGTCAAGAAGGGACGTCGCCACGACGGCTAAGGTGACCTATCCCACGGGCAACCAACCCGACGATGGTGGGGGCTGTCCTCAAGGGCGCCCGCACCAGGCGGAGGTCGGCGCGTGGATGCCCTTGAGACCGAGCGAAGGATGTACACATGCGGATGAGCAAGAAGTTTCTCGCTGCGAGCGCGGCTCTTGCCGTTTCCCTGGGGGTGACGGGCTGTGGCGGTGGCGGTGGCGGCAGCGGCAGCTCCAGCCAGGACCTGAAGGGCGTCACTCTCACAGTAGGCTCCAAGGACTTCACCGAGAACATCCTGCTGGGCAAGATGTTCCTGAAGGCGGTCGAGGCCAACGGCGGCAAGGTCAAGGACAAGACCAACCTGGGCGGCAGCTCGGTGAACCGGTCCGCCCTGCTCGCCAAGCGGATCGACATGACTCCGGAGTACAACGGCACCGGCTGGACGGTGTACCTCAAGCACTCGAACCCGGCCAAGGACCCGAAGAAGCTCTTCGACATGACCGCAGCCGAGGACCTCAAGAAGAACGGCGTCAAGTGGTTCGGCAGCTCCCCGTTCAACGACACCTACGGCTTCGCAGCGAGCCCCGCCCTGGCGAAGAAGAACGGCGGTGAGTTCGACCTGCAGGGCATGGCCGACTATCTGAAGGCCAACCCGTCGGCCAAGGTCTGCATGGAGACCGAGTTCCCGGACCGTCCCGACGGCCTGATCCTGTTCGAGAAGGCGACCGGCTACAAGATCCCGGCCTCCCAGACCCAGATCCTGGACACCGGCCTGATCTACACCCAGACGGGGAAGGGCAAGTGCGACTTCGGTGAGGTCTTCACCACCGACGGTCGAATCACTGGGCTGAAGCTGTCCCTGGTCAAGGACCCAGGGGTGTTCATTCTCTACAACGTGTCGTTCACCATGCTCAACTCGGAGTACAAGAAGCACGCGAAGGTATACGACAAGCTCGCCGACGAGATCCTCAAGCCCCTGGACAACAAGAAGATGGCCGAGCTCAACGCTCAGGTCGACGTCGAGGGCACCCCGGCGGACAAGGTCGCCGAGGACTACCTCAAGGCGGAGAAGATCATCTGATCGTCCAGCTCACCGGCGATCGGGCCGGTCCTGCACAGCACAACGGCGCCGACGGGTCCTCGACCCGTCGGCGCCGTTCGTCGTGGGGGTCGTGGGGGTCGTGGATGTCGTGGATGTTGTGCCGGGCCTACCGACCGCCGCTCCGAGTCGCTTGGGCGGCGCGTCGGCCGCACGGGCACCGCAGTTGTCAGGTTGGTCTGCGGCCGCCGCGGCCAAGCCCCTTGACGCTCCCTCGGTGCGGCGGTCGTCCGGCTCGGCGCGACTCGTTCCGGCCCAGTACATGGCAGCCGGACGTGGAAGGTGACTCGTCGTCGAGGTCTCGCATGTGAACCCACTGGACAGCACTCAACGGGGCAAGAACTCACCTCAGAACTCACCTCGCGCGGGAACGCAGAAAGCCCTGTGATGCGCTTTTGCACATCACAGGGCCAGGGGCTCTGCGGTTGGACCCCGCTCGCTCAGATGCCGCGGGGGCGCAGGTAACGCTCGGCGACGGCACCCAGCCAGTCAAAGGTCAGGGCGACGATGGCGACCAGGACAGCGCCCACGACCAGGACGGAGTTCTGGTTGAGCTTGAGGCCTGAGCTGATGGTGATGCCCAGCCCGCCGCCACCGATCAGGAACGCCAGCGTGGCCATCCCGATGTTGATGATCATGGCAGTTCGGACGCCGGCCACGATGATCGGGACGGCAAGCGGCATCTCGATCTTCAACAGCACGCCGAACTTGGTCATGCCCATGCCTCGGCCGGCCTCGATCACGTTGCGGTTCACGCCGTCGAGCCCCACCATCGTGTTGCGCAGCACCGGAAGGATGGCGTAGAGGGCCAACGCGTAGATCACGGTGCGAGTCCCCTGGCCGGTGATGCCGAGGAAGGCGACGAGCAGCCCGTAGGCGGGCAGCGCCTGACCGGCGTTGGCGACAGCGAGGATCGGCGGTGCGATCGCGCGAGCCCATGGGCGGGTGAGGACGATCCCGAGCGGGACCGCGATGACGATCACCAGCGCGGTCGAGAGAAAGGCGATGTTGATGACGTCCAGGGTCTGCGGCCAGAGCTTCGTCGACCAGTCGAGCGCAGAGCGCTGCTGCCGGTTCGCGTTGGGCAGGTCGAGCGACCGGTAGTACAGGAACAGGACTAGGGCGAGGGCGGCGATCAGCACGGGTGCAGTGAAGAGACCGGCCGTCTTGACCAGGCTGGCCATCCTCCGCTCGCGTGCGGACGGCCCCGCGCCCGGCCCGAACGCAGGCTCCTCCTCCTCGGAGGCGATCGTGGGTTCGGGGGCGATCGTGCTCACGCGTTCAGCTCCATGTCCTCGTAGTGCCGACGTGCTTCATACTGCGCCCGCCGGATGGCCTTGGCGAGGTCGGTCATCTGGATGACACCCTGGAAACGCTCGTCGTCGTCGACGACGATCGTCATTCCCGACTCGCTCTGCACCATCTGCTCCAGCGCGTGGAACAGGGTGTCGTGGGTGTGCAGCTTGTCGATCACACCCTCACCGTCACCTTGCACCGATCCGTCGCCGAGCTGCTCCGCGTTGAGCCACCGGGTGGGCCGGCCGTCCTCGTCGAGCTCCACGGCCCACTCGCGGCCGCTGGCGCGCAAGGTGGCCGCTGCGTCGGCGCCGGCTTCACGCGCGGTGGCGGTCGGGTAGTCGGTGAGTGCGAGCGAGCTGACCTTGAGGAAGTTGAGCCCCTTGATCGTCGAGCCGTTGCCGATGAAGTCGTTGACGAAGTCGTCGACGGGGTAGGCCAGGATCCGCTCCGGGGTGTCAATCTGGCGGATCACGCTGCGCTCACCCAGGATCGCGATCCGGTCGCCCATCTTGATCGCCTCGTCGATGTCGTGGGTGACGAAGACGATCGTCTTGCGCAGCTCGCTCTGCAGGCGCAGGAACTCGTTCTGCAGGCGGTCGCGGGTGATCGGGTCGATGGCACCGAAGGGCTCGTCCATCAACATGATGTCGGGGTCCGCGCCCAGGGCGCGCGCGACGCCGACGCGCTGAGCCTGACCGCCCGAGAGCTCCTTGGGGTACCGGTCGCGGTATTGATCTGGGTCCAGGCCGACCGTGGCCAGCAGACGCTCGGTGGCGGCCTTGATCTTCTCCTTGTCCCAGCCCAGCATCTTGGGCACCGTCGCGATGTTCTGAGCGATGGTCTGGTGCGGGAACAGGCCGATCTGCTGGATGACGTACCCGATCCGGCGGCGCAGCTTGTCCGGGTTGCCCTTGGTCACGTCCTCGCCATCGAGCAGGATGCGACCGCTGCTGGGCTCGATCATCCGGTTGATCAGGCGGAGCGTCGTGCTCTTGCCGCAGCCGGAGGGGCCGACCAGGACGAGGATCTCGCCCTCCTCGACCTCCAGGGTGAGTTCGTCGACGGCCGCGACCTTGGCGCCCGGGTAGGTCTTGCCTACCCCTTCCAGGCGGATCTTGGGCTGGGGGGAGTTCATCGGTTCCTCTCGGTGGGACTGACGGAGAAGGGGCCCATCAGGAGCGGAGTCCGGGTGGGGTGGTCAGCCGCTGGAACAGTCCGAGGAGGGCATCGAGCACCAGGCCGAGGGCGACGGTGAACACGATGCCGACCCAGACCGACTGGATGGCGTTCGGCAGGCCCAGCCGGGTCAGGCCCTGCTGGATGTAGACGCCGAGGCCGTTGCCACCGACGAGCGGGGCGATGGCCGCGACGCCGACGGTCAGCAGGGTCGAGATCCGGACCCCTGCCATCACGATCGGCCACGCCAGTGGGAGGCGCACCTTCACCAGCTGTTCGAAGCCGGTCATGCCCATGCCCTTGGCGGACTCCACGACCGCCGGGCTGACGGACTCGAGACCAGCCACGGTGTTGCGCAGAACCGGCAGGAGGGCGTACAGGTAGAGCGCCAGCATCGCCGGCGGATTACCGATGCCGACGAGCGGGATGAACAGCGCGAAGAGTGCCAGGGACGGGATCGTCAGGAAGATGCCGGTGACCGCGAGGACACCGGCCTTGGCGACCGGTCGGTTCTGGATGAGCACACCGAGCACGATCGAGGTCAGCGTGGCCGCCACCACGACGATGAGCACCATCTGGGTGTGCTGCAAGATCGCATCGATGATGTAGGGGCGGTTGTTGTTGACAAAGGTGAGCCACGTCTTGAGGGAGTCCACGATTACCTCTCCGCCAGCCTGGAGGCCACGATACGGTCGATCGCAGCCCGTGCCCAGGCTCGGCAGCGGAAGATGATGTCACTGCGGTTCGGTGACACATACTCGGAGAAGGAAGGTCCGGTCAAGGTAGAACCCCTCGTCGTGCGCTAGCCCACGGCTGTCGTCGCGCTGACATTAGCCGATGAGTCGCGTGGTGAGCGCGATTGACGACCGTGGAATGTCCGGTTGCCCAAACCGTTACCTGACTGTCACGGCGCGTGACGGCGCGGCGGAGCTCCGGCGCGAGACGCTGTCGGCATCATCAGGCGCGCTCTCGACCTGCTCGTCGGAGCCGAAGCCGAGTCGAGAAGAGGCGTCTCATGTCTGTTGGTTGGAAGCTCGTCTACGACGGCAGGACTCCACCCCCCGGCGCGGCCGTAGCTCCCGACGAGCGGCTGTCCTGGGGACGCACGGTGGGCCTCGGCGCCCAGCACGTGGTGGCGATGTTCGGGGCGACGTTCGTCTTCCCGCTGGTGATGGGGCTGAACCCGCAGCTGGCCGTCCTGATGAGCGGCGTCGCGACGATTGTGTTCCTGCTCATCGTCTCGGGCAGGGTGCCGAGCTACCTCGGCACGTCCGCGTCCTTCGTGGGCGGCGTGGCGGCGATCCGGGCCCAGGGCGGTGACTCCGCCGACGTCACCGGAGCGATCCTGGTGGCCGGCGTGGTGCTGGCGGTGATCGGGGTGCTCATCCACTTCCTCGGCTCGGGCATCCTGCACAAGGTGCTGCCGCCCGTGGTCACCGGCGCCGTGGTGATGCTGATCGGGTTCAACCTCGCACCGGTCGTCGCCAACATCTACTGGCCGCAGGACCAGTGGGTCGCCCTGCTGACAATGACGGCCGTGACCTTGATGGCCGTCGGCCTGCGGGGGTTCCTGGGGCGCATCGCGATCTTCCTCGGCCTGATCTTCGGCTACCTGCTGTCCTGGCTCTTCGACGGCGTCTTCGGCAAGATCACCGCCTACAACGCGAGCACGAGCAAGGTCGACACGCACGACCGGCTGAGCTGGGCAGGGGTCAAGGCCGCCGACTGGGTCGGGTTCCCGCCGCACAGCGACCTGGCCAGGGGCATCACCGGCTGGCACGCGCCGTCGTTCAGCGTCACGTTCGCACTGCTGGTGCTGCCCGCGGTGATCGCCCTGATCGCCGAGAACACCGGGCACGTGAAGGCGGTAGCCGAGATGACCAACCGGGACCTCGACCCGGTGATGGGCCGGGCCATCGCCGCGGACGGCATCGGCACGGTGATCGCATCCGCGGTGGGCGGCTCACCCACCACGACGTACGCCGAGAACATCGGAGTGATGGCAGCGACCCGGGTGTACTCCACGGCCGCCTACTACGTGGCGGCGGTGGTGGCGATCCTGTTCGGACTCTGCCCGAAGTTCGGCGCCATCGTGTCCGCCACACCGGGCGGGGTGCTGGGCGGCATCACGGTGGTGCTCTACGGGATGATCGGCCTGCTGGGCGCCAAGATCTGGAAGGAGAACGGCGTCGACTTCGCCAACCCGGTCAACCTCGTGCCGGTCGCCGCCGGGATCATCATCGCCATCGGCGACACGTCGCTGAAGATCAGCGACAACTTCTCGCTCTCCGGGATCGCGCTGGGCACCATCGTCACGCTCGTCGCCTACCACCTGTCCCGGGCGATCGCGCCGGCGGAGCTGCGCGACGAGGGCGCCATGATGGCGGTCGGCAGACCGGGCGTCCACGGTGGCGGGACCCTCGACAGCGGCTCGCACCCGTAGGGCCCGTCGGGGGCGTCGAGGCATAGGGTCGGCGTCGTGAAGCCGGCACCGTTCGCCTACCACCGCCCCCGTGGCCTGGAGGAGGCGCTCGGCCTGCTCGCCGCTCTGGGCAGCGAGGGCAAGGTGCTCGCCGGCGGTCAGAGCCTGGTCCCGCTGATGTCGATGCGGCTCTCCGCGCCGGCCCACCTGGTGGACGTCAACCACGTGCCGGGGCTCGACCGCGTGGACGTGACCGCGGACGCCGTACGCGTCGGTGCGCTGGCACGGCACAGCCAGGTCGAGCACCACGCGGCGGCGTACGACGCGATCCCGCTTCTCCGCCAGGCCCTCCTCCAGGTGGCACACCCCACGATCCGCAACCGGGGTACGACGGTCGGCAGCCTGGTGCACGGCGACCCGGCCGCCGAGATGGCCGCGGTGCTGATGCTGCTCGACGGCTCGATGACGCTGCGCAGCGCCGACGGCTCACGTGAGGTGGCGGCCGCCGACTTCTTCCTCGGCCCGATGGAGACGGCGGTCCGCCCCGGCGAGCTCGCCGTCGCGGCGACGTTCCCCCGGCCGGGAGCCGGCAGCGGCACGGCCTTCGTCGAGGTGGCGCGACGGCACGGCGACTACGCGGTCTGCGGAGTGGGCGCTGTGGTCGGGCCCTCGTCAACCCGGGTCGCGCTGATCAGCATGGGTCCCGGTCCGGTGCTGGTCGACCTCGCGGACGCCGTGCACGAAGGAGGCCTCGACGACGACCGCGTGCACATGCTGGTCGACGAGGCGATCGACCCGGAGCAGGACATCCACGGATCGGCGGACTACCGCCGTCACCTCGCCCACGTCCTCGTGGGTCGGGCGCTCGAGGGGGCCCGACGAGGCACCGGGGTGAGAGCCGCGTGAGTGCGTCGGTCGCCGTGTCATTCACCGTCAATGGCAGCCCGCACGACCTCGACATCGATCCGCGGCGACTGCTCTCGGACGTCCTGCGCCACGACCTGCGGCTGACCGGCACCCACGTCGGCTGCGAGCACGGCGTCTGCGGCGCCTGCACCGTCCTGGTCGACGGCCAGCCCATGCGGTCCTGCCTGCTCTTCGCGGTCTCCCTCCACGGTTCGACAGTCACCACCACCGAGGGCCTGCAAGCCCCGGATGGCGGCATGGGTCCGGTCCAGCAGGCATTCCACGAGTGCCATGCACTCCAGTGCGGCTTCTGCACCCCCGGCTTCATCACCACGGTCACTGCCTACCTGGCCGAGAACCCCGACCCCACGCCCGCGGAAGCGCGCGAGGCGATCGCCGGCAACCTCTGCCGATGCACCGGCTACGTCAACATCGTCGCCGCCGTCGGGCGCGCCGCCGAGCTGCTGCGCGACCAAGCGGCCCCGTCGGGCAGCCCGGCCGGCGCCGCGGAGCCCGCATCCCGGTGGGGCGAAGGACAGTGACGACGAAGATGTTCGGCGAGCGGGTGCCTCGTGTCGAGGATGCCCGGCTCGTCACAGGCAACGGACGCTTCCTGGACGACCTGGGGCATGACGCCCTCGAGGCGGCGTTCGTGCGCAGTCCCCATGCGCATGCCCGAGTCGTCGACGTGGACGTGACCGATGCGCTCGATGTCGAAGGCCTGGTGGCGATCTACACCTATGAGGATCTCCAGCTCGACACGCAGTCGAGGGTTGCCGAGCCGTTGCCGTTGCTGATCCCGCACCCGACGCTGACGCACGGCCGCACGCCGTACGCCCTGGCCAGGGACGAGGTGAACCATGTCGGCGAGGCCGTCGTGATGGTGGTGGCGAGCAACCGCTACGTCGCGGAGGACGTGTGCGACCGGATCCGCGTGGACTACGAGCAGCTGCCGGCCGTCGTCGGCGTCGAGGCGGCGCGTTCGGCGGAGCACCTGGTGCACGACGACGTGCCCGGCAACGTGGCCGCGGTGATGGTGCAGCAGACGGGCGATGCGGACGCGTCGGTGGACGCGGCACCGCACCGGCTCGAGCTGGAGCTCAGCATCGAGCGGAGTGCGTCGACTCCCTTGGAGGGCAAGGGCGTGCTGGCGCGGTGGGACGCCGACGACCGCTCACTGCTGGTGCACACCTCCACGCAGACCTCGACCAGCGTGCGGCAGGCGATCGCCGCGAAGCTCGCCCTTCCGGTGGACCGCGTCGAGGTGGTGACCCCGGACGTCGGTGGCGGGTTCGGGGTCAAGATCGTGCACCCGTGGCCCGAGGAGGTGCTGGTCCCGTGGGCGGCCCGCCGGCTCGGGCAGCCGGTCAAGTGGACCGAGGACCGACGCGAGCACTTCATCTCCAGCGCACACGAGCGCGGGCAGCTGCACCAGGTGCGGGTCGGGTACGACGACGACGGCCGGCTGCAGGGACTCTCGGTGCGGTTCTGGCACGACAACGGCGCCTACATCCCCTACGGCCTCATCGTGCCGATCATCACGAGCACCCAGCTGCTGGGGCCCTACAAGCCGGGCGTCTACCGGGTCGAGTTCGCCAGCCTCTACACGAACACCGTGATGGTGACGCCGTACCGCGGTGCCGGGCGCCCGCAGGGCTGCTTCGTGATGGAGCGGGTGATGGACGCCATCGCCGCCGACCTCGGGTTGGACCGCACGGTCGTCCGCGAGCGCAACTTCATCGCGCCCGAGGAGATGCCCTACGACCAGGGGCTCGTCTTCCAGGACGGTCGGCGGCTGCTCTACGACTCCGGCGACTTCCCGGCATCCCTTGCCTTGCTGAAGAAGCTCGTCGGCTGGGACGACTTCGCGAGCGTGCGCGAGCAGGCCCGCGCGGAAGGCAGGCGGGTCGGCATCGGGCTGGCCTGCTACGTCGAGGGCACCGGCGTCGGGCCCTACGAGGGCGGCCACATCCGGGTGGAGACCGATGGAACGGTCGTCGTCTCGACCGGGCTCACCTCGCAGGGGCAGGGCCACCAGACGATGCTGGCGCAGATCGTCGCCGACGAGCTCGGCGTGCCCTTCGACCGCATCCAGGTCACCACCGGGGACACCCGACGGTTCAAGTACGCCGTCGGCACCTTCGCGTCGCGGACGGCGGTGATGAGCGGGAGTGCCGTCGCGCTGACCGCCCGCAAGGTGCGCGAGAAGGCGCTGAGCATCGCTGCGCAGGCCCTCGAGGCCGCGCCGGCCGACCTCGAGATCGTCGACGGGGTCGTGTCGGTGAAGGGATCCGGAGGGATCGCCAGCGCCGAGATCGACCTCGCCACCGTGGCCGTGCTGTCCAACCCGCTGCGCTACGCGTTCGACGAGGGAGCCGCCCGGGCCACCCAGTTCGCGGCGCCCGCCGACCCCGACACCGCTCCGGTCGGACCGGGGGAGGCGCCCGGACTGGAGGGCACCGACTACTACTCGCCGTCGCGGTCCACGTTCGCCAACGGCATGCACGCGGTGGTCGTGGAGACCGATCCCGACACCGCGGAGGTGCGGATCCTGCGCTACTGCGTCGTCCACGACTGCGGCACCCTGATCAACCCGATGATCGTCGAGGGCCAGGTCCACGGCGGCGTCGCCCAGGGCGTCGGCGGCGCGCTCTACGAGCGGATGGAGTACGCCCCCGACGGTCAGCTGCTCAACGCCTCCTTCATGGACTTCCTGATGCCGTACTCCACCGAGGTCCCCGACATCGAGATCGACCACCTGGTCACCCCGTCCCCGCTGAACCCGCTCGGCGTCAAGGGCGCCGGCGAGGCCGGGGTCATCCCCGGCTCGGCCGCTATCGCCGCCGCCATCGAGGACGCCGAGGGCATCACCATCACCCGGATGCCGATCTCGCCGAGCGAGCTCTTCGAGCTCCGTCGCGTCCACGAGGAGAGCGCATGAAGATCATCGGCAACGCCCAGTTCAGCGCCGAACCCTCCGCCGTCTACCGGGCCCTGAACGACCCCGCCGTCCTGGTCCGGTCGATCCCCGGCTGCCACCGCCTCGAGGCGCTCGGCGAGGACACCTACACCATGACGGTCGCCGCCGGCGTCGGCTCCATCAAGGGCGTGTACGACGGCCAGGTCCGGCTGACCGACCACGACGAACCCAACGCCTTCATGCTTCATGCGGAAGGCAGCGGCGCCGCGGGAACCATCGGCGCCGACGTGCAGGTGACCCTGGAGGGAAGCGCAGAAGGCGGCACCTCCGTGACCTACGACGCCGACGCCACCGTCGGCGGCATGATCGGCGGAGTGGGCCAACGCATGCTGGTCGGCGTCTCCAAGAGAATGGCAGCCGAGTTCTTCGGCAACGTGGAGTCCGCCCTCGCCCGAGGCGAGGAAGCCACTGCCGGGGGCCGGACCGCCGGCGCCGGGGCGACGGTGGATGGGCCCGGCGGGAGGCGCGAAGCGCCGGATGGTTTCGGCGCCCCGGCGTCGGCGGGCAGGCCCCCGGCGCCAGCACCCGGAGCAGTCTTCACCGCCCCCCAGAGCAGTCCGGGCGGAGCGCCGAGCTTCGCGAAGGGAGTCGCGGTGGGAGCCGCGGCCGCCCTCGCGGGGGCTGTGGTGGGCGCATGGATCTCGGGGAGACGGCGATGACCGACATCGACTGCTACAGCTCGGCCCGGGCGATGGCCACGGCGATCGCGAGCAGGGAGATCTCGGCGCGGGAGCTGATGGACCTGCACCTGGCCCGGATCGCCGAGGTCAACCCGTCGGTGAACGCCATCGTGTCGCTGGACGAGGAACGAGCTCGCGCAGGGGCGGCGGAGGCCGACGAGCAGACGGCCGGCGGCGCGCCGCTGGGTCCGCTGCACGGGCTGCCGCACGCGTTCAAGGACACCCACGAGGTGGCGGGCTGGCGCACGACGTTCGGGTCCCCGTTGCGGGCCGACTACGTGCCGAAGCGCGACGAGCTCGTCGTGGAGCGGATCCGGGGCGCGGGTGCGGTCACCATCGGCAAGACGAACGTGCCGGAGTGGGCGGCCGGGTCGCACACCTTCAACCCGGTCTTCGGGACGACGTACAACCCCTACGACCTCACCCGGTCGGCGGGCGGCTCGAGCGGAGGTGCGGCGGCCGCCCTGGCCACCGGGATGCTGCCACTGGCTGATGGCAGCGACATGGGCGGCTCTCTGCGCAACCCGGCGTCCTTCAACAACGTGGTGGGGCTGCGGCCCAGCATCGGGCGGGTGCCGAGCTGGCCGTCCACCAACGGCTGGGAGCTGACCTCCACGGGGGGTCCGATGGCTCGCAGCGTCGAGGACCTCGCGTTCCTGCTGTCCGTCATCGCCGGCCCGTCGACCCGGGCGCCGCTCTCCCTGGAGTCGCCCGGTGCGACGTTCGCGCCACCCCTCAGCGGCGCCGGCCTGACCGGCGTACGCGTCGCGCTCTCGGTCGACCTCGGCGGCGCCTTCGCCGTCGACCACGCGGTCGCGGACGTGGTGCGGGACCAGGCGGTGGTCCTGGAGGCGAACGGCGCCGTCGTCGAGGACGCCCACCCGGTGCTGCACAGCGCCGACGCGGCGTTCCGCACCTTGCGGGCCTGGGTGTTCCACCACCGCTTCCGCACGCTGCTCGACAAGCGACCCGACGCCTTCAAGGCATCGCTGCGCGACAACATCCTGGCCGGTGCCGACCTGACCGGCGGCGACATCGCGCGTGCCTACCAGCAGCTCACCTCGATCCACGACCGAATGAGAGCCTTCTTCGAGACCTACGACGTGCTGGCGCTGCCGGTCAGCCAGGTGCCGCCGTTCAGCGCGGACGAGGAGTATCCCGCCGACATCAACGGGGTCCCGCAGGAGACCTACCTGGACTGGATGCGCTCGGCCTACCTGATCACCGTCACCGGCTGCCCGGCCATCTCCGTCCCGGCCGGTTTCACCGAGCAGGGCTGGCCGGTCGGCATCCAGCTGGTCGGTCCGGTGCGCGGTGAGCGACGGCTGCTGGAGATCGCGCACGCGTTCGAGCAGGCGACGCGCATCGGCGACCGCCGACCCGGACCGGCGGCCCGGTGAGCAGGATCCGGGTCGGCATCGACACGGGCGGCACGTTCACCGACGTGGTCGCGGTCGACGAGGACACCGGCGAGCTCGCCGTCACCAAGACCCCGTCCACCCCGGCCGACCCCGCCGTCGGCTTCATGACCGGGCTGCGGCGGGCCCTGGACGTCCTGGGCCAGGACGGCAGGGCGGTCAGCGCCGTCAGCCACGGCACCACCGTTGCCACCAACATGCTGCTCGAGGGCAAGGTCGAGAACCTCGGCTTCGTCACGAACGACGGCTACGAGTTCCTGCTCGAGATCGCCCGTCAGTCCGTCCCGGACGGCTACGGCAACTCCTACTTCTGGGTCAAACCAGACCGCATCGTCCCCGTCGACCGGGTGCGCACGGTCCGCGGCCGGCTCGCCGTCGACGGCTCCGAGATCAGCCCGTTCGACCTCGAGCAGGCCGCGGAGCAGGCGCGCTGGTTCCGCGACCAGGGCATCGACACGATCGGCGTCTGCCTTCTGCACTCCTACGTCGACGACAGCCACGAGGTCGCCATGCGGGACATCCTGGCCCGCGAGCACCCCGGGGCCACGGTGTCCATCAGCAGCGAGGTCCTCCGGGAGTACCGCGAGTACGAACGAGCCGTCACCACCCTCGTCGACGCCGCCGTCAAGCCGAGCATCCGGACCTACGTCGCCAACATCGCCCGTCACCTCGAGGACCTGGCCGCACCGGGCGGAGCCCGACGACCCGTGCCGTTCTTCGTGATGAAGTCCAACGGCGGCGTGCTCAGCGCCGACGAGGTGGTCGAACAGCCGATCACGACCGTCCTGAGCGGTCCTGCGGCCGGCGCCCTGGGAGCGGCCGTCGTCGCCCGGGCGGCCGGGTTCCCGCGTGTCGTCACGCTCGACGGCGGCGGTACGTCGACCGACGTGACCGTCGTGGTGGACGGGCAGCCGGCGCTGACCACGGAGGGGACGATCGGGGCGTACCCCAGCAAGATCCCGATGATCGACGTGGTCACGGTCGGTGCGGGTGGCGGGTCCATCGCCTGGCTGTCACCAGAGGGGACGCTCAAGGTAGGTCCGAGGAGCGCGGGTGCTGATCCCGGGCCGATGTGCTACGCGCAGGGCGGTATGGAGCCGACGGTCACCGACGCCCATGTGCTGCTGGGCCGGATCCCCCCGCACCTGCTGGGTGGTGAGGTGCCGCTCGACGTACCTTTGGCCACCCGGGGGATCGACGACCTGGCGGATCGGCTGGACCTGTCTCGCGAGCGGTGCGCCGCCGGCATGCTGGAGATCTCCGCCTGGAACCAGGCCAACGCCCTCAGGCAGGTCACCGTGCAGCGGGGGCTGGACGTCCGGGACTTCACGATGGTCACGTTCGGCGGATCCGGGTCGCTGCTGGCCTGCCGGCTCGTGGACATCCTCGGCCTCGACGGCGTGCTGGTCCCGACGAACCCCGGCAACCTCTCGGCGTACGGCCTGCTCACGGTTGACGTCCGCAACGACTACGTGCAGACGGCGGTGGCCAGGGCTTCGGTGCTGGACCCGCAGTCGCTCCAGGACGGGTACGACGCGCTGACCCGGCATGCCGACGCGGCGCTCGCCCGGGAGGGCTTCGCGGCGGATGACCGGGTGTTCGTGCGCACCGCGGACCTGCGCTACTTCGGGCAGGCCTACGAGGTGCGGGTCGACGTGCCGGACGGCCGGGTGGACCACGAGCTGGTGGCCGTCGTGGCGGACGCGTTCCACAAGGCGCACCGCGGGCTCTACGGCTACGACAACCGGGCCGACGCGCGGCAGGAGGTCGAGTGGGTGAACCTGCGCGTCACCGGCATCGGGCCGATCCGCAGGCCGTCACTGCCGAAGGCCGCGCCAGGAACCGGCGCCGAGACAGCG
>CAXSHL010000053.1:17037-30195 GCA_964237315.1 uncultured Nocardioidaceae bacterium
ACCCGTCTACTTCGAGGACTGGGTCGACGCGGACGTCTACGACCGGGCCCGGCTCGGCGCCGGTGACGAGGTGGCCGGGCCGGCGGTGCTCGAGGAGTTCAGCTCGACCCTCCCGCTGCACCCGGGATTCGTCGCGCGCGTCGACGAGCACGGCAACCTGGCTGTCCGGAGGTCGCCATGACCGATCAGCCGGGGACCGAGCAGGTGGCGGGTGCCGACCCGGTGCTCACCGAGATCGTGGCCGGCTACCTGGCGTCGGTCGAGCAGGAGGTGGAGACCGCGATCGGGCGCACCAGCAGGTCGCCGATGATCCGGGACGCTCACGACTACCGCGCCGGGATCCATGACCGGCGGCTGCGCAAGCTGACCGGGCGCTCGTACTCCGCGCTGGTGCACCCCGTCGTCCGCGACTACCCGATCCACACGATGAGGCCGGGAGACGTGTTCTTCCACAACGACGTCTACCTGTCCGAGGGCGGCATCGGCCACCTGCCGGACCTGTGCGTCACGGCGCCCGTGTTCGCAGCGGGTGAGGTGGGGGATGAGGACGGGGGGTCCACGGGGGGCGGAGCCCCCCGTGTGGCGGATGAGGACGGGGGGTCCACGGGGGGCGGAGCCCCCCGTGTGGTGGCGTTCGTGCAGGCGTTCGGGCACCACGACGACATCGGTGGAGCCGTGCCGGGATCCATGCCCTCCTCGGCGACCAGCGTGTTCGAGGAGGGCCTGATGGTCCCGCCCATCCGCCTGTGGGACGCCGGGGTGCCCAACGAGGCCGCGCTGAAGATCATGACCCGCAACTCACGGATGCCCGAGTCGCTGGCCGCGGACCTGGACGCCGAGTGCTCCGCATGCCTGATGGGCGCGCGCCGGATGACGGAGCTGTTCGAGCGCTACGGCACCGAAGCCGTCGAGGCGTGCTTCGACGCCATCCTGGACCAGACCACCGAGACCTTCCGGCGCGAGGTGCTCAGCAGGATCCCGGTGGGGGAGTACGTCTGGGAGGACTACGCCGAGCACGACGGCGTCGACCCCCCGCGCCTGCACACACAGCGGATCACGCTGACCAGGACGCCCGCCGACGACCCGGGCGGTGAGCGGATCGTGCTGGACTTCGCGGGCACCGGCCCCCAGGCGAAGGGCCCGATCAACCACTGCGGCGACTACGCGGACGGCAACTTCTTGAAGAAGTGGCTGGCGCCGGTGCTGCGCAACCTCGCCGACTCGCCTGAGCGGATGGCCGAGCTGGACGTGAACGAGGGCGTGGTTCCGCTGATCGAGATGCGGTTCCCCCCACCGGGCACCCTGCTCACCCCGGTGTTCCCCGCGCCGACGAACGCGCGCACGTTCGTGATCCTGCGACTGCTCGGCGTGCTCGCCGGGGTGGTCGCCAAGGCGGTCGACGGCCGGATGCCGGCGGACCAGGAGACGATCCGCTACACCGGGGTGTACGGCGACGACGTCGACGGTGCGCCGTACCTCATGCGCGAGGTGCTCGGCGGCGGCTCGGGCGGGCGCTACTACGCCGACGGCGAGGACACCATCCACGTGGTGCCGGACTCCCGCAACCTGCCGACGGAGTTCTCGGAGTCGCGTTTCCCCTTCGTGGTCGAGCGTCTGGGCCTCGCGATCGACAGCGGCGGGGCCGGGCGGCATCGCGGTGGGCTGGGCTACGAGAAGCACATCCGGATGCTCAGGGACGCGCACTTCATGTCGATCGCGGACCGCTCGATCCTCTCCTGCTGGGGGGTCCGCGGCGGTCGCGCGGGTCGGCCGTTCTCGGTCACCATCGACGCCGGGGGACCGCACGAGCGTGAGGTCGACGCGCTCGCCGACGCGGAGCCGGTGCGCGCAGGTGAGGTCATCCGGATCCGCACGACGGGCGGTGGCGGCTGGGGCGACCCGCTCGAGAGGCCGTTCGACGAGGTGGCGCGCGACGTGCTGTGGGGCAAGGTGTCCGCCCTGGCTGCGCGCGAGGACTACGGCGTCGTTGTCGGCGAGGGGTCGGCGGTCGACGTACCCGCGAGTGACGCCCTGCGTGCGGCGTTGGCGGCAGCCAGGGGTGACCAGCCGTTCTTCGACCGGGGACCCGGCTACGCCACGCTCGCCGGCGGAGCGACCAGCGCCGAGGTCGACTGGCTGTGAGCTCAGTGGACGTCACCGGAGGTTCGTCGGGGTCTACGCGGCCCAGGCACGCACATCGCGGCGTTCTCGTCACTCGACGATGCTGCGCATCGCCTTCGTTCCTCGGCCTTGCGCTGCACGCACCCGGACCACGGATACCCCTGACGAACCTCCGGCGGCGACCACTAGCTGTTCTCGGCGACGTACTGCTCGGGGTCCTTGTCGACCGGCGTGATCCCCTCGGCCGCCTTGAGGGCCTCGTAGCGCAGGAACTTGACCGCGATGTCGTGGCGCAGGTCGCGGCTGGCGTGCAGCCGGAAGTCGGCGAGGTCCTGCCGCTCCTCCTCGGCCATGTGGTCGTCGTTGGCGATCCGGGCCTCGGTGACCGCCTCCCACCAGGCGTCGCTGCCGGTCTCGAGACCGCTCGCCTTGACGACGGCATCCCGGATCTCGTTGTGGTCCTTGACGGCGTCCTCGACCTCCTCGTCGACGCTGTCGGCGTCCGCGTAGCCGGTGCCCAGCTTCAGCAGCTCGGGGTAGAAGTACTTCTCCTCGCCCTCGGCGTGGGTCTCCAGGAAGATCTCGAGCCGCTTCCACAGCGCCGCGAGGCCCTCGACGTCGTCACGGGGGAACTCGTCGAGGATCGCGAACATCCGGCGCTGCTCCCCGTGCTGGTGCAAGATCTCGTCCGTGATGTCCATCGAGGTCCGTCCCTGTCGCGTTGCTGCTGCCGGCCGTCGGGTGCCCGCTCGCCGGCGCCCGTGTCACGCGTGAGGGTACGCCGGTGAGCCTCACCGTCGTCACCGGTGGTGGCCGGGGCATCGGCGCGGCCACCGCCGTGCGGCTGGCCTCCGACGGGCACGACCTGGTCCTCTCCTACGTCGGCGACCGCACCTCGGCGGAGGCGACCGCCGAGCGGGTGCGCGACCTCGGGGTGTCCTGCCGCATCGTCCAGGCCGACGTCGCCGACCCGGCGCAGGTCGACGTGCTCTTCGACGCGGCCGCCGAGACGGGTCAGCTCACCGGGCTGGTCAACAACGCCGGCTCGACTCTGCACCTCGGCGACCTGGCCGACACTCCGGTGGACGTGATCCGGAGGGTCGTCGACGTCAACCTCACCGGCGCGATCCTGGTCGCGAGACGGGCGGTGCGCGACCTCGTCGAGGGAGGTGCGATCGTCAACGTCTCCTCGGCCGCGGCCACGCTCGGCTCGCCGCACGAGTACGTCCACTACGCGGCCGCCAAGGCCGGGGTCGACGCCCTCACCCACGGCCTGGCCCAGGAGGTCGCCCCGCGCGGCATCCGCGTCAACGGCGTCGCGCCGGGCATCATCCGCACCGACATCCACGCCGCCGCCGGGGACGCCGGGCGGCTCGAGCGCGTCGGGCCGAGCGTCCCGCTGCAACGGGTGGGGGAGCCCACCGAGGTCGCCGAGGCCATCGCCTGGCTGCTCTCGGACAGCTGCCCCTACGCGACCGGGGCGACGCTCCGAGTGGCGGGTGGACGATGAGGGTGCTGCTCGCGCTCGGTGGGAACGCGATGACCGGCCCCGGCGGCGACGCGGGTCCCGGTGCGCAGATCGCCGCGGCGAAGGTCGCGATGAACAGCGTCGCGGACCTCGTGACCCGCGGCATCGACGTCGTGATCACGCACGGCAACGGTCCGCAGGTGGGGAACCTCCTGGTGAAGAACGAGCTCGCTGCGTCCGTCGTACCCCCGGTGCCGCTGGACTGGTGCGGTGCCCAGACCCAGGCCACGCTCGGGTTCGTGCTGATGAACGCGCTCGACGACGCGCTCCGCGCGCGCGGAGCCGTGCGCCCGGTCGCCACCGTGGTGACCCGTTGCCTCGTCGACGCGGGTGACGCCGGGTTCCTCGAGCCCAGCAAGCCGATCGGGCGCTACCTCTCCCGTCAGGAGGCCGCCGTCCTGGTCGACCACGGTGAGAGCTGGCAGGACCGCGGCGACAAGGGCTGGCGTCGCGTCGTCGCCTCACCCGAGCCCCTGGAGATCCTCGACGCGCCCGCCGTGCACGCGCTGGTCGAGGCCGGCTTCGTGGTGGTGGCCAACGGAGGCGGTGGCGTGCCGGTGGTCCGTGAGCCAGGTGGGCTGCGCGGCGTCGAGGCGGTCATCGACAAGGACCTCGGAGCGGCGCTGCTCGCGCGCACGGTGGACGCCGACGTGCTGGTGGTGGCCACCGACGTGTCCCACGCCGTGCTCCGGTTCGGCACGCCCGAGGCCGAGCCCCTGGGGCGGGTCGACGTACGACGGATGCGGGCCCTGGCCGCCGAGGGTCACTTCGCCGGCGGCTCGATGGGACCCAAGGTCGAGGCGGCCTGCCGGTTCGTCGAGCAGGGCGGGTCGTCCGCGGTGATCACCACCCTGGACCACATCCTCGACGCCGTCGCGGGTGACGCGGGCACCGTCGTCGTACGATCCGCTGGCTGAGCCCACAACCCGAGGAGAGCCGATGCCCGAGCCCATCGAGGTCCGCAAGGTCCCGATCCACAACGTGTCCGACGCGAGCGGCCTCGCCGAGCTGATCGAGACCGGTGTGCTCGACGCCGACCGCGTGCTGGCGGTGATCGGGAAGACCGAGGGCAACGGGGGCGTCAACGACTACACGCGGATCATCGCCGACCGGGCGTTCCGAGAGGTCCTGACCGCGTTGGGGACCCGCAGTGCAGACGAGGTCAGGCAGGTCCCGATCGTGTGGTCGGGTGGCACGGACGGCGTGCTGTCCCCGCACGCCACGATCTTCGCCACGACGCCGGCCGACCAGGCGGAGACGACCGACGAGCCCCGGCTGACCGTCGGGTTCGCGATGAGCGAGGTCCTGCTGCCCGAGGACATCGGACGAACCGCGATGGTCAGCAAGGTGGCGGACGCAGTCACCATCGCGATGGAGCGCGCAGGCATCACCGACGTCGCCGACGTCCACTACGTGCAGACCAAGACGCCCCTGCTGACGATCCACACGATCCGCGATGCCAAGAGCCGCGGCAAGACGGTGTGGACCGAGCACACGCACGAGTCGATGGACCTCTCCAACGGCTGCACGGCGCTGGGCGTCGCGGTGGCGTTGGGAGAGATCGACATGCCCCGCGACGAGGACGTGATGCACGATCGCTCGCTCTTCTCGGCCGTCGCCTCCTGCTCCTCGGGGGTCGAGCTGGACCAGGCGCAGGTCGTGGTGGTGGGCAACGCGCGCGGCGTCGGCGGGCGCTACCGCATCGGCCACTCGGTGATGCGCGACGCGCTCGACGCCGACGGCATCTGGGGGGCGGTCAAGGACGCCGGTCTCGAGCTTCCCGACCGCCCGCACTCCTCGGACCTGCAGGGCCGGCTGGTCAACGTGTTCCTCAAGTGCGAGGTCAGCCAGGACGGCCAGGTGCACGGCCGGCGCAACGCGATGCTCGACGACTCCGACGTGCACTGGCACCGCCAGATCAAGGCCGCGGTGGGCGGTGTGACCGCGTCGGTCACCGGCGACCCGGCGTCGTTCGTGTCGGTGTCCGCGGCCCACCAGGGCCCCGACGGCGGTGGGCCGGTGGCGGCGATCGTGGACCTCGGCGACGAGCCCACCGGCTACGTCCCACCCGCCTGACCCCGGTCGACCCGTCGCGTCTGAACGCCGGACTGAGGTGTCTTGGCGGTCGGTGTCTCTGGCAGGGTGGCCCCATGGTTGCGCCGAGCGGGGAACAGTACGAGATCAGCGGCGGAGGCTACCGCGCCGTGGTCACCGAGTGCGGGGCCAGCCTCCGACTCCTGGAGTACGACGGACGCCCCCTCGTGCTCGGCTGGGACGCGGACGCACAGACGTCTTCGGGGCGCGGCCAGCTGCTCGTGCCCTGGCCGAACCGGATCCGCGACGGCCGCTACCGCTTCGAGGGGCGGGACCTGCAACTGCCCTTGAGCGAGCCGAAGCTGGGCAACGCGAGCCATGGCCTGGTCCGCTGGACGTCGTGGACCCTCGAGGAGCGCACGGAGCACTCGGTCTCCCTCGTCTACCGGTTGATGAGCCAGCCGGGCTACCCCTGGACGCTCGACCTGCACGCTCTCTACGACCTGTCCGCCGACGGGCTGACGGTGACCGTCACCGCGACGAACCTGAGCAGCTCGCCAGCGCCGGCCGCCGTGGGTGCGCATCCCTATCTCACCACGGGAAACGGCCCGGTCGACGGATGGGAGCTGACGATGCCGGCGGCGACGCGAGTGCTGGTCGACCAGCAGCTGATCCCGACCGGGACCGAGGACGTGCGCGACACCGACCTCGACTTCCGGATCGGCCGCCCGATCCGGACGACGAGCCTGGACACGGCGTTCACCGATCTCACCGCGGACGGCGAGGGCCGGGTCGAGGTGACGGTGCGCGACCCGGACCGCGAGTGCGGTGTCGCACTGTGGATGGACCATCGGCACGGCTGGGTCCAGGTGTTCACCGGCGACGCGTTGCCGACGCACGCCCGCGAGTCCCTCGCCGTCGAGCCGATGACGGCTCCGCCCGACGCCTTCAACAGTGGCGACGGGCTGATCGTCCTCGCGCCGGCCGGCACTCCGGCCGCCGACGGCTCGGCCGGGGACGAGCTGTCGGTGTCCTGGGGCATCCGCGCCCTCTGACTGCCCGTGCAGTTGCGCCGGGTCGACGCGGGCAGCGGAACGCCCCGCACCCCGAACGGGGTGCGGGGCCCCGGGCGGGCGTCAGCGCAGCTTGAGCGCGTCCGCGATGGTGTAGAACAAGTCGGTCTGATCGGTCAGACCCACCACGTTCGCGGCCCGCGGGCCGTAGCCGGCGATCCGCACCTGGGTGCCGGTGTGCTCCTGCGAGCCGCCGGCGGGTGCCGTGCCCCAGGACAGCGTCATCGGCGCGCCGTCCGCGGTCTCCAGCGTGGTCGTGAGGCCGGGGGTGTTGGTGCCGGTCTCGACGATCTGGCTGGTGTGCCCGTGGTCGGCGGTGACGATGACGGTGGTGTTGCCGTCCTTCTCGGCGAACCGGAGCGCGGCCTGCACGGCCTTGTCGAAGTCCACGGCCTCACCGATCTGGCCGCAGGCGTCGGCGGCGTGGTCGCGCTTGTCGATGCTGGCACCCTCGACCTGCAGCAGGAACCCCTTGTCGGACCTCTTCTTGTCCAGGAGCTGGATCGCCTTGGTGGTCATCGCAGGCAGGCCGGGCGTGTCCGCGGTGTGCTCGGGGTTCGGCGTGCACCGAGCGGCCGGAGTCGTCCCACCTGTGGGCGTGGCCGCCGGACCCGTCCACTGCACCGGGAGGTTGCCGTCGTTGAACAGCCCCAGGACCGGCCGCGACTGGTTCGCGCGGTTCACCGCAGCCAGCTGCGAGGCGGTCGTGACCACCCGGTAGTCACGCTGGTCGGCCTGCTGCAGAAGCGTCTGGCCCTGGTAGCGCCCGGCCTTCGCCGTCTCCTTGAACGTCGCCGCACCGCCGCCGAGGGTGACGTCGGGGCGGGTGTCCAGCAGCTGCTCGGCGATGGACCCGCTGCCACCGTTCTCCAGTGCGTTCGTCGGGCAGGTGGTCGAGGTGACCACGGGTCCGTAGCAGGAGCGCGTCGTGACGTGCGAGACGAGCACCGCCGGAGTGGCGTCCTCGATCTCGGCGGTGGTGACGTCCCCGGTGCGCAGGCCCCTGGCCTTGGCCAGCTCGAGCAGCGTCTTGTGCGCCTTGCCGCGGATGTCGACGGAGATCGCGCCGTCGTAGGTCTTGGTCCCGGTCGCCCACCCGGACCCGGACGCCGCCGAGTCGGTCACGTAGTCGGGCTTGCCGTCCTTGGTCAGCGAGAACGTCGTGTACTGCCCGGTCAGCGGGAGGGCGTCGATGCCGGGCAGCCGGCTGTCGGCGCCGTACTCGTAGTTGCGAGCCGAGGTGATCTCGGAGTCGCCCATGCCGTCACCGATCATCAAGATGACGTTGCGGGCGTGCGAGCCGTCGATGGCCTTGCGCACGGTCGAGGTCTGGTCGCCGTGCAGGCGCGTGGCGCCTCCTGGCTGGCTGAGGTCGGCGGCGCCGGCGAAGGCTGCGCCGGCAGCGACGAGCGGGGTCACGACGAGGGCGCCGACGGTGAGGCTCCGTCGCCGGGTGCGGTGGTTTGTCATGGGCACAGATCACCGGCCGACGGTGAACATCAGGCAACGCAGGGACGACCCGGAGTCGTCAGGTGGCCGAACCCACGGTGCCGTCCACCACGAGGTCGGCGCGGTCACGCGTGCGTTCCCGCGCGAACATCGCCTGTTCCCGCGCCGTCCATGCCGGCCACTGCTCGCGCAGCTGCTCGCCGTCGCGCGCGAGACCCCGCCGCAGGCGTACGTCGGAGGGGGTGTCGACCCAGACCAGGCAGGTGATGGCATCGTCGTACGACGAGCTGCCGGATCCCACGCCCTCGACGACCAGCACGTCGCAGGGTGCGACGACCCGCTGCTCGGCGAAGCCCGCCCGGTGCCAGTCGTATCGCCGGTAGTGCCCGGGCCTCCCGTCACGCAGGGGCGCGACGACCGACGTCGCGACGGTCGCGATGCCCTCGTCGAGACCGGCCCAGCCGGCGTACACGTTGTCCATGTGCAGCACCCGCACCGGGATCGGGTCCGCCGGTGCCCCGGCCGCGCGCAGGGCGTCCCGGAACCCGCGCCGGAGCGCCGCGGCCAGGGTGGTCTTGCCCGACCCGGCCGGCCCGTCCACGCAGACCAGCCGCCCGCGGCCCAGCGTCGGTGGCAGCTCGAGCACCGTGGACACGATGCGTGCGGCGGTCGCGTCGACCTGCGGGAACCGCGAGGTCACCAGGTGTTGCCGGCGCCGCGGTAGGTCGGCACGACCTCGGTGATCTCGCTGCCCGCCAACAGGTGGGCGTCCGCGACATGCTCGGCGACCTCACCGGCCTTGGCGTGCCGGAACCACACCAGCTCCCCCACCTCGAGCGCCGAGGCGCCGGGACCGGTCAGCGGGGTCTGCACCTCGCCGGCCCCCTCGAGCCCGGTCAGCCGCAGTCCCGGCGGCGCCCACGGCACCGGGGAGCGGTCCGGTCCGGGTGGCCCGGAGGCGATCAGGCCGCCGCCGGCGACGGTCGCCAGCTCGGGACCGGGCCGCCGGACCACCCGCAGGCCGAAGTAGGCCGCGGGCAGCGGGTCGAAGGAGCGGTAGTGGTCGAAGAGCCCGGACACCAGCAGCCCCGACCCCGCTGTCACCTCCGTCACCACCGGGTCGGCCGCCGACGTCTCGAGGGATCCCGAGCCCCCGGCGTTCCAGAACTCGAGCGCGGCCACCTCCCGCAGGGCTGTGGCGATCCCGGCGCGCCGCTCGAGGAGCTGGGCGTTCGAGGCCGACTTGATCCGACGTACGGCGGCGGACCGGAGGGGGTGGCGCGGCACCTCGTCGGGTACGCCGGCCACCTGCCCCTCATAGGTCATCACCCCGACGAGGGCGAACCCGTCCCGGTCGGCGATCTCGCGCGCCAGCTCGACGACCGCGGCCGCGTCGTGCAGCGGCGACCGCTTGGGTCCGACGTGCGCGGGACCGACCCGCAGGCCGGCGTCGACGTCGATCGCAACCCGCACCGGTGCGGAGGAGGCGCGGACGGCGTCCACCAGGTCGAGGTGGCGCACGTCGTCGACCATCAGCGTCACCGACGCGAGCCCGGCCTCCGAGGAGGTCAGCCGGTGCAGTGCCTCGGCGTCGACCGACGGGTAGCCCATCACGATGTCGTCGCTGACGCCCGCCTCGCTCAGCCACAGCGCCTCGCGCAGCGAGTAGCCCAGCACCCCGGCGAACCCGGGAGCCGCCAGCGCCCGGCTGATCAGGGCCGGGACGCGGAGGGACTTCGAGGCCACCCGGACAGGAGTGCCGCCGGCGCGCCGGACCAGGTCGGCGGCGTTCTGGTCGAAGGCGTCCAGGTCCACGACGTACGTCGGGGTGGCGGGCTGGGTCCCGAGGGCACCGACCGCGCCGTTGAGCCGGGCATGCAGCCGGTGCCGCGCGACCTGCGCGGCGAGGTCGTTGCGCCTCACGAGATCCCGTGCTTGCGCAGGATCGCCTCGATGTCGTCCATGTCCTTGTCCTGGACGGCGGGCTGTGCCTTAGCGCGCGAGGGCTTCGAGGGCAGCTGTTGACCCGTCCGCCGGGCGCCCGGCTGATCCGGTGCTCGAGCCGGTGCCCGCCGCGTCGTGCCGATCCCGCGGGCCCGCATGGCTGCCGACACCGCGAACAGCATCAGAGACGCCCCGGCCACCGCGATGCCGATCCACACGACCGGGCTGAACACCAGGCGGACGGCCCAGCTGACGATCGAGTCGCCGATCTGCCAGAGCAGTCGCAGCGTCCCGGTGAGACCCGCGGCGAGCGGCAGCAGCGACCAGGCGACGCCTCGCACGCCCGACGCCGGCCCCCGCCGTCGCCAGAGCAGGAGGCTGAGCAGCAGGCCCAGCACCGTGAGGGTGAGCCCGAGTGCCTGCCAGGTCGTCGCGTCGAAGCCGTTCACGATCCCAGCGTACGGCGGCCGGCCCCTGTAGCGCGTTGCTCGCCGGGCGGTCCGACGTACTCCCCATGGCAATCTGGTGCTTCCCATGGGTCACGGCCCGTGGGAGGCGCCGATCCTCCTGCATCCCCTGGTGATCGGCGGGGGGCCGGGAGGCGGAGGATGGGCGCGTGCGAGACCTCCCGGACCCGGGCTTCCCAGGTGACGACGGAGCGGCGTCGCCCGAGGTGGCGGCGGCTCTCCGCACCTACGACACGGACCCGGACGGCCGCCACGACGGCACGCTGGAGGTGCTGCAGCGGGCTCGGCTGCTGGTCCCCGTGGTCGCGATGGTCGGCGAGGTGGAGCACGACGCCAGCGGTCTGGCGCGGGAGAAGACCTCCGACATGGCCACGGTGCTGACCCGCGGCGAGGACGGGCGCACGGCCCTGCTCGCCTTCACCGGCACCGACGCCCTGCACCGCTGGGACCCCGAGGCGCGACCCGTCCCGGTGACGGTGGCCCGGGCCGCGGAGGCCGCGCTCGCCGAGGGAGCAGCCGCGGTCGTGGTCGACGTGGCCGGGCCGGTGATGTTCGTGGTCGACGCGGAGGACCTGCGGGAGCTGGCAGTGGGGAGCGTGCTGGTCCGGGTGAGCGGGAGGGGCGGGCTCAGCGACCGCTTCGGGTGGGCGACACCGGACCGGTGAGCCGCTCGCCCGGACCCTCACCGGGTGCGTCGGGGACCGGGGAGGCCTCCCGGAACGCCAGCTGCAGGCTGCGCAGGCCGTCGCGCAGCGGAGCCGCGTGGTGGTGGCCCATCCGGGGGGCGGCCGCGGAGACCAGGCCCGCCAGCGCCTCCACGAGAGTGCGGGCCTCGTCGAGGTCCCGGTGCTCCGGCAGGTCCTCGGCCAGCCCGAGGTGCACCGCGGCCGCGCTCATCAGGTGCAGCGCGGCCGTCGAGACCACCTCGAGGGCGGGCACCTCGGCGATGTCCCGGGCGGACTCGCCGGCGGGCTGCTGGTCGGACGTCATGACCCCAGCGTGGCACCCGGGTGGGCGAGGTGCGCCGAGGGGCGGCACACGGTATCGTGATTCCCGACCGATCCCTCAGATCGACGTGCAGTGCGCTCCGGACTGGAATATCCGGGTCGCAGGGCTCGTTGAGACGGAGGATCTCACAAGCGGGGACCACGTCTCCCACCCGCACCGGCCGTGCTCCACCAGGTCGTCGGGTCCGGTCCGGCGGGCAGCTCCACGGAGCCGCCCGGCGTTGGTGTTCGACGGCCTCCGGGTCGCCGTACTCCGTGACTGGCTTCCGCTTGGGACAGGCGGAGGCCTTTTTTCGTGCCTCCGCGCGGGTCCACAACAGAACCCCCTACACACATGGAGGCACCATCAGCACGGAGCTGCGCATCAACGACCGGATCCGGGTTCCCGAGGTCCGGCTCGTCGGCCCGAACGGCGAGACCGTCGGCATCGTCCGCATCGACGACGCCCTGCGGCTCGCGCAGGAGTCCGACCTCGACCTCGTCGAGGTCGCGCCGACCGCTCGACCACCGGTCTGCAAGCTCATGGACTACGGCAAGTTCAAGTACGAGAACGCCCAGAAGGCCCGTGAGGCACGCCGCAACCAGACGAACGTGATCATCAAGGAGATGAAGCTTCGTCCCAAGATCGACGCGCACGACTACGAGACGAAGAAGGGCCACGTCGTCCGGTTCCTCAAGGCCGGGGACAAGGTGAAGATCACGATCATGTTCCGCGGTCGTGAGCAGCACCGCCCCGAGCTCGGCTTCCGGCTCCTGCAGCGGCTCGCCGAGGACGTGGACGACCTGGGCTTCGTCGAGTCCTCGCCCAAGCAGGACGGCCGCAACATGATCATGGTGCTCGGTCCGCACAAGAAGAAGGCCGAGGCCAAGCTCGAGGTCCGGGCCGCCAAGGCCGAGCGGGCTGCCGAGCGGGACGCGGAGCGCGAGGCCGAGCACGCCGAGCGCACGGCGACCGCGCCGACCGCACCCGAGGACAAGAAGCCGCGCCGCCGCTCGGAGAACATCGACGCCGACATGTGACCGCCGGCGGACGCCTCCGGCGCCCGCCAGTCACTCCACCAGCACCACACCAGCACCACACCAGCACCAACGACGAAGGATGAGCACTCATGCCGAAGAACAAGACGCACTCGGGAGCCAGCAAGCGGTTCCGGGTCACCGGCTCGGGCAAGATCCGCCGCCAGAAGACCGGGCTGCGCCACAACCTGGAGCACAAGGCCTCCAAGGTGACCCGCCGGATGAGCGGCACCACCGAGGTGTCCAAGGCCGACACCGCCAAGGTCAAGAAGCTCCTCGGCCGCTGAGCCCCGTTCGCAGGTCCGTGACCGGTGACGGTCGCAGACCATCCCCTCGTAGCCCCTCGCATCAACGAAGCACCAAGGAGTAACAAGTGGCACGCGTCAAGCGGGCGGTCAACGCCCACAAGAAGCGCCGGGTAACCCTCGAGCGCGCCTCCGGATACCGCGGCCAGCGTTCGCGCCTCTACCGCAAGGCCAAGGAGCAGGTCACCCACTCGCTGGTCTACAGCTACCGGG
>CAXSHL010000054.1:0-28388 GCA_964237315.1 uncultured Nocardioidaceae bacterium
AGAGGCTTCTACACCTACGTGGCTGTCCGGCCCCTCGTAGGTGTAGAAGCCTCTCCCGGGCTGCTGGGCCGCAAGTCCGGGAGAGGCTTCTACACCTACGAGGGGCCGGACAGCCACGTCGTGGTCGACGACGCGCTGACCCCCGCGGCGGAGTCCCGGCCGCAGCTGCGGCGGGAGGTCCGCACGGTCGGGATCGTCGGTGCGGGCACTATGGCGACCGGCATCGTCGAGGTGGTCGCCAGGGCCGGCTTCCCGGTCACCTTCGTCGCGCGCACCGCCGAGCGGGTCGCCAGGCTGGTCGGTGCCCTGGAGAAGTCCCTGGAGAAGGCCGTGCAGCGCGGCCGGCTGGAGGCCGCCGCGCGCGACGAGGTGCTCTCCCGGGTCACCGGGACCACGGCGCTGGAGGATCTCGCAGGCGTCGACATCGTCGTGGAGGCGATCGCGGAGGATCTGCTCAGCAAGACGGCGCTGTTCGAGAACCTCGACGAGATCTGCCGGCCGGGAGCCATCCTGGCGACCACCACGTCGTCGCTGCCGGTGATCGCGCTCGCCAGCGTCACGAGCCGGGCCGCCGACGTGGTGGGGCTGCACTTCTTCAACCCGGCGCCCGTGATGCGGCTGGTCGAGGTGGTCAGCACGGTGAGCACCGCGGACGACGTGGCGGAGACGGCCCGAGCGCTGTGCTCGGTCCTCGGCAAGGTGCCGGTCTCCTGCGGTGACCGGGCCGGGTTCGTCGTCAACGCCCTGCTGTTCCCCTACCTCAACGACGCGGTGAAGATGCTCGAGGCGCACTACGCGACGGCCGACGACATCGACACGGCGATGAAGCGCGGCTGCGCCCTGCCGATGGGTCCCTTCGAGCTGCTCGACGTGGTCGGCAACGACGTGTCGCTGGCGATCCAGCGGGAGCTCTACCTGGAGTTCCGCGAGCCCGGCTTCGCGCCGGCTCCGCTCCTCGAGCACCTGGTGACGGCGGGCTACCTCGGTCGCAAGACCGGCCGGGGCTTCCGGGACCACACGGCTCGATGAGGACCAGCCGGCTGGAGGCGTTCAGCGACGGAGTGCTCGCCATCATCATCACCATCATGGTGCTCGAGCTGCACGTCCCGGAGGGTCACGACTGGCACGCGCTCGGCGGGTCCGCCACCAGCTTCCTGACCTACGCGCTGAGCTTCGTCTACGTCGGGATCTACTGGAACAACCACCACCACATGTTCCAGGTGATCGACTACGTCTCCGGCGGCGTGCTCTGGGCCAACCTGCACCTGCTGTTCTGGCTCTCGCTGCTCCCGTTCAGCACCGGCTGGATGGACGAGAGCGACTTCTCGCAGGTCCCCACGATCGTCTACGGGCTGAACCTGCTGCTGGCCGCCGTCGCCTTCTCCCTGGTGCAGCTGGCCGTGCTCCGGGGCCGGGGCGGGAGCCGGCTGGCCGCCGCCCTGGGCCGGGACCTCAAGGGCAAGGCCTCTCCGGTGATGTACCTGACCGGCATCGCGCTCACCTTCGTCGCCCCCTGGCTCGGGGTGGCCATGTTCGTCGTCGCCGCCCTGGTCTGGCTGGTGCCCGACCGCCGCGTCGAGCGGTACCTCCTCGCGGAGTCCTCGCAGTTCCCGGAGTCCTCTCCGTGAGCAGCGACCGCATCGAGCTGTACGCCGGTCGGGAGTACGTCGTGCGCCGGGTCACGGGCTCCGCCTCGACCAAGCCCTACCGCTGTCCTGGATGCCACCAGGTGATCCGGCCCGCCACGCCGCACACGGTCGCCTGGCCGGTGGTGCCGAGCTCCTTCGCCTCCACGGCGACCGGACTCGAGGAGCGCCGGCACTGGCACACCGGCTGCTGGGGCTCGCGCGACACGCGTCGGTGAGACGTCGTCCACAATGGGGCTATGCCGCGGATCCGAGCCAACTCCGTCCTGCCCGCCCGACGCGAGGCGATCACCCTGCACACCGCAGACGGGCTGTCGCTGGTGGGCGAGCTCGCGCTGCCGCTCGACCGGGACCTGGTGGCGACGCTGGTCTGCCTGCACCCGCTGCCGACCCATGGCGGGATGATGGACAGCCACGTGCTCCGCAAGGCGGCGTTCCGGCTGCCCGCGCTCGCCGGCCTCGCCGTGCTCCGGTTCAACACCCGGGGGACCTCCAGCATCCATGGGACCAGCGAGGGCGCCTTCGACGAGGCCGTGGGGGAGCGGTTCGACGTGGCGGCCGCCATCGAGTACGCCGAGTTCCACGACCTGCCGCACATCTGGGCCCTCGGCTGGTCGTTCGGGACCGATCTGGTGCTGATGCACGCCGGCGACCCCGCCGTCGAGGGTGCCGTCCTGCTCTCCCCGCCTCTGCGGTTCAGCACGGCCGAGCACCTCTCCCAGTGGGCAGCCTCCAGCAAGCCGCTCGTCGCCCTGGTCCCCGAGCACGACGACTACCTGCAGCCCCCCGAGGCCCGGGAGCGGTTCGCCGTGGTCCCCCAGGCCGAGGTGGTCGGCGTCGACGGCGCGAAGCACCTGTGGGTCGGCGATGCCGAGAAGGTCCTCGACCTCGTCGTCTCGCACGTCGCGCCTTCGGTCGACGTACCCCTGCCCACGGAGTGGGAC
Organism: uncultured Nocardioidaceae bacterium; assembly: GCA_964237315.1. Classification (GTDB taxonomy): domain Bacteria; phylum Actinomycetota; class Actinomycetes; order Propionibacteriales; family Nocardioidaceae; genus Nocardioides_B. The sequence continues at coordinate 2,591 of CAXSHL010000054.1, forward strand.
GGCCCCATGGACACCGCGGACCCCTCGGCCTACGCCTGACCCCCGGTCGACCCGGCGCGTCTGCACGCCGCCACCCCCTCGACCCGGCGCGTCTGCACGGCTTCCCGCGCTGATTACCAGGGGATGCAGGAGGTTTGACGCTTCCCATGGGCCATGACCCATGGGAAGCGCCGGTTCTCCATGGTCAGTACGACGATCCGCCGTCCGCACCGAGGGACTGGCAAGGTCTGCGCCACAGACACCCGCAACCTCGGCCCGGCGTGCGGCGTCCGGCCGATGTCGAGCCGGCGCGTCTGCACGGCCCTCGGCGGCCGGCAGCGGGCCACCAGGGCCGCGCGCAAGCCCGACGCGTGCAGACCGGCCGACTCGGCACCCTCCGGGCGTGCAGATGCGCCGGGTCGATGGGGCTAGCGGGCCGCCTGGCGGGGCCGGCTAGCGGGCCGCCTGGCGGGGCAGCAGGACCTCGCGCACCAGCAGGGTGAGCGCCGCTGCGGTCGGGATGGCCAGCAGGGCGCCCACCACGCCGAGCAGCGAGGCCCCCACCAGCGCCGCGATCACGATCAGCGACCCGGGCAGGTCCACCGACCGGGACATCACCCGGGGATAGATGAAGTAGTTCTCGAACTGCTGGTACAGCACGTAGAAGATCAGGCAGTAGAGCCCGATCCGCGGATCGGTGGCGGCTCCGATGGCGATCACGATGACCGCTCCCAGCGTCGCCCCGATCATCGGGATGACGTCCAGGATCGTCACGACGGCGGCGAGCGCCACGGCGTACTCGCTGAGCCCCACCGCGAACAGGAAGACCAGCGAGCTGATGCCGGCAGCCATGGCGACCAAGAAGGCACCGGACACGTAGGCGCCGACGCTGTCCAGGATCCGGTCGCCGAGGTCGGTGACGCGAGCGCGGCGGCTGGCCGGCGCGAAGCGGTACATCGACCGCTTGACCTTGGGCAGCGTGGAGAGGAAGTAGAGGGTCAGCACCAGGACGATGAACGCGTTGCCGAGGAAGGACAGCAGCTTCAGCCCCACCCCGACCACGCCGCCGAACAGGGCGGAGCCGAAGCTCTTGCCGGTGACCGCGTCCTGCACCTTGGCGATCACGTCGTAGCGGTCGTCGAGCTCCTTGATCTGGGAGTTGTTCTGCAGCGACCTGAACCACTTCGGTGCGTTGTCGGCGATCAGCGTCACCTGGTCGGCGATCACCGGCACCAGGGCGACGAAGAACAGGGCGATCGCGGCGAGGAACACCACGACCACGGCGAGCACGGCGAACGGCCGCCGCAGGCCATGCCGACCGAGCCACTCGACCGACGGGTTGAGGCCCACCGCGAGGAACAACGAGACGGCCACGAGGATCAGGACCGACCCGATGGACAGCAGCAGGGTCCCCAGCCAGAAGGCCAGGAGGGCACCGACGGCGAGGAAGAAGCCGATCTTGAACGGGTGCAGCCGCGAGACGTCCACGGGTGCCTGCGGGAGGTGAGGGTCCTCGGGCGCAGGCGCCCTGGGCAGCTCCACCGGAGGGGCCGACCTGGTCCGGACGGCCCGCCGGAGTCGCATGATCACGCGGGCTGGACACCCCCGGACTCGTCACCGAAACCGGAGATGACGTCACGCAGGGCGCCCAGCTGGGCGACGATCGAGTCCCGCCGCTTCTGGTAGCGGTCCACCTCGGCCCGCAGGACGGCGAGGTCGCGCTCGGCCTCCGCCTGGCCGGCGGCCACGAAGCTGGCGGCCTGGGTCTGGGCGGAGGACACGATCTGCTCCGCCTCGCGCCGGGCGTGGCTGACCAGTCGCTCCGCCTCCTCGTGGGCCTGCTGCCGGGCGCTGTTGGCACCGGCCATCGCCTCGCGGGCCCGCGCCTCCGCGGCGTTGGCTCGCAGCTCCGCCTCGGCGACGAGCTTCTGGGTCTCGGTGGTGGCGTTGGTGTGGTGCTCGGCGGCCTCGCGGGTCAGCCGCTCCTTCTCCACCGCGAGCGTACGACGGGTCTCCTGCACCTCCCGGTCGGCGGCGGCGCGGGCCTGCTCCGCCTCCCGCTTGGCGCTGGTGCGCATCGCGTTGGTCTCCTGCTCGGCGGCCAGCCGCAGCTGCTCGCTCTCCCGCCTCGCCGAGGCGAGGACGTCTGCGGCCTCGGCCATCGCCTGGGACCGCTCCTGCTCGACCTCGGCCAGCGTGCGGGTGCGGGTCTCGTCGAGCTCCTTGAGCTGGACCATCCGCATGTCGTCGGCGTCCCGCGCCGCCTGTGAGCGGAGCACGTCGGCGTCCCTGGCGGCCGACCTGCGCATCTCCTCTGCCTGGGCCTTGGCCTGGACCAGCACGTCGTCGGCCTGCTCCTCGGCGAGCCGCAGCATCTCGCTGGCCCGCCCTCCCAGCCCGGCGTAGGTGGGGTTCTCGTTCTCCGACAGCCTGGTCCGCGCGTCGGTGAGCTGCTGCTCGAGCGCGGCGATCGTGGAGCGGGCCTCCTCGAGGCCGCTCGCCAGACCGCTGAGGGCCGCGACGTGCCGGTCGACGGCGGCCGGGTCGTAGCCGCCCCGGCGGACCACCGGGAACGTGGGCCGACCCCCCGCCGTCGCCGCGGGCGCGCTGGGCGCCGGCCGGGACGGGGCCGGCCGGACCGCGACGGGAGGAGGCTGACGCTGCACGGGCGCCGTCACCACCGGGATCACCTGGGTGGCGCTGGCGTCGGACTCGCTGGCTGCGGGGTCGTCTTGGTCGTCGAAGATGGACAGTCCGGGGCGTTCGGTCATGGGATTGGTCCTCCGTGTGTTGACAGCGTCGACTTCTGCGCTGCCGCTTGCGTCCGAGTCAGTCACCATCCTCCACGATGCCGCGCCGGTTTCACGCGAGGCACTCCGGCCGGTTCGTCGTGGCGCGCCCGGCCCGGGGCCGACAGCGCGGTCAGCACCCGCGCTCGTCCATGGGCCGGGTCCGGTCAGAGCCCGCGGAACCGGTTGATCTCGGTCAGGTGCAGGGCCCGCTTCTCCTCGTCGCGAACACCGAGACCCTCCGTCGGTGCCAGGCACAGGACGCCGACCTTGCCCTGGTGCCGGTTCTCGTGGACGTCGTACGCCGCCTGGCCGACGTCGTCCATCGGGTAGGCCCGGGACAGGGTCGGGTGGATCCGACCCTTGGCGATCAGCCGGTTGGCCTCCCACGCCTCGCGGTAGTTGGCGAAGTGCGACCCGACGATGCGCTTGAGGCTCATCCACAGGTAGCGGTTGTCGTACTCATGGAGGTAGCCGCTCGTCGAGGCGCAGGTGACGATCGTGCCGCCCTTGCGGGCGGCGAACACCGAGGCACCGAACGTCTCCCGGCCGGGGTGCTCGAAGACGATGTCCACGTCCTCCCCGCCGGTCAGCTCGCGGATCCGCTGGCCGAAGCGGCGCCACTCCTTGGGGTCCTGGGTGTGCTCGTCCTTCCAGAACCGGAAGTCCTCGGCGCGCCGGTCGATGACCAGCTCCGCCCCCATCCGCCGGCAGATGTCGGCCTTCTCGGGACTGGAGACCACGCACACGGGCGTCGCGCCGCCGTTCAGCGCGAACTGGGTGGCGTAGCCGCCGAGGCCTCCGCTGGCTCCCCAGATCAGCACGTTGTCGCCCTGCTTCATGTTCGCGCCGTTGCGGCTGACCAGCTGCCGGTACGCCGTCGAGTTCACCAGGCCGGGCGTCGCCGCCTCCTCCCACGTGAGGTGGGCGGGCTTGGGCATCAGCTGGTTGGCCTTGACCAGGGCGACCTGCGCCAGCCCGCCGAAGTTCGTCTCGAAGCCCCAGATCCGCTGCTCGGGGTCGAGCATCGTGTCGTTGTGGCCCTCGTAGCTCTCCAGCTCCACCGAGAGGCAGTGCGCGACGACCTCGCGACCCGGCTGCCAGGCGTGCACCCCGGGGCCGGTGCGCAGCACGACGCCTGCCAGGTCGGACCCGACCACGTGGTAGGGCAGGTCGTGCTTGGCGGCCAGTGGCGAGCTGCGGCCGTAGCGCTCGAGGAAGCCGAAGGTGGACATCGGCTCGAAGATCGAGGTCCACACCGTGTTGTAGTTGATCGCACTGGCCATCACCGCCACCAGCGCCTCACCCGGTCCGAGCTCGGGCAGTGGCACGTCCTCCACGTGCAGGGACTTGCGCGGGTCCTTGTCGCGGGTGTCCAGGCCGCTGAACATGTCCACCTCGTCCTTGTGGACGGTGACCGCGCGGTAGTGGTCGGGCAGCCGCAGGGCGGCGTACTCCTCGGTCGTGGTGTCTCCGGCGAGGACGGCTTCGAGGATCTGCTGCACAGGCACTCCTGGATCCGGTGGTGGGCGCACCATAGCGACGGACGCCCGACCCTGTCAGCCGGATGTGACGTAAGCCGCGCTCAGCCGGCGATCGCGGCGACCAGCTGTCGCTCCGCCGCGGCCAGGTAGTCGCCCAGCCGCCGAGCGGCCTCCTGGAGCTGCCCGTCCTCGACCAGCTCGGTGATCGCGGCGTTCTCCTCCAGGAAGGGCCCGTGGAAGTCCTCGGGCCGCTTCATCTGGTGGAAGAACAGGCGCATCTCGGCCAGCAGGAGGTCCATCTGGCTGTCCAGCCTGGTGCTGCCGGCCAGCGAGGCCACCGCCCGGTGGAAGTGCTGGTTCGCGGTCGCCACGCCGGTCCAGTCGCCGCGTCGGGCGGCGGCCCGGCCCTCCTCGACCGCCGTGCGCAGGCCGGCGACGCGCGGAGACGCCGGGTCGGCGCGGAGGACGACCGCAGGCTCGATGAGCCTGCGCACCCGGTAGACGTCGGCCACGTCGTCGGCGTCCGGGGTGGTCACCACGACGCCGCGGTTCGGCTCGCGGACAAGGATCCGCTCGGCGACGAGCTGGCTGAGCGCCTCGCGCAGGGTGTTGCGCGACACCCCGATCGCCTGGGCCAGCCGCTCCTCCGGGAGCCGGGTGCCGGAGCGGAGCCAGCCCTCGACCACCTGCTCACGCAGCACCCGCGCCGCTCGGTCCGCGGACGTGCTCATCACCGTACGCCGGCCGCGACGCTGCTCCTCGAGCGAGGCGAGCACCCGGTCCAGTGGGGGAGCGACCGGCGCTGACCCGACGGGAGCGGAAACCCCTCCGAGGGGTACGACCATGCCGCCAGCGTCCATGTCCGGAGTGTAGCCATCCCACGTGATGAATTGAGGGATTGCACTTTTGTTCAACAATCCCTAGGCTCAAGAACCCGATGGTGATCCGGCCCACACTCCGGAGGATGGCCACGGAACCGCCACGAGGAGATGCTGCCCATGACCGCTCCACCGTCCACTTCCGCCGCCCAGGACTCGAAGCTCGCCCGCTCCGCCCTGATCGGGGCGGTCTTCCTGATGGCGACCAGTGCCATCGGGCCCGGCTTCATCACCCAGACCGCGTCGTTCACGGTCAAGCTCGGAGCGGCGTTCGCCTGCGCGATCGTCCTCTCGATCGTCGTCGACATCGCCGTCCAGCTGAACGTGTGGCGGGTGATCGGCGTCTCCGGCCTGCGGGCCCACGAGCTCGGGAACCGGGTGCTGCCCGGCGTCGGCTACGTGCTCGCGGCCCTCGTGGTGATCGGCGGCGTGGTCTTCAACATCGGCAACATCGCCGGAAGTGGGCTGGGCACCAACGCGATGATGGGGCTCGACCCGCGCATCGGGGGAGGGCTGTCGGCCTTGCTGGCCATCGGGATCTTCCTGTCCAAGAAGGCCGGTCTCGCGCTGGACCGAGTAGTCGTCGGCCTCGGCCTGCTGATGATCCTCGCCACCGCGACCATCGCGGTGACCTCCGGCCCGCCGGTGGGCGACGCGCTCGTGAACGTCGTACGCCCCGACACCTTCGACTTCCTCGCAGTCACCACCATCATCGGCGGGACCGTCGGGGGCTACATCACCTACGCCGGCGCGCACCGGATGCTGGACTCGGGACGCACCGGCACCGGGTACGTCAAGGAGATCACCCGCAACTCGGTGGTCAGCATCCTGGTCACCGGGCTGATGCGCATCCTGCTGTTCCTGGCCATCCTCGGCGTCGCCGTCGGCGGCGCCAAGCTCAGCACCTCCGACCCGGCCGGCAGCGCCTTCGAGGCGGCCGCCGGCGACTGGGGCCTGCGGGTCTACGGGCTCGTGCTCTGGGCCGCCTCGCTGACGTCGGTGATCGGCGCGGCGTACACCTCGATCTCGTTCCTGACCACCTCGCGGACCGCCGAGCGGACCCGCAACCTCCTGACCGTGGTCTTCATCGCGCTCACCGCCACCATCTATGTGCTCCTGCAGCAGGCTCCGGTCAAGCTTCTGATCTTTGCGGGCACCTTCAACGGCCTGATCCTGCCGATCGGCCTCGGGGTCCTGCTGTACGTCGCCTGGCGTCGGCGTGACCTGCTGGGCGGCTACCGCTACCCGGCCTGGCTTCTCGGCGTCGGCGTGCTCGCCTGGCTGCTGACGCTCTACCTGGGCTACAACTCGCTCCAAGGGCTGGGCGACCTGTGACCGGCACCGGCATCACGACCGTGGACCTGAACAGCGACGTGGGGGAGTCGTTCGGCCGCTGGCAGCTCGGGGACGACGCCGGAGTGCTCGCCGCGGTGACCAGCGCCAACGTGGCGTGCGGCTTCCACGCCGGCGACGCCACGACGCTGCGCCGGACCTGCGCCCTGGCTGCGGAGCACGGGGTGACGGTGGGGGCGCAGGTCGGCTACCGCGACCTCGCGGGCTTCGGCCGGCGGTTCATCGACATGGACCCGGCCGAGCTGGTCGACGACCTGCTCTACCAGATCGGCGCGCTCGAGGCACTGGCCCGCGCCTCGGGTCTGTCCGTGCGCTACGTCAAGCCGCACGGTGCTCTCTACAACGCGATCGTGACGCACGAGGCGCAGGCACACGCCGTCGTGGAGGCGGTGCGCACCTACGACCCCGCCCTGCCGCTGGTCGGGCTGCCCGGCTCGGCGGTCCTGGCGCGCGCCGAGGAGGCCGGGCTTCGCACCGTGCGCGAGGCGTTCGCTGATCGTGCCTACACCCCGGAGGGGACGCTCGTCTCCCGACGTGAGCCCGGGGCCGTGCTCGACGACCCGGCCGAGGTCGCCCGCCGGGTGGTGCAGATGGTCACCGAGGGCCAGGTGAGGGCCGTGGACGGCAGCCAGGTCGACGTCGAGGTGGACTCGGTGTGCGTGCACGGTGACTCGCCCGGGGCCGTGGCGATGGCCGAGCAGGTCCGCGACGCCCTGGCGGGTGCCGGCGTCGAGCTGGCGGCGTTCGCGTGAGCGCCACCTCGTCCGGTCGTGGGGCCGAGCGGGCGCCGGAGCGCTCGTCGGGCCCCACGACGCCCCGGATCCGGCCGTACGGCGACCGCGCCCTGCTCGTGGAGCTCCCGGACACCGACCACGTGGTGGCCTGGGTCGACGCCCTGCGGCAGCTGGATCCGCCCGGGGTCGCCGACCTGGTGCCCGCAGCCGAGACGGTCCTCGTCCTCGCCGGCGAGGACGAGGACGTCCGGGTGCTCAGGAAGGCGCTGGGCCAGGTGCAGCCGTCCCCGTCCCGGGACCGGGGCGCCGGGGGTGCCGTGGTGGAGATCGCGGTGCGCTACGACGGCCCGGACCTCGCGGACGTGGCCCGGATCACCGGCCTGTCGGAGGATGAGGTGGTGGCGGCGCACACTGGGATGACGTGGCGGGTCGCGTTCGGCGGGTTCGCTCCCGGGTTCGCCTACCTGGTCGGCGAGGACGACCGGCTGCACGTGCCCCGTCGTGACAGCTCGCGGACCGCCGTACCGGCCGGGGCGGTGGGGCTCGCCGGCGACTACAGCGGTGTGTATCCCCGCGAGTCGCCGGGCGGCTGGCAGCTGATCGGCACCACGGACGCCGCGATGTGGGACCTGGACCGCGACCCTCCGGCACTGCTCAGCCCCGGCGCGACCGTGCGGTTCGTCGCTGAGGGCGATCAGGGAGCGGAGGACTGATGGGCGCCCGCCTCAAGGTGCTGTCCCCGGGGCCACTGAGCCTGGTGGAGGACCTCGGCCGGGTCGGCAGCTCCGGCATCGGGGTGGGCCGGTCCGGCGCTGCCGACCGGGCGGCGCTGCGGCTGGCCAACCGGGTGCTGGCGAACCCCGACGACGCTGCGGCCCTCGAGGTGACCTTCGGCGGCCTCGAGGTGGAGGTCCTCGAAGGCCCGGTGTGGCTCTGCGTCACCGGTGCCCCCGCCCCCGTGACGGTCGGCTCGCGGGCGGTCGGCCCCTCGACGGTCGTCGCCGCGCCCACCGGGGCCGTCGTCCGCCTGGGGACGCCGCCGACCGGGCTTCGGTCCTACCTGGCGGTCCGCGGGGGCATCGACGTGCCTGCGGTCCTCGGGTCCCGCGCCCGCGACGTGCTGGCCGAGCTCGGTCCCGCCCCCCTCGCCGAGGGGGATGAGCTGCCCGTCGGCCCGCCTCCGCAGGACCTCCCGCACGTGGACCACCTGCCCACCTCCGCCGTCACGGACGAGGTGGTGCTGCGCGCGGTGCGCGGTCCGCGCGACGGCTGGGTCGAGGACGCCGACGTCCTCGTCGACACGTCCTGGACCGCCTCGGAGCGCAGCAACCGGGTCGGCATCCGGCTGGCGGGCGGACGGCTGAGGCACGTCGACCCCGACCGGCAGCTGCCCAGCGAGGGTGTCTGCCGTGGTGGCATCCAGGTGCCGCCCAGCGGCGAACCGGTGCTGTTCCTCGCCGACCACCCGGTCACCGGTGGCTACCCGGTGGTGGGAGTGGTGGTCGACGCCGACGTGGACCTCGCGGCGCAGGTCCGTCCAGGTCAGCCGCTGCGGCTGTCGTGGGTGGCGCCGCCCTTCCTCGAGGAGGCCCCCGCAGACCCCGCCGGAGACCCCGCCGGCAACCGCAGCAGTGAGGAAGGTGCCTAGATGACCGACGTGAGCGAGCTGACCGAGCCGCTGCCGGCCGCCCTGTCCCCGGGGGAGGCCCGGGCACGGTTCCGCAAGGGACTGGTCGCCCCGACGGCCGGCTGGTCGCGGGGGTGGACCCAGGCGAACCTGATGGCGGTCCCGCGCGAGCTGGCCTACGACTTCCTGCTGTTCGCCCAGCGCAATCCCAAGCCCTGCCCGGTCCTCGACGTCATCGACGCCGGGTCCGTCGGCGGCCCGCTGCTCGACGGCGACATCCGGACCGACGTGCCCGCCTACCGGGTGTACGTCGACGGGGTCCTGGTCGAGGAGACCTCTGACGCCCGCCCGTTCTGGCGGGAGGACCTGGTCGCGTTCCTGATCGGGTGCAGCTTCACCTTCGAGGACGCGCTGCTGGACGCGGGCGTGCCTGTGCGGCACATCGAGCAAGGCGTCAACGTCCCGATGTACACCACCGACCGGCGCTGCCGTCCGGCCGGCGCGATGTCGGGGCCGCTGGTCGTCTCGATGCGGCCGATGCCGGCCGACCAGGTCGCAGATGCGGTCCGGATCACGTCCCGGTATCCCGCGGTGCACGGAGCTCCTCTCCACGTCGGCGACCCGGCGGCCCTGGGCATCGAGGACCTGGACAGACCCGACTTCGGCGACGCGGTCGAGGTACGACCCGGGGAGGTGCCGGTGTTCTGGGGGTGTGGCGTCACCCCTCAGGCCGCCGTGATGGAGTCCCGGCCGGCGCTCGCCATCGCTCACGCACCCGGCCACATGCTGGTGACCGACGCGCGGGACAGCGCCTACCAGCTCTGAGCTCCGGGCTCAGTGGACGGCTGCGGGCTCGACGAGCTCCACCAGCACACCGCCCGCGTCCTTGGGGTGCACGAAGTTGATCCGGCTGTCCGCCGTACCCCTGCGCGGCTCGTCGTACAGCAGCCTCAGGCCCCGCTCTCGGAGCACGGCGGAGACCTTCTCGACGTCGGTGACGCGGTAGGCCAGCTGCTGGAGACCGGGGCCGGAGCGGTCCAGGAACTTCGCGATCGTCGACGTCTCGTCGATCGGCGCGAGGAGCTGCAGGCACGCGCCCGAATCGTCAGGGCCGCCGACGGACACCATCGCCTCGCGGACGCCCTGCTCGCGGTTGGTCTCCTGGTGGCGCACGGTCATGCCGAACGCGTCGGCGTAGAAGGCCAGCGCCGCGTCGAGGTCCGGGACGGCGATGCCGACGTGGTCGATGCACACGAACAGGTGGTCGGGGATGCTCACGCTCATGGTGACATGGTGGCATGTGAGGTATTCCTCACCACGGACGCCGGCCCAGCACTGCTGTCGACGGACATCCCTGGGTATCGTCGACAGATACGCAGCTCGCGCTCTCTCGCAGGAGGCCCCATGTCCGGATCCGTGATCGTTGCCGGTGCTCGCACCCCGATCGGTCGGCTGCTGGGCAGCCTGAAGGATCTGAGTGCCGCCGACCTCGGCGGGGTGGCGATCAAGGGTGCTCTGGCCAAGGCGGGGATCAGTGGCGAGCAGGTCGACTACGTGATCCTGGGTCAGGTGATCCAGGCCGGCGCCGGGCAGATCACCGCGCGGCAGGCGGCCTACAAGGGTGGCATCCCGCTCGACGTGCCCTCGATCACGATCAACAAGGTGTGCCTGTCGGGGGTGAACGCGATCGCGTTGGCCGACCAGCTGATCCGCGCGGGCGAGCACGACATCATCGTGGCGGGTGGCATGGAGTCGATGACGAACGCGCCGCACCTGCTGCCGAAGTCGCGTGAGGGGTTCAAGTACGGCGATGTGGCGCTGAAGGACTCGATGGCCTACGACGCCTTGTGGGACGTGTTCACCGAGCAGGCGATGGGGGCCCTGACCGAGACGTGCAACGTGGACGGTCTGCGGCTGACCCGTGAGGAGCAGGACGCGTTCGCGGCCGCCTCGCACCAGCGGGCTGCTGCGGCCTGGAAGAACGGCGTGTTCGACGACGAGGTGGTGCCCGTCGAGGTGCCGCAGCGCAAGGGCGACCCGCTGGTGTTCTCTGTCGACGAGGGGGTCCGCGGTGACACCACGGCGGAGACGCTGTCGAAGCTGCGGCCCGCGTTCGCGAAGGACGGCACCATCACCGCCGGGTCGGCGTCGCAGATCTCCGACGGCGCGTGCGCCGTGGTGGTGATGAGCAAGGCCAAGGCCGAGGAGCTGGGCCTGACCTGGCTGGCCGAGATCGGCGCGTCGGGGCAGGTCGCCGGTCCGGACTCGACGCTGCAGCTGCAGCCGGCGAACGCGATCGCCAAGGCGTGCAAGAAGGAGGGCATCGACCCCGAGAGCCTCGACCTGGTCGAGATCAACGAGGCGTTCGCCGCGGTCGGGATCACCTCGGCCCGCGAGCTGGGCCTGGCTGATGACAAGGTGAACGTCAACGGCGGCGCCATCGCCCTGGGACACCCGGTCGGGATGTCGGGTGCGCGGATCGTGCTGCACCTGGCCCTGGAGCTCAAGCGTCGCGGGGGCGGCACGGGTGCCGCGGCCCTGTGCGGCGGCGGCGGCCAGGGCGACGCCCTGATCCTGCACGTCCCGGCCTGAGCCGGTGACCGGACCGGTGGCCGGAGGAGGAGTCGGCGGGCGTCGCTCGCGCGCGTCGGTCCCCGACCTGGTGGAGCGGGCCAGAACTGGTGAGGCCCGGGCGGTGGCGCGGCTGATCTCGCTGGTCGAGGACGAGTCGCCGGCGCTGCGCGAGGTGATGGCCGGCCTCGCGCCGTACACCGGGAACGCGCAGATCGTCGGCATCACCGGCTCCCCGGGGGTCGGGAAGTCGACGTCCACGAACGCCCTGGTCACGGCGCTGCGCGCCACGGGCAAGCGCGTCGGGGTGCTGGCGGTCGACCCCTCCTCGCCGTTCTCCGGCGGCGCCCTGCTCGGCGACCGCGTGCGGATGCAGGACCACGCGCTGGACCGCGACGTCTACATCCGGTCGATGGCCTCCCGCGGCCACCTCGGCGGCCTGTCCTGGTCGACACCCCAGGCGCTGCGGGTGCTCGACGCCGCCGGCTGCGACGTGGTGCTCATCGAGACGGTCGGGGTCGGGCAGAGCGAGGTGGAGATCGCCGGGCTCGCCGACACGACGCTCGTGCTGGTGGCACCTGGGATGGGCGACGCGATCCAGGCCGCCAAGGCGGGGATCCTGGAGATCGGTGACATCTACGTCGTCAACAAGGCAGACCGCGACGGGGCCGAGGGTGTGCGCAGAGACCTGCGCAACATGCTCGCGCTCGGCGAGCGCGTCGAGGACGGCTGGCGCCCGCCCATCGTGATGACCGTGGCGCAGGTAGGCCAGGGGGTCGACGATGTGGTCGCCAGGATCGAGGAGCACCGGACCTGGATGGAGAAGACCGGGGAGCTCGAGCGCCGGCGGGTACGACGGGCGCGGGACGAGATCGAGGCCATCGCCGTGACGTCCCTGCGCCGGCGATGGGGTGACGTGCACGGTCGCAGCGAGCTGGACGAGCTGGCGTCCCAGGTGGCGGCCGGCGCCTCGGACCCCTACGCGGCGGCCGACTCGCTGCTCGAGACCTACACCGACCAGCCCGGCTGACCACCAGCCCGCCTGCGGCCGACGAGGTTCGGCCGCTTCGGTGGAGGGGGCGTTCAGCCCGCCTCGTCGCGCCCGCCCGGCCGGGTGGGCGGCGGCCCGGCGCTGTGGCCCGGCTGCCCGTGCGAGCGACGCTCCTCCTTCATGCCGGCCTCGAAGAGGTGGCGGCGACCACCGGTCAGTGAGTCGCGGGCCTGCTTCTCCAGGTCCCGGAACGCGGACCAGTAGGTGTCGTCGTAGGCCTCGACGATCTGGAAGGTCCAGTGACCGGGGATCACGTTGCGTCCCACGAGGTCCCGCTCGAGCCGGTCCGCGAGGTCGCCGTGCCCGGCGTCGCGGAGCAGGTCGACGCCCTCACCGAGCTGGAGGTCGGCGCTGCCGGTCAGCTGGTGGAAGGAGTAGAGATGGCCCCGGGCCCGCTCGACCGTCTCCAGCGCCTCGGTGATCTTGCCGACCGCCTCGACGGTGAGCGCGTCGCCGGGCCCGTCACCGGAGGGCCCGTCATCGGCTGCGCCGTCCGAACTGTCCTGGTTGCTCATGCCGCAGGCGGTACCCAGCGCGCGCGCCTCCACCACCTGGCCGTCGAGGTTTGCTACCAATGGACCATGAAGAAGCTGCTGGGCGTCATCGTGATCGCCTTCGCGCTGTTCTACCTGCTGACCCAGCCGCAGAGCGCCGCTGACGGCGTGCGGGGAGGTGTCGACGCGGTCGGTGACGTGTTCAACGCCCTCACCGCCTTCGTCACCCGGCTCTTTCGCTAGGCCCCGGCGTGCCGAAGGGTGGGGCCGAGGAGGAGCGCCGTCGCGCCCGCAGACGTGGGGAGAGCTGGCTGAGCTGGAAGCGCGGCCAGCGGGTCAGCAAGCGCCTGCTGCAGTCCACCGACGACGCCGAGGTGATCGTCGACGAGGTGCACCACCACTGGGTCGTCTACACGCTGCCGGCGCTCGAGCTGGTGGCCGCGCTGGTGGTCCTCTACACCGTGGTGGTGTCCCCGCTGCGGGACGGCCCGGTGCTGCTGGCCGTGGCGGCCGCACTGGTGGCACACGCTGCCTGGCAGGCCCTCAGCGTCTACATGGACGTCTTCGTGATCACCGACCTCCGGGTGTTCCGGGTGACCGGCGTGACCCCGCTGACCACCAAGAAGCAGGCCAGCACCCCGCTGTCCCGGATCCTCGACATCACCGTCTCGCAGCCGCCGCTGGGCCAGCTGCTGGGCTACGGGCACTTCACGTTCGAGTCGGCGGCCCAGGAGCAGGGGCTGCGCGACATCAAGTTCGTCACCGACCCGATGCACCGGGACAAGCTGATCCAGGGTCAGCAGATGGAGCTGCTCCGCCGGCAGCGACGCAACCAGCGGAGCAGCTGACCTCAGCCTGTCAGGCCCTCGGGGGTTCAGGGGATGCTGCGCCGGACCTCGCAGCGGACGGCCACGTCGTGCCCGGCGTCGCCGCGGCAGACGTCCGCGTGCGGGCCGCCGTCGAGCCGGTCGTTGCCGGTGCCGCCGCTGAGCACGTCCCGGCCGATGCCCGCCCGGATGTCGTCAGCACCGTCGCCGCCGCTCAGCTGGTCGTTGCCGGCATTGTCCAAGATGGTGTCCGCGCCCCGTCCGCCGTTGACGGTGTCCCACCCGGCACCGGGATAGATCAGGTCGTCACCGTCGTTGCCGTTGATCCGGTCGTTCCCGGTGTCACCGCAGATCACGTCGGCCTGTGGCGTGCCGGCGAGGAAGTTGTCGCCGTCGTTGCCCGCGATCGTGCAGATCGGGTTGAGCTTGATGTCGTCGACGACCTCGTAGTTGTTCTTCGGGGCGCCGGCCGCGTCGACGTACCGGAACACAGCGCGGTTGAAGAGCCGGGGGCCACCGTAGTTGATCCGCTGGTCCATGACGGTGTTGGCGTTCACGTTCACCTCCACCTGGCCGACCTGGGTGGCGCCCCGGTAGAGCGTCAGCTGCGCCTGGTCGGTGGCGTCCATGCCGGTGTCGAAGCCGAACCCCATGCTGATGGCGGTGGTCGGGCCGGTGAGACGGATCTCCAGCCCACTGGTGTTGGGGGCCCCGCTCGCGATGCCCAGGCCATGTGTCGCCACCCCGACGTCGACGACGATCACCTTGGGACCGACCGTGTCGGAGAAGTGCACCCCGGGCTGGGCTGCGGTCGCGTAGCCGTTGGGCTTGTCACCGGCCGTCTCGCCGGTGAAGGTCACCTCGGTGACGGTCGGCGTCACGGCACTCGCTGCGCCGGGCGCCACCACGAAGGCACCCAGCGTGCCGAGTGTGAGGGCGGCGACTGCACCGAGACTTGTCATCGTCTTCTTCACGGTCTCTCCTTGGGGTCGGGCCGGCACCCCACGGACGGTCGTGCCGGTCACGGGGTGAGGAGCGCGCCGCGGCGCTGCAGATACCTGGGAGCGTGGACCGGTCTACTGTCTCGGGCATGGCATCAGGTGCTCGCAAGAAGCTGGCCTTCGATCCCATCGACGAGGCGGCCCGCCAGTGGGGGCTGCGCTGGGAGGGCGTGGACCAGATGCACGCGGTCACCTCGCTGATGCGGGTGCAGCAGCTGGTGCTGACCCGGCTCGACGAGCTGCTCCGCCCGCACGGGCTGACGTTCGCGCGCTACGAGGCGCTGGTGCTGCTGACCTTCGCCCGGCGCGGGTCGCTGCCGCTGGGCAAGATGGGCGAGCGGCTCCAGGTGCATCCCACGTCGGTCACGTCCATCGTGGACCGGCTCGAGTCGGCGGGTCACGTCGTACGGCGTCGGCATCCCGAGGACGGGCGCGCGGTGCTGGCCGAGATCACGGAGGCCGGACGGACGGTCGTGGAGGCGGCAACCGCCGACCTGGTGGAGGCCCGGTTCGGCCTCTCGGACCTCACGGTCGAGCGCCTGCACGACCTCTCGGAGCTGCTGAGGCCGGTGCGCGCGGGCGCCGGGGACTTCTGAGGCGCGTCTTGGCAATTAGTAGGACGTCCTAGTATCTTGGGAGACCGAGACACCTGGAGGTCCCATGACCAGCACCCCCGACACCGCCCGCGAACGGTGGCAGGAGCGCTACGCGCGGTCCCGCGTCCGCGACGCCGACTTCACGACGCTGTCCGGCGTCCCGGTCGAGCCCGCCTACGGCACCGACGACGGCGAGTGGCCCGGCGAGTTCCCGTTCACCCGCGGCCTCTACGCCACGGGCTACCGGGGCCGGGCCTGGACGATCCGGCAGTTCGCCGGGTTCGGCAACGCCCGGCAGACCAACGAGCGCTACCAGATGATCCTCAACCGCGGCGGCGGCGGCCTCTCGGTCGCCTTCGACATGCCGACTCTGATGGGCCGGGACTCTGATGACCCGAAGAGCCTCGGCGAGGTCGGGCACTGCGGGGTCGCCATCGACTCCGCCGCCGACGTGGACGTGCTGTTCGAGGGCATCCCGCTGGCCGACACCACGACGTCGATGACGATCTCCGGCCCGGCCGTCCCGGTGTTCGCGATGATGCTGGTCAGCGCCGAGCGGCAGGGCATCGACACCGGCACCCTGAACGGCACCCTGCAGACCGACATCTTCAAGGAGTACATCGCCCAGAAGGAGTGGCTGTTCCCGCCCGAGCCCCACCTGCGGCTGATCGGGGACCTGATGGAGTACTGCGCGGAGCACATCCCCGCCTACAAGCCGATCTCGGTGTCGGGCTACCACATCCGTGAGGCCGGCTCGACGGCCGCGCAGGAGCTCGCGTTCACGCTGGCCGACGGCTTCGGCTACGTCGAGCTCGGGCTGTCGCGCGGCATGGACGTGGACGCCTTCGCACCCGGCCTCTCCTTCTTCTTCGACAGCCACCTCGACTTCTTCGAGGAGATCGCCAAGTTCCGGGCGGCCCGGCGGATCTGGGCGACCTGGCTGCGCGACGTCTACGGCGCCCGGACCGACAAGGCGCAGTGGCTGCGCTTCCACACCCAGACCGCAGGCGTGTCGCTGACCGCGCAGCAGCCCTACAACAACGTGGTCCGCACCGGCGTACAGGCCCTGGCCGCCGTGCTGGGGGGCACCAACTCGCTGCACACCAACGCGCTCGACGAGACCCTCGCGCTTCCCTCGGAGCAGGCGGCGGAGATCGCGCTGCGTACCCAGCAGGTGCTCATGGAGGAGACCGGCGTCGTCAACGTTGCGGACCCCCTCGGCGGCTCCTGGTACGTCGAGGCGCTGACCGACCGCATCGAGGCGGAGACCTACGAGATCTTCGACCGGATCCTGGCCATGGGCGGGACGACGACATCGTCGAGGGACCACCAGGGGCTGGCGTCCGCGGTCGGCTCCGGGGGGCTCCCGATGACCCGCGGCATCCTGCGCGGCATCGAGGACGGGTGGTTCACCTCGGAGATCGCCGAGGCCGCCTTCGCCTACCAGACCGCCCTGGAGAAGGGCGAGAAGCGGATCGTCGGGGTCAACTGTCTCGAGGAGTCCGTGACCCACGACCTGGAGATCCTCCGGGTCTCCCACGACGTCGAGGTCGACCAGGTCCGCGAGCTCGCCGAGCGCAAGGCCGCCCGGGACGATGCTGCCGTGCAGGCCGCGCTGGCTCGGCTCGTCGAGGTGTCGCGCACGGAGGAGAACATGATCCCGGCGATGCTGGACGCCTGCCGCGTCGAGGTCACCCTGGGAGAGATCTGCGACGTCCTGCGTCAGGAGTGGGGCGAGTACCGCGAGCCTGCGCGGTTCTGACCCCCCGCTGCCCCCCCGCTGACCCCATGGGGACCGCGGTTCGCGCGATCGGACAAGATAGAGCCATGAGCCAGCAGCCGTTCTCGCGACCCGGTGCCGTCGACCTGTCCGCACTCAAGCGCCCCGCCCCGACGGCTCCCTCGGGCGTTCCCGCCTCCGCCGCGGGGGGAGGCGCCTACGCGGTGGTGCTCGACGAGCGGAACATCCAGGCGGAGCTCGAGGCGTCGACGACCGCGCCCGTCCTCCTGGTCGTCTACTCGCCCACGCAGGCGCCCTCCAGCGCCCAGCTGGCGACCGACCTCGAGGTGCTCGCCGACGAGTTCGCGGGGCGTTTCCTGCTCGGCAAGGTCGACGTCGACGTCTCTCCCCAGCTGGCGCAGGCGCTGCAGGTGCCCTCGGTGCCGCTGGTCGCGCTCGTCGTACAGGGCCGGATGATGCCCCTGCTGCAGGACGCACCGCCGTTGGCGGAGCTGCGCCAGCTGCTCACCCAGGTGCTCCAGCAGATGGCCACCCAGGGAGTCACCGGACAGCACCAGCCGCGCGCGGCGGGCGCCGTCTCGGAGCTGCCCGAGGAGGAGTACGTCGACCCCCGCTACGTCCCCGCCCAGGACGCCCTCGCCGCGGGTGACCTGGAGGGCGCCGTGGCCGAGTACCAGAAGCTCGTCGACGCGAACCCCGCCGACACCGAGGCGGCGGGCGGGCTCGCGATGGCCAGGCTGCTGCACCGCACCCTCGACGTCGACGCCACCGCGGCCCGGGCCGCTGCCGCCGAGCGGCGCGACGACGTCGACGCGCAGACGCTCGTGGCTGACCTGGACATGCTCGGCGGGCACGTCGACGACGCCGTCAACCGGCTGGTGGACCTGGTCCGACGTACGTCGGGGGCCGACCGCGACCGGGTGCGCACCCATCTGCTCGGACTCTTCGCCGCCGTCGGCAACGACGACCCGCGGGTGCTCAAGGGGCGCCAGCAGCTGGCCTCGGCCCTGTTCTAGCTCTCCGGCGGCCGACCGGTCTGGCCTGATTTGTCATGTCGGGGTTACGGTGAGCCATGATCGGCGCGCCGGAGCTCCTGATGACGGTCTTCATGGTGGTGTTCCCGGCCGTCGGCCTCTACGTCGTCTACTGGGTGGTCCGGCTCGGGGTGCGGCACGGCCTGCAGGACGCCCAGCGCACCGCCTCGGTCCCGGGACGCCTGCCCCGCCCGGCGCCTGAGATGTCCTCGACGGGCGACTCGGTGGCCCAGTGACCCTCTGACCGGTGCGACGATCGCCTCGGATGATCTCTCGGGGATCTCTCGGGGATCTCGACACCGGCGAGGGTTGGCGCAGCCCGCCCTCTCGCTCGGGCTCGGCAGAAGTTAGGGTCGAGGTCATGGTGGACCCCCCGACGCGCCGATCGGTGATCGGGCGTTGGGACCCGCTCACGATCGGCATCGACATCGGCGGCACCAAGGTCCTGGGCGGCGTCGTGGACTCCAGCGGGCGGGTCCTCGCCCGGCAGCGGCGACTCACCCCCAGCCGCACGGCGAAGGCGGTCGAGGACGTCGTCGTGGAGCTGGTGGAGACGTTGAGCGCCACCCACGACGTGGCAGCCGTCGGCGTGGGCGCTGCCGGCTTCGTGGACGTCACCCGGTCCATCGTCCAGTTCTCGCCGCACCTGAACTGGCGCGACGAGCCGCTGCGAGACGCCCTGATGGCCCGGATGCCCTACCCGGTCGTGGTGGACAACGACGCCAACGCGGCGGCGCTCGCGGAGTGCCGGTTCGGTGCCGGCGTCGGGCACCGGACCGTCCTGTGCGTCACGCTGGGCACCGGCATCGGCGGCGCGCTGGTGATCGACAACCGGGTGTTCCGGGGCGCCAACGGCATGGCGGGGGAGTTCGGCCACATCCAGGTGGTGCCCGACGGTCACCGCTGCGAGTGCGGAAACCGCGGCTGCTGGGAGCAGTACGCGTCCGGCAACGCCCTGGTCCGGGACGCCCGAGAGCTGATCCTGGCCGACTCTCCGGTGGCCCACACGCTGCGGGACATGGTCGGCCGGGACGTCAGTCGCCTGACCGGCCCGCTGGTGACCGAGGCGGCCCGCGCCGGCGACCCGCTGGCTGCCGAGCTGCTCGCGGACATCGGCCGCTGGCTCGGTGTCGGGCTCGCCGGGATGGCGGCCGCGTTCGACCCGAACTGCATCATCGTCGGCGGTGGCGTCTCCGAGGCCGGGTCCCTGCTGCTCGACCCCACGCGCAAGGCGTTCTCCCGCAACCTCACCGGTCGCGGGTTCCGGGTCGAGCCGCCCGTCCTGGCCGCTGCACTGGGCCCGGACGCCGGCTTCGTCGGAGCGGCCGACATGGCCCGTTCGGCTGCCCGGCGCTCGCAGAGGCGGCGTGGGCGCCGGCGTGAGCTGGGCACCCGCCGGCGCCGGCTGCGTGCCCAGGCCTGGGAGTGAGCGCCGAGGGCGAGCCCGCCCTCCGCCTCGAGGAGCACCGCACCCGGCTGCTCGACGTCGCCCGCCGCATCCTGGGGTCGACCGAGGCGGCCGGCGACGCCGTGACCGAGACCTGGAGGCGGTCGGGGCCGGCTCCGGACCCCGAGGAGCTGGGTGCCCGACTCACCGCCGAGCTGGCCCGGGTGTGCCTGGAGATGTTGAGGGGACGTACGTCGGACGCTGACGCTGGCGCGAGACCCGGGGACGCTGTGCCCGCTCGGGACGCTGTGGACGTCGCGGCGGACGTGCTGGCTGGCTCGGCCCCGGCCGAGAGGGTCGCGTTCGTGCTGCACGACCTGTGCGCCGTACCGCTGGAGGAGGTCGCCGCCATCCTCGGCCGGACACCGACGGCGACCGGAAATCTGGCCGGCCGGGCCCGCCGCCGGGTGCAGTCACCGGAGCGGAGTCCCGACGCCGACCGCACGGTGCACGGCCGGGTGGTGGACGCGTTCCTGACCTCTTCGCAGGCCGGTGACCTCGACGAGCTGGTCTGGCTGCTGCACCCCGATGCCGTGCTGCACGCCACCGCTGGGCCGGACGCCGACGCCGTGCGGCTGGATGTCGTGGTGCGGGACGGTCTCGTGGTCGCGACCCGGGGCGCGCAGCCGGTCGCCGAGGCGTTCCTCGGCCGGGCCCGGGCAGCCCGACCCGTGCTGCTCGACGGGTTCGCCGCGGCCGCCCGCATGGTCGGCGGTCAGCCCAGGGAGGTGTTCGGCTTCACCGTCGTGGACGGCCGGATCGCCGAGATCGAGCTGATCACCGAGCCCGAGGCGCTGGAGCGGCTCGACCTCACGCCCGTCACCTGACCCTGCCCCAGACCCGCCGAGGCGTCCCGTTCTGCGACCGGACACCCGCCGAGGCGTCCCGTTCTGCGGTGTCACCGCGCCAACTCCGCACAGGCGCTGTTGTCGCTGGCTCCGGGCGCATTCCGCCGCGACAACGCAGCACAGGCGCGGTTGTAGCGCACCGATGACTCGTCCGGTATGGGCGAGGGTCGCCGTCCCTGCCGCCGCTCGGTCCGCAGCTCGGTCGCAGAACGGGACGCCTCGGCGGGTGTCCGGTCGCAGAACGGGACGCCTCGGCGGGTGTCCGGTCGCAGAACGGGACACCTCTGCGTGAGGCGGCTCAGCCGCGTCCCGACTCGGTGTACGCCGGGCCGCCGGGACCTGCGACCGAGCCCAGGGCCGCCTCGATCCGTCGGGCAGTGAAGTCGGCACAGTGCTCGTGCACCTCCTCGAGCGTGCAGAACTGCGCGGACGCGATCTCCCGGGCCTGCAGCACCGCCTCCTCCAGGAGCGACGGGTCCCGCACGCCGCCGTCGAAGACCAGGCAGAGCGCGTCGTCCCAGCCGCTCCACGGAGGCAGCCAGTCGGTCAGCAGCAGGGCACCGGCGGGTACGTCGAGCCCGAGCTCCTCCTGGACCTCGCGGGCGACCGCGGCCCGAGGTGACTCGTTGACCTCGACCACCCCGCCCGGCAGGTCCCAGTCGGTCTTGTAGGTGAGCCGGCACACGAGCACCCGGCCGTCCGGGTCGCGCACCAGCATCTGGGCGATCGCGCGCTTGCGCGGCAGGAAGGAGTTCAGCAGCGACCGGAAGCCGCGTGCGTCGCCGGTCGGTGGGTCGGTGGCCAGTCGGGCGAGCACCACGCGGTCCTCCCGGCCGTCGCCGACGAGCCGGTGCCCCCGCAGCACGCCCTCGCGACGGAGGCCGGCGCGGGTGGCGACCCGCACGCCCGCCTCGTTGGCCGGGTCGACCAGGGCCTCGACCCGGTCCACGCCCAGCGCCCGGAACGCGTAGTCGACAACCAGCCGCAGCGCCCGGGTGGCGTAGCCGTGACCGGTGAACGCCGGCCCGAGCTCCCAGGCGAGGAGCCCCCGGCCGTCCGGCTGCTCGGTGAGGCTCACCGAGCCCACGTCGTCCGCGTCGTGGGAGACCGCGAACAGGTGCCTGCCGTCGTGCCTGTCGCGGTGCGCCAGCACCACGACGCCGTCCGTCAGGTCCGGCTGCCCGCCGGTCTCGGGCTGCATCAGGACGGGCGGAGCCAGACCGTGGCCAGGGGCGGGACGGTGATCGAGGCCGACGCCGGCTCGCCGTGCACGGAGCTCTCGACGGCCTGCACCGCACCGAGGTTGCCGACCCCGGAGCCGTTGTAGAACTCCGCGTCGGTGTTCAGCACCTCCGTCCACGAGCCGGCCTGCGGCATCCCCAGCCGGTAGTCGAAGTGGGGTACGGCGGAGAAGTTCGCGACGCACACCAAGGGCCCGTCGGAGGGGTCCTTCGGCTTCCGGATGAAGCTGAACACGTTGTTGCCCGAGTCGTTGGCGTCGATCCACTCGAAGCCTGAGCCGTCGGTGTCCAGCGACCAGAGCGCCGAGGTGTCCCGGTAGACCCGGTTGAGGTCCCGCACGAGTGAGTGCACGCCGCGGTGGTCGGCGTTGTCGAGCAGCCACCAGTCCAGCTCGCGGCTCTCGGCCCACTCGGACTCCTGGCCGAACTCCGAGCCCATGAACAGCAGCTGCTTGCCGGGGTGGGCCCACATGTAGGCCAGGAACGTGCGGAGGTTGGCCAGCTGCTGCCACCGGTCACCCGGCATCTTGCGCAGCAGTGAGCCCTTGCCGTGCACGACCTCGTCGTGGCTGATCGGCAGCACGTAGTTCTCGGAGTAGGCGTAGACCAGCGAGAAGGTCATCTGCCCGTGGTGGTACTGCCGGTGGATCGGGTCGTTCTGGACGTAGCCGAGGCTGTCGTGCATCCACCCCATGTTCCACTTGAAGCCGAAGCCCAGACCGCCCAGGTGGGTCGGGCGGGTGACACCGGGCCAGGACGTGGACTCCTCGGCGACGGTGATCGCCCCGGGCACGCGGCGGTAGGCGGTGGCGTTCATCTCCTGCAGGAACGACACGGCTTCGAGGTTCTCGCGGCCGCCGTACACGTTGGGGCTCCACTGCCCGTCCTCGCGGGAGTAGTCGAGGTAGAGCATCGAGGCGACCGCGTCGACGCGCAGGCCGTCCATGTGGAACTCCTCGAGCCAGTACAGCGCGTTGGAGACCAGGAAGTTGCGGACCTCCTTGCGCCCGAAGTTGAAGACGTAGGTGCCCCAGTCCGGGTGCTCGCCGCGCGAGGGGTTGGGGTCCTCGTAGAGCGGGGTCCCGTCGAAGCGGGCCAGCGCGAACTCGTCCTTGGGGAAGTGCGCGGGCACCCAGTCCACGAGGACGCCGATGCCGGCCTGGTGCAGCCGGTCGATCAGGTGCCGCAGCCCGTCGGGGTCGCCGAACCGGGAGGTGGGCGCGAAGTAGGAGGTGACCTGGTAGCCCCACGACCCGCCGAACGGGTGCTCCATGACCGGCAGGAACTCCACGTGCGTGAAGCCGGTGTCGAGCAGGTAGGGCACGAGCTCGTCGGCGAGCTCGGCGTAGGACTTCCCGCGCCTCCACGAGCCGAGGTGCATCTCGTAGACCGACATCGGCTTCTCGTGGGCGCTGCCCTGACGACGGCTCTCCATCCAGGCGTCGTCGGCCCAGGTGTACTGCGACTCGAAGACCACCGAGGACTGCGCCGGCGGGACCTCGGTGGCGAACGCCATCGGGTCGGCCTTCTCGCGCCACTGGTCGTCGGCGCCGAGGACGACGAACTTGTAGTGCGCCCCGGAGCGCACTCCCGGCACGAACAGCTCCCACACGCCCGAGACGCCGAGCTCCCGCATCGGGTGCTCACGACCGTCCCAGCTGTTGAAGTCGCCCTTCACCCGCAGGCCCTTGGCGCTCGGCGCCCACACCGCGAACGAGGTGCCGACCACCGGCCCGCCGACGCCGGCGTAGGTGTGCACGTGGGCGCCGAGCACGTCCCACAGTCGCTCGTGACGGCCCTCGTTGATCAGGTGCAGGTCGATGTCGCCGAGCGTGGGCAGGTAGCGGTAGGGGTCGTCGGTCACGGCCGGGGGAGCGCCGGGATAGGTGACCTCGAGCCGGTAGTCCGGCACCTCGGGCACGTCGACCACGCCGGCCCAGAGGCCCTCGTGCTCGTGCTCGAGCGGGACCCTAGTGCCGCCGGTGACGACGACCACGGACTCCGCCAGCGGGCGGAACGCCCGGACGGTGACGGCTCCGTCGTGCAGGTGGGCGCCGAGGACGGCGTGCGGGTTGCCGTGCAGCCCGGTGACGACGAGGTCGAGGACGGACGTGTCGAGCGGGAGGACGGTGCTCGTCGTGCTCATGGGGTGTTCGCCTCCGTGGTGAGGGTGGACCGGTGTCCGGGATGGGTGATCCGGGCGATGGCTCCGAGGGGGATGGGCAGCCAGGTGGGTCGGTTGCGCGCCTCGTAGACCGCCTCGTAGACCGCCTTGTCGGCGATGTAGGCGCGCAGCACCTGCTCCTGGCCGTCGGACAGGCTGCCCTGCGACGTACGCCCGCTGTTGTCGGTGTAGCCGCGCACGAATGCGGCCTGGTTGCGGTCGGCCCACTCCGCCGCCCGGAACGCGATCTGCCGGTTGGCCTGCTCGTCGGCGTGGAAGTCGTCCATCACCGCGTGCGCCGCGTAGTCGAAGGAGCGGAGCATCCCCGCCACGTCGCGCCACACCAGGTCCGGCCGGACCCGTTCGGCGAGCGGCTTGGCGGGCTCGCCCTCGAAGTCCACGATCTTCCAGCCCTTGACCGTGCGCAGCGTCTGGCCGAGGTGGAAGTCCCCGTGCACGCGCTGTGCGGTGGCCGTCACGCCGTCGCCTCCGAGCCCGGCGACCCCGCGGAACGTCTCGCGCAGCCCGTCGGCGAAGTCCTCGAGCTCGGGTACGACGGCCAGCGCCGCCTCGAGCCGGGCGACCATCGCCTCGGAGAGCGCCACCAGGTCCGCGGCGCCCCACGCCTCGGTGGGGAACTGCTCGGCCAGCACGTCGTGCACCTGCGCCGTGGCCAGCCCGAGCCGCTCGGCCTCGCCGGCGAAGTCGCCCCCGACCTCGTCGGCGTGCAGGTCCGCCTCGGCGAACAGGTCGCGGACGCTGGCCAGCGCCAGGTCCCAGCCGTCGCTGGCCGTGCGCAGGAACTGCTGCAGCATCGCGAGCTGTGTGGGCTCGCCGGCCGCACCGGACGCCAGCTGCTCGCCGGCCAGCTCGACCCAGCCGTAGAGGGCGGCCACGTGCTCGCTGCCCTGCTCGGTGAGCGCCCGGTGGATCACCACGTCGGGGTTGCGCCCGGGGGTGACCTTGCGGAACACCTTCATCAGCGAGTCGTCGCCGAAGGCCACCGAGGAGTTGCTCTGCTCACCTGAGAACAGCGTGGAGTGCACGTCCGTGGCCAGCTCGTGGCCGGGGAGCCGGTAGAACGTCAGGTCGCCGGCGCGGGTCGGTGAGTCGACGTCGGCTGCCGCGAAGGCGCGCAGCCACAGCTCGGTGGCGAGCCGGTCGTGCAGCGCGTCGTAGGCGTGCACGACGCCGAGGTCCGGGTCGTCCCAGGCGCCGACCAGAGCGTGCTCGAGCCGCTCCTGGGCCTCGGAGTAGCAGGCCAACGGCATCTGGTAGGTCTCCGTGGTCCCGTCGTCGTAGGCCAGGGTGACCAGCTCGACCGCCACCCTCGGAGCCTCGTCGGGCTCGTCGCCGACGGCCGCACTGCTGGTGTGGTCCTCGAGCAGCCCGGCACGGCGTACGTCGGACACCTCGAAGCCGCGGCCCTTCCCGCCGAACCAGCGGGCGATCTCGAGGTAGCCACGCAGCGCCTCGGCAGGAGTCGTCTGGTCGGTCGTCTGGTCGGTGCCGGTCACGCGCGGCTCCCTTCGTCCGGTCGAGGATCGGGTCGTGGCAACCGGAACCAGTAGAAGCCGTAGGCGCCCAGGGTGAGCAGGTAGGGCAGCTCGCCGATCACCGGGAAGCGCACGCCGCCGAGCAGCTCGATGGGTGCGACGCCCTCGTAGCGGCGCAGGTCGAGCTCGACGGGCTGGGGGAACCGGGAGAGGTTGTTCACGCACAGCACGGTGTCGCGGACAGTCTGCCCGGTCTCCGGGTCCACGGAGACGTGCTCGCGCACGTAGCTCAGCACGCTGGGGTTGGAGCCACCGAGGTCGGTGAAGTCGCCGAGGCCGAAGGCCTTGTGCTTCTTGCGGGAGTGGATCATCCGCCGGGTCCAGTGCAGCAGCGAGGAGGCGTTCTCCAGCTCGGTCTCCACGTTGACGCGCTGGTAGCCGAA
>CAXSHL010000055.1:0-28252 GCA_964237315.1 uncultured Nocardioidaceae bacterium
TCCCAGGTGAAGGTCTGCACGATCCGGTCCGGCCGGACCTCGTGGAAGCAGCCGTGGAAGCCGAACTCCATCCCGTCCCGGACGGCCACGTAGCGCCAGCTGCCGCCGGTGCGGGCGTCCCACCGGTCCAGGGTCGTGGTCATCCCGTCCGGGCCGACCCATCGGGCGAACAGCTCCGGGTCGGTGTGCGCCCGGAACACCTGGGCCGGCGTGGCCGCGAAGTCCCGGGTGATGCGGATGATCGGGACGGTCGGGTCCGCCTCGATCGTCGAGCTCGTCCCTGTCGTCATCGTCGTCCCTGTCGTCACTGTGTTGCTCATGCCGTCTCCTCCTCGCGCGTCGGGGCCTGCCCGGCGTCCTCGTCGTCCATCTCTGCCAGCACGGCGTCCAGCCGCCGGTACCGCGCCTCGGCCCGCTGCCGGTAGCGCTCTATCCACTTCGTCATCAGGTCGAACACCTCCGCCTCCAGGTGCACCGGGCTGCGGTGCCCCTCCGTGCTGCGGCTGACCAGGCCGGCCTGCTCGAGCACCTTCAGGTGCTTGGAGATGGCCTGCACGCTCACGTCGTACGGCGCCGCCAGCTGCCCCACGGTGGCGTCCCCGTCGGTCAGCGTCGCGACCAGCTCACGCCTGGTCGGATCGGACAGGGCTGCGAACACCTGGGACAGCGAGTCAGCCATCTCAGAACCCCTCTCATCCGCAACTAGTCGGTTGAGAAGACCGTACGTTCTGGTTGGTCACTTGTCAACTGCTCGGTTGACGTCGGGTGGCGCACGTTCGGCCCTCGCATCAGAGCCAGGCCCATGCCGGCGAACCCGAGGTCCCGCACGCCGGCGCAGAGGGTCTCTGCGACGGCTGGCAGCATGCCCTGCAGCAGGGATGACAGGGCCACCAGGACCACCCCGGCGACCAGCGTGATGCCGGTCCATCGCGGAAGCACCTTCGCCTTGGTCACGGCGACACCGAAGGCGGATCCGGCCACCATCATCAACGCTCCGTGGATCGTCACCCATGGTCCCAGCTCGGTGACCAGGGTGTCCCAGTTCGCAGACCTGTCCACCAGGGCTAGCAGCACCGTGCCGGTGAAGAAGACATAGGCATAGGCGTAGCCGATCGCCCCCCAGAGCCCCAGCGCACCGATGTGCGGTCGCTGCGCGGCGTACAGCCCGAGGACGAAGAGCGGGATCGCTGCCTCCGCGACATAGGTGAGGACGAGCTGGGGTGTGGAGAAGCCCCCTTGGACGAGCTCGATCACGTCGGAGACGAAGTACAGGGCGGAGAAGGCGACCGCCGCCGAGGCGACCAGCTCGACCAGCGGGCTCCTGACCTGCTTGCCCGCGCTCACGCGTCGGTCTCTGCGAGCGGGGCCAGCGACAGCAGCCGCGCCAGGCCCAGGGTGACGACGGGCAGCACGAGGGCGTAGCCGACGATCCCGATGTTCCGCACGTCCATGTTGCCCAGGGCCGCGCCGAGGAGACCTGCCAGACACAGTCCCCCACTGAGCAGCAGTCCTCGCCGGACGAACGCGAACAGTCCTCCACCGGGAAAGGCGAGAGCGGCCAGCACCAGGGCGGAGCCGAGCAACAGGTCCCAGGCGGCGATGTCGAGGGCGTAGACCACCGAAGGCCAGTGCCAGGCGAGCAGCGCGTCGTAGCCGGGCAAGGAGGACGTGTCGGCGTCACGACCCACGGTCAGCAGGACCAGATGGACGCAGACGGTGACGCCCGCCGCCAGGCTGCCCAGGGCGAGCGCGGCGAGGCTCACGGTCTTGCCGGACGGGCCCGCGTAGGCATGCAGCACAGCGAGGACCACGACGAGGGTGATGGCCAACGGGAGGATCAGGAGCTCCATGATCGCGAGATAGGGATCTCCGATCGGTGCCGACAAACTGCCGTTCGCGATGAATCCGGCCCCCATCGCAGGCACGTAGGCCAGCGACAACACGAAGAAGGCGTAACAGGCCCATCGACCGAGCCTGCGGTCGGTGGCCGTCCACATGGTTGGCGTGGTCGGCGGCGTCGGCGGCGTCGGCGGCTCGGTGCCGACCGGCTCACTCAGCGTGGAGGACACGCCGACCCTCACTCACGTGTTCCTCTGGACGGCGCCGGCACCGTTCGTCGTCACCTCTGCGAACGACCCGACCACGGGTCGCACCGGGAGCGGTACGACCAGTGGCTCCGAGGTGGTCCGCAGCTCCGGGGCGGATGCCTGGGTCGCGGCCTGGGCCTCGCGGGCCAGGAAGGCACCGAGCTCGGCGATGGTGGTCATCAGCGGGGCCGGGAAGACGACGGTCGTGTTCTTGTCCACGCCGATCTCCACCAGGCTCTGGAGGTTCCGCAGCTGCAGAGCCAGCGGGTGCGCCATCATCGTGTCCGAGGCGTCCCCCAGGGCGGCGGCGGCCAGCGACTCACCTTCGGCGTTGATGATCTTGGCCCGCTTCTCCCGCTCCGCCTCAGCCTGACGAGCCATCGCGCGCTTCATGCTGTCCGGGAGCTGGATGTCCTTCAGCTCCACCAGGGTGACCTCGACACCCCATTCCACCGTGGTGACATCGAGGATCTCGCGGATGTCGAGGTTGATCCGGTCGGTCTCCGACAGCGTCTCGTCCAGTGTGTGCTGACCGACGACCTTTCGCAGCGTCGTCTGCGCGATCTGGTCGATGGCGGATCGAACGTTCTCGATGGCCACCACGGACTTCACGGTGTCCACCACGCGGTAGTAGGCAACCGCAGAGACATCGACGCTGACGTTGTCACGAGTAATGATTCCCTGCGACTGGATGGGCATCGTCACGACCCGCTTGGACACTCGGCGCATCACGTCGACGACGGGGATGATGACCCGCAGGCCCGGGTCCCGGGGATCGAGCACCCGGCCGAGGCGGAAGACCACACCCTCCTCGTACTGCTTGACGATCCTGACCGCCAGCGAGAGGACTATCAGGACCAGGACGACGACCACAGCCGCCACTGTCACGATCACACTCATGGGCTTGGTGCTCCTTCGACTAATGCTCCTGAGCCACAGGACCACGCAGGGCTTGGCAGGGACAGTGTCGAAGGTCCTGCGCCTTGGGCCGTTCGGCACTGATGGGGCCGGGCGTGGTCAGGTCCCCACCCGTTTCATCGTGTCGGTGCAGACGGTTCACCGGCGTGCAGCACGTTCACGAGCGGAGGCGCCTGAAGCAGGCTGCGCAGAAGCACCAACCCGAGGAGGGTGGTGGCGGCTCCCATCATGGTGGGGAGCGCCGGGGAACCCATGGGGGACGTAGTGACGATGTCGAACCAGGCGTGGAACACCACGACGACAAGCAGGCTGCCACGTCCTGCGTGGAGCAGCCAGGCGAAGATCCACGACGCCACCCAGACGCTGGCCGCGAACCCGACGAATCCCACCAGCGGCATCGCCCGATAGCTGGGCGTGATGGCGAACAGGGGCAGGTGCCACACCGCCCACGGCAGGCTGACCAGCCCAGCAGCGGTAACGACAGCATGGCGCCCCTCCAGGTAGGGCTGGAGGAACCCGCGCCAGCCGACCTCCTCGCCGACCCCGAAGAAGCACAGGTTGGCGATCCACCAAGCGGCGAGTGGGAGTGACGCAAACTCGGTTGAAGCGCCGAACCGAGACCAGTCGAGATCAACCGGGGATCCTCCACTCACCCATGCAGACAGCGGAGCCGCCACGACGAGCAGCAGGGGCGGCCCAAGCAACGCAACAGCCCAGGCCCGACGCCGGCCTCTAGGGCACCGAGCAGATGGAGTCCTGACCAGGGCGGCATCGGGATCCAGCCGTGCACCGCCGCCAGCAGGGGCAGGCACGCAGCCCAGCTCAACACGAACGCCACTGTCACGAAGGCAGCAGCGGGTCGGGTCCGGACCCCTTGAAGCAGCGTGGGCAGGATCATCACCGACTCTGACTCATCGGTCCACACTGGCTGTGGCCTGATGCGGCCGGAAGGGTCGTAGGTCCCTTGCTGCTCCCGGGTGCCGTTCAGGGCCGTTCGGCACCCCTATCCGGGTCTCATGCCACTACGACGGAACCGCGATTGCGGGAAGACTCGGGGCATGCTCGTCCAGCCGAACACCCCTCGCGCCTTCGAACGGCTCGACGCCGAGCAGTGCTGGAAGCTCGTCGGCAGTCAGGGCACCGGACGGATCGGCTTCATGAGCGACACGCACATCGAGATCGTGCCGGCGAGGTATGACGCGCACCGCGGCACAGCCTACTTTCGAGCAGGGACGTTCGGGGAGCTCGCGCGGCGGGTCCACGGTCAGTCGGTCTCACTGCAGGTTGAGGAGCTCGATCGGCGGACCTTCTCGGGCTGGTCCGTGCTGATGAGCGGTCAGGCGCACCGCGTCGAGGACGCGGCGACCGTTGCAGCCCTCTGGTCGGCGGGGCGGCCTTCCCCGTGGCTTCCGAGCCCGGACTCGCAGTGGATCGCTCTACCGGTCGATGACATCGCGGGCGAACGGGTTCTTCACCGGGCGATCGGCTCGACCGGCTCGAGCGGCGCCGTCCAGTGAAGGCGGACACCGGGCCCCTGCCGGTCACTGAGCGAGAACGATCCGCCGATCGACTCCGCCCTCGCTCGCAGGTTGGCGAGACCGCTCAGGGCGACGCCGTCGACCAGTCCCTTGCCGTCGTCGAGCACCTCCACGCTCACGCAATGGGCGTCAGCAACCACCAGCAGCTCGACGTGTTGGGCTGCCGCATGCCGTCCCACGTTGGTGAGTCCCTCGCGCACCACCGCGACCACTTCACCGCACAGCGGCTCAGTCACGACCAGGTCGAGCGGACCGCGGAAGCTCACCTCTGGCGCACGCGGCAGACCGACCGTGGCCGCGGTGATGACATCGAGGAGCTGGGCCCGCACACCGACTGGTTCGCCGCGTGTCGCTCGTAGCCCGAAGATGGTGCTCCGAATCTGCCGGATCGTCGCATCGATCTCGTCCACCTGCTTGCTCAGCCGGTCGGCCGCGACCCCGGGGCCGATCAGCGCGCACACACTCTGGATGTTGAGGCCGGCAGCGAACAGACGCTGCACGACATGGTCGTGGAGGTCTCGTGCGATCCGGTCCCGGTCCTCGAGCGTCGAGGTGCGGAGCCGCACCAGGCGAGCGTCCGCGCGGTCCAGCGCCAGCGCAGCATGCCCAGCGAATGAGGCTGCCACGTCGAGGTCGAACTCGGTGAAAGCGTGGGAGCCCCGGTCACGCAGCACGAAGAGGCTTCCACGCACTCCGGACTCGGCCGGCAGCGGCACCGCCATCGCAGGCCCCTGTGAGCCTGGGGGAAGCAAGCTGTTGGGGTGCGACTCGCCGATGTCTTCGACGAGCTGCGGGTGGCCGGTCTCCAGGCACCGCCCGACGAGCCCGTGAGGAGGGACGACGACGCCGACGACACTGTCGCGCGCCGGCCCGGCTGCTCGGTCCACCAGGAGCTCCACGTCGGGGCGCACGCCACCTTCGCAGAGGACCACCCCGACGAGATCTGCTCCCGCGAGGCCGAGCACAGTCTCCGCTATCAGCTGGACGGCATCGACCTCGTCGTTCGTGAGGAGCTCGTGCGTGATCCGGCTGGTCGCCGCTGTCCACCTCTCGCGCCGCGTGCTCTCCTCGAACAGACGCGCATGGGCGATGGCGACGCCCGCGGTCGCGGCCAAGGCCTCGACGAGCTGCTGGTCCTCACCGCTGAACGCATCCGGCCGGGGGTCCGCGAGGTAGAGGTGCCCGAAGATCTGGCCGCGGACCTCGAGCGGAACCCCCAGGAAGCTGCTCATGGCCGGATGGTGCGCGGGGAAGCCCACTGACCTGGCATCGCTTCCCATCACCGCCAGTCGGACTGGTTGCGGGTCCACGATGAGTGCGCCCAGCAGGCCGAGACCCACGGGCTCCGCACCGATGGCAGCCACGGTCTCCGGGTCCATGCCGACGTGGATGAACTCGTCCAGGGTCCCGCTGCTGCCCAGGACGCCGATCGCGCCGTACTGCACGCCGACCAACTCGACAGCGGCGTCCACGATCTGTCGCAGGACAGCCGAGAGGTCCAGGTGCTCCACAGCGAGGCGGTTGGCCTCGAGAAGACGCCGCAGGCGTGCTTGGACATCGGGCACGAGGTGCTCCGATCTGTTGCGAACCGGCCTCGACGCCCAACCTACGTCGGAACTGCATTACATGCAACGAACTTCCGTTTTTCGGCAGACCTCAAGGGTCGAAGGTCCCCTGACGCCCCGACAAGAGACCCTGCTCAGGCCGCCCGGTCGCCACTACGGTGATGCTGGAGGCACAAGAGGAGCGGTCACGCTCATCCGGGTCGAGACGTCACCGACTCCCTCCCCATCAGAGGGGCACCACCATGAAGGCAGCCGTCGTCGTTTCATTCACCGAACCGCTCCAGGTCGTCGAGCGGGAGATCCCGACGCCGGCGGCCGGTCAGGTTCTCGTCCGTCTCGAGGCCTGCGGGCTCTGCCACACCGACATCCACGCGGCCGGCGGAGACTGGCCGGTCCAGCCGGCACTGCCGTTCGTCCCCGGACACGAGGGAGTCGGAATCGTCGAGGAGCTCGGCTCGGGCGTCACTCACCGGCGCATCGGGGAACGGGTCGCCATCGCCTGGCTGGGCTCAGCGTGCGGAGCATGCCGCTACTGCATCGACGGCCGGGAGACGCTGTGTCAGAACCAGGAGAACAGCGGCTACTCGGTCGACGGCGCCTTCGCTGAGTACGCCGTCGCCAGCGCGGCATACGTCGTGCCGGTCCCGGACGGGGTCAGCTCCGTAGACGCCGCGCCGCTCACCTGTGCCGGCGTGACGACGTACAAGGCCATGAAGGTCGCCCACATCCAGGCGACCGAGAAGGTCGGCGTCTTCGGGATCGGAGGGCTGGGACACCTCGCCGTCCAGTACGCCCAGATCATGGGTGGATCCGTGGTCGCCGTCGACGTCCACCAGGCCAAGCTCGACCTGGCACGAGAGCTCGGCGCGGAACATCTCGTCAACGCCGGCACCACCGAGCCGGTTGCCGCGATCCAGGCGCTCGGCGGACTGGACGTGGCTGTCGTGCTCGCCGCCTCACCACGCGTCTTCGAGCAGGCCTTCGCCTCCCTGCGCCGCGGTGGTCGACTCGTGTGCGTCGCCATGCCCGCCGACGGCGGCGCCATGAACATCCCGCTGTTCGAGACCGTGGTCAAGGGCATCTCGATCATCGGGTCGATCGTCGGGACCCGACAAGACCTCGCCGAGGTCTTCGCACTCCACGCCGCGGGCCGCACCCGGGTGATCGCCGAGACCCGAAGCCTCGACGACGTCAACCTGGCCATCGCAGAGGTGCTCAGCGGCACGGTCCCGGCGCGGCTGGTCTTCGAGTACTCCTCCATCCCCGCCCTTCCGACCTCACGATGAGCCGGCTGGTGGAGTGAGGCGGCGCGTGCGTCCGTCACCAGAACTCCTTTTCCGGTGTCGCGCGTAGGGTGCAGGGGTGATGCAGTGGACCTTCCTGAGCAACCACGGCAGGACGCTGCTCTGCATCGCGCGTGACCCGGGAGCACGCGTGAGGGACATCGCCGCGACCGTTGCCGTCACGGAGCGGCGCGCTCACGGCATCGTCAGCGACCTGGTGGCGGCGGGGTATGTCGTGAAGCACAAAGAGGGTCGACGCAACCGCTACACGATCCAGTCCCACCTGCCGCTGCCGGAGAAGTCCACCTCACAGCGCACCATCGGTGAGCTGCTCGATCTCCTGGCCGGGACCGACGACCGACGCCCGTGACCGCATCGGCACCGCTTCCGGCGCAACATCCCCGTCCGCACATGTGACCTTCGGCCCTGTGGACGTCCGAGCCGGTGCCGTATACAGAGAGCACATGACACAACCGAAGATCCGCGTCTACCTCCTCGACGACCATGAGATCGTTCGTCAGGGCCTCCGCACGCTCTTGGAGAGCACGGGCGACATCGAGGTCGTGGGCGAGTCCGGATCCGCCCAGGAGGCCGCGCACCGCATCCCGAGCCTCAAGCCGGATGTCGCAGTCCTCGACGGTCGACTGCCGGACGGCTCCGGCGTCGAGGTCTGTCGAGAGGTGCGGTCGATCGACCCCGGCAT
Source organism: uncultured Nocardioidaceae bacterium (assembly GCA_964237315.1). GTDB lineage: Bacteria > Actinomycetota > Actinomycetes > Propionibacteriales > Nocardioidaceae > Nocardioides_B. The sequence continues at coordinate 8,095 of CAXSHL010000055.1, forward strand.
CCATGCGCTCATCCTCACGTCGTACGACGACGACGAGGCGCTGTTCGCCGCGATCATGGCCGGTGCGTCCGGCTACATCCTGAAGGAGATCAGGGGCAACGACCTCGTCGGAGCGGTGCGTCAGGTAGCCGCCGGGAACTCGTTGATCGACCCCTCCCTGACGGCCCGGGTCCTCGCTCGGTTGCGCCATCCGGATGCCGTCGCGTCAGAGTTCGCGAGCCTGACCGCTCAGGAGATCAAGATCGTGACCCACATCGCGGAGGGACTCACCAACCGGCAGATCGGCGAACAGATGTTCCTCGCGGAGAAGACCGTGAAGAACTACGTCTCCAACGTCCTCGCCAAGCTGGGGGTGGAACGCCGGACCCAGGCCGCGGTGCTGGCCACCAAGCTGCTCGCGTCCCGATCCCGCCCGTAGCAGCGAATGGAGCTCGTCAGGGCCGCACCACGACGACCGTGCAGTCGGCGCGCTCGACGAGGTCCCGGCTGACCGAGCTCAGAAGCGCCCGAGGGCCGGTCCGGCCCCGCGAGCCGACCACGACTGCGGACGCGCTCGCCGACAGGGTCAGCAGCGTCTCCACCGCGCTCGTCTCCGGCAGGTGCCGCTCCACGGTGACGTCGGGATACTTCTCGGCATAGCCGGCAAGAGCCTCCGCCAGCAAGCGCTGGTGCTCCTCCTGGTGCTCCCGTCGCTGCCCGTCGCTCTCCAGGTCGACGTAGATGTCATGACCTGCCCAGCTGTGCACCACGTCCAGGCTCCTGCCCTCGGTCGAGGCCAGGTCGAACGCGAGCTCCATCGCCGCGGTCGACGCAGGTCCGCCGTCCGTGCCGACCACGACGTGCAGTCGGTCAGCGCCCTCATCATGGGCTTGGCGAACGACGGCGACCGGACACGACGCATGCGACGCCACGGCGGCACTCACGGCGCCCAGCAACAGCATGCCCACCGGCCCGAGGCCTCGGGTGCCGACAGCCAGGATCGACGCCTTCGACGCACAGTCCAGCAGGACCTCGCGAGGGTCGCGCAGCGGCGCGGACACCTCGACACCGAGCGTGAGCCCGAGCTCTTCGATCGTGCTCAGCGCGTGGTCGGTGACCCTTCGCGCTGCTGCGCGTCTCAGCTCGACCGTCTCAGGAGGCCCGAACAGCTCACTCCCGCTCCTCACCTCGCCCGCACCATGGACGATCAGGAGGGGGAGGTGCCGGGCCGCGGCGTACCTCGCGGCCCAGGCCAGGGCCGCATCGCTGCTTGTCGAACCGTCGACCCCGACGACGACGGAACCTTGCACCATGGATGTCATCCCTTCACTGTGCGCGGTTCCACCGCGCCAGGGCAGGGTCGAAGGTCACGTCCCGGAGAGACCGACCGGCCGGAGGGCCGGGGACCTTCGGCACTTACCGCGTGCGGCCACGTCGGGATGAATGGAGGCAAGCGCTTCTGAGATCCAGGTGCGTTCCTTGAGGAGCACCTGATGCACAACCACCAGACCAAGCGACGCCCCGCGTCGGTCACCATCGGCCTCGGGGCCTTCGTGATGATCACGTCCGCGGCTGTCCTGAGCATCCGGACGTTCCCCGCAGAAGGCCTGCTGGGCTGGCAGTCGGTGCTGTTCAACGTCGCGGCCATCGTGATGTTCCTGCTCCCTGCCGCGTTCGTCGCGGCCGAGCTCGCCTCGGGCTGGCCGGGTGAGGGCGGAGTCTATGAGTGGGTGAAGGACGCGTTCGGCGAGCGCTTCGGATTCATGGCGGTGTGGATCCAGTGGTTCCAGATGACCATCGGCTTCATCAGCATCCTGGCCTTCATCGCGGCCGCCGGCGCGTACCTGTTCGCACCCGACCTGGCCACGAGCAAGCTGTTCGTGTTCGGGGTCATCGTCGTGGTCTGGTGGGCGGCCACCATCGCGAACCTGCGGGGTCTCAGGGTCTACGAGAAGGTCACGATCACCGCCACGGCACTCGGGACCTACCTGCCGTTCGTCGTGCTGATCGCAGGCGCGGCGATCTACCTGGGCAGCGGACACGAAGCGCAGATCCCACTCACCCCACCCTCCCTGCACGCGATGGTCCCTTCGTTCGACAGTGCGAACAACTTCTCGTTGCTGGTGACCTTCGTGTTCTTCTACATCGGCATCGAGGTCACCGCGGCCCACGTCAACAACATGAAGCGGCCGTCGCGCGACTACCCCCTGGCCATCGGCATCGTCAGTCTGCTGATGGCGGTCATCAGCATCGCGGGCGCGTTGGTGCTGGCCTGGCTGGTGCCGGCCAAGGACGTGAGCCTGAACGCGGGAATCATGCAGGCCTTCACGGTGGTCTTCGGCGACAATGCCTCGTGGCTGGTGAAGACCATGGGCCTCCTCATCGTCGTGGGCGCGGTGGGCCAGGTCGTCGCCTGGGCGCTGGGCCCGGTGCGAGGACTGGCCGTGACCGCTCGCCACGGGTCGCTGCCTCCGCTGCTGCAGAAGACCAACAAGAACGACATGCCGGTCGGGCTGCTGATAGCGCAGGCCGTGCTGGTGACCTTCTGGGGCCTGGTGTTCCTGATGTGGCCCGGTGACGTCAACTCGAGCTTCTGGGCGCTGTTCGCGCTCACGACGACGGTCTACATCGTCATGTACCTCCTCATGTATGCCGCTGTGATCAGGCTCCGCTACACCCAGCCGACCACGCCGAGGAAGTTCGCCATCCCCGGCGGCAAGGTCGGGGTCTGGCTGACGGCGGGCTGGGGCATTCTCGGCATGGTCTTCGTGTTCCTCATCGCGCTGCTCCCGCCGTCGCAGGTGAGCGAGGACCCGGTCTTCTTCGAGCTGTTCATGGTCGTCGGCACCATCGCCGTCTGCGCCGTACCGCTGCTCATCTACCTGCTCCGCCGCCCGGAGTGGACCCCGAGGAACGAGCCGAGTCTCACTGGCCCGGGCATTCCGGACACCGCACCCGACACCGACCCCGAGGCGGAACCCGTGCTCACGGGCTCCCCGTCCTGACCTGCTCGCCACCACAGGAGATCCTCATGACCGTCATCCCCACCGCCTCAGGCGCACCCGCCACTCCCGAACCGTCCCCTGAGCCGTCTCCTGGGCCGCCGGCCGGTCCCGTCGACGTACGTCCCCTCTTCCTGGGGCCGAAGGCCGAGAACCGGGAGTTCTTCGAGCACCAGGTGGCAGCGCTGGTGGACGAGCACATCCACTGGCGGCGCGACTTCCACCCGACCGACAGTGCCATCGTCACGCCGGCCCACATGCGCGAGCCAGGCTACGAGAAGGTGATCGACCGCAGCGCGGAGGTCCTGGAGGAGCTCACGTCGCGCCTCAAGAGCACCTCCACACCGTGGTTCTCCACCCGCTACCTCGGGCACATGAACTCCGACACCTTGATGATCTCCAACCTCGCCGAGATGGCGACGATGCTGTACAACCCCAACAACGTCGCGTACGAGTCCTCGGTCGCCACCTCCCAGATGGAGACCGAGGTGGGGCAGGACTTCACCCGGCTCATGGGGTACGACCCGACTCGGGCCTGGGGCCACATCACCGCCGACGGAACCATCGCCAACGACGAGGCCCTGTGGCTGGCCCGCAACCTCAAGTCGCTGCCGCTCGCCGTGCGGCAGGTCGCTCCCGAGCTCGTGGCAGGCATGGACGAGTGGCAGCTGATGAACCTCAGCCCGGCCGCCGCCCTCGATCTGCTCGACGAGGTCAAGGCCGACCACGAACGCCTCGCCGCGGTGCTGGGAGCCACCAGTCGGGGCACCGGTGCCGGCCACGGAGCACTGGGCAAGGTGCTCGTGCCCAGCACACGTCACTACTCGTGGGACAAGGCCGCTGACCTCCTGGGCATCGGCGTCGACAACCTGATCCGGATCCCCGTCGACAGCCGCTACCGGATGGACCTCGGCGCACTGCAGTCGACCATCGACGAGCTCGTCGAGAGCCGTACGCCGATCCTGATGCTCGTCGCAGTCGTGGGGACCACCGAGGAAGGAGCCGTCGACGACATCGCGGGCGTCCGCGACCTCATCACACGCAACCGGGACGCCGGTGTGGGTTTCATGTTCCACATCGACGCGGCATACGGAGGCTACGCGCGCACACTGTTCCTCGACGACGACCAGAGCTTCCTCAGCCACGAGGCGCTGCAGCAACGGCTCGCGACCGAGACCGGGCACGAGGTCGACGCACTCCACCTTGAAGGGAGCCGGACGTGGCCGTCTGCTGAGGTGTGGTCGGCCTTCGAGGCCATGCCCGTCGCCGACTCGATCACCGTCGACCCCCACAAGATGGGCTACGTGCCCTACGCAGCAGGCGGAGTCGCGTTCAAGGACCGACGAATCCTGGCGCTGGTCTCCTATGCCGCCGCGTATGTGTTCGAGGACCCTGACAACCTCGACACGTCCCTGGGCAGCGTGGTGCTCGAGGGCTCCAAGTCCGGCACCACCGCCGCTGGCGTCTGGGCGGCCCACCAGCTGCTGCCACTGACCCACCGAGGCTATGGCCAGCTCATCGCGCGCAGCTGGGCCGGGGCGCAGTCCTTCCTCGACGTGCTGGGGACCGTGCACGTCATGGAGGTCGCCGGACAGCGGGTGGTGTGCGAACCACTCCTCCAGGATCCGGACTTCAACATCGTCTGCATGGCCTTCAACGTCGAGGGCAACACCGACCTGGCTCGCATGAACGCTCTGAACGCGGAGATCTACCACCGCTTCTCCTACGAGTACGGCCCGCTCTACCAGGACGACTGGATCACCTCCCACACCGAGCTGACCGAGGCCGTGTACGGCGACGTTCCGGCGGAGCTTCTCGGGCGTCTCGGCATCGCGGCGACGGAGTGGGACAGGCTCGGTCGGGTCCAGGTCCTGCGGAGCTGCGTGATGCACCCGTGGATCACCCACGCCGCGACCTACCCCGAGCAGTGGCAGTCGTTCCTGACCATCATCAAGGAGCAGCTCGAGTCGATCCTGACGACGGCTCCCGACCACACCTACAGCGACGCGGGAGCCTGAGCCGACCGGTCAGACCACGTGCAGGCCGTGGGACCATCCGCCGATCCAGGCGGGACCTTCGGCCCTGCCACCTGATCCGCCTCGGTGCTTGTCTGTAGTGGCTGGGTGAGACTCGCCCTCCGTCAGGAGAAGTGATGGCCGAGACGCTGACGGCCGAGGCTCACGACCAGGCGATCGTCATCCACGAGCCGGCCGACCGGCTGCTGCGGGACCTGCGGACGTCTGTCGACGGCCTGTCCCCGAAGGAAGCAGCTCTGCGGCTCCTGGCGGACGGCCCGAACACGCTGACCCACCGCGGCGGGCGGCGGTGGCCAGGACAGCTGATGAAGCAGTTCACCCAGCCCTTGGCGCTGCTGCTCGTCGCCGCCGCCCTGATGGCTCTCCTCAACGGCACCGTCCCGCTCGGCGTGGCCATCTTCGGGGTGGTTCTGCTCAACGCGGTCTTCGCGTTCTTCCAGGAGCGACATGCCGAGCACGCGGTCGAGGCCCTCGCGTCGTACCTCCCCGAGCGGGCTTCGGTGGTGCGGGACGGCACCAGGGTCGAGGCGGACGCCGTCGAACTCGTGCGCGGTGACGTGCTGGTGGTGGCAGAGGGTGACCGGATCAGCGCGGACGGCCGGGTGATCGACGGCGCCATCGACGTCGACCTGTCGACACTGACGGGCGAGTCTCAGCCGGTCTCACGGAACGCAGCACCCGAAGAGGTCCAGGTCCCTCTCCTGCAGGCCTCGGACATGGTCTTCAGCGGCAGTGCCTGCATGAGCGGTGAGGCCCGCATCGTCGTCACGGCGACCGGGATGAGCACCGAGATAGGTCGCATCGCCGCGCTGGCCCAGCGCGACAAGCCTCAGCCCAGTCCCCTGGAGCTGCAGATCAGGGACGTGGCCCGACTGATCTCGGTCGTCGCGGTGGTCGCGGCGCTCGTCTTCCTCCCCCTGGGCCTCTTCGCCGGGCTCTCCCTCTCCTCCGCCGTCAGCTTCGCGATCGGGATGCTCGTGGCGAACGTCCCGGAGGGGCTGCTGCCGACGATCACCCTGGCGCTGGCGGTGGGGGTACGACGGCTGGCCCGGCGGGGAGCCGTCGTCAAGCGGCTGTCAGCCGTGGAGACCCTGGGATCCACCACGGTGATCTGCACCGACAAGACCGGGACGCTGACCCAGAACCGGATGCAGGCAGTCGCCGTGTGGACGTCCGCCGGGAGCGCTGAGGTCGCAGAGGGAGGGGTCTCCTGGTCGCAGGAGAACACGGCTCTGGGGCCATTGGCTGCCCACGTGGCCAGGGTCGCTGGGACGTGCTCGACCGCCGAGGTCTCCGCCGCAGGGGAGACCGGTGACCCCACCGAGACCGCCATCCTCAAGCTCGCGGACCGGCTCGGCGCCCCGATCGACCCCCACAGCCGCAGTGCAGAGCGGGTCGCGGTGTTCCGGTTCGACCCGCGGTTGCGGCTGATGACGACCGTCGACAGCCACGGATCCCGACGAAGCGTGCACGTCAAGGGGGCACCGGAGGCGGTGCTCGGACAGTGCAGCCGGCGTGCCGTCGACCTGGAGACGACCGTTCCGCTGGACCCGGACTTCCTGTCGTCCCTGCAGGTCGTGCTCGAGGGACAGGCCGAACGGGGGCTGCGGCTGATCGCGGTCGCTGAACGGGTGCTCGACGATGACACAGAGGCCGGCACCGAGCGTTCCGCGCTGGAGACGGACCTGACGTTCCTGGGCTTCGTGGCGCTCCTCGACCCCCCACGGCCGGAGGTGGCGGCCGCGATGGCGCGCGCACACCAGGCGGGCATCCGGATCCACGTCGTCACCGGGGACAACGGCGCGACGGCCACGGAGGTGGCTCGCGAAGTCGGCATCGGCACGGGCACTGCCGGCACGGCGACGGTCACCGGAGAGGCACTCGACGCCATGTCCGAGACGCAGCTCAGTGAGCTGCTGGAGTCCGGGCAGGAGCTGGTCTTCGCCCGAAGCTCACCCGAGGCCAAGCTCCGGATCGCGGACCGGCTTCGCGCCAACGGCGACGTCGTCGCCATGACAGGTGACGGTGTGAACGACGCACCGGCACTGCGGGCGGCGGACATCGGTGTGGCGATGGGCAGGTCGGGGACGGAGGTCGCCCGCCAGGCCGCACTGATCGTGCTCAGCGACGACAACTTCGCCACCATCATCGACGCCGTCGAGGAAGGCCGCCGGGTCTATGACAACGTCCGCAAGTTCATCTTCTACATCTTGTCCCACTCGGTCCCTGAGGTCGCGCCCTTCGTGCTCTATGCACTGTCCGGCGGCGCCATCCCGTTGCCGATCACCGTCATGCAGCTGCTCGCCATCGACCTCGTCACCGACACGCTGCCGGCACTCGCCCTGAGCCGGGAGCCGGGCGAACCGGGCCTGATGCAGCGTCCCCCTCGCGGACGAGGCGAGGGCGTGATCCGCGGCTCGCTGCTGTGGCGTGCCTGGGGCCTGGTCGGTATCGTCTCCGCAGCCCTGGTGCTGGTCGGGTTCTTCGTCGTGCTCGTGCACGGCGGCTGGTCCTTCCATGACCCGACCGGCGTCGGTAGCCCGTTGCACGGGGTCTACGTCCAGGCCACCACGGTCGCCTGGCTGGGGATCGTCGCCTGTCAGGTCGGCACCGCCATCGCGGCGCGGACCCAGCTCGCCTCCCTGCGCAGCATCGGGTTCTTCAGCAACCCGCTGCTGCTCTGGGCGATCGGCGCGGAGCTCACTCTCACCGCAGCCATCATCTACGTGCCCGTGCTGCAGCGTGTGTTCGACACCGCGCCGCTGCCGTTGTGGCAGGTGGCTTTGGTCCTGCCGTTCCCGTTCATCGTGTGGGGCGTCGACGAGGCCCGTCGGTGGCACGCCCGTCGTACGTTGCAGCAGTCCGGAGCAGGCATTGCTGACTGAGGTGTCCGAGGCGTCGGTCCAGGAGGGCGTCGATGTCGTCGCCGGCCTGGCCGCGGACGTCACTGACGGGCTCACCGCGGCAGAGGTCGCCGTACGGTTGGGGCGGGACGGGCCCAACGAGCTGACCTCCATCGCGCGGGTGCCCAGGTGGCGACAGCTCCTCGGCCAGCTCCACGATCCTCTGGTCTACCTGCTTCTGGCCGCGGTGGGCGTCTCGGCGATCGCCTGGTTCCTCGAGGGTGCGAGCGGACTGCCTGTCGACGCCCTGGTGATCACAGCCATCCTGGTCGCGAACAGTGTGATCGGGTACCTGCAGGAGTCACGCGCCGAGGCCGCGGTCGACGCTCTCAGGGACATGACCGAGGTCCAGTCAACCGTCCTCCGCGACGGCAGGGTCAGTCAGGTGGCGTCCTCCGGGCTGGTCCGCGGTGACCTCCTGCTTCTCGCCGAGGGTGACAGCGTCGGGGCGGATGCCCGACTCCTGGAGACTGCATCGCTGCGTGTCGCCGAGTCGTCTCTGACAGGCGAGAGCCAGCCGGTCGACAAGGACGCCGGAACCTTGTCCGGCCAGGTGCCGCTAGGTGACCGCACCGACATGGTCTTCAAGGGAACCGTCGTCATCTCGGGCACCGGTCGAGGTGTGGTCACCAGCACCGGGATGGCGACCGAGGTCGGCGCAATCGCCGGGATGCTCGATGCCGCCGTGAACGACCCGACGCCTCTGGAGGTCGAGATCGCGCAGGTGGGCAGGACGCTCGGGGTGGCCGTCGTGGTGATCGCCCTGGTGGTGATGGTCACCATCTGGCTGGTCAGTGGCGTGCACACGGCAACCGATGCCGTGACCGTGCTGCTGCTCGGAGTCTCCCTCGCCGTGGCAGCGGTTCCCGAGGGGCTGCCCGCGATCCTGTCGGTCGTGCTGTCCATCGGCGTACGGCGGATGGCCGGCCATCACGCGATCGTGAAGCGGCTGAGCTCGGTGGAGACACTCGGGTCCGCGTCGGTGATCTGCTCGGACAAGACCGGGACCCTGACCAGGAACGAGATGACCGTCCGGCGCGTCGTCACTGCATCGGGCACCACCCGGGTCACAGGAGTCGGCTACACACCGGTCGGCAGGGTGCTGGCCGGCGATGACGAGGCGGGAGCCGACGTGGCCGGCAACCCGGACCTGAGCGCCGAGACCATCGTCGTGCTCTCCGGCGGGTCGCTGGCCTCCGACGCACTCCTCGAGGAGGTGGACGGCGAGTGGCAGATCCTGGGAGACCCCACCGAGGCCGCGTTCCTGGTGGCGGAGCGGAAGCTGGGCGTCAGCGAGCGTCGGACGACCCGGTTCACCCGCGTCGCCGAGATCCCGTTCACCTCCGAGCGCAAGATCATGTCGACCGTCCAGCGCGACCACGAGCGCGACTCCTTGGTGCTGGTCACCAAGGGAGCACCGGACGTGCTGCTGAAGCGGTGCAGCCGCCTGCGGTCGGGCATGCGTGTCGTGGCGCTCACCGACGAGAAGCGCGCGGCGATCCTGGGCGACGTCGAGGCCATGTCACGGGACGCTCTGCGGACCCTGTCAGTCGCCTACCGGCACCTCGATCCCCAGGACCTCGGCCCCCCGGGCTCGGGCGACTCATCGGCGCTGTCAGCCGAGGTCGCGACGAGGCTCGAGGAGGACCTCGTCTTCGCCGGCACGGTCGGGATGATGGACCCGGCGCGCGAGGAGGCCGGCGTCGCCGTCACCGAGGCTCGGCGGGCCGGCATCCGGGTTGTCATGATCACCGGTGACCATCCAGCGACCGCTCTGCGCATCGCACGTGACCTCGGCATCGCGGGCGAGCGCGACAGCGCCCTCTCCGGGGCCGACGTCGAGAGGCTCGACGCCCCTGACCTCCGGGCGGCTGCCCGGTCGACCTCGGTCTACGCCCGTGTCGCGCCCGAGCACAAGCTGCGGATCGTCGACGCACTGCAAGCGGACCGGAATGTCGTGGCGATGACCGGCGACGGCGTGAACGACGCGCCGGCACTCAAGTCCGCCGACATCGGTGTGGCCATGGGGATCACCGGCACGGAGGTCACCAAGGAGGCCTCGGCGATGATCCTCGCGGACGACAACTTCGCGACGATCCTGGTCGCCGTACGTCAGGGCCGTGTGGTCTTCGACAACATCAAGAAGTTCCTGCGCTACCTTCTGTCGTCCAACATGGGTGAGGTGCTCACCGTGTTCGGTGGTGTGGTCCTGTCTGGAGTGATCGGCCTGGACGCTGCCTCCTCCGACACGGTGGTCCTGCCGCTGCTGGCGACCCAGATCCTGTGGGTGAACCTGGTGACCGACTCCGCGCCTGCTCTGGCGATGGGAGTCGACCCCGAGACGGACGACGTGATGGCGCGACGTCCTCGTCAGCTGACCGACCGTGTCATCGATGGACGCATGTGGTCCGGAGTCGTGATGCTCGGTCTCGTCATCGCGGCTGGGACCCTCATGACGCTCGACATCTTCCTGCCCGGCGGTCTCGTGGAGGGCCACGACTCCCTCGCGGTGGCCCGAACCGCCGCCTTCACGACCCTGGTGCTGGCCCAGCTGTTCAACACGTTCAACTCCCGGTCCGAGACGACGAGTGCCTTCCACCTGATGTTCGTCAACCGGTGGCTGTGGGCTGCCGTCGCGTTCGGCGTCGTCGCGCAGGGACTGGTCGTCGAGGTACCTCTGTTGCAGGACGCCTTCGGGACGGCGTCACTCGACCCCGAGCACTGGCTGGTCTGTGTCGCGACGGCGAGCTCCGTGCTCTGGTTCGACGAGGGGCGCAAGCTCGTTTCCCGCTTCCGGCTGAGGCGCGCCGGCATGCACACCTCACTGTGACGAACCAGACCCGGGATGCGGCGGGGGAGCGTGAAGGGTGCACGCTGGGGGCATGCAGGACATCGAGATCGAACCCATGCGCATGGACCGGCTGGTCGCCTTGTTCTCCGAGGAGAGGCGTGACCAGTTCGAGAACACCGCCGCGGCCGCGCGCGGCCTGCTGGAAGGCCGGATCGTCTGGAACGTCAACGCGACCGCACACGGCGGTGGTGTCGCGGAGATGCTCCAGACCCTGCTTGCCTATGTTCGCGGGGTAGGCGTCGACACCCGCTGGACGGTGCTCGACGCGCCTGCGGACTTCTTCGTGCTCACCAAGAGGATCCACAACCTGCTCCACGGCGAGCCCGGCGACGAGGGGCCGCTCGGCGAGGATGAGCATGCCGTGTTCGCCGAGACGTCGAACGCCAACCTGGCGGCCATGACGGGCCGGGTGCGGCCCGGTGACGTGGTCCTGCTGCACGACCCGCAGACGGCCGGCATGGTCGACGGACTCCGTGCCGCCGGCGCCCTGGTGGTCTGGCGCTGCCACATCGGGCGTGACACCCCCAACGGGCTCACCGATCGAGGGTGGGCCTTCCTGCGCCCACTCCTGGAGAACGCCGACGCGTTCGTCTTCTCACGCCGTGCGTACGCCCCGGAGTGGATCCCGCCCGGGAGGCTCAACGTCATCACCCCGTCGATCGACCCTTTCAGCGCCAAGAACTGTCCGCTGACCCTGGACGAGGTCACGGCGGCGCTGTGCCAGGCGGGCCTGCTCGAGGGCGAGGTCGACCTCGACGCCCTGTCGTTCGCCCGCAGAGACGGCTCGAGCGGCAGCGTTCGTCGACACACGGACCTGCTCCTCGACGGCCCACCTCTGGCTGCCGGGTCCCGGCTCGTGGTGCAGGTCAGCCGGTGGGACAAGCTCAAGGACATGACCGGTGTGATGACGGGCTTCGTCGACTCCCTGGCCGACCTGCCCGACGACGCGCACCTGATGCTGGTCGGTCCGGCTGTCGCAGGGGTGTCCGACGACCCCGAGGGCGCGGCGGTGCTGGTGGAGTGCCGCCGGCTCTGGCGGGAGCTGAGCGCGACGGCGCGGGAACGCGTGCATCTGGTCACCCTGCCGATGGACGATGTCGACGAGAACGCGCACCTGGTCAACGCGATCCAGCGACACGCGTCCGTGGTGGTGCAGAAGAGCCTCGTCGAGGGCTTCGGGCTCACCGTCACCGAGGCCCTCTGGAAGGCAAAGCCGGTCGTCGCCTCCGCCATCGGGGGGATCCTGGACCAGATCGTCGACGGGGAGCAGGGTCTCCTGCTCCAGGACCCGCACGACCTGAGGGCGCTGGGCGGCTCGCTGGTTCGGCTCCTGGGCGATCCGAGCCTGTCCGAGCGGCTGGGGACCGCAGCGAAGGAACGGGTGCTTCACCAGTTCCTCGGCGACCTCCAGCTGGAGGAGTACGTCGAGCTCATCTCGACGCTCATCCACGCTGCCGATGCGCATCAGACCCGCTCACAGCTGTGACTCGACCTGGAGTTCAGGTGAGCGCTCCGCGTCGTCCGCGGAGATCAACGATGTTGTAGGCGATGTCGTCGAACTGCATGTCGACGTAGGTGAACGACCCCTCCGGTTGCGGCGCGTGCCAACGGCCCTCACCCGCTGCAGGGACCCGGCGACCCCTGAGGTCGCGGTGCCCGGTCAGCGGGGGCGACCACTCCTGCCGGTCGAAGGACTTCCCGTCCGGAGACGCCGGAGCCGGTCCTGCGAGACGAAGTCGACCAGATCACCTTCCGGGTCGAACACCAGCTCCGCTGACACGCTCTGGTCTCCGTTGGTGAAGACACCACGGACGTGCCGTGCGTCCACGGCCGTCCAGCGAACCGGTGCGTCGACGATGGCCCCCGGTGCGAGCACGACGAGATCGTTGAAGACGGTGACGGTCTCTCCACGGTCCATCTCCGGTCCGGAGGCATTGACGACGGTGAACATCGACAGCACCCTGGCGCGAATGGTGGCGGTCGCGTCCCGATAGGAGTGCAGGACCGTGACCGGCAGGCCCGACCTGGTCGCATCCATGAGGAACACGCGTCGCGGCCGTGGGCCGAACGTGTTCAACTGCCTTCCGGTGAAGGGCATCCACGCCTGGCCAGGACCACTGCGGATGCGTCCGTGGAACTCGGCGAGGACGTTGCGGGTCCGCGGCTGCTGGACGGCCCCGGAGCGACGGATGTAGACCGCGAGCGGCCCCGGCAGCTCCGCCAGATCACGCTCGGTCACCACAGCCTGCGACGTCGCTGGCCCCTCGGCAAGAGCCCGGACTGCCTGCTTCCGCCACTGCGCGTGGAAGCTCGTCGGTCCGGACGAGGCGATCCCGTAGACAGCGGCAGGTGCAGCGACGGCCCACCACCAGGAGGGCCGCCCGCACCGATGAGGACTGCGGCGCTGCATGCTGGACATGATGGTCACGCACCCGACGCTAGGCGCACGCGCGGGCGCTGATCCAGTGCCGAAGGACCTCACCTGTGGCCGCAGCGGCACGCTGATCAGGTGCCGAAAGGCCCTTCTGACTGAGGGCCTTGTCCTCTCCCCCGCTGCAGCCCCTCGGACGAGACTGGCGTGAACAGCGCCAGGTCACCCCAACTGCGAGGGAAAACTGATGAGCACCTCTTCTGCGAAGACCGTCGTCGTCGGCGTCGACGGGACCACCGATGGTGACCGCGCTGTCTGGTACGGATCCGAGCTCGCGTCCCGTGAGCACCTGGACCTTCGCTTGGTCCACGTGCCGCAGGAGATCCAGATGTACGCGCCGATGATGCCCTACCTGCCGGCGAACACGATCCAGGACATCGGGGAGTCCGTCCTGCGGGAGGCGGCGAAGCATGCCGAGGAGGCGGGAAGCGACGCGGCGCGCACGACCACCGTCCTCTCCCCGGGACCGCGCAGGGCTGCGCTCCTGCGCCACGTCGAGGATGCGAGGTGCATCGTCCTCGGCACCAGGTCATCGGCGGTGCAGCACCTCTTCACGGGCGCCACATCGCTGTCGGTGGCCGCTCACTCGCCCGTGCCCGTGCATTGTGTCCCGCACAGCTGGAGCGGAGGCGGCGACCTGTCGCGAGTGGTGGTGGGGATCGACGGCTCGGAGACTGATGCCGACGTCCTGCGGGAGGCCTTCGCCGAGGCAGAGGCACTCGACGCAACGCTCGAGATCGTGCACGCCTGGCGTCCCGTCAGCCCGTACGACGCGTCGATCACCGGTCAGACGCTCCGCACCGACTGGGACAAGACGGCCCGGGACATGTTGACCCGAAGCATCGAGTGGGTGGCGGCCACTCACACAGGCGTCAACTGGACCCTGCGGCTCGAGTTCGAGCGGGTGTCAGTGGCTCTGCACGAAGCCTCGGTCAACGCACGGCTCCTGATCCTCGGCCGACACAGCCACAACCCGGTTCTCGGGCTTCTGCTTGGCTCCAACACCCGGACCCTCCTGCACTCCTCCAGCTGCCCGGTTGTCGTCGTACCGGTGAGCTCCTAGGACAACCGGGGTCGCTCCCGCTCTCACCGGGACACGTCCCCGTCGACCAGGAGTTCGAGCTCCTCCTCCGTCGGCAGGCCCTCCCAGTCCCCGGCTTGTCGCTGCCCGGTGGTCCCGGCCTCAGTCGAGGGCGGCCGACAGGTGGCCGAAGCCGCCCTGCTTGGCGACCCAGCTGGGCAGATCCCGCCCGGGCATCGGCCTGGCGAAGTGGAAGCCCTGGCCGATCTCGCAGCGGAGCTCGCTCAGAATGGTCAGCTCCTCCTCGCTCTCGATCCCCTCGACCACGAGGACCAGTCCCAGGGAGCTCGCCAGCTCCACGCTGGACCTGACGATCGCGCTCGCCCGGGGGTCGCGACCGATCCCGCCGAGGAAGGACCGGTCGAGCTTGAGCTCGTAGACAGGCAGGTCGCGCAGTCGCGCGAGTGAGGAGTACCCGGTGCCGTAGTCGTCGATCGAGATGCGCACACCGACCGTCTGGAGGCGTCCCAGGAGCTCGGCGGTGCGCACCGGGTCCACCATCAGCATGGTCTCGGTCACCTCGAGCATCAGGCAGTCCGGCGCGAGGTTGCGAACCGCGAGCAAGGTGCTGATCTGATCCGACAGTCCGACGTCGAGAAGGTTCGCAGCGGAGATGTTCACCGAGACGGTCGTGTCCAGGCCGGCGCTCTGCCACTCGGTGATCTGGTCCAGCGCCATGGCCAACACGCGGTCCGTGAGCCGTCGCATGAGTCCGTAGCGTTCGGCCTGAGGAAGGAACTGATCCGGCAACAGCAGACCCCTCACCGGGTGCTGCCAGCGGACCAAAGCCTCGACACCGTGCAGCCCACCCGTTCGGAGCTCCACCTTGGGCTGGAAGAAGAGCACCAGCTGGTCCTTCACCAGAGCCTCTCGCAGCTGCTCGACGAGGCGGAGGGGCGCGGTCAGGTCCGCCTCGTCGGCGTGGGCGTAGATCGCGCTGCCGAGTCGTTCGCGTTTCGCCTCGTACATGGCGATGTCCGCCCGTTGCAGCAGACCTCCGACCGTGCCGGCCGCCTCGGGCCAGGCGGCCACGCCGCAGCTCGCGTCGGAGTAGATGTTGACGCCGTCACTGACGAATGCCTGCTGAAGATCCAGTCTCAGCCGCTCGCCGATGTCACGGGCGACCTCCGGCGATGTGTTGTCGAGCAGGATCGCGAACTCATCGCCCCCCAGTCTGGCCAACACGTCACCATGGCGCATCCGAGCCATCAGTCGCAGCCCGACCTCATGAAGAAGCTGATCGCCGGCGACGTGCCCGAGTGAGTCGTTCACCTCCTTGAACCTGTCGAGGTCGAGCAGCAGCACGGAGAATCGGCCACCACCGTCGGTGGTGCGGCGTTCGACGGCCTCGACGAAGGCGCGTCGGTTGCCGAGCCCGGTGAGCTCGTCGGTCCGTGCCTCCACGCCGTTGATGACGAGGGTCTGCATCTCCCGGAACGTGAAAGCTCCCCGGACCAGCCCAGCGAGCACGGTCGCCACAGCCAGAGCGGTGACCAGGTTCGGCCAGGTGCCACGATGAGGTGTCGCCAACAGCCCCAGTGCCGCCACGATGAACAGGGTGGGGATCACCACCACCGCCCAACCGTGGTTGCGGACATCGGTGTCACGTCCCGGCGGTCGCCACGCGGCAGCGACGAGGAACGCTGCTGCCACCGACCACGTCGGGTCGAGCAGCGTCCCGATCAGGTAGCTGCCGTTGGTGACCCGGATGACGTAGACGGTGTCAGCGGCGGCGAACAGACCCAGACCCAGCCCGAGATAGACCCATACTCGGTCAGTCCGCCAGCCCTGCAGAGCCAAGCTCCCCACGACGATCACGAGGAGCAGCAGATCGCCGACCGGATAGGCGATCGTCGTCAGCACGTGCGTGAAGTCGCCCTCTGTCCCGTCGAGGGTCGCTCCCAGCCACGTCATCGCGAACGCCGACAGTCCCAGCGCGATGACCAGGCTGTCCATCCGCAGGAGCCGGTTCGACGTCGCCGTACGCGCACGCGCCAGCTTGATCACCCCGACGTAGAAGAAGGCGTAGGACGCCAACCAGCAGAAGTCGGCCGCGGAGGGCACCCGCGGGTGGGTCTGGTACTGGATGTACAGGACCCAGATGAGCTGACCGGTCGCGTAGAGCGCCAGTCCCGCGGCGACACCGCCCCACGCGCGCCGGTCACGACGGAAGCAGACGACCCGCAACCCCAGCAGCAGGGAGGCGAAGGTCAGGATCCCGTTCTGGAGCCACCCGTCGAAGAGGATGCTGTAGCCACGGTGGCTGCGCACTCCAGGCGCCGCACTTGCCACGTAGACGGCAACGGCCCCGGCCAGCACCCACTGCGCCATCCGCACGTATCGCAGCACGGAGCGTGCCGTCACGCTCGGCGAGGTGGCGACGGCGTCCGCTCGGGCCATGATCATCCAATCGAGGCTCTTCGCCTTCGTGACCCTCAATGACGCCCGGACGGTCGATCCTCATGGTAGCTGCAGCGGTGCCCTCTCCACTTGCTTTCCGGGAGGCGTCCATACCGGCGGTGCAGCCAGCCGGCATGCGCCCTCCGCGGGTGGGTAGTGGCGCCGCATGACAGACACCGTCCTGGTCGCCGGAGCCGGTGGCGTCATCGGCAAGCATGCGGCCGATGCGTACGCCGCCCGCGGGGTTGCCGCGCAGGGGGTGAGCCGGCGACCAGTGGCGGACGCCTCCTGGGAGCACCTGCAGGAGCAGCTGACACCACGCGGAGTCAGGTCGGGTCGAGGCAGAGCACGCACACCTGCATGACCCTGCGGGGAGTGCTGGCCGCGGGCACCCGCACCGTGACCTCGTGGCTGCTGGGAACCCTGCCGGAGAACCTGTCCTCACGAGCCGAGTTACTCTCTGACCTGCACACACCAAGGAGGCGTGATGGACACGATCGCCATCGTCGGCGGAGGCCTCGCCGCGGCCAAGGCAATTGAGGCGCTCCGCGACGGCGGCTTCGAGGGCCGACTCGTGTTGGTCGGCACCGAACGGCACCTGCCCTACGAACGTCCACCACTCTCCAAGGGATACCTGCTGGGCGACCAAGAGCTCGACGAGGCGTTCGTGCAGACCCCCGACTGGTACGACCAACGCGACATCGACCTCCGGCTCGGCACCACCGCAACCGGCCTCGAGCCGGACGCACACACCTTGGTCACCGACGGCAGCCCGGTCGTCTATGACCGGCTGCTGATCGCCACCGGCGCCCGGCCACGTCGGCTCGCCCTTGCGGACGACAGCGGTGGCCCGGTGGCCTACCTACGCAGCATCGAGGACAGCCAACGTCTCAAGGGAGAGCTGCTCCCCGGCCGCCGCATCGTCATCGTGGGAGGTGGCTGGATCGGCCTCGAGGTCGCGTCCGCAGCCTCCACCGCCGGCTGCGAGGTCGTCGTGCTCGAGGCGCTTGACCTGCCCCTCATCCGTGTCCTCGGCCCGGAGGTGGCGGAGGTGTTCCGCGCTCTGCACGTCGAGCACGGCGTGGACCTGCGCACGAACGTGTCGGTCACCTCCATCAACCGCCACCAGGACCAGGCAGTCGTCGACCTCGCAGGCGGATCCTCGGTGACCGCGGACCTCCTCGTCGTGGGCATCGGAGTCACCCCCAACACCGAGCTCGCCGAGGCCGCGAACCTCTCGACCGACAACGGCGTCGTGGTCGACGAACACCTCCGCACGTCTCATCCGGACGTGTTCGCCGCTGGCGACGTCGCCAACGCCTACCACCCTCGGCTCGACCGCCACCTGCGGGTCGAACACTGGGACACCGCGATCCAACAAGGAGGCACCGCAGGCCGGAACATGCTCGACGCCGACGAGCCCTACACCCACTTGCCATACTTCTTCACCGACCAGTACGACCTCGGCATGGAGTACGTCGGCAACATCGGACCGGACGGGTACGACGAGGTCATCCTGCGCGGCGACGTGCCCGGCCGCCAGCTGACAGCGTTCTGGGTCCAAGCCGGACGAGTCGTCGCCGGCATGCACGCCAACGACTGGGACGCCATCGAACCCATCCGAAGCATCGTCAACGCCGGACACGTGGACCTCTCGAGACTCCGAGACACCGACATTCCACTCGACGCCCTCACCACCTGAGGCAACGGGTTCGCTGATGGGCCGCCAGGGCCTTTGTCGGGAAAGGTCTGCGCCAGTCGGATCAGCAGTCCCGCGAATCGAAAAGGGGTCATACCCTGCGCAGCCATCCACTCGGATGGAAAGTGCCTGGTGTTGTCGCTGAGCAGGAGGTCGGCCTCGGCGCTGAACGCGGCCGCGTCCACATGGCGGTCCCTTGCGTCCATCTCGACGTCCTCGACCGGGGCGAGGCACTCGGCCTCGACGACGATGCAGATCTCATTGCCGTCGACCGCCATCCGCCCTCGCTCCGACCTCTGGCGACTGGCCACCGGTGGTTGGTGGTGTGCCGCCGAATCACGCTGCGGACGTCAGCCTCGGCCCGTCGGATGTGAGTCCGTGCAGGTTCAGGTCGAGCATCTGGATCTGTCCGCTGTCCTTGCGAGTGGCCGCACTGCCCAGTCCGTGGCGGCGGATGCCGCTCTTGATCAGGTCCAGCCAGTCGCCAGGCGCGGCAGCCACCGCGCCGGCGACCTCTCGGGGCACGCTCAGTGGCACCCCCTCGAACAGCGTGACCGCTGCGAGCCGGACGACCCGCCCCAGGACGCAGTCGCCGATCTGGCGCGGCGCCGGCGACCCGAGGTTCAGCAGCTCCTGACGCGTGCCATCGCTCAGGTCGGCCCAGACGAGAGTCGACGGTGACTGCTCGACCAGAACGTAGCCACTCAGGCGCGGTTCGAGCCAAGGGGACAGGTCACCGCATCGAGCGAGCAGCCCCTGTTGCGCTCCACGTCGTACGAAGTGGTCCAAGCCGCCCCGGTCGTAGAGGACTCGCTGACGGAACACCCAGTCGTGGTCCATCACTCTGCACTTGGCGTCGACGTCGTCGACGCCCGGGAGCTTCGCGATCCCACCACGGAGCAGGACGGCTTCTTCGAGCGCACGCATCACGCGCTCCCGGTTCCCATCCAGGTGGTGGAGGGCCTGGGCAACCACCCAGCGCGCGACGACCCACTGCGGCGGGTCCTCTGATTCGGTCAGTTCGACCAGGCGCTCGACCCGCCACGGCCGCCAGAAGATCCCTCCGTCGGGTCCGACCGGGTTCTTCACAATCACCTCCAGCGCCGCTTCTGCGTCGCCACGCGCCTCCGCGAGGTCGGCGAACTCAGTCAGCGCGAACCAGCCATAGAACTCCTTGCGATCGTTGACGAAGCGTTGCCTGCCTGGGTTCCTGACGGGGCGGCGGAGGTTTCGTCGATTGCTCATGGCGCCAGCATCGTCGACGTGTGAGGTCGCTTACCAGGGCTTCTTCCGACTCTGTGGACAAACCCACCCGGAGGCGCCTTCGTTGGACATAGTGTCATGCCCAACAGTGCCGGAAAGTGAAACGATGTCCCGAGACACCTGTCAACGGTGTCTCGAGACATCTCTTGGTAGCGGGGGCAGGACTTGAACCTGTGACCTCTGGACGCCATCAGCGGCATCGCAACGACTACAGAGTCAGGACGCACACTACCGATTCACTCGGTGTGGTGAGGGATTCGCCCTCGCTTCCAGTCCCAGAGTACCGGTCAGGCGCGGAGTCGCACGGGCCCAATCTGGACCGTAAATGGACCCTACTCGAATCCCCTCCGGAGGCACCAACCACGGCCCCCCTACATGCAGCGGCAATCGCGGCGGTGGGACGCACCTTGGCTGCGCTGCGTGCCAAATCCGCTGTCACCGACGGAGTAGCTCACAGCGGTCTATGACTCACTCACGACGTCGACCGAGATCTCCATGGCCGTCGCCGTCCCT
>CAXSHL010000056.1:0-23133 GCA_964237315.1 uncultured Nocardioidaceae bacterium
CCATCGCAACGCTCCAATCTCATAGCGTTGCTTCGACCATATGAATCCGCCGCCCTCGGAAGCTGCATTCCGTCACGGATTACCCGGGGGGGGAGGGAGGGGCCGGGGACGGCCGGTTGCGCGGTGGGCGATGCTTGCCGGTATGCGCCCCGTCCTCCCTCCGCGCCTCGGCCGGCCGAACCCCGACTCCCCCGAGCAGCTCGCGAAGCGCCTCGCCGAGACCGGCTACCTGTGCGACGAGTCCCTCGCGACGATCGGCTACCTCGCCCTGGCGATGCAGCGGCCGCTGCTGCTCGAGGGTGAGCCCGGCACCGGCAAGACGGCGCTCGCGGAGGCGATCGCGCGCTCCCTGAGCATCCCGCTGATCCGGCTGCAGTGCTACGAGGGCATCGACGCGGGCCAGGCGCTCTACGACTGGGACTTCCCTCGGCAGATCCTGCACCTGCGGGCGCTGGAGGCCGCGGGGGCGCTGAGCCAGGGCACGACGACGGACGCGGAAGCGGCCGAGCAGTCGCTCTTCGACGAGCGGTTCCTGCTGGCCCGCCCGGTGCTACGTGCGCTGCGGGAGAGCCCGGCGGTGCTGCTGGTCGACGAGATCGACCGGGCCGACGACGAGTTCGAGGCGTTCCTGCTGGAGGTGCTGTCCACCTACCAGGTGACCATCCCGGAGCTCGGGACCGTCTCCGCGGAGACGCCGCCGATCGTGGTGCTGACCTCGAACCGCACCCGCGAGGTGCACGACGCCCTGAAGCGGCGCTGCCTCTACCACTGGGTCGAGCACCCGGGTCTGGACCGCGAGGTGGAGATCGTCCGCACCCGGGCGCCGGAGGTGTCCGAGACGCTGGCCCGGCAGGTGGTCACGATGGTGCAGCGGCTGCGCACGGCCGAGGGGCTGCTCAAGCCGCCCGGCGTCGCGGAGACCCTGGACTGGGCCCGCGCTCTCGAGGCGCTGGGGGCGCGCGAGCTCGACCTCGACAACGCCTCCCGCACCCTCGGAGCGGTCGTGAAGTATCGCGAGGACGCCCAGCGGGTCCGTCAGGCGCTGGACCGGATGCTGGCGGGATGACGATCGCGGACCCGTTCGCAGCCCGGCTTCACGACGCCGACGAGCTCCTCGTCGGGTTCGCCCGAGCGCTGCGGGCGGCCGGCGTCCCGGTCACCCAGGACCGCACTCGCGCCTACCTCGAGGCGGCCGCGCTGGTGGGGCTCGACGACCAGAAGGCGACCTACTGGGCCGGCCGGGCCACCTTGTGCTCCGGCCCGGACGACCTGGACCGCTACGACCAGGTCTTCACCGCCTGGTTCCTCGGCTCGGAGACCCCGAAGCCCCGCTCCAACCGCGACGACCGGACGATCGTCCAGGCGGCCCTCGACAGCGAGGAGGGCGGCGGCAGCGGTGAGGACCTCGACGAGGACACCCTGAACGCGATGGCCAGCGAGGCGGAGGTGCTCCGGCACCGCGACATCGGCGAGATGCAGCCTGCCGAGAAGGCCCGGCTGACCGCGATGTTCGCGACGCTGCGCCCTCGAGCCCCGCGGCGGTCGGCCAACCGTCGTACGCCGTGGCGCCGCGGTGACGTCGACGCCCAGCGGACCCTGCGCCAGATGCTGCGCCGGATGGGGGAGCCCGGCGAGATCGCCTGGCGGCGGCGGGCCACCCGCCCGCGTCGGGTGGTGCTGCTGGTCGACGTGTCCGGCTCGATGAGCGGGTACGCCGACGCGCTGCTGCGCCTCGCGCACCGGTTCAGCCACCCGGGAGCCGTACGAGGAGCACCGCCCCGGGTGGAGGTGTTCACCGTCGGCACCAGGCTGACCCGGGTGACCGCCGCGATGCGGATGCGGGACGCCGAGCGCGCGATCGTGGCCGCCGGCGAGACGGTCCCGGACTGGTCCGGTGGCACGCGGCTCGGGGAGACGCTGCGGATCTTCATGGACCGCTGGGGGCAGCGGGGCCTGGCCCGCGGGGCGGTCGTCGTGGTGTTCAGCGACGGCTGGGAGCGCGGGGACGCCGGGCTGCTCGGAGAGCAGATGCAGCGGCTGCACCGGGTCGCACGCAAGGTGGTCTGGGTGAACCCACACGTGGGCAAGGACGGGTACCTTCCGGTGCAGCAGGGAATCGTCGCGGCCCTGCCCTTTGTTGACGACCTGGTGGCGGGTCACTCGCTCGCCACCTTCGCGGACCTGATCGAGGTGGTAGCCCGTGCGTGAGGTGCTTCCCGAGCTGATGGGGTGGTGGCGCGACGGCAGGACCGTCGGCGTCGGCACCGTCGTCGCCACGTTCCGCTCCGCGCCCCGACCACCCGGTGCGTCGATGCTCGTCGGCCCCGCCGGGGAGGCCGTCGGGTCCGTCTCCGGCGGCTGCGTCGAGGGCGCGGTCTACGACCTCGCCCAGACCGTGGTCGCCTCCGGTGAGCCGACCCTGCACCGCTACGGCGTCAGCGACGACGACGCCTTCGCGGTCGGGCTGACCTGCGGCGGCATCCTCGACGTGTACGTCGAGAAGATCGACCAGCACACGTTCCCCGAGCTCGGGGCCATCGCGGACGACGTGGCTGCCGGCCGCCCGGTCGCGGTGGCCACCGTCGTCGACCACCCGGACGCCTCGTGGGTGGGGCGGCGGATGGTGGTCCGCCCGGACCAGCCCGCGTCCGGCTCGCTCGGCTCGACGCGCGCCGACGCGGCGGTGGCCGACGACGCGCTCGGGCTGCTGGCCTCCGGGCACGACCAGACCCTCAACTACGGCCCCGACGGCGAGCGACGCGGTGAGGGCATGCGGGTGTTCGTGTGGTCCTTCGCGCCGGCACCGCGGATGCTGGTGTTCGGCGCCATCGACTTCGCGGCCGCGGTGGCCCGGATGGGCAACTTCCTCGGCTACCAGGTCACCGTCTGCGACGCCCGGCCGGTGTTCGCCACCAACTCGCGGTTCCCCTCCGCCGACGAGGTGGTCGTCAAGTGGCCGCACAAGTACCTCCGCGAGGAGATCGCGGCCGGCCGCATCGACCAGCGGACCGTCCTGTGCGTGCTGACGCACGACCCCAAGTTCGACGTACCCCTGCTGGAGGTGGCGTTGAAGGAGGCTGCCAACCGGGGGGTGGCGTACGTCGGCGCGATGGGCTCACGCCGCACGCACGAGGACCGGATGACCCGCCTCAAGGAGGCCGGGCTCACCGACGACGAGCTGGCGCGGCTGTCCTCGCCCGTCGGCCTGGACCTCGGCGCCCGCACCCCGGAGGAGACGGCGGTCAGCATCGCCGCGGAGATCATCGCGCTGCGGTGGGGCGGCCGGGGCGAGCGGCTCGCCGAGACCGACGGGCGGATCCACCACTAGTCGGCCGGTTCCGGTACGGCGTTAGGGCGGGTCTGAGAGGTTGGTCGGGTGTGACCCTTGTCTCCGTGCGGCAAAGCGGCGACGATCACCACTGACGCACCGCGCACCTCCAACGAACGCCCAGGAGATCTCTGCAATGACCCGGATCAGTGTGACCGTCGACGACGCGAAGTATGCCGACGACGTCGAACCCCGCATGCTTCTCGTCCACTTCCTCCGCGAACGGCTCGGCAAGACCGGGACCGTCGTCGGCTGCGACACCAGCAACTGCGGTGCCTGCACCGTGCACCTCGACGGACGCAGCGTGAAGTCGTGCAACGTGCTCGCCGTGCAGGCCGACGGCTCCGAGGTCACCACCATCGAGGGTCTCGCCCAGGGCGGTGAGCTGCACCCGATGCAGGCGGCGTTCCACGAGTGCCACGCGCTGCAGTGCGGCTACTGCACGCCGGGGATGATCATGCAGTCCATCGACCTGCTGAACGAGAACCCGAAGCCGTCGGAGGAGGAGATCCGCAGCGGTCTCGAGGGCAACCTGTGCCGGTGCACCGGCTACCACAACATCGTCCGCGCGGTGCAGACCGCCTCGGGCCAGGAGACCAGCGCCAGCGCCACCCTCGAGGAGAGTGCCTCATGACCGTGACCGAGGACCGACCGGACACCGCCCGCAAGGAGGTCGGCAACGACCGCCGGCGCAAGGAGGACCAGCGGCTCATCACCGGCCGCACCCGCTGGACCGACAACATCCAGCTCACCGGGATGCTGCACGTCGCCATGGTGCGCAGCCCGTTCGCGCACGCGAAGATCACGAGCATCGACACCACCGAGGCCAAGGCGATGACCAACGTCGTCCTGGTGCTGACCGGTGACGACGTCAAGGACGAGCAGGGCAGCCTGCCCAACGCCTGGCCGATCACGCCGGACCAGGTCACCCCGAACCACCCGTCGATCGCGGTCGACCGGGTCGCGTTCGCCGGTGAGATCGTCGCGGTCGTCGTCGCCCGGTCGGCCGCCGAGGCGCGCGACGCCGCGGAGCTCGTCGACGTGGACTACGAGGAGCTGCCCGCGGCCCTCGACCTGCGAGAGGCTGCCGCCGACACCGTGCTGGCGCACCCGGAGCTGGGCACGAACAAGTCCGCCTTCTGGCAGTTCGACTCCGCAGGTGCGGGGACCGGCGGCGCCGTCGACGACGCCATCGCCGAGGCGGAGCGGGACGGCGTCGTGGTGACGCGCGACTTCCGCCAGCAGCGGCTGATCCCGGCCTTCATGGAGCCCCGGTCGGTGGTCGTCGACCCCACGGGCGAGCAGATGACGGTGTGGTCCGCGACGCAGATCCCACACATCCTGCGGTTCCTGTTCGCGGCCACGCTGGGCATCAGCGAGGCGAAGATCCGGGTCATCGCCCCCGACGTGGGCGGCGGGTTCGGCGGCAAGCTGCAGTGCACGCCGGAGGAGTTCATCACGATCATCGCCGCTCGCCGGATCGGCAAGCCGGTGAAGTACACCGAGACCCGCTCGGAGTCCCTGATGGCGGCGCACCACGGTCGCGACCAGTGGCAGAAGATCACGGTGGCCGCCAAGAAGGACGGCACCGTCACGGGCCTCAAGGTGGACCTGCTGGCGGACCTCGGCGCCTACGTCGCCCTGGTCGGTGGAGGCGTGCCGGTGCTCGGCGCGTTCATGTTCAACTCGATCTACAAGTTCCCGGCCTACCAGTTCAACTGCCAGACCGTGCTGACCAACAAGACCTGGACCGACGCCTACCGCGGCGCAGGCCGGCCCGAGGCCACGTTCGGCATCGAGCGGATCATGGACGAGCTCGCGGACACCCTCGGCATGGACGGTCTCGAGCTGCGGGAGAAGAACTGGATCAAGCACGAGGAGTTCCCGTTCACCACGGTCGCCGGGATGACCTACGACTCCGGCAACTACGAGGCCGCCACGGCCAAGGCCAAGGAGATGTTCGGCTACGACGACCTGCGGGCCGAGCAGAAGCGCCGTCGCGACTCCAACGACCCGATCCAGCTGGGGATCGGGATCTCCACGTTCACCGAGATGTGCGGCCTGGCGCCGTCCCGGGTGCTCGGCAGCCTGGACTACGGCGCAGGCGGCTGGGAGAGCGCCTCGGTGCGGATGCTGGCCACGGGCAAGGTCGAGGTGGTCACCGGTGTGACCCCGCACGGCCAGGGCCACGAGACCGCGTGGTCGCAGATCGTCGCGGACCGGCTCGGCGTCGCGTTCGAGGACGTCGAGGTGCTGCACGGTGACACGCAGATCTCGGCCAAGGGCATGGACACCTACGGCTCCCGCTCGCTGGTCGTGGGCGGTGAGGCGCTGGTCAAGGCCGCCGACAAGGTGATCGAGAAGGCCCGGCCGATCGCCGCCCACCTGCTCGAGGCGTCGGTCGACGACATCGAGTTCAAGGCCGGCCGGTTCGGCGTTCGGGGCACCGACCAGGGGCTCGCGATGGCCGACATCGCCCTGGCGACGTTCGCGGCGCACAACCTGCCCGACGGGGTCGAGCCGACGCTCGACTCCGACGCCACCTACGACCCGGTGGACTTCTCCTTCCCGCACGGCACCCACCTGTGCGCGATGGAGGTGGACACCGAGACGGGTGGGCTGACGATGCGCAAGTACGTCTGCGTCGACGACATCGGGACCATCGTCAACCCGCTGATCGTCGAGGGGCAGGTGCACGGCGGCCTCGTCCAGGGCATCGCGCAGGCGCTGTGGGAGGAGGCCGTGCACGACGACTCCGGGACCCTGGTCTCCGCCTCGTTCGTGGACTACCTGGTGCCCACCGCGGCCGACACGATCAGCTACGAGAGCGGCCACACGTTCTCACCGTCGACGACCAACACCCTGGGCACGAAGGGGGTGGGCGAGGCCGGCACCATCGCCTCGACGCCCTGCGTGGTCAACGCGGTCGTGGACGCCCTGCGTCCCTTCGGCGTGAACGACGTGCGGATGCCCTGCACGCCCGAGCGCGTGTGGAAGGCGATCCACTCCCACGACGGTGCCGGCGATGCCGCCACCGAGGGTGCCGCCGCGCCGCACTTCGACGAGGCGGACACCGCCGACCGCACGGACGGCTCCGACACCAACTCAGGACAGGATGGCGCACTGTGATCCCCGCCCAGTTCGACTACCTCGCTCCCACGACGCTCGAGGAGGCGCTCGCCGCGCTCGCCGAGCACGGGGACGACGCGAAGATCATCGCCGGTGGGCAGAGCCTGCTGCCGGTGCTGCGGATGCGGCTCAACGCCCCGGAGGTGGTCATCGACCTCGGGAAGATCGAGGCGCTCCGCGGTGTGCGCGACGACGGCGACGCGATCGTGGTGGGTGCGATGACCCGGCACATCGACGTACTCCATGATCCGCTGATCCGGGAGAACGCCTTCGTGATCACCAAGGCGGTCGAGCAGCTCGCCGACCCGCAGGTGCGGCACCGCGGCACGTTCGGCGGCGCGCTCGCGCACGCGGACCCGGCCGGCGACCTCGGGGCGCCGTCCCTGGCCCTCGACGCGCAGTTCGTGATCGCGGGCACCGGCGGTGAGCGCACCGTCGAGGCGGTGGACTTCTTCGTCGACCTGTTCGCTACAGCCATCGAGGAGGGCGAGATCCTCAAGGAGGTCCGGATCCCGAAGCGGGCCGGCTGGGGCGCGCACTACGAGAAGTTCGTGCGGGTCGCGCACCAGTGGCCGATCGTCGCGGTCGCGGCGGCGGTCAAGGTCGAGGGCGGGACGATTGCCGAGGCGCGGGTCGGGTTGACCAACATGGGGTCCACGCCGTTGCGCGCGCGCTCCGTTGAGCAGGCGCTGGTCGGCCAGCCGCCCACCGACGAGGCGGTGCGCCATGCCGCGGCCTCGGCGGCGGAGGGCACCAACCCGCCGTCGGACCTGAACGGCGACGCGGACTACCGCAGGCACCTCGCCACCGTGCTCACCCGTCGCGCTGTGCTCGCGGCCGCGGGAGCGTGACCGGCCCGTGGACCTGAACCACTCGTTCACCGTGCCGGCCTCCCTTGCCGAGACCTGGCGGACCTTCGAGGACATCGAGTCCGTGGCCGGCTGCTTCCCGGGCGCGGTCGTCACCTCGGTCGAGGGCGACGACTTCAAGGGCACCTGCAAGGTCAAGCTGGGTCCGATCGCGATGGTCTACTCCGGCTCCGGCACCTTCCTGGAGAAGGACGAGGCCGCCGGCAAGTTCGTGATCGACGCCAAGGGCAAGGACAAGCGGGGCAACGGCACCGCGGGGGCGGTGGTGACCGCGCTCTTCGCCGAGGACTCCCCCGGGGTGACCCGGGTGGACGTGGCCACCGACCTGGCGATCACCGGCAAGCCGGCTCAGTTCGGCCGGGGCGTGATCGAGGACATCTCCAACAAGCTGCTGCAGCAGTTCGTCACCTGCCTCCAGGACAAGGTGGGCAGCTCTCCGGAGCCCGCTGACGGGTCCGCGGCTGGTGGGTCGGCGGACCCGGGCCAGGCAGCGGGGGAGGCGCCTGCGACCCCGCCTGTGCCGGACGGCGCCACTGCGGGACAGGCGGTCCCGCCGCCGGCGCCCACCGCTCCGGTGCCCTCGGGTGCCGGTCCGACGGCGGCCTCGGGCGGGGAGTCGGCGGCGTCTCGGCCGGCTGCCGCCCCCCGGGCCTCGTCCCCCGCCGACAACGACGCCCTGGACCTGGGGGCGACGGTGCTGCCCATCCTCGCCAGGACCTACGGCCCGCAGGCGGCCCTGGCGCTGGTGGCCCTGTTCCTCGGATACCTCCTGGGTCGCCGCCGCAGCTGACCAGTGGGGCTTCCCCGACGTCCGTGTGGTCGCCTCCCCTGGCAGTCGGCGCGCGGCAGCCGGACGAGTCAGCGGAGCAGGCCGCCCAACGGGGCGACGGTGATGCCGGAGACCTCGCAGACCCAGGTCGGGTCGGGCCCGCCGAGCTCGGGGTGGATGTACAACGCGTGCGGGTCGAGCTGGTCGCACGCGTGGCACAGCGGCCAGCGGCCGGAGTCCTGGAGCAGGGCGTCCTGGACGTCCTGGGCGATGAGGCCGGCGACGTACTGCTTGCCCTCCTCCCACTGCGAGGCCCACCACCGCCGGGTGGTCACGGACTCCTCGAGAGCGCTCACGGATCCGGGGTTCGCCGAGGACGTGACCTCGAGGTCGTGCAACACGAGGGCTCGGGCGATCATCAGTGCGTCGCTCTGCTGGTCGTCGGATGTCACGATGTCCATTGTGGGCACGGGTCAAGGGCGAGAGCACGTCAGCGAGGCGCGGAGGCCCCTCCTCGAAGTCGTCGCGTTCCATCCACGCGACGTCCCGGGCGCCCACGACGGCGGCGCGGACCGGGTCTTCGTCGTGTCCGGCCCGGAGTCCGGCGGGCTCTCGCCCGAGCCCGGCACGGTCTCCGCGGTCTGCCGGGAGACCGACCTGCCGGTGCGCGCGATGCTCCGGATCAACGACTCCTTCACCACGACCGGCGGCGAGCTGACCAGGCTGGTCGGGCTCGCCGAGAGCTATCTGGCGGTGGGTGCCGAGGGGGTGGCCTTCGGGTTCCTGGACAGTGAGCTCACCGTGGACGTCGAGGTGTGCCGGCACCTCGTCGACGCCCTGGACGGCGTGCCGTGGACCTTCCACCGCGCCATCGACGCCTCGCTGGAGACCGCGCACGCCTGGCGGCAGGTCCGTCACCTGGACGGGCTGGACGCGGTGCTGTCCGCGGGCTCGCCGCGGGGGCTCGAGGCCGGGCACGACGAGCTGACCGACCGGGCCGCTGCCGACCCCGACGTGGCCCGGCTGCTGATGGCCGGCGGCGGGCTCCGCGGGGAGCACGTGCCCTGGCTGGTGCGCGCCGGGGTCCGGCAGTTCCACGTCGCCTCGTCCGTGCGGCCGGGCGGGTCCTGGAAGGCGCACGTCGAGGCGGGTCACGTCCGCGCCTGGCGGATGCTGCTGGACGACGCCGCCGACCGCGCCGCAGGGCGGCCGACCGGTTGACGCTGTTCATCGACCCGCCCAACGCTGCGGGGTACGGCCGCCTGTGGTCACACCTGGCCAGTGACACCGGCTACGACGAGCTGCACCGCTTCGCCCAGGAGCTCGGGATCCCGCAGCGCGGCTTCGACCGGGACCACTACGACATCCCGGCGGAGCGGTACGACGCCGTGGTCGCCCTGGGCGCCGTACCCGTGTCCAGCCGCGAGCTCATCGAGCGGCTCAAGGCGGCCGGGCTCCGTCGTCGCAAGGCCGAGGCGCTGGCCCCGAAGAAGCCGGGTCGCTCGCTGATCAGGGCCCCCCACCTGCGGCCCGGGGACCGGGTCGCGGTGCTGGCGCCGGCCGGCCCGGTGCGGGAGCCGGCGCTGGACGCCGGGCTCGACGTGCTGCGGTCCTGGGGCCTGGAGGTCGTCGAGGCCGAGCACCTGCGCGGCAGGCACGACCGCCTGGGCTACCTCGCCGCCGACGACGCCGCCAGAGCGCACGACCTGATGCGGGCCTGGTCCGACCCGGACGTGACCGCGGTGCTCTGTGCCCGCGGAGGGTACGGCGTCCAGCGGATGCTCGACCTGCTCGACTGGCAGTCGTTGGCCCGCGTCGGGCCGAAGGTGCTCGTCGGCTTCTCCGACGTCACCGCACTGCACCAGGCGTTCGCGGCCCGCCTCGGGCTGTCCACGATCCACGGCCCCTCGGTCACCAGCCTGGCCTCCGGCGACGAGGCGACGGCTGCGCACCTGCGCTCGATGCTCCTCGACCCGGCCCCCGGTACGACGCTCACCCCGACGCCAGCACGCACCCTGGTGGCGGGCCGCGCCCAGGGCGTGCTCGTCGGGGGCAACCTGGCGCTGCTCGCCGCGGGGATCGGCACCAGCACCTCCCTGGCCGCGGCCGAGTCGATCGTGGTGCTCGAGGACGTGGGCGAGGCGCCGTACCGCGTGGACCGGCTGCTCACCCAGCTGCTGCGGTCCGGATGGTTCGACCGAGCCCGAGGTGTCGTGGTGGGCGGGCTCACCGACTGCGGCCCGGCCGAGGAGCTGCACGAGGTGCTGGTGGACCGGCTCGTGCCGTTCGGCGTCCCCACGCTGCTCGGTGCTCCGTTCGGCCACGCGGAGCCCAACCTGGCGTTCCCCTTCGGGGTGCCGGCGGTCCTGGACGCCGACGCGGACGCCGGCACCCTGGTGCTGCGCGACGCCGCGCTGGCGTAGCGACGGGAGGGCAGGAGAAGACCAGGGTCAGGAGAAGACCGGGAACAGCCGCCCGGCGGGGCCGAGCTCACGAGCCTCGTCCTCGGTTGGGAGCGCCCGGCCGGTCGCGACCAGGGCGTAGCGCTCGTCGCTCCAGCCGACGTCCACGGTGGCGCCGAGGGCGTGGAACAGCAGCCCGTCCAGGGTGCGGCGGACCTCGGCCAGCCCGGTCGTGGTCGGGCCCGGCGCACCCGGCAGGTCGACGACCAGGTCCAGGTGGTGGACGGTGGCCTCGACGCACAGCGTGCGCAGCAGGTCATCGACGCACAGGACGTGCCCCTGGGTGCGCACGGTCGCCGCCGGGTCGACGGTTCGGGCGGCGTGCACCACGGCGGTGGCCGTCTCGACGTACAGCTGGCGCAGCTGGGCCCAGACGAGGAACATGCTGGCGCCGACGCGGGTGTGCCGGCGGCCGCGCGCCGCACCTTCGGGGTCCGGGGCCCAGTCCTGCCAGTAGGTCACCGCGTCCCGGTCCGGGTCCTCGTCGGCCGGCGTGTGCAGCGCGACCAGGGCCCGCTGGGCGTCGCCCAGGCAGTGGTGCGTCAGGTCGCGGACCGCCCAGCCCATGCAGCCGGTGGGGGCCCATGACGCGTCCTCATCCACCTCGTCGAGGACCTGCAGGAGGGCGTCGTAGGCGTCGGCGACCAGCGTGGCACCGGGACGGGCGACGGCAGCGCTCGGGGTCTCGACCATGAGCCGACCCTATGCACCCGAGGTCAGCGACCTGATCTCCGCCTCCACGTTGGCCCGGGCCCGCTGCTCCCACCGCCGACGGCCCTGGTCGGTGTGGAACAGGGACGGCTTGGCCAGCAGGTCGGCCAGCACGGCGGCCCGGCCGGAGGCGAAGTCGGCGTCGGGCACGGAGGCGTACTCCCGCCGCACGCCCCGGGTGTAGGAGGCGTAGCGGTCCGGGTCGGCCGCGAGTATCGCGAGGTCCGCGTCGCAGAGCACCTGTCCGGCCCGGTCGTCGTCACCGGGGCGGTGGGAGCCGGTCAGCCGGACCAGCCGGGCCACCTCGCCCCCCAGGCCAGAGCCGGCGAGGGCGTCCTCGGCGCGTCGGGCGGAGCGCTCCTCGAGGTCCCCCTGCCCGTCGTAGACGACGTCGTGGAACCAGGCAGCCAGCACCACCCCTTCCCGGTCGGGGTCGTCGGCGGGCATCAGCTCCTCGACGTGTATGAGGACCTCGGTCAGGTGGGTGAGGTCGTGGTAGCCCCGACCGGGATCCGCGTACGCCGCCTCGAGCTCCGCGCGCAGGCCGTCGTCGAGCCACGCCGGCCAGTAGCGGCCCAGGTCGGTCGGGTGCTCGCTCACGGTGCGCCGAGCTCCTCGGGCAGCGGCGCCGTGTGCAGGATGGTCAGCGAGGTGACCGCGCGGGTGAGGCACACGTAGAGCCGCCGCAGGCCGGTGATCCCGTCCGCCTCGCCGGCCACCACCCCCGCCGGCTCGAGCAGCACGACATGGTCGAACTCGAGGCCCTTGGCGAGCGAGGCTGGTACGACGTCCAGCTTGGCGTCGAACTCCACCTGAGCCGCCTCCTCGGACGCGCCGCTCGGCTCCTCACCCAGCACCACGTGCACGACCCCGGCGGCGGTGAGCGCCTCCACGACCGTGCCCAGCAGGGCGTCCGGGGTGATCACACCGACCGAGCCGAGGGCGGAGACTGTGGCCCGGACCGTGGACCCGACGGCGTCGACGAAGTCCGGCGCAGCCACCCGGGTGACGACGAGTTCCCCTCGCGCGCGGCGCACCGACGTCGGCGGGTCGAGCCCGGGGGCGATCACGGGGAGCAGCCGGGCCGCGTAGTCGATCACCTCGCCCGGCACCCGGAAGCCGAGCGTGAGCTGCTCGATGTGCGCGTCCGGCTTGCCGAGGTGGGCCAGCGCGTCGGGCCACGAGCGGGTCGCCCACGGGGTGGTGGCCTGCGCCAGGTCGCCGAGCACCGTCGCGGACCCTGTCGAGCACCGCCGCCCGACCGCTCTGAGCATCATCGGGGAGAGGTCCTGCGCCTCGTCCGCGACGACGTGCCCCATGGACGGGGTGCGCTCGACCAGGTCGGCGGCCTCGTCGACCAGGACCGCGTCGGCGAGCGACCAGCGGGCCGAGGCGGGCGCCTTGGCCGGCTTGTCCCAGAGCAGCAGCGACTGCTCCTCGGAGCCGAGCAGGCCGTCGGCGACGCTTGCGAGGAAGGTCGCGTCGGCGAGCAGCCGGTGCACCAGACGGGCCGGGTCGACGGCGGGCCAGACCTGGTCGACGTACCGCCTCACCTCGCGGCTGCGCGCCACCGCGTCCTGCACCCGGTCGTCGGGGGAGTCCCCGGCGAGCTCCATCTTCACCAGCAGGCCGTGCGCCAGGCGCTGCGCGAGCATCCCGCGGGCCGCGCCGTAGCGGACCCCGCGCAGCCGCAGCTCGTCCACCACCTCTTCCACCTCGTACGGCGCGAGGCGCCAGCGTCGTGCACCCCGCGGCACCAGCAGACCCTCGCCGGGCGCCCGCACCTGCGACCACAGCGCCCGGTGTAGGACCGTCGCGAGCCGCGGATCGCCCTTCAAGGTGGCCACCGCGGGCCGGTCGGTCCCGCGCAGGACGTACCTCGGGCTCAACCGGGTCAGGGTCCCGGCGACGAGCTGCTCGATCGTGGTCTGCTGCGCGTCGATCTCACCGAGGGCGGGCAGCACGTCGCCGATGTAGCGCAGGAACGACGTGTTCGGCCCGACCACCAGCACGCCCTGGCGGGACAGCTGGTCGCGGTGCGCGTAGAGCAGGAACGCCGCCCGGTGCAGGCCGACCGCCGTCTTGCCGGTGCCCGGGGCACCCTGCACGCACACCGACTGAGCCAGGCCCGAGCGGACAATGACGTCCTGCTCGGGCTGGATGGTCGCCACGATGTCCCGCATCGGGCCGACCCGCGGCCGCTCGATCTCCGCCTCGAGGATCCCCGAGTGAGGAGTGTGACCGTCAGCCGCTTCGACAGTGTCGGCGCCGGCCAGGCCCTCGTCCTCGTAGGCCGTCAGCTCGCCGTGCTGGAACCCGAACCGCCTCCGGACCTCCACGCCCATCGGCTCGGTGCGGCTGGCGCGGTAGAACGCCAGGCTGATCGGGGCCCGCCAGTCCACGACCATCGGGTCGCCGGTCTCGTCGCTGACGTGCCGGCGGCCCACGTAGAACCGCTCGCCGTGCGCCTCGGGGTGGTCCTCGGTGTAGTCCAGCCGACCGAAGAACAGCGGCACGGTCGGGTCGTCGGCCAGCGCCTTCATCCGCCGGAACAGCGCCGACTCCAGGAACTGGCGGCTGACCCCGTCGCCGGCCGCGGAGGAGTCGAGGGCCGACGTACGCCTCCGCATCCGGGCCAGGGCGGCGCGGGAGGCCGCCAGATGGGCGCGCTCGGCGGCCAGGTCCGGCTCGGCGGTGCTGGTCGACGAGATGTCGGTGCTGGTCGAGGAAACGGCGGGGCGCGGGTGCGCGGGCATGCGAGGACCTCGCAGAGTCGGGGGAGCGCGACGACGCTACACCCGCCGCCCCCCTGCGTCACCGGGATATCTGCCGGGCCTCGATGAGTTGCTCCGGACGTTCTGCGGACAGGTCTGGACATTGCGCACGACTCTCGTCAAGGTAAAGCCCGTGGCCATCGGGCCACCCGTACAGGAGGAAGAACCGCGTGAAGAAACCGGCTGCCATCGCCGCCAGCCTTGCGCTGTGCGTGTCCGGCCTTGCCCTGGTGCAGACCGCCGCCGCACCGGCGAGCGAACGTCAGGCACCACGAGCCACCCAGAGCTACACGCCGCCACCGTTGCGATGGCACGCCTGCGACGACGACAACCTGAAGAAGGCCGGCGCCGAGTGTGCCGACCTGGTCGTCCCCCTCGACTACAGCCGGCCGACCGGGCGCAAGATCACCGTCGCCGTGTCGCGGATCAAGCACACCTCACCGGAGGCCAGCTACCAGGGCGTGATGCTGGTGAACCCGGGCGGCCCGGGCGGATCGGGTCTCGGCCTGTCCATCCTGGGGTCCGGCAAGTACGTTCCCGGGGATGCTGACCTCACCTACGACTGGATCGGCTTCGACCCCCGGGGCGTCGGTGACAGCCGGCCGACGCTGAGCTGCGACCCCCGGTTCTTCGGCTACAACCGGCCCAGCTTCATCCCCACCACCAAGGCGCTCGAGCGCGTGTGGCTGCGCAGGTCCGCCGACTACGCCGCCGCGTGCAAGCGCTCGCCGGGCGCCGTGCTGCTCGACCACGTCAAGACCGTCGACAACGTCGCGGACATGGAGAGCCTGCGGATCGCTCTGGGCCAGTCGCAGATCAACTACTACGGCTTCTCCTACGGCACCTACCTCGGCCAGGTCTACGCCAGCCAGCACCCGAACCGGGTCCGTCGCTTCGTGTGGGACGGGGTCGTCGACCCCAGGCGCGCCTGGTACAACGGCAACCTCGACCAGGACAGGGCCTTCCAGAAGACGATCAACGTGTACTTCGGGTGGCTGGCCAGGCACCACACCGTCTTCGGGCTCGGCAGGACGGCGCGGCAGGTGTCGGCGGGCTTCTACAAGGAGCGCCGACTGCTCGACCGGCGCGCGGCGGGTGGCGCCGTCGGGCCCGACGAGCTGACCGACGTGATGCTCTCGGCCGGCTACTACGTCTATGACTGGGTGGGGATCGGCCGGGACTACGCCGCGCTGGTCAAGAGGGGCGACTACCGGGGCATCAAGCGTCGCTACCGGGAGTCGAACTCCGTGGCGCCGGGTGGCGACAACGGCTACGCGATGTACCTCGGCACGCAGTGCTCGGACACCCAGTGGCCGACGAGCTGGGCGAAGATCCGCCGCGACAACTGGCGCACCTATCGGGTGGCCCCGTTCGAGACCTGGGACAACGCCTGGTTCAACGGCCCGTGCTCCTACTGGCCGGCCAAGGCGGGTCACCTGGTCCGCGTGACCGGGGCCCGGGTGCACACCCCGATGCTGCTGATCAGCGAGACCCTGGATGCGGCCACGCCGTACTCCGGTGCTCTCGAGGTGCGGCGCCGGTTCCCGACCGCGAGCCTCATCGAGGGTGTCGGCGGCACGACGCACGCCGGCTCGCTGAGCGGGGTCGCCTGCACCGACGACGCCATCGGGCGATACCTGGCCGACGGCACCGTGCCGGCGCGGCTGCCGGGCAGCCGCTCGGACCTGCGGTGCCCGCCCGTGCCGCAGCCGGACCCGTCGGCGCCCGACGCCAGCCAGCGGGCCGCGAGCGCGCCCGCGGTCACGCTGAAGGAGCTGCTGGCCACGGCCCAGGTGCGTTGAGCCGCGCGGCCCCTGGCCTCAGTCCTGGCCGCCGTGGGCGGCGACCGACAGCGACTGCCACTCGTTCCAGGTCGCCAGCCTCGACTCGTAGTCGGCGGTGGCGATGGCCAGGGGCGCGGACCCGAAGAAGACCCGCAGGGGTGGCTCGTCGGCGTCCACCAAGGTGAGGACGGCCTCCCTCGTGGCGACCGGGTCGCCGGGCGTGGCCCGGCGGCTCGGTCGGTTGGCCGCCTGCTCGCGCACCGAGTCGTAGGCGTCCAGCGGGGTGGCGTGCTTGGCCGAGCTGCCGCCCCAGTCCGTGGAGTAGCCGCCGGGCTCGATGAGGGTGACCTTGATCCCGAAGCCGGCGACCTCCTGGGCGAGGGCCTGGCTGATCCCCTCCAGGGCCCACTTCGAGGCGTGGTAGATGCCGACCGACGGGAACGCCGACACCCCGCCGATCGAGGAGACCTGGAGGATGTGGCCGCTGCCCTGCGCCCGCAGGATCGGCAGCGCGGCCTGCGTGACCCACAGGGCGCCGAAGAGGTTCGTCTCGATCTGGGCGCGGGCCTCGTCCTCGCTGAGCTCCTCGACCATGCCGAACTGGCCGTAGCCGGCGTTGTTGACCACCACGTCGAGCCGGCCGAAGCGCTCGTGGGCCGCAGCGACGGCGGCGAACGACGCCTCGCGGTCGGTCACGTCCAGGGAGAGCGGGAGCAGGGCGTCGCCGTGTGCCTCCACGAGGTCGTCGAGGCTGCTGAGGTCGCGGGCGGTCGCCGCCACGGTGTCGCCGCGCTCGAGGGCCGCGATGGCCCACTCGCGCCCGAAGCCACGGGAGGTGCCGGTGATGAACCAGGTCTTCGAGGTCATGCCGGACCTCAAGCACGTGCGGTCGCGAACTATTCCGGCGCGCCGAGGAATCCCTGGCCGCGTCCGTGCGTTCCCCGAGGTATGACGGACTTGAAGGTCCTCCTCCCCGGGCCGGGCCACCCGATCACCATCGA
Organism: uncultured Nocardioidaceae bacterium; assembly: GCA_964237315.1. Classification (GTDB taxonomy): domain Bacteria; phylum Actinomycetota; class Actinomycetes; order Propionibacteriales; family Nocardioidaceae; genus Nocardioides_B. The sequence goes on from CAXSHL010000056.1 coordinate 16,828, forward strand.
ACCCACCCCTTCGCGGGTCACCGTCGAGCATGGCGGTCACGTCGTTGCCGACACGAGTCGATCGCTGACTCTGCAGGAGGCGGACTATCCGCCGGTGCAGTACGTCCCGCTCGCCGACGTCGATCCCGCGGTCCTGCAGCCGAGCAGCCACACGTCGTGGTGCCCGTTCAAGGGCAAGGCCAGATACTACGACCTGGTCGTCGAGGACCAGGTGGTGAAGAACGCCGTCTGGACCTACCGCTCGCCCCACGAGGCGGTCGCGGAGGTCGTGGACCACGTGGCCTTCTACGCCGAGCGGATCGACTCCGTCGTGGTGCACGATGACTGAGGCGGCCCACACGGTCACCGTCGAGGGCGCTGAGGGCGGCACCGTCATCGTGACCCCTCGGCTGCGGCTGCGGCCCTGGTCGGTCGACGACGCCGAGGCAGCTCTGGGGGTGTACGGCGAGCAGGACGTGGCGCGCTGGCTGAGCCCGGCCATGGACCGCGTGCCGGACGCGACCGCCATGCGCGCGATGATCGACGGCTGGGCCGACCAGCAGCTGACGGCGCCCGAGGGTCGCTGGGCAGTGACCCTGGCTGAGACCGGCGAGCTCGTCGGGGGCGTCGCCGTGCTGCCCCTGCCCCCGGAGGGCGAGGACCTCGAAGTGGGCTGGCAGCTGGCGCCGCGGGCCTGGGGACAGGGGATCGCCGCCGAGGCCGGGCACGCGGTCGCCCACCACGCGTTCACCTTCGGGGTCGAGGAGCTGTTCGCCGTGGTCCGTGAGCAGAACGGTCGCGGCGCGGCCACCGCGAAGCGCGTCGGCATGGAATGGGTGGGCGAGACCGACAAGTACTACCACCTGCGCCTGCAGGTGTTCCGGCTCCGCAAGGGCGACCTGGACGTCCCCCAGCAGCGCCGCCGCGCCTGAGCCGGTCAGCTCCTGGGCGTCGTGGCGACGTAGACGGTGTTGGCCGACGTACCGCCGGTGAGGAAGTTGGCGAACTCGACCACGTGTGCCCGGGCCGTGCGGAAGACCGCGCCCAGCAGCGCCTCGAAGTCCTGGTCGGGCGGGTCGTCGGACCACAGCGCGAAGACCCCGCCCGGGCGGAGCCGAGCACGCAGCCCGCTCAGGCCCTCGGTCGTGTAGAACGCCGCGTGGCTCGGGTGCAGGAGGTGCCGGGGGCTGTGGTCGATGTCCAACAGGATCACGTCCAGATCGGTCGGCTCGGACCGGATGCTCGCGAAGAAGTCCGCGCACACCAGTCGGCAGCGGGGGTCGTCGGTGAGTGCGGCCGAGGTGGGCAGCAGCCCCTGCTCGTGCCAGCCGACCACCGCCGGCAGTGCCTCGACCACCACCAGCTCCGAGACTCGGGAGTCCTCCAGCGCCGTGACGGCGGTGTAGCCGAGCCCGAGCCCGCCGACCAGCACCGCCAGCCGGTCTCCGGTGGCCGCGCCCAGGCCGAGCCGGGCCAGCTCGACCTCCGCGACCGTGAACAGGCTGGACATCAAGAAGTCGTCGTCGAGCTTGACCTCGTAGACGTCGGTGCCCAGGGTGGGCTCCCGTCGCCGTCGCAGGCTGATGGCACCCATCGGGGTCTCACGCCAGTCGAGCTCCTCGAAGTGGCGCCGCGGCTCATGGGGTGACGGCACAGCGTCCCTCCCTCGCGGGCGCCTCGCGTCGTACGGTGTCGAGCTGCGGCGACACCCGCGCGCCGGTGCGCTCGGCACCGACGCCGGCTGCCACCACGAACGCGACGCCGACCACCGGCCACAGCCCCGGGGCCTGGCTCAGCACCAGGAAACCAACGACGAGCGCGATGGCCGGCTCCAGGCTCATCAGCGTGCCGAAGGCGGCGGTGGTGAGTCGGCGCAGCGCCAGCAGCTCGAGGCTGAACGGCACGACGGGCAGCAGGATCGCCAGCCCGATCCCGATGACCAGCACCTCCCAGGACAGCAGGGGCACGGTGTGCGGACCGGCGACGCAGGCAGCGACCAGCCCGGCCACCGGCAGGGAGACGGCCAGCCCCTTCAGACCGCTCAGCTCGTCACCCACGCGCTGGGTGAGCAGGATGTAGGCCGCCCAGCAGGTCGCGGCCCCGAGCGCGAAGCCGACTCCGACCAGGTCGACGCCGCCCTGCCACGGCTCGGTGAGCAGCACCACCCCGACGGCCGCCAGCAGGGGCCACACCAGCAGCCGGGGGCCGCGGCTCCGAGTCACCGCGACCCCCAGCGGGCCGAGGAACTCCAGCGCACTGGCGGTGCCGAGCGGCAGCCGGTCGACGGCAGCCATGAAGAGCATGGTCAGCCCGGCGGTCACCACCCCGAGTGCCATACAGGCGATCAGGCTCCGGCGGTCGTAGTCGCGGCGCCGGGGCCGCACCACGATGAGCAGGATCACGCCCGCCCAGGCCAGTCGGAGGAAGGCGGCGCCCTCGGGGCCGACCCGGTCGAACATGTCGACGGACGCGGCGAGCCCCAGCTGGACGCAGAGCATGGAGGCGACGGCCAGGCCGGTGCCGGTGCGAGCGGGGTTCATGGGTCCAGTAGACGCTTCGGGCACCGTTCATGTCCACGTGGTGGTGCTGGACGTATCGTTCGCTTCGGATGAACAATACAGCCATGGACCTCCGTCGCCTCGAGCTGCTGTTGGAGCTGTCCCGGCAGGGGTCGATGCGGGCGGTCGCCGACGTCTTGTCGGTGACCACCTCCACGGTGTCCCAGCAGCTGGCCACCCTGGCGCACGAGGTTGGCACGCCGCTGCTGGAGCCGGAGGGCCGCCGGGTGCGGCTGACGCCTGCGGGTCGGCGACTCGCGGAGCATGCCGTGACGATCCTGGCCGCCGTCGAGGCGGCCCGCGTGGACCTGGACCCGTCGGCCACCCCGGCCGGCACGCTGCGGGTCGCGGCGTTCGCCACCGCGGTGCGTCGCTCGCTGCTGCCGGTCGTCCACCTGCTGCAGGACAGCCATCCCGAGGTGCGGCTGCTGGTGCACGAGCACGAGCCCGCCGAGGCGCTCGCCCTGCTGGCTGCCGACGACGTCGACCTGGTGCTGACCTACGACTACAACCTGGCACCCGCCACCTTCGACACGGCGCTCACGGCCGCCCCGCTGTGGACCTCGGCCTGGAGCCTGGGCGTGCCCGCCCGGTCCGTTCGGGTCCGTGGCGACGCCCTGGCCGTCTTCGACCGGTTCCGCGACGCGGACTGGATCGTGAACTCGCGGAACACCGCCGACGAGGAGGCGGTCCGCACCGTGGCGTCGCTCGCCGGCTTCGCGCCCCGCATCGCGCACCGCGCCGACAGCCTGGAGCTGGTCCAGGACATGATCATCGCCGGCCTGGGGGTCGGCCTGCTGCCGGCCGGGCGGCCGACGGTGCGCGGGGTCTCGCTGCGCCGGCTCTCCGATCCCGAGGTGGTCCTGCGGTCCTACGCCGTCACCCGCCGCGGCCGCGAAGACTGGCCCCCGCTGGCCCTGGTCCTCCGCCTCCTCTCCGATCCCCGCTGAGGCGTCCCGTTCTGCGATTCCCGACCCGCTGAGGCGTCCCGTTCTGCGACTCCTGACCCGCCGAGGCGTCCCGTTCTGCGACTCCTGACCCGCCGAGGCGTCCCGTTCTGTGATCACCGGGACGCCTCGCCGAAGTCTCGGCCGCAGGATGCGACGCCTCGGCGGGGTCTGGGCCGCAGGATGCGACGCCTCGGTGGGGTCTAGGCCGCAGAACGGGACGCCTCAGCGGAGGAAGCCGCGGGGGGTGTTCGCCCTGGACGAACACCGGAACACCGGCCGAGGGCCGCGGGTTGAGTCGGTATCGCTCAACTCTGAAAGGTGGGCCACCATGCCTTCCACTGCGCCTTCCACCACGAACCTTCCCGTCCTCTTCGTCCCCGACCTCGTCGTGCTGCCCGGCATGGTCGTGCCCATCGAGCTCGACGAGCCGGCCCAGGCCGCCATCGACGCCGCGCGCAGCAGCAGCGACGGCCGGCTGCTCGTCGCCCCCCGGTTCAGCGGGCCCGAGGACCGCTACCCGACGTACGGCGTGGTGGCGACCGTCGAGCGCGTCGGCCGCTTCAGCGGAGGCGCGGCGGCTGCCGTGCTCAAGGCCGAGCACCGCGGCCGCATCGGCAACGGCGTCACCGGACCCGGGGCGGCGCTCTGGGTCGAGGTGGAGACCGTCGAGGAGGTCGTCACCGACCTCGCCCGGGAGCTGGCCGAGGACTACAAGCATCTCGTCGTCGCCGTGCTCCAGCGCCGCGAGGCCTGGCAGATCATCGACTCGGTGCACCAGATGACCGACCCCTCGGCCATCGCGGACGCGGCCGGCTACGCGCCGTACCTCTCCGTCGAGCGCAAGCGCGAGCTGCTCGAGACCCCTGACGTCGAGAAGCGGCTGGAGACGGTCATCGCCTGGACCCGCGAGCACCTCGCCGAGGTCGACGTCGCCGAGAAGATCGGCGAGGACGTCCGCGAGGGCATGGAGAAGAGCCAGCGCGAGTTCCTGCTGCGCCAGCAGCTGAACGCGATCCGCAAGGAGCTCGGCGACGGAGAGCCCGAGGGCTCCGACGACTACCGCGCCCGCGTGGAGGCAGCCGACGTCCCGGAACCGGTCCGGGAGGCGCTGCTCCGCGAGGTCGGCAAGCTCGAGCGATCCAGCGACCAGAGCCCGGAGACCGCGTGGATCCGGACCTGGCTGGACACCGTCCTGGAGCTGCCCTGGAGCGTCACCACCGAGGACATCGACGACGTGAAGGCGGCCCGCGAGGTCCTGGACGCGGACCACCACGGCCTCGACGAGGTCAAGGAGCGGATCGTGGAGTACCTCGCGGTCCGGGCCCGTCGCGCCCAGCGCGGCCTCCAGGTCATCGGCGGCCGGGGCTCCGGTGCCGTGATCCTGCTCGCCGGTCCTCCCGGGGTCGGCAAGACCTCGCTCGGCGAGAGCGTGGCGCGCGCCCTGGGCCGCAAGTTCGTCCGCGTCGCCCTCGGTGGGGTGCGCGACGAGGCCGAGATCCGCGGCCACCGGCGCACCTACGTCGGCGCGCTGCCCGGCCGCATCGTGCGGGCGGTCAAGGAGGCCGGCTCGATGAACCCGGTCGTGCTGCTCGACGAGGTGGACAAGGTCGGTGCGGACTACCGCGGCGACCCGGCCGCCGCGCTGCTCGAGGTGCTCGACCCGGCGCAGAACCACACGTTCCGCGACCACTACCTCGAGCTGGACCTGGACCTGTCCGACGTGCTGTTCATCGCCACCGCCAACGTGATCGAGCAGATCCCGTCCGCCCTGCTGGACCGGATGGAGCTGGTGACGCTGGACGGCTACACCGAGGACGACAAGGTCGCGATCGCCCGCGACTTCCTGCTCCCGCGCCAGCTGGAGCGGGCCGCGCTCACCGCCGACGAGGTGCAGCTCACCGACGCCGCGCTCCGGGAGATCGCCGCGGACTACACCCGAGAGGCCGGTGTGCGGCAGATGGAGCGGCTGATCGCGAAGGCGCTGCGCAAGGCGGCCACCAAGCTGGGCGCCCAGGCGGACCAGGGACAGATCACCATCGACGAGCCGGACCTCAAGGAGTTCCTGGGCCGGCCGAGGTTCACCCCCGAGGCGCACGAGCGTACGTCGGTCCCCGGCGTCGCCACCGGCCTCGCGGTGACCGGGCTCGGCGGTGACGTGCTCTTCATCGAGGCGGGCGCGAGTGACGGCGAGGCGCGGCTGACCCTGACCGGACAGCTCGGCGACGTGATGAAGGAGTCCGCGCAGATCGCACTCTCCTTCGTCCGCGCCCACGCCGAGCAGCTCGGCATCGACCCGGCGGCACTGGACCGCACCATCCACGTGCACGTCCCGGCCGGGGCGGTCCCCAAGGACGGCCCCTCGGCGGGGGTGACGATGGTGACGGCGCTGGTGTCGCTGGCCACCGGGCGCCCGGTGCGCTCGGAGGTCGGGATGACCGGTGAGGTCACGCTCAACGGCCGGGTGCTGCCGATCGGCGGTGCCAAGCAGAAGCTGATGGCGGCCCAGCGCGCGGGCCTCACCGAGGTGTTCCTGCCCCAGCGCAACGAGGCCGACCTCGACGACGTGCCGGCCGACGTGCTGGAGGCCGTGCACGTGCACCTGGTCGGCGACGTGCTGGACATCCTGGCCACGGCGCTCGAGCCGGTCGCGCAGGCCGAGCGGTCCGACCAGGGCGGAGAGGCGCAGCGCGAGCAGGCGGCGGCCTGACGCCGGGCGCGGGGTTCGCGCCGTCCTGGTGCCGCGCGGAGGGCCTCAACCCGACCGAGATCCTCGCGATGCTCCGCCGCCCCGGGCCCGGGGCGGCCCCGGGCGACCGCGT
>CAXSHL010000056.1:23143-25922 GCA_964237315.1 uncultured Nocardioidaceae bacterium
CGACCAGGGCGGAGAGGCGCAGCGCGAGCAGGCGGCGGCCTGACGCCGGGCGCGACACGGCCCGACGATCTCTTTACCTTGGGTCGAGCACCGTCATAGTCTCGGAAGTGGTACCTCTCCTCGACAGCCCCGGAGGCGCCCACCATGAGCTCTGAGCCCTTTTACCCCGCCCTCGTCCTCGGCTGCTCCGAGGACGAGGCGGCGGTGCTCCTGGGCGGCCGTCGGGTGACGCCCGGCGAGGTCGAGTCGGTCGCCCTCACGACGTACCAGTGGTGGCGGCACCTGCGCGACCCGCGCTCCTACTGGGTCACCACCAGCCAGGCGGCCCGGCTGCTGCACCTCTCGCCCGGGGTGGTCCGCCGGATGCTGGACCAGGACCGGCTGCCGCACGTCGTGCACTCCAGCGGCGTGCGGCTGATGCGCCGCCACGAGGTCGAGCACCTCGCCGGTCGTCTCAGCTGAGCTGGCTTTGAAGGCTCAGGCGACCAGCAGCCGGGCCGCCGCACGCCGGGCCACCTGCAACGCGTCGTCGAGGTCCCCCGCGGTCAGCGCCACGATCGCACCTTCATAGAGCACGTGCAGCTGCGCCCCGAGCTCGGTCGGGTCGTCGCACCCCGCCTCCTCGACGAGGGCGGTGAACAGCCGGCGCATCCAGGCCTTCTCCGCGCGTACGACGGGCAGCGCGATGTGGTCGGTCCCGCCGATCTCGGCGTAGGCGTTCACGAACGCGCAGCCGCGCCACTGCTCCGAGAGCCACGACTGAAGGGCGTCGAAGACCTGCAGGACTCGTTCGGCTCCGGGCTCCGGGTGCTCGGCGAGCCACTCGAGCACCAGCGTCTGCCACCGCTCGGCGCGGCGCCGGAGGTACAGCGTGACCAGGCCGTCCTTGGACCCGAACCGGTCGTAGAGCGTCTTCTTCGTGGTGCCGGCGTCCTCGGCGATCAGCTCGACGCCGACCGCCCGGATGCCGTGGTCGTAGAAGAGCCGGCTGGCCGTCTGCGCGAGCCGCTCGCCGACAGGGGTCATCAGGTCGTCCACGCTGGCAACGGAGGGGAGCTCGATCCTGGTCATCTCAACTCCTGGTCGGGTGACCGGGAGTATACCGACCGGTATGGTTATCTGGCTGCATGACCGCTCATGGCATCCGTCCGAGCAACCGGGACAGTCAGGGCGGCCGGGGCGCCGGCATCCGGCCCGGTCGGGTGGACGCCCTCGCCGCCGCCAGCCTCGTGCTGATGTGGAGCTCCGGCTTCATCGGCGCGGAGCTCGGCACCCGCTACGCCCCGGCCGACACACTGCTGGCGTGGCGCTACGTCGCCGCGGCGGTCGTGGTGACCGGCTGGGCGCTGGCCCGTGGGCTGCGGCCGAACCGGCGCACCTGGCCGTGGCTGGTGGTCATCGGGCTGCTGTGCCAGTGCGTCTACCTCGGCGGTGTGGTCACCGGGGTGGGCATCGGCGTGCCCCCTGGCACGGCCGCCCTGGTGGCAGCCCTGCAGCCACTGCTCGTCGCCGTCGTCGCGGGCCCCCTGCTCGGTGAGCGGACCTCGACGGTCCAGCGGGAGGGCCTGGTGCTCGGGGTCGCGGGAGTCGCGCTCGTCGTCGCCAGCGACCTCGGCACGGGCGGTGCGGGACCGCTCGGCTACGGGCTCGTGGTGTGCGGGATGCTCGGCCTCTCCGCAGGCACGGTGCTCCAGCGCCGGCTCCGACTGTCCGTCACCCTGCTCGAGTCGCTGACCGTGCAGACGCTGACGTCCGCGGCCTTCTTCATGACGGTGGCCACCCTCGACCACCACGTCGCCCCACCCGTGGAGGCCGGCTTCTGGTGGGCCGTCTGCTGGGTGGTGGCGCTCTCGACCTTCGGGGGCTACGGCAGCTACCTGCTCGTCCTCCGGCGCAGCGGCGCCACCAGGGTGAGCACGCTGCTGTTCCTCACCCCGCCGACGACCGCGCTGTGGGCGTTCCTGATGTTCGGCACCACTCCCGGTCTGCTGGCGCTGCCCGGTGCGGCCGTGTGCGCGGTGGCGGTGCTGCTCGTCGTACGGCGCACCCGGCCGTCGCATGACCTGGTCAGCGAGGGTCCCGGACACCCGCCACGGTGACCCCACCCAGGACGAACAGCAGGCCGATGGCGGCCGCGGCGGCCGGCCACCCGTCGTACTGGTAGGCGAGCCCGATCAGCGCACCGAAGGTGCTGGAGCCGAGGTAGTAGGCCAGCAGGTACATCGCCGCCGCCTGGCCCCGACGCCCCTCGGCCCGCGACGACACCCACGAGCTGGCCACCGAGTGCGTGGCGAAGAAGCCGAAGGTGAAGACCAGCAGGCCCGCCGTGATGCAGGCGAGCTGGTCCGGCAGCATGAGCGCGAGACCGGCAAGCGAGATGAGGATGCCCAGCAGGGCGAGGCGCCTGCGGCCGAAGCGGTCCGAGAGCCGGCCGGCCAGCGGGGAGCTGACCGTCCCGGCCAGGTAGGCCAGGAACAGCAGAGACGTGATGGTCGTGCTGAGGTGCAGCGGGGAGCCCTCGAGCCGGAAGGTCAGGTAGTTGTAGCAGGCGACGAAGCCGCCCATCAGCAGGAACGCGAGCAGGCACAGCCGTGCGATGCCCGGGTCCGCCGCGAGCTCGCGGATGGCATGCACGTGATCGCGCACGCTGGTGGCTTCCGGCGCGCCGCCCTCGAACTCGACGTCTCGCCGTCCGCGTTATCCAGAGGTTCGATTGGAGGTCGTGGTCCAGGACGACTTCGTCGATCAGGACGTCTGGGGCATCTACCGCGAGGCCGAT
>CAXSHL010000056.1:25932-27888 GCA_964237315.1 uncultured Nocardioidaceae bacterium
TCTGCCTCTGAGCCTGCGGGAGCATCCGCACGAAGGTCAGCGAGGCCACCAGGGCGACGACGCCCAGCAACGCCACTGCTGCGCGCCACGAGCTGTTCTCCTCGACGAGTCCGGGGATCAGCCGACCCGAGATCCCGCCGAGGGTGTTGCCTGCGACGTAGACGCCGATCGCGGTGCCGAGCTCGGCGGGGTGCACCTCGTCGCCGAGGTGCGCAACGGCCACCGCGACGACCGCGGCGAGCGCTACCCCGACCAGCCCCCGGGCGAGGATCAGCACCCAGAAGGCCGGGGCGGCCGCTGCTGCGAACGTGCACGCGCACGCGAGCAGGAGCCCCGAGCGCATCACCGGCACCCGTCCGAACGACTCCGCCGCCGCGGACAGCGGCAGGATCGCCAGGGCCAGCGCGCCGGTGGCTGCAGAGACGGTCAGGCTGGCGGAGGTCGGCCCGACGTCGAAGGCGGCGCCGATCGAAGGGAGCAGTGCCTGCGTGGAGTAGAGCATCCCGAACGCGGCCAGCGCCGCGAACAGCATCGCCAGGTTGAGCTGCCGCAGCTCCCGGCTCCCCGACGTGAGCCCACCTGCTGTCCGCTCACTGGTCATGTCGGTCCAAGGCTACGAGCGCTGGCTGCGTGAGGACAACGACATGTGGGGCATCTGACGCGAACCCCGTTTGGGACACTGTGCGGGTGAGCGACGAACCACACTGGTCCGAGCCGGGCGCCTACCCGGTGGCCGACGGCATCCACCGCATCCCGCTGCCGCTGCCGATGGACGGGCTGCGGGCGGTCAACGTCTACACCCTGGAGACCGAGGAGGGACTCACCCTCATCGACGGCGGGTGGGCGATCGAGGGGTCCCGCGCCCTGCTGGGCCGGTCGCTGGCCGACATCGGTCACCGGGTCCAGGACATCACCCGCTTCCTGGTCACGCACGTGCACCGCGACCACTACACGCAGGCGATCGCCGTACGTCGTGAGGTCGGGTCGCACGTCAGCCTCGGCATCGGGGACCGGCACACCCTGGAGCTGGTGCGGGACTGGGGGAACCACCCCGATCCCACGGTCACCCAGCTGGAGCGCGCCGGAGCTGCGGGGGTGGCCCGGGCATGGGAGTCGCTCTCCGACGGCAACGAGCGCGCGGACCCGTCGGTGTGGGAGCTGCCCGACGCGTGGCTCGACGGGGACCATCAGATCCAGGTGGGCACGCGGAGCATCGACGCTGTGTCCACGCCCGGGCACACGCGGGGCCACTTCGTGTTCGCGGACCAAGGGGCGGGGTTGCTGTTCGCGGGCGACCACGTGCTGCCCACGATCACGCCCTCGATCGGGTTCGAGTCGGCCTACGCGTCCCAGCCGCTCGGTGACTTCCTCGCCTCGCTGGCCAAGGTGCGCGCGATGCCCGACCTGCGGCTGCTGCCGGCGCACGGTGCGGTCACCGGGTCCGTGCACGCCCGCGTCGACGAGCTGGTCGCGCACCACGAGGAGCGCCTGCGGCTGTGCCTGGAGTCGGTGCAGTCCGGCCGGCAGACGGCGTACGACGTCGCCACCGACCTGCCCTGGACGCGGCACGCGCGACGCCTCGTGGACCTCGACGTCTTCAACACCGCCCTGGCCTCGATGGAGACCCTGGCGCACCTGGAGCTGCTGGCGGCCCAGGGTCGGGTGGTCCGCAGTGATGTCGATGGTGTGCTGGTCTACGGTCCGCTGCCGGCCGGGTAGTCGTCCGGTCGAGTCGGCGCGTGTGGCGGGTCGCACATGAGCTCTCACAGCCAGCTGGCTGCGCTCCCTGATCCCGCCGGACGCTCGGCGAGGAGCGCCGGTTGCCTGGTTGGTGAGGCACGAGGCAGTTCCCAGTAGGTAAAGAAAGGTTCTTCTAGATTCTTTTCCGGGGGCCTGGATCGGGGCGGAAACTGTCGGTGCTCGCTGGAAGAGTTCGGGTCATGGAGAGCTTCGAGG
>CAXSHL010000057.1:0-8981 GCA_964237315.1 uncultured Nocardioidaceae bacterium
GCGCTGCTGAGCACAGCAGCGTGAACCCCCGTTGCTAAGACCCCCTGACATCGCCCCCGGAAATTATGCTTTCCGTCACGGATTATCGGGGAGGGGGGCGGGGACGAGCTGCCCAGGTCCGCCACACGCGCCGGGTCGACACCTCTCAGCCGCTGTCCCCGGCTCCGCTCAGACCGCGGTGTCCTCGCCCTCGCGCACGGAGCTGTGGGCGGGACAGTCCGGGACGTCGTCGGCTCGCAGCAGCACGGCCTCGAGCCCCAGGTGGATCACGACGCGTTCCCATCGGCAGTCGCAGCGAGTGGCCATGTTCGATGGTGCACCCCGCAGGGACACGTTGATGGCACAACGACCCGGTCCGGTGTTAAGGCTGTGCAACATCTGGGGGCGAAATCAGCGGATAGCGTGAGTCAGACGCCCAAAGCGGGTACGGCTTCGGTGGTGGCCACGTCCGGCGCCACGACTCTGGAGGTGCAGATGTCCGCGCGCGAACCGCAGGAGACGGCCGCCGGGACGTGTCCGCACTGCGGCGCGGAGCTGGTCTTGGGAACCGCCGACTTCGGCGACGTACCGGACGTGAGCCCGGACCTCGACCAAGCGCGCGCCGAGCTCCGACCAGGTCAGATGGTGCAGTCCCTGACCTGCCCGACGCCCGGCTGTCCCGGCCCCGACACCGGCGCCCAGGTCTGAGAGGGTCAGTCGCGCGCCGGCACCCGCACGGGCATGAAGAGCTCGAGAACCGCCATCGCCAGCGCGATGCCCAGGATCCCCGCGAACACCCGGTGCACACCGGTGGCCAGCAGTGTCGGGCTCGGGTGCGCGCCGGCCACCGCGTTCACCACGGCACCGAAGACGGCCACCCCGACGGCCGAGCCGACCGAGCGCGAGAACATGTTCGTGGCGGTCGCGACCCCGCGCTCGCCCCAGGCGACACTGGACTGGGCGACCACCAGCGCAGGAGCCGCGATCCAGCCCATCCCGAACCCGATCAGCACACACCCGGCCGCGACGTGCCACAGCGAGCCGGCCGGGTCCAGCACCGTGAGCACGGTCGCGCCCGCCACCGCCAGTGCGACACCGAGCAGTCCGGTGGCCCGGAAGCCGATCGTCAGGTACAGCCGTCCCGACACCGCCGCCGCCACCGGCCACCCGAGGGTGAGTGCGCCGAGGGCGAAGCCGCTGACGATGGCGGAGGCTCCGAGGACCTCCTGCCCCAGCGTGGGCACATAGGACGACAGTCCCAGCAGCAGCGCTCCGACGAGGAACGACAGCGAGCTGGTGACGACGAGGATCCGGCTGCGGAACATCCACAGCGGCAGGACCGGCTCGGCCACCCGGCGCTCGACCAGGACGAAGGCCACCAGCATCAGCAGCGCGCCGCCGAACGCCGAGGGCGTCTGCCAGGAGGCCCAGGCCCACGCCTGACCACTCTCCAGCAGACCCAGCACGACCATGGTGGTGGCCAGCGTCAGGAGTACGGCGCCCAGGTAGTCGACCTTCGCCTGGCCCCGCTCGACCTTCTCGGAGAACCGGCGCAGCATCATCGCGGCCAGCAGGCACAGCGGGACGTTCACCCAGAAGATCAGCCGCCAGGTGAGGAGCTGGCTGAACGCCCCGCCGATGGTCGGTCCGACCACCGAGGAGATGCCCCAGACGCTGGCGACGTATCCCTGGACCTTGGCTCGTTCCTGCAGCGTGTAGATGTCCCCGATGAGCGTCATCCCGATCGGCTGCACCGCGCCCGCGCCGAGCCCCTGCAGGCCGCGAGCCAGGATCAGCACCGGCATGCTCCAGGCGACCGCGCACAGCACCGAGCCGGCCAGGAACACCGCGATGCCGTAGTACATCACCGGCTTGCGCCCGAACAGGTCGGCCAGCTTGCCGTTGACCGGGACGGTGGCTGCCTGCGCCAGCAGGTACACCGAGAACAGCCAGGGGAACTCGCGGAACCCACCGAGGTCGTGCACGATCGAGGGCACCGCGGTGGACACGATCGTCTGGTCCAGCGCCACCAGCGCCGTCGACAGCATCACCGCGATCAGCACCGGTCCCCGCTCGGACCGGAGCCCGACGTCGCGGCGTCGGACGGCGGGCTGCTCGGTGTCGGTCACGACAGGGTGCAGCACCCGCGACGGCGCGGGTTATTCCCCTCAGGCGCTCCGGCGGCGGCGCAGCTCCTCGTTGATGGCCGGGACGATCTCGTGCAGGTCCCCGATGACCGCGTAGTGCGCCTTGGTGACCATCGGCGCGTCCGGGTCGTTGTTGATCGCCACGATGGTCTTCGAGCTCGACATGCCGGCCCAGTGCTGGATGGCACCGCTGATGCCGCACGCGAGGTAGAGGTCGGGCGTGACCCGGCTGCCGGTCTGGCCGACCTGCTCGTGGTGCGGCCGCCAGCCCAGGCTGGTGACCACGCGAGAGACACCCAGGGCGCCGTCGAGCAGGTCGGCGAGCTCCAGCAGGTCCTTGAACCCGTCGGCGCTGCCCGCCCCGCGGCCGGCGCCGACCACGACCTTCGCGGACTTCAGGCCGCCGGACTCGTCGGGCTCCCCGGGCTCCGTGCGCACCACGCGGGCGCGGAGGTCGGCCTCGGCCACCTCCACCTCCACCGGTACGACGGCCGGCGACGTCGCGGACTCGGCAGGCTGCGGGTCGCAGGCGTGGCCGGCCACGGAGAGCACCGCGACCTTCTCCTCCAGCCGCATCTCCTCCATCGCCGCCCCGCCGAGCACCTGACGCGAGACGACGAGCGACCCCGGTGAGCCCTCGGCCTCGACGACGTTGGCGGCCATCGCGACGCCGAGCCGGCAGGCGACATGGGCGAGGACCTCGTTGCCACGCGGTGTTCCGGCCGCCATCACGACGGTCGCATCCGCACTCGCGGCGACGACCGCAGCAGCCCAGGCCGCCGCGGCGTAGGACGTGAAGGCGTCCCCGTCCGCGTGCAGCACCGAGCTGACGCCGTACGCCCCGAGCTGGTCGACGAGACCCGCCGGACCGTCCCCGACGATGAGAGCGCGCACGTCGTCGCTGAGCCCCCGGGCGAACGTCAGGGTCTCCAGAGACACCTCGCTCACTCCGTCGGCGTCGGTCGCGGCGTTCTCGATCAGCACCAGCACGCTCATCGCAGCACTCCCAGCTCCTCGATCAGGTCGACCAGGGCACTGGCCGCCTCGGGTCCCTCGCCCAGCATCGTCACCTGGCTGGGCTGGGCGGGCGGCAGCTTCAGCCGCAGCCGGCCCGGACCGACCGGCGTCAGGCCCGGCTCCCGGTCCTCGATCTTCACCTTCTTGGCCTTCATCCGTCCGGGGATGCTCGGGTAGCGCGGCTCGATGCCGCCCTCCATCACCGTCAGCACCGCAGGCAGCGGAACCTCGAAGATCTCCGTGCCGCCGTCGGGGCTCTGGCCCCGGGCCGTGACCCGGTCGCCGTCGACGGACAGCGTGGAGATGCCGGCCAGGACCGGTCGGTCCAGCAGGTAGGACAGCCGGATCCCGACCTGGAAGTCACCGGTGTCCGAGGCGTCGTTGCCCAGCAGCACGAGGTCGTAGGTCGTCCCCGCCGCCTCGTGCGCACGCACGACCTCGGCGATCGCGCCGGCGACGTCCGCGGGACCGAACGCGGTCGGGTCGGCCTCGACCAGCACCGCCGCCGTGCAGCCGAGCGCGAGAGCGTTGCGCAGCTGCTCCACGGAGTCCGAGGAGCCGAGGCTGAGCACCGTCGCCTGCCCGTCGGTGTCCTTGGCGACCGCGATCGCCAGCTCCACCGCACACTCCTCGTGCGGGCTGACCGTGTGCCCGAGGGAGGAGTCGTCGACGGACATGCCGTCGGGGGTCAGGCTGATCTCCCCTCCCAGGTCGGGCACCCGCTTGATGCACGCCAGGACGTTGGTCATGCCTTGATCCGATCGTTGTCGGGGTCGAAGAGGCCGGTGCTGTCGGCGGACCCGACGGTCACCGGGTAGAGCTCCTCCATGTAGGAGACGCTCAGCTGGTTGCCGACGCGTGCCTCCGAGGGGGGCAGGAAGGCCAGCAGAATGTGCTTGCCGAGCGACGGCGCGGAGCCGGCGCTGGTGACGTAGGGCCGGTGGCCGTGGTCGTCGACGAGCTCGCTGCCGTCCCTGGCCAGGATCGGCTCGCCACCCAGCATGTAGCGCTTGACCCCGGACGCCGAGGTGTGGTCGTCGACGGTCAGGGTGCACAGCACCGAGGCGGGCTCCTCGTCGCGCTGCTTGAGGTAGGCCTCCCGGCCGATGAAGTCGGCGGCCTTGACCTTGGGGCGCGCCATGCCGGCCTCGATGATCGTGCGCTCGGAGTCGAGCTCGTAGCCGAAGGCGCGGTAGCCCTTCTCGAGACGACCGGTGGTCGCGTAGACGCCGATGCCCACCGGCACGGCGCCATGGGCCGCGCCCTTCTCGAGCAGCAGGGACCACAGTCGGGCGCCCTGCTCGATCGGGACGTGGAGCTCCCAGCCGAGCTCGCCGACGTAGGAGATCCGGGAGGCGAGCACCGAGACCGACCCGACCTCGATGGTGCGGCAGGTGCCGAAACCGAAGCCTGCATGGCTGATGTCGTCGCGGGTGAGCTCGCCGAGGATGGTGCGTGCCTGCGGGCCCCACAGCCCGATGGTGGTCCATGCGGACGTCAGGTCCACGACCTGGGCGGTGCCGTCCTTGGGCATCCGGTCGGCGAACCACTTGCGGTCCACCATGCCGTGGGCGCCTCCGGTCACCACCCGGAAGCGGTCGTGCGCCAGGCGCATCACGGTCAGGTCGGAGCGGAAGCCGCCGCGCTCGTCGAGCACCGGGGTGTAGACCACCCTGCCGAGCGCCACGTCGCACTGCGAGACGCAGATGCGCTGCACCGCCTCCATGGCGGCCGGGCCGACGACGTCGAAGATCGCGAACGCGGACAGGTCGATGATCCCGGCTCGGTCGCGCATGGCGAGGTGCTCGGCGTTGATGATCGGCGACCACCAGCGGGAGTCCCACTCGTTCTCGCGCGGCATCACCCGGTCGCCGTACTCCTCGAGCAGGCCGGCGTTCGACTCGTACCAGAACGGCCGCTCCCAGCCGGCCGCCTCGAAGAACCGCGCGCCGAGCTCTACCTGCGAGGCGTGCATCGGGGCGAGGCGCTGGTCGCGGTCGGACTCGTACTGCTCGCCGGGGTGCACGATGCCGTAGGTCTTGATGAACGCCTCGCCGGTGCGGGCGCGGATGTGCTCACGGGTCTGCTGGTGCGGGTAGAAGCGCGCGATGTCAGAGTGCGACAGGTCGATCTCGGGGAGTCCGTCCGTCATCCACTCGGCGACCGCGCGGCCCACGCCGGGGCCCTCCTTGATCCACACGGCGGCGGCCGACCACAGCCCCTTGACCTCCGGCGTCTCGCCGAGGACCGGCGCACCGTCAGGCGTCAGCGACAGCAGGCCGTTGATGGCGTAGCGGATCTCGGCGCCCTCCGCGCCGAGCAGCTCGGGCATCAGCTCGTAGGCCTGCTCCAGCTGGGGGTCGAAGTCCTCGGAGGTGAACGGCATCTCGGTCGGCGACAGCTTCGCCTGCTCGATCGAGGGGATCTCCTCGGGGTCGTGCAGGATCGCCCGGTGCGCGTAGGAGCCGACCTCCATGTCGGCACCGTGCTGGCGCTCGTAGCACAGCGTGTCCATGTCGCGGATGATCGGGTAGCTGATCTCCCCGTCGCGCTCGGCCAGCTCCTTCACCGGGCCGACGCTGATCATCTGGTGCACCGCGGGGGTCAGCGGGATGTGCGCGCCGGCCATCTTCGCGATCTTGGGGCTCCACACGCCGCACGCGATCACGACCGTCTCGGCCTCGATGTCACCGCCTGTCGTGCGAACTCGCTTGATCGCCCCGTCCTCGACGTCGAGGCCGGTCACCTCGACGGTGGGCACGACGGTCAGCGCACCGGACTCCAGAGCCCGCTCGCGCATGATCGTGCCGGCCCGCAGGGAGTCCACGACGCCCACGGACGGGGTCCAGAAGGCGCCGACGATCAGGTCCGGGTCGAGGAATGGCACCTTCTCCACCACGTCGGCGGGCTCCACGAGGTGGGACTCGATGCCCCAGGCCTTGGCCGAGGACATCCGCCGCCGCAGCTCCTCCATCCGCTCCTCGGTCCGCGCCACCTCGAAGCCACCGGACTCGGTGAAGACGCCCATCTCCTTGTACTGCTTCATGGAGTCCAGCGTCAGGTCGGTGATCTCCCGGGAGTGGTCCACCGGGAAGATGAAGTTCGACGCGTGACCGGTCGAGCCGCCGGGGTTGGGCAGGGCGCCCTTGTCGATCTGCACGATGTCACGCCAGCCGAGCCGGGCCAGGTGGTGCACCAGGCTGTTGCCGACGATGCCGGCGCCGATGACCACGACGCGGGCGGTGGAGGGGACCGAGGCCATGGAAGGCCTCCCTTCTGGAGGGTCTAGCTGTTGCGTATCACGCACACGAGTGCGTCATCTGAGACAGACCCCTAGCATGCGTCTCCCCCACCGTGCCTGTCAACCAGACGCGACGGGGGAGACCGGCGGGAAAAGCCCTGCGGTGCCGGATGCGCGGGCGCGGCTACTTCAGCCAGGCGTCCACCTTGTCCGGGTTGGCCTTGATCCACTTGTCGGCGGCCTTCTCCGGAGACATGCCGTCCGCGGTGATGTACTTCGCGACCAGGTTCTGGTCCTTGTCGGACCAGGTGAACTTCTTGATCAGCCGGTAGCCGGTCGAGTTGCTGTCGGCGAACTGGTTGCTGACGATCTTGTGCAGCGGGTACGCCGGGTAGTCGCAGTTCACCTTCGCGGCAACCGCGTCGCACCCGGTCTTGTACTTCGGCAGCGAGACCTTCACCAGCGGCACCTCGGCGAGGAACCACTGTGGGGAGTAGAAGTAGCCGAGCACCGGCTTCTTCTGCTTCTCACCGGCCCGGAAGGCCTGGATCAGCGCTGCCTCGCTGCCGGCGAAGACCACCTTGTAGTTCAGCTTCAGGTTCTTCACCAGCGCCTCGTCGTTGGTGACGAAGCCGGGGTCGCCGTCGAGGAGCTGACCCTTGCCGCCGGACTCCGAGGTCTTGAAGAGCTTGGCGTACTTGTCCAGGCTCTTCCAGTTGGTGATGTCGGGGTACTTCTTCTTCATCCACGGTGGGACGTACCAGCCGATCTGCCCCGTGATGCCGATGCTGCCGGCGTCCTGGGCGACCTTGAGCTTCTTGACGTAGAGGTCGATCAGCTCGGGGTGTCCCCAGTTCTCCAGCACGGCGTCGACCTGTCCGCTGGCGAAACCCTGCCAGGAGATCTGCTCGTCGACGTACACGTAGTTGACGATGCAGCCCAGCCGCTTGGCGGCCACCTGGCCGACGACGAAGGCGTCCGCCTCGTAGCCGACCCAGTTGTTCACCGCGATGCTCACCTCGCCGCACTTGCCCTGCGACGCGGTGTCGGCCTTCTTGATGGTGCTGCCCACACCGGGCAGCACGGCTGCCACCACCAGCCCCAGGGCGACCAGCGGGGCGGTGAGGCTGTGCAGGTTGGTCGGCATCTTCATGACGAGCGCGCCTCTCCACGACGCGCGGCGTACGTCGTGATCCGGTCCAGCATGACTCCGAGAAGGACGATCGAGAAGCCGGCAGCCAGCCCGCGGCCTCGGGTGTCCAGCTGCTTGAACCCGGCCACCACGTCGTAGCCGAGTGCGCCGGCCCCGACCAGCCCGCCGATCACCACCATGGCCAGCACGTACAACAGCCCCTGGTTGGTGGCCACCGTGAACGCTGAGCGGGCCATCGGGATCTGCACCTTGGTGATGATCTGGATGGTGAGCGCGCCCGCGGACTCGGCCGCCTCGACGGTGGCTGAGGACACCGCCTTGATGCCGTCGGCGACGATCTTGATCGCGGCCGGGGCAGCGTAGGCGACCGCCGCGACGATCGCGGTGAACCGGGTCGCCCCGAACAGCGCCAGCACCGGGATCAGGTAGACGAAGGTCGGCAGCGTCTGGCCGGCGTCCAACAGCGGTCTGATCACCCGGTCCGCCTGTCTGCTGCGACCCATCCAGACCCCGAAGACGGCCGCCAGAATCATCACCACGACGGCGGCGACCAGGGTCGCGGTCAGGGTGATCATCGCGTTGTTCCACAGCTCGAGCCAGCGCAGCCCGGCCAGGCAGATGACGGTCGCCACCCCGGCCCGCCAGCCGCCGACGATGAGGGCGATGGCGAGGATGGCCAGGCCGGTGACGAACCACGGCGAGCCGGCCAGGACGTACTGCAGCTTGTTGATGACTGCGGAGGTGAAGCCGTCGGAGATGGCTGAGGTGGTGCCCACCCAGTGGGTGGAGATCCAGTCGATGACCGTCTGCACACCGCTGGAGAGCTTGTCGCCCAGCACGGACTGCCACGGCTTCGCGGCGAACGTGTAGTGCCGCGAGAGATAGACGCAGACCACCGCGACCACGGCGCCAGCGGTCAGCAGCATGGTGCGGCGGGCCGCCATGTCCCTGGCCTGACCCCGCTGCAGCTTCTCGCCGTGCTCGCTGGCCGCGGTGGTGACCCGGTCCAGCATGATCGCCATCAGCACGATGCACAGGCCGGGCACGAAGGCGTCACCGACCCGGAGCGCGTTCAGCGCCCGCACCACCGGCTGACCGAGCCCGGGGCCGTTGATGAAGGCGGCGATGGTCGCCATGGACAGCGCAGCCATCGTGGTCTGGTTGATGCCGACGATGATGGTGCGCTTGGCCATCGGCAGCTCGACCTTGACGAGTCGCTGCCAGGGCGTCTGCCCCATCGACTCGGTGGCCTCCATCGCGGTCGCCGACAGGTTCTGCAGGCCGTGCGAGGCGATCCGCATCACCGGCGGCAGGGAGTAGATCAGCGTGCAGATGACCGCTGCCGAGGCGCCGATCCCGAACAGCAGCATCAGCGGCAGCAGGTAGGCGAACGACGGGAGCGTCTGCATCACGTCCAGGATCGGCGTGAGCACGGCGCGCGCCC
>CAXSHL010000057.1:8991-27760 GCA_964237315.1 uncultured Nocardioidaceae bacterium
CGCCCGGCTGCTGTGGGCCATCCAGATCGCGAGCGGCAGGCCGATGGCCACCGACAGCCCGACCGACACCAGGGTGACGATCAGCAGGTCCATGCTGCTCTCCCAGAACCCGAGGAGGGCGAACAGCACGAAGCAGACGGCGGTCAGCACCGACATCCGCCAGCCGGCGACCCAGGCGGTGAACAGCCAGGCCACGGCCAGCACCCCCAGGAACCCGATGTGCGGGTAGGGGCTGGGGAACGCCGGGGTGCTGATCAGCAGCTGGAACCACTGGACCACCGCGTCCAGCACGTTGGCGATGCCGCTGGTGATCGAGATGAAGAAGTTGTCCCGGGAGACCGCGAGGTCGTTCGCCCGGTCTCCGAGCCAGTTCTGCACGCCGATCTGGTCGGCGCCCCCGATGGCCAGGGTGGCCTTGCCCTGGAACACGATGCTCAGCACGATCCAGGCGGCCAGGACGCCCCCGACCAGGGCGCCGCGCGGCACGCGCGGCCCCGGCTTCGAACCACCCGAGGGCGCCTCGACGGGCTCCTCGGCGGTCTCCGGCTCGCGGGTCAGGGTGGTCATGCCGGCACCGGTCCCGCCGGCTGCTCCTCCGCGACCACGGCGCGCAGGATGGCCTCGTCGTCGACGATCCCCACCAGCTCGCCGTCCTGCATCACCTTGACCGGGTGGTCGGAGTCCAGGGCGGCGCGAGCGGCCTTCTGCACGATCGTGTCGCAGTCCATCTCCAGGCCGCGCATGTCGTCGCCCTCCCGCGGCGGGCGCATCACCCAGCGCAGCGTCAGCACGTGCGAGCGCGGCACCTCCTGCACGAAGTCGCGGACGTACTCGTCGGCCGGGGCCCCGATCACCTCGTCGGGACGGCCGATCTGCACGACCTCGCCGTCGCGCATGATCAGGATGCGGTCACCGAGCTTGAGCGCCTCCTGCAGGTCGTGGGTGATGAAGACCATCGTGGTGTCCAGGTCCTCCTGCAGCCGGATCACCTCGTTCTGCATGTCCCGGCGGATCAGCGGGTCGAGCGCGGAGAACGGCTCGTCGAAGAGCAGCAGCTTCGGTCCCACGGCCAGTGCCCGCGCGAGGCCGACGCGCTGCTGCATGCCGCCGGAGAGCTGGTCGGGGTAGTGGTTCTCGTAGCCCTTCAGTCCGACCAGCTCGATGACCTCCTGGGACCGCCCGTAGCGGGTGTCCTTGTCCTCGCCGCGGATCTCCAGCCCGAAGGCGACGTTGTCGAGGACCCGGCGGTGCGGCAGCAGACCGAAGTGCTGGAAGACCATCGCCACCTCGTTGCGGCGCACGTCCATCAGCTCCTTGGTCGACATCGCCGCCACGTCCCGGTCGCCGATCTCGACCTTGCCTGCGGTCGGCTCGATCAGCCGGGTCAGGCAGCGGACCAGGGTTGACTTGCCGGAGCCGGACAGGCCCATCACCACGAACACCTCACCCGGGGCCACGTCGAAGGACACGTCCTTGACGGCGGCGATGCATCCGGTCCGCTCCAGCATCTCCGGGCGGCTCAGCTCCGCCTCGGGGCTGCCGATGATCTGCTCGGCCTTGGGGCCGAACACCTTCCACAGGTTCTTCACCGAGAGCGCAGGCTCCCGGCTCGTGCCGGTCTCCCCGGTGGACTGCCCACTGGAGTGCTTGCCGGGCTGTACGGCGGTGGAGCCCGGACTGCTCGTGGTGCTGGTGGAGACGGTCGTCCCGGAGTCGGATGACTGGGGGCTGGATGACGGGGAGCTGGATGTCTGGGTCATCGGGCGTGCCCTCTTTCGATAGCGGCGTTGGTGAGGTGGGGAGGGGCCTGCAGGGGGTCGTCGGCGCGGTAGCGGTAGAACGGCACGTCCAGAGGAGGCAGCGGCGTGTTGCCGGCGATCAGGTCCGCGGCCTTCTCGGCGACCATCATCACCGGCGCGTAGATGTTGCCGTTCGTGACGTAGGGCATCGCCGACGCGTCCACGACCCGCAGCCCGTCCACTCCGTGCACGCGCATCGTCTCCGGGTCGAGCACCGACATGTCGTCGACGCCCATCCGGGCGGTGCAGGAGGGGTGCAGCGCGGTCTCGGCGTCCTTGGCGACCCAGTCCAGGATCTCCTGGTCGGTCTCCACCGACGGTCCCGGTGAGAGCTCGCCGGCGTTGAAGACGTCGAAGGCCGGCTGGTTGAGGATGTGCCGGGCGGCGCGCACCATCTCGATCCACTCGCGCCGGTCGTTCTCGGTCGACAGGTAGTTGAACCGCAGGGCCGGGTGCTCCAACGGGTCCCGCGACTTCAGCGTCACCGTGCCGCGCACGTCGGAGTACATCGGACCGATGTGCACCTGGTAGCCGTGCTCGGCAGCCGGTCGTGTGCCGTCGTACCGGATGGCGATGGGCAGGAAGTGGAACATCAGGTTCGGGTAGTCGACGAGGTCGTTGCTGCGGATGAAGCCGCCCGCCTCGAAGTGGTTGGACGCGCCGACGCCACTGCGCAGGAACAGCCACTCCGCCCCGATCCGCGGCTTGTGGCGGTGCTTGAGCCACGGCCCGATCGACACCGGCTGCTTGCTGGCGTACTGGATGTAGACCTCGAGGTGGTCCTGCAGGTTGCTGCCGACCCCCGGGAGGTCCGCCAGCACCGGGATCCCGAGCCGCTCCAGGTCCTCAGCCGGTCCGATGCCGGAGAGCAGCAGCAGCTGCGGGGAGTTGATCGCGCCGCCGCACAGCACCACCTCGCCGGCGTCCACGTGGCGGGCGCCGCGACCGGTGCGCCGGTAGTCCACGCCGGTGATGCGACGGCCGCCGTCGGTGCGGTCGATGCTCAGCCCGGTGACCATCGCCATCGTCTCCACCCGGAGGTTCGGGCGGCTCATCACCGGATGCAGGTAGGCACGCGCGGCGCTCAGCCGCCGGCCGCGGTAGACGTTGCGGTCGAACGGCGCGAAGCCCTCCTGCCGGTAGCCGTTCACGTCGTCGGTGAGCGGGTGCCCGGCCTGCTGCACGGCCTCGAAGAACGCCCCGAACAGCGGGCTGGTCGCCGGGCCGCGCTCCATCAGCAGCGGCCCGCTGCCACCCCGCCACGCGTCGGCTCCGGCCAGGCACGTCTCCATGCGCTTGAAGTAGGGCAGGCAGCGCGCGTAGCTCCAGGAGTCCATGCCCTTGTCGCCCGCCCAGCGCTCGTAGTCGAGGGCGTTGCCGCGCTGGAAGATCATCCCGTTGATGCTGCTGGACCCGCCGAGCAGCTTGCCGCGCGCGTGGAAGACCCGGCGCCCGTCCATGAACGGCTCGGGCTCGGACTCGTACTTCCAGTCGTAGAGCCGGTTGCCGATCGGGATGGGCAGGGCCGCCGGCATGTGGATGAACGGGTCGATCCGGAGGTCCGAGCGGCCGGCCTCGAGCACCAGCACCGAGGTGCCGGGATCCGAGCTCAGCCGGTTGGCCAGGACGCATCCCGCGGACCCGCCCCCGACGATCACGTAGTCGTACCTGGACCCGGTCCGCCTCGTCATGGCCTCGTCCTCCTCGTCGTCGTGAGTCCCCCTGTGGTGCCTGCTGCCTGTGTTGCCTGCTGCCCGTGCGGCCCGCTGCAGCCGCCGTACGCCGGTCAGGTGCCGTCGAACCACCGCTGCGGCTCGGGCCGGACGTTGTGCCAGATGTGCTTGGTCTCGCGGTACTCCTCGAGCCCCGCCGCGCCCAGCTCGCGGCCGATGCCGGACTGCTTGTAGCCGCCCCACTCGGCCTGCGGCACGTAGGGGTGGTAGTCGTTGATCCACACGGTGCCCATCCGCAGCCGGGCAGCGACCCGCTCCGCGCGCCCGGCGTTCTGCGTCCACACGGCGCCGGCCAGGCCGAAGTCACTGTCGTTGGCCACCCGCACCGCCTCGTCCTCGTCGCGGAAGGTCTCGACGGTCAGCACCGGACCGAACGACTCCTCGCGTACGACGGACATGGACCCGTCGCAGCCGTCGAGCACGGTGGGCAGGTAGTAGTAGCCGTCGGCGTACTGCGGACCGTCGGGGCGACCGCCGCCGCAGCGCAGCTTCGCGCCCTCGGTGAGGCCCCGCTCGACGTAGTCCTCGACCTTGCTGCGGTGCTGCTCGGAGATCAACGGGCCGGTCTCGGCGTCCTCGTCGAACGGGCCGCCGATGCGGATCCGCTCCGCACGACGCACCACCTCGTCGACGAAGTCGTCGTGGATCGACTCCTCGAGGACCAGCCGGGCACCGGCCGAGCAGACCTGGCCGGAGTGCAGGAAGACCGCCGTGAGGGCGAAGTCGATCGCCGTCTCCAGGTGCGCGTCCGCGAAGACGATGTTGGGGTTCTTCCCGCCGAGCTCGAGGGCGACCTTCTTCACCGTCTTCGCGGCCGAGGTCATGATCGCCTTGCCGGTGGGGACACCGCCGGTGAACGACACCAGGTCCACGCGAGGGTCCTCGCTGAGCAGCGCGCCGGCACGCGGGCCCGCACCGATCACGAGGTTCGCCACGCCCGCAGGGACGCCGGCCTCCTCGAGCAGCCGCATCAGCAGGATGGCGGTGTGCGGGGTGAGCTCGCTGGGCTTGAGCACGAACGTGTCGCCGGCGGCGAGTGCGGGGGCGACCTTCCAGGAGGTCTGCAGCAGCGGGTAGTTCCACGGGGTGATCAGCCCGCAGACGCCGATCGGCTCGTGCACGATGCGGCTGACGACGTCCGGGCGCCCGGTGTCGACCATCCGGCCGGCATGCTGCGCCGCGACGTTGCCGTAGTGCCGGAAGACGCCCACGACGTCGTCGACGTCGTACTCGCTCTCGACGAGCCGCTTGCCGGTGTCCAGCGACTCGGCCCGCGCGATCTCGGCCTTGTCCCGGACCAGGAGGTCCGCGACCCGGTGCAGGAGCGCGCCGCGCTCCAGCGTCGAGCTGCCGGACCAGGCGCCGTCGTCGAACGCCGCGCGGGCCGCGGCGATGGCCGCCCGGGTGTCCTCGGGTCCCGCCTCGTCGACCTCGGCGACCAGGGAGCCGTCCGCAGGGCAGCGGATCTCCCGCCGCTCACCCTCGCGAGCGCTGACCCATCGACCCCCGATGTAGAGCTCCGGCACGCGGTGTCCGTCCCATGCGTGGATTCCTTGAGTTGCGCATGTCGCAACGGAACGTGCGACACGCAACAGGATTGCGGCTCGGGCACACGTCGTCAAGCCTCTATGGCGAACCGTGACCTAGTCTTCTCGAGACCTCGTCCGCCGCGTCCTGCACCACCGGCACCAGCTCCTTGACCCGCAGGTCGCCGAGTCGGAACGTCGGACCGGAGACGCTGAGGGAGGCGATCACGTCCCCGTGCGCGTTGCGGATCGGGGCGGCGATCGCGGTCAGGCCCACCTCCAGCTCGTCGACGGCCACCGCGTAGCCCTGCTCCCGGACCATCGCCAGGTCCCGGCGCAGGCGCGCCCGGGTCGTCACCGTGTCGGAGGTGTAGGACGGCAGCCGGGGCAGGCGCGCGTCGACCTCCTCGGCGGTGAGCCCGGTGAGCAGCACCTTGCCGTTGGACGTGGCGTGCAGCGGGATGTGCTGGCCGACCCAGTTGTGCGCCTGCAGCGCGGACTGGCCGGAGACCTGGTCGACGTAGAGCACGGAGCGGTCCGAGAGCACCGCGATGTTGACGGTCTCCCCCGAGTCGGCGGCCAGCTTGCGGCAGATCGACCGCGCCTCCTGGACGACGTCGAGCCGCGCGGTGGTGGCGCCGGCGAGCCGTAGGACGCCGACGCCGAGGCGGTACTTGCCCCGCTCCTCGTTCTGCTCGACCATGCCGTGGGACTCCAGTGTGGACACCAGCCGGAACGCCGTGCTCTTGTGGACGCCGAGCTCGCCGGCGATCTCGGTGACCCCGGCCTCGCCGAGGCGGGCCAGGATGTCCAGGATGGTCAGTGCCCGGTCGACGGACTGCACGCCCGGCGCGACGTCCGTGCCGACCACGGGAGCGTTCCGCATGATCCGACGGTAGCGCAGATCGTGTTGCGTATCACAGCACCTGTCTCCCTGGACGCAACGCGAGCCGGATTGACGCAGGCCGGGGAGCCCGGGTACAACGACGCCATGACCGACCGCGAGCCCGTCTCCGTCCCGCCGAGCTTCGTGCTCACCCTGCTGTGTCCGGACCGGGCCGGCATCGTGCACGCCGTGACCGGCATGCTCATCGAGCAGCACGCCAACATCCTCGAGAGCCAACAGTTCGGCGACATGGCGCAGGACCGGTTCTTCATGCGCGTGAAGTTCGCCGTCGACGCCCCGGCAGGCGCGGGCGAGGAGCTGCTCGGGTCGCTTCGCGAGGCGTTCGGCCCGGTGGCCGAGCGGTTCGCGATGGACTGGAACATGTGGGAGGCGGGAGCGCCGTACCGCACGCTGATCCTGGTCTCGAAGTTCAGCCACTGCCTCAACGACCTGCTGTTCCGGGCGAGCAGGAAGGCGCTGCAGATCGACGTCGCCGGCGTGGTGTCGAACCACCTGGACTGCGAGCGGATGGCGAAGTCCTACGGCGTGCCCTACCACCACATCCCGGTGACCCCGGACACCAAGGCGGCCGCCGAGGCGGAGATGCTCGCGATGGTGGACTCCCTCGACGTGCACCTGGTCGTGCTGGCGCGCTACATGCAGGTGCTCTCCGACGACACCTGCCGGGCGCTGGCCGGCCGCGCCATCAACATCCACCACTCGTTCCTGCCGAGCTTCAAGGGCGCCCGTCCCTACCACCAGGCGTTCGACCGGGGCGTCAAGCTGGTCGGCGCCACCGCGCACTACGTCACCGCCGACCTCGACGAGGGCCCGATCATCGAGCAGGACGTGATGCGCGTGGACCACGGCTACGACGCCGCCGCCCTCGCCGCCGCCGGTCGCGACGTGGAGAGCCAGGTGCTCTCCCGCGCCGTCCGCTGGCACTCCGAGTCCCGGGTCCTCGTCAACGGCCACAAGACCGTCGTCTTCCGCTGAGGCCCGGCGGTCAGTCCCCCAGCTCGGCCCGGCGGCGTACGACGTACTCCTGCAGCTGCTCTCGGACGGCGTCGTCGAGCGGCGGGGCGACGTACTCCTCGAGCTTCTTCTGGTAGATCTTCGTGGCCCGGGCGTTGGTGTCGAAGCCGCCGGTGCGCATCCACTTCTCGTAGTTGTCCGAGGAGGACAGCATCGGCCGGTAGAAGCAGGTCCGGAACCGCTCCATGGTGTGCATGGCGCCGAGGAAGTGGCCGCCGTGGCCGACCTCCTCGTGCGCACCGAACGCCAGCGAGTCGTCGTCGATCTCCAGCGGCGTGAACTCGGCCTGCATCATCTGCAGGAGCTCCACGTCGACGATGAACTTCTCGAAGCCCGCGACGAGCCCGCCCTCGAGCCAGCCGGCCGAGTGCATCACCCAGTTGGTGCCGGCGAGGAAGGTCGGCAGCATCGTCATCAGCGCCTCGTAGCCGGCCTGCGCGTCCGCGACCTGCGAGGAGGTCAGTCCGCCACCGGAGCGGAACGGCAGACCGAACCGCCGGGCGATCTGGCCGGTGCAGAGCAGGCCGATGCCGGACTCCGGGGTGCCGAACGTCGGCGAGCCGGACTGCATGTCGATGTTGGACAGGAACGAGCCGAAGATCACCGGCGCGCCGGGCCGGATCAGCTGCGCGAGCGCGATGCCGGACAGCGCCTCGGCGATCTGCTGCACGAGCGCCGCGGGGATGGTCACCGGCGACATCGCACCCATCAGGATGAACGGCGTCAGCACGCAGGGCTGCCCGGCCTGGGTGTACTCGAACAGCGACTCGATCATCCGGCCGTCCCAGCGCAGCGGCGAGTTGCAGTTGATCAACGAGATCGACACCGGCGTCTTCTCGATGGCCTCGCGACCGCCGAAGATGATCTCGCCCATGGCGATGGTGTCGGCGGCGTTGACCCCGGACACCACGTTGCCCATGTAGATCTTGTCGGTCAGCGTCTGCAGCGCGTAGTTCATGTCCAGGTGGCGCGAGTCGAGCGGGGTGTCGTTGGGCTCGCAGATCACCCCTCCGGCGGAGTCCAGGACGGGGAAGGTCTGCGCGAGCTTGGCGAACCGCTCGAAGTCGTTCATCGTGGCGTCCCGGCGGACGTCGCCCTCCCGCACGAACGGCGGGCCGTAGACCGCCCCGAACGCCATCGAGTCGCCCCCGATGTGGATGTTGTTCGCCGGGTTGCGGGCCTGTACGTCGAACTCGCGCGGCGCCTTGGCGACCTGCTCCAGCAGGAAGTCCGGGTCCAGGAAGACGCACTGGCCCTCGACCCGCTGGCCCGCCTCCTTGAACAGCGCGAGAGCGCGATCACTGTCGAACTCGACCCCGATCTCGGTGACCAGCCGGCGCCACCCGGCGTCCAGCTTGGCCATCGCGTCCTCGGAGAGGATCTCGTACCTCGGCATCTTGTTCTGGAACATCTTGTCCTCCACAGACGAATTCGTTCGGCGGTGCGCTTGACCGGTGCTTGCCCGGCATCCTAACCTCATAATGTGGAAGTCGGTTCCACCATCTGGAACAGATTCGCAACGCTTCCGACACACCATCGTCATCTGAGCCAACGAGGAACCTCATGGGCAGCGCCGCACCCCAGGGTGGCACGCAGGCGGTCGACCGCGCCGCCGCCCTCATCGACCTCGTGGTGCGCGCCGACGACCCGGTGAGCTTCACCGAGCTCAGCGACGAGACCGGCCTCGCCCGGTCCACCACCTCGCGGCTGCTGGCGGCGCTGGAGCGCACCGAGCTGGTCGAGCGCGACGCCTCAGGCGGCTACGTCGCCGGACCGCTGTTCGCGCTGCACGCCGCCCTGCACGACCCGTGGCCGCAGGTCGCCCGACTGGCCCGGCCGGTGCTCCTCGAGATCGGGGCGCGCACCGGCGAGAGCGTGCACCTCGGCGTGGCCCGCGGTGACACCGTCGTGCACGTCGGCCAGGTGGAGTCGACGTTCCTGCTCTCGGCGCGCGACTGGAACGAGGTCGACGTACCCCCGCACTGCTCGGCGCTGGGCAAGGTGCTCTACGCCTTCGGGGTGCTGCCCTTGCCGGGCGGCCGCCTGGAGCGCCGCACCGACCGCACGGTCGCGAACCGCGAGGCTCTCGGCGCCCAGCTGGCGAAAATCCGCCGACTGGGGTACGCCGCCACCATCGACGAGCTGGAGACCGGCCTGACGGCCATCGCCGCGCCCGTCGAGGGCAAGGACGGCGTGATCTGCGCGATCGGCATCTCCGGGCCGACCGCCCGCCTCAAGGACCGGGTCGACCCCATCGGCCGGCTGCTCGTCGAGCAGGCCGACTCGCTGTCGGTCCTGCTGGGCAGACACACCCCCCATCCGTCGCGGGAGCCCCGCACGAGCCACTCGAGCACGACCAAGGAAGGTGCCGCATGACACCTGAAGAGATTCTTCAGAAGATGTACGACGAGACGCTGCTCGGCAACGCGCCGGAGGTGCTCAGCCTGACCCACGAGGCACTCGGGATGAACATGGAGCCGCAGACGCTGCTCTTCGACTCCCTCATCCCCTCGCTCGAGGAGGTCGGCGCCCGCTTCGAGCGCGGCGACTACTTCGTGCCCGAGATGCTGATCGCCGGACGCGCGATGGCCGGCGCCATGGAGGTGCTGCGCCCGCTCCTCGCGGAGACCGGCGTGCAGACGATCGGCAAGTTCCTGATGGGCACCGTCAAGGGCGACGTGCACGACATCGGCAAGAACCTCGTCAACATCATGCTCGAGGGTGCGGGCTTCGAGGTCATCGACCTCGGGGTGCAGGTGCCGCCGGAGCGGTTCGTGGAGAAGATCATCGAGCACCAGCCCGACATCGTCGGCATGTCCGCCTTCCTCACCACCACGATGCCGATGTTCAAGGCCAACCTCAACGCGCTCCAGAAGGCCGGCCTCCGCGACCAGGTGATCGTGATGGTGGGTGGCGCACCCGTCACCCAGGAGTACGCCGACGCTGTGGGTGCCGACGGCTACGCGCCCGACGCCTCGGCGACGGTCAAGAAGGCCAAGGACCTGCTCCAGAAGAAGCGCGCGCTGGTGAACGCATGACGACCGAAGTCGTGTCCGCGCCCGCCGAGGTGCAGGAGACCGTGCTGCGGGGCACCACCGGCGAGGTCGTGATCGGGCACAACCACCGGTTCTGCCTGATCGGCGAGCGGATCAACCCCACCGGCCGGCGGATCTTCCAGGAGCAGCTGCGGGCCGGGGACCTGTCGGCGATCGAGCGCGACGTCATCGCCCAGGTCGAGGGTGGCGCCGACGTGCTCGACGTGAACATGGGCGTGCCGATGACCGACGAGCCAGAGCTGCTCGCCAAGGCGATCACGCTGGTGCAGCAGCTCACCGACAAGCCGGTCTGCATCGACAGCTCGGTCGTGGAGGCTCTCGAGGCCGGGCTCGCGGTCTACCAGGGCCGGGCGCTGGTCAACTCGATCACCGCCGAGGACGACCGGATGGCGCTGATCCTCCCGCTCGTGAAGAAGTACGACGCCGCGATCATCGCGCTGCCGAACGACGCCGAGGAGATCCCGATGGAGGCGGACCGCCGCCTCGAGCTGGTGCAGCACATCGTCGACGTGGCCACCACGGAGTACGGCATCGCCAAGTCCGACATCGTGATCGACCCGCTCGCGATGCCGATCGGCGCGGACACCTCGGTGGTCAACACGACGCTGGACACGATGCGCCGGATCCGGCACGTGCACGGGCTGAACATGACCTGCGGTGCGTCCAACGTGTCGTTCGGGATGCCCGACCGGCACACGCTGGGGGCCGCCTTCCTGCCGATGGCGATGACCGCCGGACTCACCAGCGCGATCATGGACACCCGCACCCCCCAGATCGTCACGGCGGTGAAGGCGGCGGACCTGCTGCTGGGCCACGACGACTGGGGCGGCGGCTGGATCGCCGCGCACCGCAAGAAGCAGGCCGCCGTAACCTGATGAGCACCACACCCCCCACACCGGCGGAGCCGCCCGTGGTCGACATGAACGATCTTCGTCGCGAGGGCCTGATCGACCGCCCGGACGGCCCGAGCTCGCCTCCGCACGACGGCACGGGGCGGGTCCAGCTGGCGTTCACCCCGTCCGGCCGTGACGTGCGCGTGCCGGCCGGCGTCAGCGTGTTCGACGCCGCGAGCTGGAACGGCATCGCCATCGACTCCACCTGCGGTGGGCACGGCACCTGCAAGAAGTGCAAGATCCAGGTGCTCGGGCCCTCCGCAGGCGGCGTGCCGGTGCACCGCCTCGACGCCCGGTCGTTCACGCCCGACCAGCTCGCTGCCGGCTGGCGTCTGGCGTGCCTGGCCCAGGCGCGCACGGACCTCACGATCGACGTACCCCCGTTGACCACCAGGCCCAAGGCCGCGACCCTCGGCGTGGGCCGGCAGGTGATCCTGCGACCGGCCGTGCAGAAGCGGTACGTCGAGCTGACCGAGCCCACCCTGTCCGACCAGCGCACCGACCTGCAGCGGGTCACCGACGCCATCGAGGACCTCGAGCTCACCCCCGACCTGCACGTGCTGCGGCGGCTGCCCGCGGTGCTGCGGCAGGCCGACTACAAGGTCACCGCGGTGATCGTCGACGAGGCGCTCATCGACGTCGAGCCCGGTGACACCACGGACCGCCGCTTCGCGATCGCCTTCGACCTCGGCACCACCACCGTCGTGGCGACACTGCTGGACACCGCGACCGGCACCCCGGCCGCCGTCGACTCGATGCTCAACAAGCAGCAGCCCTTCGGCGGCGACGTGATCACCCGGATCAGCGCCGTGATGATGGACCCCGAGGCGCTCGACCGGCTGCGGTTGCTCGCCCAGCAGACCCTGGCCGAGCTGACCCGCAACGTGCTGGCCGAGGCTGAGGTCGACCCCTCCGAGGTCTACGAGGTGGCCCTCGCCGGCAACGCCACGATGACCGCGCTGGTCCTCGGCATCGACCCCGAGCCCATGGGCGTCGCCCCGTTCGTGATGACGACCACCACGATGCCGTCGTTCCTCGCCTCCGAGCTCGGCCTCTCGCTGCACCCGCAGGCGCGAGCCGTGCTGTTCCCGGCACTGGGGGCCTACGTCGGAGGCGACATCGTCTCCGGCATGCTGGCCACCGGCATGGACCGCGACAAGCGCACCCGGCTGTTCATCGACGTCGGCACGAACTGCGAGATCGTGCTCAGCGACGGCGACACCATCCTCTCCACCGCCGCCCCCGCCGGCCCGGCCTTCGAGGGCGGCGCGATCCGGTGCGGCATGCGCGCGGCCGACGGCGCGGTCGAGGGGGTCCGCATCGACGAGGACGTCGAGGGCGGTGTCCGGCTGCAGGTGATCGGCGACGTCGCGGCCGAGGGCATCTGCGGCTCCGGGCTCGTGGACGCCGTCTCCGAGCTGGTGCGCGCCGGACTGCTGGACTCCTCCGGTCGGTTCGTGACCGACGAGAAGGCCAAGGAGATCGCGCCCTACGTGGCCGACCGGCTGACCGTGATCGGCAAGGAGCGCGTGTTCGTGCTCGAGCGTCGCGAGCCGACCAGCCCACCGGAGGAGACCGTCTACCTCTCCCAGCGCGACGTCCGCGAGCTGCAGTTCGCCAAGGGCGCGATCGCCACCGGCTGGACGCTGCTGCTCGAGCAGCTCGGGCTCGAGCACGCCGACGTGCAGCAGGTGCTGCTGGCGGGGTCCTTCGGCAGCTACCTCTCGCCGGCGGCCGCCGTCCGCATCGGGCTGGTGCCGAAGATCCCGGTGCTCCGCATCGTCTCGGCGGGCAACGTGGCCGGCGAGGGCGCGAAGATGAGCCTGCTCAGCATCCGTGAGCGCGCCGGAGCCGCGGCGCTCCTGGAGGAGGTGGCCTATGTCGAGCTCTCCGACCGCACAGACTTCAACGACCGGTTCGTCGACCTCCTCGCCTTCCCCGGCTGACCCGGCTGACCCGGCTGAAGGATCGGGGCGTCGCGTCGCGCTGATCGCCTGCGGGGCGATCGCCCGGCCGTGCGCCGAGGTGGTGGCCGAGCGCGGGTGGCCGGTCGACGTACACCCGCTGCCGCCCTTGCTGCACAACCATCCCGAGCAGATCGCCGGGCAGGTCGACGACCTCGCGGGCGAGCTGCTGACGCGCTACGCCTCGGTGGCGGTCGGCTACGCGGACTGCGGCACCTACGGCTCGCTCGACGAGGTGTGTGAGCGCCGCGGGCTGTCCCGGCTCGAGGGACTGCACTGCTACGACGTGTACGGCGGCGCCGACCGGATGCGTGAGATCTTCGAGGCCCAGCCCGGGACCTATGTCCTCACCGACTTCCTGGTCCGCTCGTTCGACCGCACGGTGATCGCCGAGCTCGGCCTGGACCGGCACCCGGAGCTCCGGGACGCCTACTTCGCGAACTACACCCGGATGGTCTGGCTGGCCCAGCAGCCCGACGACGAGCTTCGCGCCCTGGCCGAGCGCGCCGCCGCCCGCATCGGTCTGCCCCTGACCGTGGTGCCCACCGGGCACACCGGCCTCGAACGCGCCCTGGCTGCGCTCCTGCCGGACGTCGCACGGGCCTAGCCCCCGCCGACCCGTCGCGGCCGCACGCCCCGCCGCCTCGACCCGGCGCGTCCGCACGCCCGGGAGTGGTCACGAGCGGGATGGGACAGCCGTCAGCGGACGGCCATCAACTGCTCGAGGTACCCGCGGCGCCACGCCTCGGTCTCGGCGACCTGGTTGAACGTGTAGACGTGCAACCCGGTGACGTGGGACTGAGGATTCGCCAGCACGGGGGCGCACTGCTCGAGGAACCGCTGACCGGTGAAGCCACCAGGAGCAGCGAGCCGAGCGAACGTGCCCTTGTGCTTGGCCAGGAAGCGGGTGGAGTCGCCGACGCCGATCTTCGTCGCCATGGTCAGCAGCTTCGCGCGGTCGATCGGGCCCGGGAGGCCGAGCAGGACCGGCATCGTCACTCCGCGCGCTCGCATCCGGTCCAGCCAGGCACGGATCGTCTGCGGGTCGAAGCTCAGGTTGCTGACCACGTGCGTGGCGTGGCGGCGCTTGTCCCACATCGCCTGGACCGTGATGTCGTCGGTGATGGTGGGATGCGACTCCGGATAGCCGGTGATGCCGACCTCGGGGAACGGACTCCCGAGCGCGGTCAGGTCCTCCAGCAGGTCGAGCGCAGAGGTGTAGTCACCGGCCGGCGGATCCTGGTCGCCGCCCGGCACGAACACCGTGCGCACGCCCGCCTCCCGCATGCGGTCAGAGATCTCGGACAGCTCCGCACGACCACTGACCATCCGCGCAGCAAGATGCGGTACGGCGGAGTAGCCGTGCCGTGCCAACCGCTCTGCCAGAGCCAGGGTGGCCTCGATCCCCTTCGCCGGAGACGCGGTGACCGTGACTGTGGTCTCCAACGGCACGTGCGCGAGGACCTTGTCCTCGATCGATCCGGTCGGGAGAACCTCGTAGCGCGCCGAGTTGAGCATGTCGGCGAGGAAGGCCCCATGACGATTGTTGTTGCGCATACTGCAACTCATTTCACGATACGCAATTGCGTCCATATCGTATCCCCGGGCACCACCTCTCCACAACCGTCCGTCCGGCCCATCCAGGGACTGGATCTCGCCCGCCGTGCAGACGCGCCGTCATCGGCGAGACCCGGGGGTCAGTCGGTCGTCAGCCTCATCAGGCTGTGCTGGACGGTGTCCTTGTCCTGCCAGCTGCTGATGCCGAGGGCGTCGAGCGGGGCGACGTTCGCCTTGACCTTCGGGTCGCCGTCCGAGAGCAGGTCGGCCAGCCGGGTGGCCCAGCCGTTCCCCGCGTCGAAGTTGACGAACAGGGTGCCGTTGGCCTTGCTCGCCTCGGGGACGACCTTGGTGAACGCACTGCTGCTGCCGAGGTCACCCTTCGTCAGCAGCTCGGCGACGTAGGCCTTGTCGGTGCCGACCGCGACGATGCCGTCCTTGGTCTGCACCTGCACCAGGTCGCCGGCCGGTCCGGCCTTGGCCTTGAGCTTGTCGATGATGGCGGTGATCTTGGCGCTGTCACCCTTGATGCGGATGCCGACGGGCACCTTCGTCAGGTCCGGCGACGTGCGCAGGGTCGCGAGGTCGGTGCTCGAGTCGACCGACACGTCGAAGCCGTCGCCCAGGAGGGTCTCGATGTCCTGCGGAAGCTGGAGGCCGGTCTGCCGCTCGCCTTCGGCGAGCAGTGAGTCGAACGAGCCGCCCTGCATGTCCTTGAGGCTGTCCAGGTAGCTCGCTGCCCAGCCGTCCTTGAAGGCGACGGAGAAGACGGCGGCCGCCGTGTCCGGCAGGGTGCCCACGTCCGGGCCACTGGCCGAGGCGGCGCCGACGTCCTGGCCGACGCCCTTGGCGGTGAACTCAGCCTCCACGGCGCCGCCCTTGAAGCGCACCACGCCGGCCGCTCCGTCGAAGTGCTTGAACAGGGTCTCGAGCTGCTTGCGGCTGCTCTCGGACTTCAGCTCGCCGTTCTTCTCCTGGTCGATGAGCGCGGCAGGGGCAGCCTTGGAGGCGTACATCGTGAGGATGCCGGGGTCGCCAGCCCGATCCATCCACGTCTTGAAGTCGGAGTCGTCGGCAAGGGCGGCGGAGCCGGCGGACTTGGCCATCGAGTCGGCGTCCGCCTGCTTGTCGGTCAGCAGCAGGTAGTCCCCGGCGAACGCGATGCCGTTCTCGTCCGTGTCGGAGGAGTCGCACTTCTCCAGCTTCTTGACGCCCGTGCGCGCCTTGTCCTCGTCGGTGACCTGGAGCACCACGAGCGGCAGCACCTTCGTGCCGGCCCCGGGCACTGCCGCGACGCCGAGCCGGTCACCGATCCACGGCTTGACGTCCTTGTCGTAGCTGACGCCCTTGCAGTTGTTCTCCTTGACCAGCCCCTCGAAGGCGGTGCGGCGCAGGTCGTCCCGGCTGTTGATCTTGAGCTCCGAGCGCAGGCCCGGGAACTTGCGGAAGATCTTCACCGCCTCGATCTTCTGGGCCGCGGACGGGTCCAGGTCGAGGCTCATGTAGGCGATGGCGTCGGCGGGCACCGCGGACGCTGCGGCGTCCCCTCCTCCGGACAGGAACTGTCCGACCGCGAAGGCACCCCCGCCCACTGCGGCGACCGCGACGACGGCGGCTGCCACGATGATGCCGGTGCGCCTGCCGGAGCGCGACTTCGGCCGCGGCCCGGTGGGCGGCTGGTCCTGCCCCAGGAACTCGGGCTGGCTCGGGTGATCAGTGGACATGCGCTCCCCCTGGAGAGTCCGGCAGGCGGACAATGTACGACGGCTGGGACTGAGCTCGCCATCGGGCGGTCAGTCTGACGGATGACAGAAGTCTATCGTGACGTACCGGGCAATAAGTCCGAATCGTCGACTTCCGGCGCCCCGCTCGACCGGGTCCGGGGACCGTCCGGACCGGACGCCCGGTCCTCGTCCCTTCCCGTGCCGACGAGCACGAGGAGCACCCCTACCAGGACGCCGACGGGCCAGGCGAGGTAGACCGCCAGGGTGTCCTTGAGGTAGTCCGTCAACGGCCACACCGGACCCATGCCGACGTCGAGCGCCTCCGGCACCGTGGCCCCGACCTTGGCGACGGCGAGGGCGCCCTTGGGGTCGGGAGGACCCAGCAGGTGTCCGACGAGCGCCATGGCCACCGCTGCCACCACCGCCCCGACCAGGAGGGCCACGGTGGTCACCGCGACGCTTCCGGCGCGCCACCAGGACAGCACGACCCCGGCGACGAGCCCGGTCAGCACCGCGATCACGACGTACCAGCCGTCCGCGCCGAACTGCCTGCCCAGCTGGTCCTCCCCCATCTGGGCGCCCTGGGCGAGCTTGGTGAACTCGGCCGGGGTGACCACCAGGGACCACAGCACCCCGGCCAGTGCGCCGAGGACCAGCAGGACGGCGAGCACGACGACGGCGTCCCGGCCGGGCCGCTTCCGCGTCCGAGGCATCAGCCGACCAGGCAGTGCGGACCCAGCAGCGCCTTCAGGTCGGCGAACAGCGCCGGGCTCGCGGCCACCCGCAGCCGGTCGTCGAGCTTCATGACGGTGGTGGAGGACTTGGTCATCAGCCGCAACCGTACTTCGGTCACTCCCGGGTGGGTCGCCAGCACCTCCTTGAGCTGCTCGACGACCGGCATGGTGCACCTCGTGGACGGCATGGAGACGACCACCGGCCCGGCAGCCCCACCGCCGTCGGTGCGGAGGTCGGGGACGCTGACCTCCTGACCGTGCAGCTCCGGCTGGTCCTTGGACCGGGACAGGCGGCCCTTCACGGTGATGATGGCGTCCTCGTTGAGCAGCGTGCTCGCCAGCTGGTAGGCGCTCGGGAACAACAGCACCTCGATGGCGCCCTCGAGGTCCTCCAGGGTGACCATCGCCCAGGCGTCGCCTCGCTTGGTGATCTTGCGCTGCACGGACGTGACCAGCCCGGACACGGTCACCGACGAGCCGTCCTGACGCTCCTCGTCGAGCAGCAGCTGGCCGATCGTGCAGTCGGTGCCGGCGGCGAGGACGTGCTCGAGGCCCATCAGCGGATGGTCCGAGACGTAGAGCCCGAGCATCTCGCGCTCATGACCCAGCAGCGTCTGCTTGTCCCAGTCGGCGATGTCGGGTACGGCGATCGCGACCCCGAACCCACCCCCCACGTCGGCGTCGAGGCCACCGAACAGCGAGTCCTGGCCGATCGCCTCGTTGCGCTTGATGTCGGCGTACTGGTCGACGGCGGCCTCGTGCACCGCCACCAGCGCCCGGCGCCGATGGCCGAGGGAGTCGAACGCCCCGGCCTTGACCAGCGACTCGACGACGCGCTTGTTGCAGACGAGCGTCGGCACCTTGCCCATGAAGTCGGCGAAGTCGGCGAACCGGCCCTGCTCCCGCCGCGACGCCACGATCGCGTCCACCACGTTGATGCCCACGTTGCGCACCGCCGAGAGCCCGAACCTGATGTCGGACCCGACCGGGGTGAACGTGGCCTCCGACTCGTTGACGTCGGGGGGCAGCACCTTGATCCCCATCCGGCGGCACTCGTTGAGGTAGATCGCCATCTTGTCCTTGTCGTCCTTCACCGAGGTGAGGACGGCGGCCATGTACTCGCAGCGGTAGTTCGCCTTGAGATAGGCCGTCCAGTAGGAGACCAGGCCGTAGGCGGCCGAGTGCGCCTTGTTGAAGGCGTAGTCGGAGAACGGCAGCAGGATGTCCCACAGCGTCTTGATCGCCTCGTGGGAGTAGCCGTTCTCGGTCATGCCCGCGGAGAACGCGGCGAACTGCTTGTCCAGCTCCTCCTTCTTCTTCTTGCCCATCGCCCGCCGCAGCAGGTCCGCCTGACCCAGGGAGTAGCCGGCCAGCTTCTGGGCGATGGCCATCACCTGCTCCTGGTAGACGATCAGGCCGTAGGTCTCCCCGAGGATGTCGGCCAGCGGCTCGGCGAGCTCCGGGTGGATCGGGGTGAGCTCCTCGCGGCCGTTCTTGCGGCGGGCGTACTTGTTGTGGGAGTCGGCCCCCATCGGTCCGGGACGGTAGAGGGCACCGACGGCCGAGATGTCGGCGAAGGTGTCCGGCCGCATGCTGCGCAACAGCGCCCGCATCGGCCCGCCGTCGAGCTGGAAGACTCCCAGCGTGTCGCCGCGGGACAGCAGCGCGAAGGTCGCCGGGTCGTCGAGCTGCAGGTCCTCGATGACCACCTTCTGCTGGCGGTTGTTGGCGATGTTGACCAGTGCGTCATCGAGGATGGTGAGGTTGCGGAGCCCCAGGAAGTCCATCTTGATCAGCCCGAGACGCTCGCAGGTCGGGTAGTCGAACTGCGTGATGATCGCGCCGTCCTGCTCGCGGCGCAT
>CAXSHL010000058.1:0-27626 GCA_964237315.1 uncultured Nocardioidaceae bacterium
CACCGATGTGAACCTCCGCTTCGGTGGGATCCGGGTGCTGGCCGACGTCGGCTTCACTGTGGAGCCGGGTCAGATCCTCGGTCTGGTCGGCCCGAACGGTGCGGGGAAGACGTCGTTGTTCAACTGCATCAGCGGGCACTACCGGCCGAGCTCCGGCTCGATCACCGTGGACGGCACCGAGGTTCTCGGCAACGCTCCCGCAACCCTCGCCCGTCATGGCCTGGCTCGGACGTTCCAGCATCCGGCCCTGCAGCTGCAGACGACGGTCCTCGAGAACGTGATGCTCGGCGCCCACACCCGGCTTCCCGGTGGGCCGCTCGAGTGGTCGCTGCGGTTGCCTCGGCTGTCGCGCTCAGAGCGAGAGCTGCGGGCCGAGGCTCTCGAGCTGCTCGAGCGCAACGGTCTCGCCTGGGCAGCGAGCCAGCGCGCAGACGAGCTGTCCCACGGCCTGCACAAGGGGATCGAGCTGTGCCGTGCCCTGCTGTCGCGGCCGAAGCTTCTCCTGCTCGACGAGCCGGCGGCAGGTCTGCCCCACTCGGAGGTCGAGCAGCTCATCGACACAGTCCGCCGGATCCGTCGTGACGACGACATCACTGTCGTGATCGTCGAGCACCACATGGGACTGATAGCCGCTCTGTCGGACCGCGTCGTCGTTCTCGACCACGGCAGCAAGCTCATGGAGGGCACGGCCGCCGAGGCGCAGTCCGATCCGCGCGTGATCGAGGCCTACATCGGGAAGGACGCCGCCGATGACGTTGCTTGAGCTCGAGTCGGTGACTGCGTTCTACGGCCCTGTCCAGGTGCTCGACGGAGTGTCCCTGTCCGTCCCCGACGGGGGCGCTGTCGGGATCCTCGGCGCCAACGGAGCCGGGAAGACGACCACCCTGCGGTCGATCAGTGGCACGGTCCGAGTCGGAGGGCGAATCACCTTCGACGGCACGGACATCCGCGGCAGGCGTCCGGAGCAGGTCGCCGCCATGGGGATCGCACATGTGCCCGAGGGACGCGGCAGCTTCGGCGCCCTGACCGTTCGCGAGAACCTCCGTGTCGGCGCCTACCTCCGTCGGGACCGGAAGAAGATCGAGTCCGACATCGAGCTCCTGCTCGAGCTGTTCCCGAACCTGCGGGACCGGTACAAGGCGCATGCCTCCTCGATGTCCGGCGGCGAGCAGCAGATGCTCGCCGTCGCACGTGCGTTCATGGCCAAGCCGAGGCTCCTGCTGCTGGACGAGGCCTCGCTCGGTCTCGCGCCCAGCACCGCGAAGACCGTCTACGACGCCATCGCGAAGCTTCGCCGTGAGTCCGGCATCGCGATGCTTGTCGTCGAGCAGAACGCCAATCTCGCCTTCCGCCTCGTCGACAGCGCGACCGTGCTCGAGACCGGTCGCAACGTGCTCAGCGGCACCTCAGCCGAGCTCAAGGGCATGGACGAGATCCGACGCGCCTACCTGGGGGGATGACGTGGGCCAATTCATCCAGCTCGTCGTCGATGGGCTCTCGAACGGCTCGATCTATGCCGTGCTCGCACTCGCGATCGTGCTGGTCAACCAGGCGACCGGCCTGATCAACTTCGCGCAGGGGGGCATGGCTGTCTTCTCCGCCTATCTGACGTGGTGGATGACCGAGCACGGGCTGCCGCTCGTGGTGGCGATCGTGCTGTCCGTGCTCGCGTCGTTCGTCCTCGGTGGCCTCATCGAGCGCTTCGTCATCCGTCGCTTCGAGCGCGGCGACCCGGACACGGCGGTGGTGGTGACCATCGGGCTGCTCACCCTGATCACCGGCGTCTGCGGATGGCTGTTCAGCTACAACAACAAGCAGTTCCCGTCGCTCTTCTCGCTCCGCACGGTCGAGATCTTCGGAGCGGCGGTCAGCTTCCGGTCCATCGCGACGTTCCTGGTCATCGTCGCCATCATGCTGGCCCTGCAGGCGCTCGTCCTCGGGACCAAGTTCGGGCTCGCCCTGCGTGCCGTCGCCATCAACCCCGACTCGGCGGCGCTCTCGGGGCTCCCCGTGGGACGTCTGCTGATGGCGGGCTGGGGTCTCGCGGCGACGCTGGGGGCAGTCGCCGGCGCGCTCGTCGCGCCACAGCTCACGCTCACGCCCGGGATGATGGACGAGGCGCTCGTGTATGCCCTCGCCGCGGTCATCCTCGGCGGCCTGTCCAGCCCCGTCGGTGTCGTCGTCGCGGCCTGGACGATCGGGGTCCTCCAGAACCTGGCAGCCGTCTACATCCACTTCATCGGCTACGACCTCTCGGTCGCGGTGCCGTTCATCCTCATCTTCGTCGTCCTGATCGTGCGACCTCAGGGCCTGTTCGGCCGGAAGGCCGTGGTGCGGGTCTGATGCGCCTCACCACGAGCCTCTTCTCCCGCGCCTGGGTTCGCTGGGTGACCACCGCGATCGTCGTGGTCGCCGTGCTCGCAGTGCCCTTCGGGTTCAGCGAGTACACCAACCAGAACCTCGCCAGGATCGGCGTCTTCGCCGTGGCAGTGCTCGGCCTCAACGTCGTGATGGGCTACACCGGCCAGGTCTCGCTCGGCCAGATCTTCTTCGTCGGCGTCGGCGCCTACGTGACCGCCTACGGCGCCGCCCACGGCTGGAACATCCTTCTCGTCTTCGTCGCGAGCGTCGTCGTCCCCGGAGTCATCGGTCTCCTGGTGGCGCTCGCTGCGGCCCGGCTCGGTGGGCTCGCCATCGCCATGGTGACCATCGCGCTTCCGATCGTCGGGGTTCCCCTCGCCAAGCGCCTCTCGGACTACACCGGCGGATCACAGGGCCTCTCCGCGTCGTTCTCGAACGCGCCCGGGTGGACCGGGCTCTACAACGACCAGTGGCAGCTCTACCTGGTGATCGTGATCGGAGGGGCGGTGTTCCTGCTCACCCGGAACCTCGTCCGGGGCAAGTACGGGCGGGCGTTCGCGGTCGTGAAGAGCAACGAGGCGGTAGCCGCCTCGATGGGCATCGCGCCCTACCGCTACAAGGTGCTGGCCTTCACCGTCGCCTCGCTGATCGGTGGCGTCAGTGGATTCCTCTACATGGCGGTCATCCAGTTCACCTCGCCCGAGACCATGACCTTCGGCCACTCCATCACGCTGCTGGCGTCCATGGTCATCGGCGGAGCCGCCAGCATCGTCGGGTCACTCCTCGGCGGCGCCTACTACGTGCTCGTTCCCCAGTGGACGAACAGCATCAACCCCAACCTGACCGGCGTCCTGCAGGGAGCGATCCTCCTGCTCACGCTGTTCCTCCTCCCGGGCGGCCTGGTGACGCTGCCGCGAGAGATCGCCCGCCGGATGCGTCGCGGGAACCAGCATCCCAGCGGGCCTGAGCACCACGAGACCTCCTCGGCACCACCGGTGCCGGGGCACGAAGCGGCGGAGGCGGCCCCGACGGTGGGCGGCATTCCAACAGAGAGGCAACAGAAGGCATGATTCACAAGAGGAACCTTCGAACCACAGGCGCCATCGCCCTGATGACAGCGGTGGCGATGACTCTCGCCGGCTGCGGTCGCGGCAGCGACAGCTCCTCGGCTGGGGGCTCGAGCACCGGAATCACCGACTCGAGCATCACGCTGGGCATCACCACCCCTCTCAGCGGTCCGACTGCCGGTCCAGGGACGTGCACCGTCGCCGGCATCAAGGCCTACTTCGGCTCCGTC
Organism: uncultured Nocardioidaceae bacterium; assembly: GCA_964237315.1. Lineage (GTDB taxonomy): Bacteria > Actinomycetota > Actinomycetes > Propionibacteriales > Nocardioidaceae > Nocardioides_B. Next base: position 3,659 of record CAXSHL010000058.1, read on the forward strand.
AACGCCGCCGGTGGCGTGAAGTTCGGTGACGGGAAAACCCGCAAAGTCACGATCAAGGCGCTCGACGACGCCTACGACCCCCAGAAGGCCAAGGCGAACTACGACCAGCTCAAGGGCAAGGTGTTCGCGATGACGGCCGGCCTCGGCACGCCGACGAACCGCGCCTACCGCGAAGGGGCCATCGCGGACAAGGTCCCGCAGGTCCTCGTCGCGACCGGCGACCCGATCTTCAGCGACACCAGCCAGAGCCCGTACCAGCTCGGTCTCGTGCCGACGTACATCAACGAGGGCGAGGCATTCGGCAAGCTCCTCGCCTCCTCCTCCGGACAGCACAAGGTCGCCGTGCTGTCCCAGAACGACGACTACGGGCAGGGCTACGTCGAGGGGCTCAAGAAGGGCATCGAGGGCGCGAGCAACATCAAGATCGTCAAGGAGGTGACCTACGAGGCGACCGACACCTCGGTCGACGCGCAGATCACGCAGCTCGCCGGGACCGACGCCGACGTCATGTTCAACGCGATGTCGGTGACCCCGCTGGCGATCTCAGCCCTGCAGAAGGCGCAGCAGGTCGGCTGGAAGCCGAGCTGGTTCCTGCCCTCGAACACCTCCAGCCCGACGGCGATCCTCGAGCCGGGCAAGGCCTCCGCCTACCCGGGCGTCTACTCGGTGTCCTTCGCCAAGGCTCCGCAGAGCCCCGCCTTCGCCGGCGATGCGGACGTCAAGAAGTTCCTCTCGAGCCTGAAGAAGTACGCGAACTACAAGGAGCTCCCCGCGTTCCCGCACTGCATGTGGACCTACATCGCCGGTGCCACGCTCGAGCAGGCATTCGAGAAGATGACCAAGCCGACGCGAGCAGACTTCATGAAGGCGCTGCGCGGCATCTCCGACTTCAAGGCACCGCTCATGCTCGAAGGGACCTCAGTGAGCACCACGACCTCCGGGCAGCCGGCTGTCTCGAACGTCCAGGTGCAGAAGTACAACGGAAAGGGCTACGCCACCGCCAGCAGCTTCGGCTGACCGACGAACCCACCGGCCGACCATCGAGACAAGAGAGACGACAACATGACGGCGAAGAACCTCCAGGACGTGCTGGACCAGTCAGGCAACACGGTCGAGCTGCTGCGCAACTCGCAGCTGGGCGCCTACATCTACCCCGTGGTCCCCTCGGAGTTCACGAACTTCCGCCGCGAGGTCACCGCCTGGCAGAAGACCGCCGTGCTCTTCGACCAGAGTCACCACATGGTCAACCTCTGGGCCTCCGGACCGGACGCTCTGAAGCTGTTCAGCGACACGGGGATCAACAGCACGGCCAACTTCCCCGTGGACTCCGCCAAGCAGTTCGTGCCGGTCTCGCCGGAGGGCGGAGTCATCGGTGACGGCATCCTGTTCCGCCTCGCCGAGACAGAGCTGGTCTTCGTCGGACGCGCACCGGTCGCCAACTGGCTCACCTACCAGGCCACCCAGGGCTACGACGTTGACGTCCGGATGGACGACCGCTCCCCCTCGCGGCCATACGGCAAGGCCGTCACGCGCGACGTGTGGCGGTTCCAGATCCAGGGCCCGAACGCCTGGCAGGTCATCGAGAAGCTGAACAGAGCACCGCTGGAGAAGGTCAAGTTCTTCCGCATGGGGCACCTGAACGTAGGAGACGAGCAGGTGCGCACCCTTCGTCACGGCATGGCCGGCGCACCGGGGCTCGAGCTCTGGGGTCCCTATGAGACCTATGACAAGATCCGGGACACCATCCTCGAAGCCGGTCAGGAGTTCGGGCTCGAGGCGTGCGGGTCTCGTGCCTACGCCTGCAACACCCTGGAGTCCGGCTGGATCCCCTCGCCGCTTCCGGCCGTCTACACGAGCGAGGAGCTGCGGCCCTACCGCGAGTGGCTGGCCCCCACCTCCTACGAGGCGTTGAACGCGGTGGCGGGAAGCTTCGTGTCCCAGGACATCACGGACTACTACCTCAACCCGTGGGAGCTGGGCTACGGGTCGTTCGTCAAGTTCGACCACGACTTCGTCGGTCGCAGTGCGCTCGAGGCCATCGACCCCGGGTCCCAGCGCAGGAAGGTGACGCTCGCCTGGAACGCCGAGGATGTCGCCAAGCTGCTCGCCTCCCCCGTCGACCCGGACGGCCACACCTACCAGTTCTTCGACCTGCCGAACGCCAACTACGGCTCGTCGAACTTCGACTCCGTCCTCGACGCGGACGACAACCTCGTCGGGCTGTCCCTCTTCACCGGCTACAGCGCGAACGAACGCAAGGTGCTCTCCCTGGCGACCGTCAATCCCGACGTGCCGCTCGGCGCCGAGGTCCGCGTGATCTGGGGCGAACCCGACGGTGGCTCGCGCAAGACGACCGTCGAGCCCCACGAGCAGCTCGCCGTCCGCGCCATCGTCAGCCCCGCTCCCTATGCCGCCATGGCTCGCGAGACCTACCGCGGGGGGTGGCGGACGCACCAGGCGTGACCTGTGGCGATCGCTTCCACCGCGGAGAAGGAGATACGCATGTCGACGTACGTCCTGGTGCACGGCGCCTGGCACGGTGGCTGGTGCTGGGACCGGGTCGCTCCGCTGCTTCGGAGCCAGGGACACGAGGTGCACGCGCCGACACTGACCGGCCTCTCGGAGCGTGCACACCTGCTGTCGCCGACTGTGGGCCTGGACACCCATGTCGAGGACATCGTCAGGCTGGTGGACGTGCTCGGCCTGCGGGACGTCATCCTGGTCGGTCACAGCTATGCCGGGCAGATCATCACCGCGGTCGCCGACCGGCGTGCCGACGCCATCGCGAAGCGGGTCTACCTCGATGCCTTCGTGGGCGAGGACGGTGAGACGGCGGTGTCCCTGCAGCCGGAGACCGTGGCGCACCACTGGAGCGAGTCGGCCGCAGACGCAGGGTTCGGATGGCTGGTGCCGGTGCGCCGGCTCGAGGTGCTCGGCGTGACCGACCAGAGCGACGTCGACTGGTTGACACCGCGGCTGACGCCTCACCCGTGGAAGACCTACACCGATCCGCTCCGCCTGACGGGCGCGGTCGATGAGGTGGCCGCCGCGTTCATCGAGTGCGTCGACTGGATGCGGGTCTTCGAGAGCCAGGCCACCCGGGCGCGCGAGAAGGGGTGGACGGTGCTCGAGCTGCCTACCGGTCACGAGGCCATGGTCACCGCGCCGGAGCAGCTCGCCGACCTACTGCTCGAGCTGGGCTCCTGACCTGCTGCTCGCTCACGGGCCTTCCTCCGGTGACGGCCGGGCGGTCGGCGTCGGCAGGGAGTCGGTGAGCTCTCGACGCCACTGCTCGGTCCGGGCGATCTCGTTGAAGGTGAAGAAGCGGACTCCGCTGATGTGGGTGGACGCCGTGGTGATCCCGGCGCCGAGCCTGTGCAGCAGCCCGTCGGGCGCGAACCCTCCGGGCGTGAAGAACCTGCGCAGCAGACCCTGCTGCTTGTGCAGGAAACGTGCGGACTGGCCGAGTCCGATGCCCGCGGAGATCCGCACCAGCTTCTGCCGCGTCACCGGTCCCGGCATGCCCACGACCACCGGCACGGTCACCCCCCGTGAGGCGATGCCGGCCGCCCAGTCGATCGTCGTGCGGGCATCGAAGCACATCTGCGTCACGATCCGGGCCGCGTAGGGCGCCTTGGCCTCCAACGAGGCCTCGATCAGCTCCGCGGGAATGTGTCCGTGTCCCTCCGGATAGCCGCTGATCCCGATGTCCTTGAGGGGTCGCCCCATCCCGTCCAGCGCGCGCAGCAGAGACAGAGCATCGGGAAACACGCCGGCGGGCTCCGAGGCGTCACCACCGATGACGAACGCCTTGTCGACTCCGGAGTCGGCCAGCTGGGCCACGATGTCACCGAGCTCCGCCTCGTCACGGATCTGGCGGGCGGGAAGGTGCGGGTTCGCGGAGTAGCCTTCGCGGCCGAGCCTGGCTGCGAGCTCGATCGTCGGTGCGATGCCCTTCGCCTCGGTGACCGTCACCGTGACGGGGATGGAGCGGGGCACGTGCTCGAGCACCGTGTCGCCGGTGCCCTTGAACGGCATGACCTCGTAGCTGATGTTCGACATCAGGTCGGCGAGGGCCTGCCGGCCCCGGCCGGTGTCAGGTGGCTTCAGCTTCCTCATGCCTGCACTGCTCCGTCCGGCCGCTCGTTCACGTGCGGCGGTAGGTGTCTCGGGCGAACTGCACGTACGGCGCGTGCGCCACCGTGGCTCGCATCTCGACCTGACGGTGTTCCTCGACCGTCGGCTTGGCGGAGTTGCGTTCCTCACCCCACAGCACCGTGACCTCTGTGCCGGGCTGGGCGAGCTCGGGGTCGACGACAGCCAGGGAGACCATCACGCGCTCGTTGGCGAGGTAGCCGGCATCCATGGACAGGCCGACCTGCTTCCCGTCCGACACGACCGTGTCCATCTGGAACAACGCGTAGCGGGCTTTGGGCATCTCGATGTACTTCGCCGGCGTCCCGGTCTCGTACAGGGTGCGCGCGGCCGCCATGACGTCAGCGTCGCGCCATACCAGGGTGACCTTCTCGCGATGTGGTCGGTCTGCGATCTCCTCGAGCGCCGCGCGCCCCACGAACTCGTGGTCGAAGGCGACGACCCGGCCGTAGCCGATGTCGTAGGGGGTGACGTAGTAGTCGGTGATGTCGGTGGAGTCCATGCTGCCTCCGAGCGACCCCATCTTCGTGACGTCCAGCCACTCCCGGTAGGCCGACATCTCGTCCCCGAAGATGGCCGGCATCGGTGACGGGATCCAGCCGGACTCGAGGTTCGCGGTGGAGTAGGCCTTGGCACCGACCCTGACCAGACCGAGATCGCGGCCCGCGTCGAGCAGTGCGTCGAGAACCGCGAAGCCCTCGTCCCAGGGACCGAAGAGCTCGAACCCGGGCTGTCCGGCCATGCCGTGGCGCAGGCCCCGGACCTGTATCCCGGCGATCGTGAAGTCAGCCATCGCGAAGAACCTGACCTCGGGGACGCGCTCTCCGGTCACCGTCTCCAGGATCTGCACGGCTGTGGGGCCCTGAAGCTCGTAGCGGTAGACCTTCGGCGGCCCGGAGGCTCGATCGTAGGAGTTCTCGTCGCGCTCCAGCCTGACGTCGTAGTCACCGACGGCAGCGTTGTACTGCAGCCAGTCGTGCGTCATCGGGTGCCCGACGAGGTCGAAGCTGTTCTCGGCGAGGTGGAAGAGAATCGAGTCGCCGATGACCTGCCCGTCCTGGTTCACCGCGACGTACTGCTTCGCCCGGCCGGGCGTGAACCCCTCGAAGCTGTTGACGCCGTGGTCCCTCAGGAGCCGCAGCGCGCCGGGCCCACTGATGTAGAGGTCGGTCATGTGGTGGGACTGGTCCAGCAGTGCGCAGCCCTCACGCCAGGATCGCTGCTCGGTCCGCCAGTTGGAGAACTCGGCTGTCACCGGAAAGGTGTGCGGACGGACCGGCGAGTTGCGCAGGAGCTCCACCGGCCCACCCGCCCGCTTGACCGCGGCTTCCAGGCTCTCGGGGCTCATCTGAGTCAACCTTCCGTAGGAGGACCAGTAGTGACCGTACCCACGTGTGAACCAGACTGTCAACAATCCCGCAACGGTTCACGGAACAGGGCCTCGATGCCGTAGCCCCGGACCAGCTCGCGAGCGACCGTGACCGAGTCGACCAGTGGATGCAGCGCGAACGCCTTCGTCGCGAGGGCCACGTCGCGGGATCGTGCGGCGACGATGGTGAGCTGCTCGACCGCCTTGACCTGGCTCATCAGTCCCAGCTGGTGGGCGTCGGGGGCTTCGGTCGACAACGCGACGGCCCCTGCGGCGTCGACGTGGCAGGGCACCTCGACCACGCCGTCGGCCGGCAGTCCCGACAGCGTCGTCCCGTTGCGGACGTTGAGGATCATGGTGGTCGGTGTCCCCCGCATGACCGCCGCCATGAACGCCAGCGCGACTCCCTCGTAGCCGCCGCCCGCAAGGTCGTCGGCGTCGCGCTCCTCGTCCTCGCTGCGCACCTCGGCCATGTAGCTGGCGTCCCGCTCGGCCCGCACCCTCTGCCACTGCTCGTAGGCCCGCGTCGGCTCCGCGGCCACCGCCTCGTAGAACGCCCGCTGCTGCCGCAGCAGATAGTCCCCACGCGTGTCGGGCTCCAGGCGGATGGACGCGACCGCGTCACGCGAGAAGTAGTAGTAGTAGAGGTACTCGTTGGGCAGCGCCCCGAGCGTCTGGACCCAGTCCGCGCCGAGGAGCCGTGCCTCCTCGATGCCGCGCAGCGCCGACTCGTCCGCGAGCAGCCCGGGGAGCACGTCCTCGCCGTCGTGGACCAGCCCGCGCAGCCAGCCGAGGTGGTTGAGCCCGACGTAGTCGGGGCGGGTGCGCGCCGGGTCGAGACCCAGTGCCGTCGCCGCTCGCCGGGCCAGGGCGATGGGAGAGTCGCAGATCCCGACCACCCGAGCACCGAGCACCGCCTGCATCACCTCGGTGACCATGCCGGCAGGGTTGGTGAAGTTGATGACCCATGCCTGCGGCGCGAGACGTACGACGGCGTCGGCGATGCGCACGGCCTCGGGGACCGTGCGCAGGCCGTAGGCCAGGCCGCCGGGGCCGGTCGTCTCCTGGCCGAGCACACCGAGGTCGAGGGCGACGTGCTCGTCGCGGGTGCGCCCCTCCAGGCCGCCGACGCGGATCGCGGAGAAGACGAAGTCCGTGCCGGCCAGGGCAGCCTCGAGCTCGGTGCTGACACGCACCCGGGGGGCGTCCTGGACCCCGTCGGCCATCTGCTGCAGCACGTGCCTCATGGCGTCGAGTCGCTCGGGGTCGACGTCGTACAACGTCACCTCGTCGACCCGCGGGTCGTCGTGGTCGCGCAGCAGCGCGCCGTACACGAGCGGCACCCGGAACCCGCCGCCACCGAGGATCGTCAGCCTCATGTCAGCACCACCTCGACACCGGCATCGCGGCACGTCGAGACCATCGACTCGTGCAGTCCCTGGTTGGTGACCAGTCCCCACAGCTCACGGACGTGGCAGACCTTCAGCCCACCGGAGCCGGGGAACTTGTGCCGGTCCGCGAGCAGCACGGCACGGTCTGCCGCCGCGATCATCGACCGCTTCACCTGCACCTCCACGCGCGTGCTGTCGAGCACCTCTCCGCTGGTCCGCACCCCGCTCGTGCCCAGGAACGCCAGGTCGGCACGCACCTGGCCGAGCGCGGTCTCGGTCAGCAGCCCCACCACGGAGTGGTACGACGAGCGCACCACCCCGCCGAGCATGATCAGCTCGACCGCGGGGTCACCGCGCAGGACGTCGAGCACCGCGAGGCTCGAGGTGATCACCGTGACCGGACGGCCGACCAGCTCCCGCGCCAGGCGGACGACCGTCGTGCCGATGTCCAGGAGCACGACGTCGCCGTCCTGCACCAGCTGCGCCGCCCGGATGCCGATCGCGCGCTTGTCGGTGGCGTCGTGCTCGACGACCCGCTCGAAGGGCAGGTCACCGTCAGCGTCGTCGGTGGCGGCGGCCGCACCGCCGCGCACCCGCTGCAGCGTGCCGCGGGCGTCCAGCCGGGCCAGGTCGCGACGCACGGTCGAGGCGCTGACCCGGAGGCGTCGGGCCAGGTCGTCGACGCTGGCCGGACCCCGCGCCCGGAGCACTCGCACGATCTCCGCCTCGCGCCGCACCTGGAGCATGCGGGGAATCTACCAAGGACGTGCGCACGTCTGCAGCAAGCTGACTGTTGATGACCGAAGCTGACCGGCGATGATTGCCGGGCCGCAAGGCGATGACCTACGATCACCGAGCGGACGGCGAGATGGGCGGCGGAGCCGATGACCACGCAGGACCAGTCGGTGGCGACCACCGGGGGCACGACGGAGCCGACGTTCGACCTGCTCCTGTCGGGGACGGTCTTCCTGGACATCATCTTCACGGGCCTGCCGGCGCTGCCACCCCCGGGTGTGGAGACGTGGGCGACCGGGATGGGGTCGTCGCCGGGCGGGATCGCGAACCTCGCCACCGCGGCTGCCCGGCTGGGTCTGCAGACCTCGTTGGCAGCAGCCTTCGGCGACGACGTCTACGGCGAGTTCTGCTGGCGCACGCTGGCCGACCAGGAGGGCGTCGACCTGTCCCGTTCCCGGTCCTTCCCGCACTGGCACTCCCCGGTGACCGTCTCCATGTCCGCCGAAGGCGACCGCACGATGGTCACCCACGGGCATCCCGCCCCGATCCCGGCTGATGAGATGATCGGCGTCCCGCCGAGGTCCCGGGCCGTGATGGTCGACCTGGACTCGGAGACCCGGATCGCGGCAGGCGGCCACCCCTCGTGGGTCGACCTGGCCCGTGCCGACGGCGCCAAGGTCTTCGCCGACGTGGGGTGGGACGACTCCGGCGTCTGGTCGCGCAGCGTGCTCGACCAGCTCGCGGTCTGCGACGCGTTCCTGCCCAACGCGGTCGAGGCGATGGCCTACACCGGCACCGACACCGCCCGGGAGGCGCTCTACGCGATCGCCGACCTCGTCCCGCTGGCAGTGGTCACCAACGGCGTCAACGGGGCGATGGCGATCGACTCGACCACCGGCGAGGAGGCGGAGGTCCCGTCGCTCCGGGTGCACGCCATCGACCCGACCGGCGCCGGTGACGTCTTCGGCAGCGCCATGGTGCTCGGCACCCTGTCGGGGTGGCCACTGGCCGACCGGCTGGCCTTCGGCGCCATCTGCTCCGCGCTGGCGGTGCAGCAGTTCGGCGGGTCGCTGGCCGCGCCCGGACTGGGCGACGTGCTCGACTGGTGGCGCGTCGTGCGCTCGGATGCGAGCCCGGGTTCGTACTCTGCATCGTTGCGTCGTCGATACGCGTTCCTGGACGACCTGGCTCCGTCCGCCCCGGTGCGGAACCGCCGTCGAGCCGCCGCCACGATTGCGCGACTCTCCGACCTGGGGAGGACAGCTGACGAGATGCGACACGACCCGCTGAGACCCGACGAACATCGAGGAGACCACCCATGACCACCCCCTCTCCGCGTTCTCCGCGACGTGCGCCCGCCTACCGGGCGCTGGCCGCCGTGGCGATCTGCGGCGCGCTCACGGTGAGTGCCTGCAGCGCACCCGGGTCCGGCGGCTCCACCCAGCCCAAGGCCAAGTCGCCCTCGAGCATCTCCACCGACCCGGCCAAGGCCGGCAAGGTGACCCTCTCGGTGTGGGACCAGGAGGTCCGGGGCGGCCAGAACGCCGAGATGACGAAGCTCAACCAGCAGTTCCAGGCGAAGTACCCCAACGTGACCATCAAGCGGACCTCGAAGAGCTTCTCCGACCTCAAGACGACCCTGAAGCTGGCGCTGTCGGGGAGCAACCCACCTGACGTCGTCGAGGCCAACCAGGGCTATCCCGACATGGTGACCTTCGTGAAGGCCGGGATGCTGCTGCCGCTGGACTCCTACGCCAAGGCCTACGGCTGGTCGAAGCGCTATCCCCCGACCCTCCTGGCGCTGAACAAGGTGAGCTCGGACGCCTCCCACTTCGGTGAGGGAAAGCTCTACGGCCTCTCGCAGATGGGCGAGTACGTCGGCGTCTACTACAACAAGACGAAGCTCAAGCAGCTCGGCCTCACGCCGCCGGCAACCTGGTCCGAGCTCGTCGCGGACCTCCCGAAGATCAAGGCGAAGGGTGAGCTGCCGATCCAGTGGGGCAACCTCGACAAGTGGCCGGCCATACACACCTTCGGGGTCATCCAGGCCGCGACCGCGGGCAAGCAGGACGTGCGCAACCTGGTCTTCGGCACCGGTGACGCGAAGTGGACCTCGGCCCCGACGGTGCAGGCGGCGGCGACCCTGCAGTCCTGGGCGAAGAAGGGGTACTTCCCCTCCGGGGTCAACGGCATCGGCTACGACGACGCGAACAAGCAGTTCGCCCAGGGCAAGGGCGTCTTCGACATCACCGGCACCTGGCTGGCCGCCGACCTCAAGGGCCCGATGGGGTCCTCGCTCGGCGTGATGCCGACCCCGCCGGGAAGCAAGGGAGTGGCGACCACCGGAGGTGAGTCGCTCGCGTTCGGCGTCACCTCGAAGTCGAAGGCTCCTGATGTCGCCGCGGCCTACATCGACTTCATCACCGACGCCCGAGCCGCCGACGTGATGTTGAAGACGGGCAACCTCCCGGCCGTCCCCGGACAGGCCGCGAGCGCCCTGTCGTCGGCGAGCGTCGAAGGGCAGCTGGTCGGCGGCTGGCAGAAGATCAGCGCCGCCGACGGCCTGGTGCCCTACCTCGACTACTCGACACCCACCTTCTACGACACGATCACCGCCGCGCTGCAGAACCTCATCGGCGGCAAGTCCACTCCGCAGCAGTTCACCGACGCGCTCCAGGCCGACTACTCGAAGTTCCACAAGAGCTGAGGAGACGCCTCGATGGCCAACCGGGCGCGTACGGCGTACCGGCGCCGCGCGCCAGGTGAGCCGCGAGCGCTCGGCTACCTCTACATCGCCCCTGCCCTCGTGGTCTTCGTGGCCATGGTGATCGTCCCGCTGGGACAGTCGGTGTGGTACTCGCTGTTCAGCTGGGACGGTCTGTCCGTCGCCACGTGGGTCGGCCTGGACAACTACACCGCCCTGTTCACCGACCCGACGCTGCGCGGCCCGTTCCTGCACGCCCTGGTGCTGCTGGTCTTCTACGCGCTGCTGCCGATCACCCTCGGACTGCTGCTCGCCGTGGCCATGTCCCGGGTGCGGGTCCGGGGGCTGACCTTCTTCCGCACCGTGCTGTTCCGGCCGCAGGTGCTGGCGATGGTGGTGGTCGCGGTGACCTGGCGCTGGATCTACGCCCCCACCGGCCTGCTCAACGAGGCACTGCGACTGGTCGGCCTGGACGGGCTCACCCGCTCCTGGCTCGGCTCGTTCTCGCTCGCGCTTCCGGCGGTCGGTGTCGCCGGCACCTGGGTCGGCTTCGGACTGTGCATGGTGCTGTTCCTCGCCGGGGTGCAGACGGTCCCCCGGGAACGCTACGAGGCGGCTCGCCTCGACGGCGCCGGGGCGTGGCAGGAGTTCAGGGCCGTCACCCTCCCGGCCATCCGCCCGCAGATCGCCGTCGCAGCGACGCTGACCATCGTGGCGGGACTTCGCAACTTCGACCTGATCTACCTGACGACCGCGGGAGGTCCCGGCAACAGCACGGCGGTGCCGGCCTACGAGGTCTACCACCGCGCCTTCGAGACCGGACAGGTCGGCTCCGCCGCGGCGGTGGGCATCGGGCTCACCGTCCTGATCTTCGTGCTCACCGTGGTCGTCTCACGGCTCGTGGAGGGCGACCAGTGATCACCTCACGGCTGGACCGCACCCTGACCTACGTCGTGCTGGTGGTCTTCACGCTGGTCGCGCTGCTGCCGGTGCTCCAGATCGTCTCCACGGCGTTCTCCAGCAACGAGCACGCCCAACCGGGGCTGCTGCTGCCCGACGGCCTGCACTGGCACAACTTCGTGGACGCCTGGCGCCGCGGGCACTTCGGCTCCTACCTGCGCTCGTCGGTGATCGTCAGCGTGGTGGTCGTCGTGTCCTCGGCCGTGCTGTCCACGATGGCCGCCTATGCGTTCGGCACCATGCGGTTCCCCGGCGTCAGCGTGCTGTTCTACCTCTTCCTGCTGGGGCTGACCGTCCCCGAGGAGGCGCTGGTCATCCCGCTCTACTACGACTTCCGCGGCCTCGGGATCACCGACACCTACTGGGCGCTGATCCTGCCCCAGACCGCGCAGTCGGTCGCGTTCGGCACCTACTGGATGCGCACCTACTTCAGCCGCAGCTCGCGGGAGATCACCGAGGCCGCCCGGATCGACGGGGCCAACAGCTGGTCGGTGCTGTGGCGGGTGCTCGTGCCGTCGGGCCGGCCGGCGATCACCACGCTGGTCGTCATCACGTTCATGTGGACGTGGAACGAGTTCCTGCTCGCACTCGTGATGGTCAGCAGCGACGCCCGTCGCACCGTCCCGCTCGGCCTGGCGTTCTTCCAGGGCCAGCACTCCTCCGACGTCGCCCTGCTGGCCGCCGGGGCGGTGCTGGTCGCCCTGCCCGTCGTCATCGTCTATCTCGTGTTCCAGCGTCGGTTCATCGAAGGCATGCTCACCGGAGCCGTCAAGGAGTAGCGCAGACCAACTGCAGCAGAAGGGATCCACAGCAATGAGAAGACCCGCAAGGAGCAGGACCGGCCGGGCCACGGCCTGGGTCGCGGCCGTCAGCCTGGCCGGCAGCGGACTGGTCGCCGCGCTGGCCACCGGCTCGGCGGCCCAGGCGGCGATGGACGGGACCGCCGCGACGACGGCCAGGCAGGCGCAGGCACCCCGAGCCTCGCACGCGTACGTCGCCCCCCGACGGACGAAGATCAACGTGATGGGCGAGTGGGCCCACCCCGACGACGACACCGGCATCATCGGGCCCTGCGGGGTCTGGCACCAGCGCTACGGCACCAGGTGCGGGGTCATCCAGGTCACCCGCGGCGAGGGCGGCGGAAACGCCACCGGTCCCGAGGGAGGACCCGCACTCGGGCTGCGCCGCGAGAACGAGGACCGGGTGGCGCACTACCGGTCGGGCACGCTCGACGTCTACTACGTCGACCGCGTCGACTTCTTCTACAACCAGAGCGCACCCCTGACCAACGACGTCTGGAACCACACCGAGACCCTGCGCCGGGTCACCCGGATCATCCGGACCACCCAGCCCGACGTGTACGTCGGCTGGACCCCGTCGCTGGAGGCCGGGCACGGCAACCACCAGGTCGCCGGGCGGCTGATCTGGGAGGGGATGCAGGCGGCCGCCGACCCGCACATGTTCCCCGGACAGCTCCGTGGCGCGCACGCGCTGAGCACCTGGCAGGTCAAGAAGGTCTTCTCCGGTGGCAGCACGGAGGGCACCGGGGGCAGCACCACGAAGCGGAACTGCCTGACCGGCTTCGTGCCGGCCAGTCCGGCCGGAGGGACGGTCGCCGGGGTGTGGACCGGCTACCGGTCGCCGTACACCTGGCCGAAGGGGAACGTCCAGAAGCGACCAGCGGGCACGCACAAGAGCTGGCAGCAGGTCGCGGACGAGGGCGCGTCGGCCTACCCCACGCAGAGCCGCGTGATGTACCAGGACAGCTCGAAGCCGGACTGCCCGACGTTCGCCCAGACCTACGCCTCGGTGCCGTTCCAGCCGAACACCCTTCCCGGCGGCCGCGCGAACCCGCAGGCCGGCAGGGACGACGCGGTCCTGCTCGGCGTCACGCGTCCAGACCCTGGTGGCCTGCCCCTCGGCACCCTCGAGCGCCTCGGTCTCTCCCGCTTCTACGTGGTTCCCGGCACGCCGTTCAAGGCGACCCTGCGGCTGCGCGCGCCCGGGAGGGCCATCCCCGCCGGCACGGTGCGTCTGACGCTGCCGTCTGGCTGGCGCGTCGACGGTGCCCGGCACCTCGGCCGGCTCGCACCGCACCGGACGGGCACGGCGACCTTCACCGTGACGCCGTCGGCGAACGCGACGACCGAGCAGCCGGCCCGGATCGCCGCCACCTGGCGGCGCGGCCACCTCTCGGGCTACACCGAGACGGTGGTGCAGGTGGTGCCGGCCGTCGAGGGTCGCTTCCACCGCTGGGGCAAGTGGGCGGAGTACGACCAGTGGCTCGAGCACACGGCTCCGGCCGCGCGCCGGCTCGGCCGCTCCGACGCGGTTCAGGCCGTCGGTGTCGGCAAGACGGTCACCGTGCCGGTCGACGTGCACAACTGGGGATCGATCTCCCGGAGCGGGTCGGTCACGGTGAGTCCTCCCGCGGGCTTCACCGTCGCCGCCGCGAGCCAGGCCTACGGTCCCCTTGCTCCCGGGGCGACCACGACGGTGCGCTTCCGGCTGTCGAACACCGAGTCCTCGCTGCCGGCTGACCCGGAGGCGACGATGCCGATCACGACGACGTACGGCGGCGGCGGCTCGTCGAAGGAGACCCTGCAGCTGTCCGTCGTACCCGTCACCACGATCCCCCGGGCCGGCCAGGCACCGACCGTCGACGCCAAGGAGGGCGCGGGTGAGTATCCCGGCCCCCAGCTCGACCTCGGGCGCATCTGGCAGGGCTCGGAGTCCTGCACCGGACCCTCGGACTGCGGCAAGGACGGCGGCGCCGACCACGATTGGGCGAAGGTGAGCTGGAGCGACGACGCGCTGTACGTCTTCACCCACGTCGTCGACGACTACCAGTCCTACGCCGTGAAGCCGCAGGAGTGCGTGGCCCACTGGCTGGCGGACTCGGTGGAGATCACGGTGGACCCGCGCGGCAACGCGTCGCAGAAGGCCAGGGACACAGCGAACACGTTCAAGCTGGGCGTGTTCCCGTTCACCGACGACCCCGGGAACACCAATGGGAACGGTGCGAACGGTCCCTGCTGGGAGCGGGACGCCGACTACCACCAGGGGTTCAGCACCGGGCCGCTGGCCAAGACGGTCGCCCAGGCCCCGAACGCCCCAGGGGTGCAGGTCGCGTCGTCCGCGAAGTGGGTCGGTGACAACAAGACGACCACCGACCACGCCTACCCCGGGGGTGGCTACGACCTGGAGGTCAAGATCCCGTTGGCGGACCTGCCCGCCGCGGTGAACCCCCAGCACGTGGGTCTCGACATCACGCCCTACGACAACGACGACACGGCGGCCGACGGCACCACCACGCTGCGGCACATCGACGCCAGCACCCGGTCGGGGTGGTCCGCGTTCGGGAGCGTGCAGTCCGACCCGTACCGCTGGGGACAGGCCACGGTCGAGGGCTACACACCGCCGGCCGGCCGGCCCACCACCGTGGGCGCGCCGATCGTGGGACATCCGAACCTCGACGGCACGCAGTCCCCGCAGACGATCGCCCAGTCGGCGCGCAACGGGGTGCCGATCGCCGGTCGTCAGCCCGCCACAGCGGGTGACCGGATCACCGTCGCGACCAGGCCGGTCGTCCGGAACGGACGCGTCTACCTGCGGCTCGCCACGAGCGGCCGGGGCACCGCACGCCTGTACGGGTACGCCGGTGACGTGCACTACACGCCGGTGTGGACCACCTCGTGCTCGCGCCGCGCGGACCCGCCCCCGGACTGGGGCATGACCGCCTGCCGGGTCTCCGACGGCAGCACTCCCCGCTGGTCCCCCGACATGGGCGGGCGCCTGCTCGGGCAGCGGACCCTGGCCCTGCGGGCGGGGTCGCACCAGGTGTCGTTCGCGGTGCGTGACCCGGCGAGGTACCGCCACGGGGCACGGGTGCTGATCTCCTTCGAGGCGGCGGACGGAGGCGTGCAGGCACTTTCCCGCTGAGTGGATCCGGACCCTGTGCGGGGCAGCACCTCCGGGTGCTGCCCCGCCTGGTCGAGTCGGCGCATCTGCACGGCTGGACGGTCAGGAGGTTTGACTCGGCAAGCGATGGGCTAGAAGGGATGCACCGCTGCGAGGAAGGCACCCCATGCCCGAACGATCGACCGCGGACCGAGGGTTCCTCCTGCGGATCACCTCGGCCACCGCCTTCGGGGAGGGGCTCGACGGCTACGACCTCGGGGTCATCAGCGTGGTCCTTCCCCTGATCATCAAAGAGTTCGACATGTCGGCTCTGGAGCAGGGGATGATCGCGGCCTCCACGCTGGCCGGGATCTTCTTCGGCGGTCCGGTGTTCGGACTGCTGGCCGACCGCTTCGGTCGACGCACGATCTTCCTGATCGACCTCATCGCCTTCGTGGTCCTCGGTCTCGCGCAGGTCCTGGTGGGCAACTTCCTCTGGCTGTTCGTCCTGCGGCTCGCGCTGGGCCTGGCCATCGGCGCGGAGTACGCCATCGGTCAGACCATGCTGGCCGAGTTCGTCCCGCGCAAGGGCCGCGGCATGCGGCTGGCCAGCCTGCAGGCCGCGTGGTACGGCGGATTCCTGCTCGCCGTCATCGTCGCCTACCTGCTGGTCGCGGTGGGACTGGACTGGCGATGGATCCTGGCCACCGGTGCGGTGCCCGGGCTGGCCACGCTGCTGCTGCGCCAAGGTCTCCCCGAGTCCCCGCGATGGCTGGTCAGCGAGGACCGGGAGGACGAGGCCCGCGAGATCGTCGACGAGCACCTGGGCGAGGAGTACTTCGAGGACGAGGACCTCGGCGACGAGTCCAAGGAGGACGCGACGTTCGCCGACCTGTTCCGGCCCGACATGTGGCGGCGTACGGCGTTCGCCTGCATCTTCTTCACCTGCATCGTCGCGCCGTACTTCGCCATCTTCACCTTCGCACCGCAGGTCTTCGCGGCGCTGGGTGTGGGTGACCCCAAGGCCAGCATCATCGGCTCCAACACGGTCGCCTTCCTCGGTGCCCTGGCCGGCATGCTGGTCATCGAGAAGGCAGGGCGACGCTCACTGCTCCTGGTCTCGTTCTACGTCATGGTCGCCACCTTGGCGGTCATCGGCGCCTGGGGCAGCGCGCCCAGCCTGGTCCTGGTGGTCTGCTTCGTGCTCTTCGCCTTCTTCAACGCGATCTCCGGCGACCTCACCGGTGTCTACCCGTCGGAGATCTTCCCCTCCGAGCTGCGGGGCACCGGCGCCGGGTTCGCGGCAGCCATGAGCCGGATCGGGGCGGCCGGCGGCACGTTCCTGCTGCCACTGGGGATCAAGGCGTTCGGCATCGGAACGAGTGTGCTGATCGGCGCGGCGATCTGCCTGGTGGGGCTCGTGGTCACCCACCTGTGGGCTCCCGAGACCACGGCCCTGAGCCTCACCAAGTCCGCAGCGACCGACGGCCAGGACGGTGAGTCCCCGCGTGCTGACTGAGTCCCCAGACCACCCGAGACGAGCACTCGAGACCACCGCGTGACCCTCAGCCCGACGGCTTTCCGACGGTGAGGAGGACGACGGAGTCCTCGACTGCCTCCAGCGAGTGACGCGAGTCGGGGATGGTGATCAGGTCCCCCGGCGACCCGTTCCACCGGCGCAGAAGACCGGGCCGGTGGTGCGCCGACGGTAGATCAGGATCGCCATCGAGACCACCGTCATCACTCCCGCCACGAGACCGCCCGCGACGGCCACGATGTGGTATGTGCTCGTTGATGCCAACGGCGTCCGTCCACGACTGAGGCACCGGCAGCAGAGTGCTCCGCGACGCCGGGCTGGTGGTCGCACCGGGACTGGACTGCGGGGCGGCAACGTGGATGTGACCGCGTCGACGAGGCCGGCCCAGGGCGAATGCCAAGGCGGGCCTCAACTAGTCCTCTGAGGTAAAGCTCATGGTCATATTGGGCTATACAACTGGCGTGCCTTGTCGGTTTAGCGTTTGCCAACTTCTCAGCACGCCACTCACAGCGGGTGGATGTGATGCTGAAAGGCGTCTCGGGGGATCACCGTGATCATGTCCATGAAGGCTGCCGTCCTCGCAGCGACACTTTTGTTCTCAGCGCCAGCGGCTGCTCTCGTCGCCGCACCGGCTGCCTCAGCCGAGGCCAGAAGCAGTGCCCCGGTCACCGCACAGACGGTGGTGTCGCACGCTCTCACTCACCAGTGCACCAGGACTTCCAGCGGACATTGCATTCGGGGTGGGGAGTTCTGCCCGAGGGCGAAGTACCACCAGAGCGGATGGGACGCCCAGGGGCGGCGGTACGTATGCGAGGGGGACCGCACTCACCCGCATTGGATGAAGCCGTAGCGGACATCCGCAACCTCGGTCATCGGCACCTGGGTCAGTGCGCCCAGCCTGGTCCTGGTGGTCTGCTTCGCGCTCTTCGCCTGGTGGGGCTCGTCGTCACCCACTTGTGGCTCCGGACACCACCCTCGGCGTGACCGAGCGCTCATATCGCGTCTATTAAGTTCTGTCGCCGCTTGTTGACAGGAATGCGTCACGCCCGTCAGAGTTCCTCAACTTTACCTTTCCCTGAGGAGTTGACCATGGGGGCTGCCCCAGTCGAGCTGAAGAAGGGCCTTTCGCAGCGGCACCTGACGATGATCGCCATGGGCGGTGTGATCGGGGCCGGCCTGTTCGTGGGGTCGGGAGTGGTCATCTCGGAGACGGGGCCGCCGTCGTTCATCAGCTACGCGCTGAGCGGGTTCCTCGTCATCATGGTGATGCGGATGCTCGGCGAGATGGCGGTGGCGAACCCCTCGACCGGTTCGTTCGCGGACTACGCCCGCGCGGCGCTGGGCGGCTGGGCCGGCTTCTCGGTCGGTTGGCTGTACTGGTACTTCTGGGTGATCGTCATCGGCTTCGAGGCCGTCGCCGGCGCCAAGGTGGTGCAGTTCTGGGCGCCGGGGATCCCGCTGTGGCTGCTGTCGCTGGTGCTCATGTCGCTGATGACCGGGACCAACCTGTTCTCGGTCAGCTCGTTCGGTGAGTTCGAGTTCTGGTTCGCCGGCATCAAGGTGGCCGCGATCACCCTGTTCCTGGTGATGGGTGTCTGCTTCATCGTCGGAGCCTGGCCGAACAAGGGCTTCGACGTCAGCAACCTCACCGCGCACGGCGGGTTCTTCCCGGAGGGCACGGCAGCCATCTTCTCCGCCATCCTGGTGGTCATCTTCTCCATGACCGGCGCCGAGGTCGCCACGATCGCGGCCGCGGAGTCACCGGATCCCGGCAAGGCGATCCGCCAGTCGACGAACTCGGTGATCGGGCGCATCGCTGTCTTCTACGTCGTCTCGGTGTTCCTGGTGGTCGTCATCGTGCCGTGGAACTCCAAGAACCTGGCGGCCTCGCCGTACGTCGCAGCCTTCGAGGCCATGAAGATCCCCGGTGCCGCGGACATCATGAACGCGGTGGTCCTGACGGCGGTGCTGTCGTGCCTCAACTCCGGTCTCTACACCTCGTCGCGGATGCTGTTCGTCCTTGCCGCTCGCCGCGAGGCGCCCATGCAACTGATGACCGTGAATCGCGCCGGGGTGCCGATGAACGCGATCCTGGCATCGTCGGTGGTGGGCTTCGCGTGCGTGGTCGCGGCGGCGATCTCACCCGACACGGTCTTCATCTTCCTGCTGAACTCCTCCGGCGCGGTGATCCTGTTCGTCTACGTGCTGATCTGCATCTCGCAGATCGTGCTGCGGCGCCGCACGGGCTCGGACCAGCTCGTGGTGAAGATGTGGCTGTTCCCCGGACTGTCGATCTTCGTTGCCGTGAGCATCATCGCGATCCTGACGCAGATGGCCTTCGACTCGGCCGCTCGGCCGCAGCTGCTGGAGAGCCTGGGCGCGTGGGCGGTCGTGGTGGTGCTGTACTTCGTCACCAAGCGGGTCAACGACCGGCGGCCCACAGAGCCGGTGGACGTGCCGGAGCCGACCTCGCCGGCCTCCCGGGTGCTGGTGCTGGCCAACGAGACCGTCGAGGGCAGCGAGCTGCTGAACGAGCTGCGCTCGATCGACCAGGCAGGTCGTGCGAAGTACTTCGTCTGCGTGCCCGCCAACCCGATCGACACCGGCACGGCGATGTACGAGGGCGCCGTCTACATGTGGGAGGCCACGGTCCAGGCCGCCCAGGAGCGGCTGGACCGGACCCTGTCGGTCCTGCGCTCGGAGAACCTCGACGCCGAGGGCGAGCTGGGCAGCTTCAAGCCGCTCAAGGCGCTCGAGGACTCCGCCGGGAAGTTCAAGCCTGATCGCCTCGTCATCTGCACCCTGCCGGAGGACCGTTCCGCGTGGCTGCGCTTCGACATCGTCGAGCGTGCCCGAGAGACCTACCGGATCCCCGTGACCCACGTGGTCGTCGATCCCGAGACCGTGCCGGCGTGATGGCGCTGTCATGACGATCCTGATCGGTCTGGCCCCCGGCCAGCGGGACGAGGCGGCCGTGCACGTGGGCGCCCTGCTGGCACGCTCCAGCGGCGAGGGCGTGATCGTGGTGGCCGTCGTGCCCGCGCCGTGGCCACCGGACCCCTACCAGGGCGACAAGGAGTATCTCGCCTTCCAGGAGGCGCGAGCAGAGAAGGCGCTCGCCAGGGCCCGCGACCACCTGACGGCCGGCTCCATCGACGCCGAGTGCCTGCTGCTCAGGGCCGAGTCGGTGCCGGCCGGGCTGCTCCAGGTCATCGAGGACCGCCAGGTCAGCGCGGTCGCGCTCGGATCCTCCTCGACGGGACTGCTGGGGCGCGTCATGCTGGGGGGTGTCGCTGAGCGCATCGTGCACGCCACCGAGCGTCCTGTCGTCGTCGCTCCTCGCGCCTTCCACCAGCCCGGCGCCGCCCGGGTCTCCCGCATCAGCGTCGCGGTGGGCCGAGCCGACCATGACGGCGGGCTGGTCGCCCAGGCCGCCTCGACCGCGCACGACATGTCCGCCCCTTTGCGGGTGGTCTGCTTCGCCGTCCGTCCGATGGCGGAGTACGTCGCGACGGTGGAGCCGGGCA
Organism: uncultured Nocardioidaceae bacterium; assembly: GCA_964237315.1. Taxonomy (GTDB): domain Bacteria; phylum Actinomycetota; class Actinomycetes; order Propionibacteriales; family Nocardioidaceae; genus Nocardioides_B. The sequence continues at coordinate 23,937 of CAXSHL010000058.1, forward strand.
CGGAGCACCTCGTCACCGATGAGTGGGTGAAGCGGCTCGAGGAGGACATCGCGACATCCCTGGCGTCGACGTCGAACCAGTCGGGCCGCAGCGACAGCTGGGCCGAGACGGTGGTGGGGCAGGGAGGCTCGTGGTCCGACGCGTTGCACGACGTCGTCTGGAACGACGGTGACCTGCTCGTCGTCGGAACGAGCACCGGGCCGCTGAGCAGGCTGTACCTCGGCTCTCACGCCGCCAAGATCGTGCGCAGCTCACCCGTGCCCGTCTTGCTGATGCCGCGCGGGCACTCACGGCTGAGCTGACGCAGGTCCTCGGTCTGCAGGTTCAGGATCGGCTGGTGGAACGGATGAGGCTGCCACCCACAGGTGGGCCGTCCTGCGGCGACACGTCGTCGGGACCGGTGGAGTCATGCCACACGATCCGGTTCCGGCCGCCTCGCTTCGCCTCGTACAGCGCCTCGTCCGCCCGTGCCACGGCCTGAGCCGGTTGCTCAGTGGGCTGCCACTGCGCCACACCGATCGAGCAGCTCTGCCCACGCGCGACCTGGGTGTGGACCCGTCTGATCAGTGCGTCGGTCACCGCCTGTGCCGAGTCGGGGATGAACAGGCCGAACTCCTCGCCGCCGTACCGAGCCACGTAGCCGATGCCGTCCAACAGGTGCACCCAGGCCGCCGCGGTCTCCTTGAGCGCAAGGTCGCCGGCAAGATGGCCGAACGTGTCGTTGTAGGTCTTGAACTGGTCGAGGTCGATCATCGCGACGGTCAGTGAGGTGCCCTTGGCGCGGGCGTCCTCGATCGCACGCGCAAGCTGATGGTCCCAGCTGCGTCGGTTGGGCAGGCCGGTGAGGCCGTCGGTGCGGGCCAGCACTGCGAGCTGCACCGACTGCGACTCGGAGTAGCGCAGCAGGTCGAAGAGCCGAACGAGCACGAGGGTGGAGCTGACCGCGCCGCCGACCGCGATGACGATCGCGTCCTGGAGTGAGTCGGTGAGAACCAGTGCGGCCAGCAGACCCGGGGCAAGCAGGGTGGAGCAACCCAGCGTCAGCACCCTGACGACGACGGGCCGGGTTGCCTGCCGGGCGGTGGGCTCGCTCAGAGCGTCGCGCGAGCTGTGCACGGCGGCGAAGCCGATCAGCAGATAGGTCAGGAGATAGCAGGCGTCGATCCAGGAGGGCATCGTCGCGCCCCGGGACACGAGCAGGTTGTAGTACACGTCGGTGCCCAGGAACAGGGTCAACCCGGCGGCGAGGGAGAAGAACGACGGGTTGCGGGCCGACGGGCTCCACAGCAGTCGCAACAGCAGAGCGAGGATGAAGACGTCCCCGATCGGGTATGCCGCCGCAACCGCCATGCTGAGGACCGATGTGTGGCTCCGCGCGAAGATCGGCAGGACGAAGAACATCGTCGCCGGGAGCGCGAAAGCCGAGGTGAGGATCGCAGCGTCGAGGAAGGCAGCGCGGTCGCGGCCGATCTCGCGACCGCGCACCAGCCAGCACAGCCCCAGCACCATCAGCACGTAGCGGGACAGGTACGCCGCGTCCGCCCATGACGGGTACGGCGAGACGTCGAGGACGTCGTAGAACACCCACAGGGCGTCCCCGAGCAGGTAGAGGACCGCACCCCACGCCAACGCCGCCCAGATCCGTCGACGAGGAGGGCTTGCCGTCCAGGCTCCCCAGATGGCCATGGCCGTGCCGAGGGTGGCAGTCGCGAGATACCAGGCAGGTCCGATCCAGCCGGACGGGACGACCACCGCATACGCTGCACTGCTCAGCACCCCCACTGCCAGCAGGGACAGGGGCCACACCCCCCGATGTGGGTCCATGCTCGAATCATCGGCTCGTCGATGCCTCGGCTTGAGGTCCTGCTTCCCTTCGCGGCGTGCTCCCGGTGCGGCGGACTAGTCCACCGAGCGCAGCTCGTCGGCATACGAGACGGAAGCGCGACGCAGGGCACCGGACGCGCTGACGGTGTACTGGCCGAGCCGCCACAACGGCGGTGAGTAGGCATGGATGCTGACGCTGCCCGGGGCGACGCCGGTCACTCGGTGGATGTGGTCGGGTCCGAAGTCGAACGTGCTGCCGGCATCGACCTGCCTGCTGGGATCCGGCGAGCCGATGGCGAGGTTCTGCTCGAGCAGGCTGCCGTCGACGACAGCGACCGCGCCCGACGAGATGTCGTGATCATGCCAGCCGGTGTCGTTCTCGGGCGTCCAGCACAAGACCCACACGTCGAGGTGCGAGTCCCGGTGCAGGCAGACGTAGTGCCGGTCATCGTCGTCGAAGGCGACGTGCGGACGCCACAGCTCTGGGCGTTCACCCACCCGTCTCACCAGGTCGACGAGCTCGTCCCGGTCGAGATCACGGTCGGGCAGGCCGCCGAGATCGTGGTCGAGGCCGAGGTCGAGGGCGAGGTCGGAGGCCGCAGGTGTGGATGGGGCCTCAGGTCGGGTGGACGTCGTCATGCGGTAGGTCCTTCCGGTTGGTGAACCGCTTCACTGTATCGCTTCACTGTAGCGTTTCACCGCTGAACCAGGAACAGCCGACGCCTCCTTCGTTATGATCACGGGATGCGCGAGCGTCCGAAGCGTGTCACGCTTCGCGACGTCGCGAAGGAGACCGGCTTGTCCCCGGCTGCCGTGTCCTACGCACTGCGCGGACTGCACGTCCCGGTGGAGACCCAGGAGCGGGTCCGCGGTGTCGCCGCCCGCCTCGGCTACCAGGTCGACCCGGTTGCTCGCGCCCTCGCGTCCGGTCGGACGGGCTACGTCGGCGTGCTCTGCGGGTCCCTGCAGGACATCTGGCAGCAGCACGTCGCAGCGGCACTCGGCCGTGAGCTCCTGGAGGTCGGCCGGCACGCGCTGATCGTCGACGCGTCGAACAGCCCGGAGCTCGAGGCAGAGCTGGCGGCGCAGCTGGTCGACCAGCGGGTGGACGCACTGATCGTGCTGTGGGTCGACCCCGGTGGGCGACACTGGCCCGAGATCGCCCGCAACACGCTCCTGGTGTCGATCGGTGACGGTCTTCCCGGCGCCTCCACCGTCGCCGAGGTGGTGTTCGACAACGACACCGGGGTCGCGGCCGCCCTGGGACAGCTGCACTCCGCGGGCCATCGTCGGGTCGCGGTCCTGACCCCGTCCGCGCGCAACACCCCCGACCGGCCGGCCGAGATCGCCGCCGGCCGGGTGGCGAGCGAGCTCGGCATGCAGATCCGCCTGCACATGTCACCGCATGACCTCGACGGTGCGGCCGCCGCCGCGACCTCCGCGCTCTCCGCCGAACCCTCGCCGACAGCCTTCTTCTGCCTGGCCGACTCGATGGCCTACGGCGTCTACGCCGCCGCCAGGCAGCTCGGGCTGCGCATTCCCGACGACATCTCGGTGCTGGGCTACGACGACCATCCGGTGTCGCAGCTGCTCACGCCGCCGCTGTCCAACTTCCGGTGGCCCGTCGACTCGCTGGTGACGTATGCCGTCGAGCGCACCGTCCGAGCCATCGACACGAACAAGCGATCGCGCCGCAGACTGCTCGTGCCGGTCGCACAGCCGCGCGGATCGGTGGGGCCGCCGCGGGACCGCAACGGCCCCCTTCACGAGTCGACCGACCTGCTCGTGGAAGGGACGCCGTCAGTCGACGACTAGCTGTGATGTCCAGGGAGGTTGTACCGGTCGGTGTCGGTGAGCCTGCCTGAC